>CAWIWK010000055.1:0-17293 GCA_963839605.1 uncultured Acidimicrobiales bacterium | reverse complement strand
CTTGTCGATGCCGACAGCGCCGCAGCCCGGAATGCGCCGCCGTGCCACACGCCCGAGCTCACCGCCGCCACCTCCGATGCCGCGCCCGGTCAGCCGGCGGGAGCGGCACAGGTGGTGGCGTAGCTGCAGTCGTCGAACCCGTCAGCCGCGTCGTCGGGTGCTGACGGCGTGGCCGGCACGGCGCCCGACGAGGACACGGGCTGGAGGCCCTCGGCGGCCGTCGGTGACGTCCGTCAGAGTTGGCCGAGGAAGAAGCGCGTGCCCTGGTCGTCAGTGCACGAGGACGTGACGCCGTAGGGCTGGCGCTCGGGATCGGTGGCGGAGCCGCCGGCGGCGCGCACCCGGGCCACCGCCGCCTCGATGTCGTCCACCCGGTACATGGGGATCGTGGTGGCGACGGCCTGCCCGCCGCGCAGGCCCGTCCCGGGGCGGACGTCCTCGAGCTGGAAGCCGTCGTCCACCTGTCCGGGCTTGAATCGCCAGCCGAGCACGGCACCGTAGAAGGCTCGGGCTTTCTCCGAGTCGACCACCTCCATGGTGATGTAGGCGAGATCTCCCTGGCTGTCGCCGTGGGGTGCGGTCCGTGGGACGGGCTCGCCCCGGGGCGGGGCGTACAGCGCGAAGGCCGTTCCCTGGTCGTCGATGCAGTCCGCCAGCCGGCCGTAGGGCCGGTCCGTCGGTTCGCCGGCCTCCCCGCCGGCGGCGCGCACGCCGGCGCACGGCGGCGTCGACGTCGTCCACGGCGAAGGCGAGGAACAGCGTGCTGCGGTCCTGTGCCGCCCCACAGGCCCTGATGGGGGTGGACACCGTGCACCTGCCGGCCCTCGGGGCCGCTGCCGGGGGAGTACTCCCACCCGAGCACCGCCGCGAAGAACGCCTCGGCCCGGACCACGTCGGCCACGAACAGCGAGGCGTAGCCGATGTCGCCCTGGCGCACCCGCTCGGCGCGCCAGCCGGCGCCGAGGAGACCATCCAGCGGTGGTCGAACGGATCGCGGACCACGGCGTTGCGCCCGTAGGGGTGGTCGGCGGCGGCCCGCTCGAGGGTGCCGCCGCGCGTCGAGGGCGCGCCCCACGGTGGCGTCGACGTCGGTGACGTCGACGACCAGGCTCACGGCGGCCTCCGCCCCGGCCAGGGGGGCGGCCACGGGGGTTCCGGCCGACTCGTCGGCCAGGAACAAGGCGCCGGTGCCGACGGCGAGCTCGGCGTGCCCGATGCGGCCGTCGGCCATGACCATGGGTTCGCCGCGCCGCCTCGCCCCGAACACCTCGACGTACCAGTCGATGGCCCGTCGGGCGTCGGTGACGATGAGGTAGGGCGTGATCCCCAGCCGCCGCCCCCGGTCCGGGGGGGAGGCGGAGCGATGGCGGGTCGATGCCAGGGTCGTGTCGGACACGGTGACTCCTTCGGGAAGGGTGAGGGCGCGCTCCGACGCGGGCGCGGCAGGCGTGCCGCGAAGGCGGGTTCGGGATCGACAGGGGCGGGAGGCGCCGCGCAGGGACTCGAAGGGATCAGGCATCATCGTCCTCCCCGGCGCAGTAGATGCGGCGGAACGGGCGGCGCCGGACCAGCAGCCCCTCGGTGGCGTGCACGCTGCGCGACACATGCGCGGCGACGTCGGCGCACGGGCAGGTCGTCGATGTAGCGCAGGGTGAGCACGGCGCGGTGCATCGGCGACGAGGTGTCGAGGGCGTGCCGGGCGCGCGGAGGGCGTCGAGCGCACGTCCCAGGGTCCTGCTGCGGCGTCGTCGGCGCAGCCAGGGCGCGCAGGCCGCGCTCCTCGCGGCCTGGCGGCGCCAGTGGTCGATCAGCTTGTGCCGGGCCACGCCCACGAGCCACGGCACCGACACGCGCGGCGGATCCGGACGGCGCACGGCATCGACCGCCGCCAGCAGGGTCTCGGCCGTGAGGTCCTCGGCCAGCGCCACGGTGCCGCAGCGTGACAGCAGGTAGCCGTAGACGTGGGGGAGGGCCTCGTCGTACACGGCCAGGAGCTCGGTCCCGGGACCGTCCGGAGCGCTGGCGCCATCACCCACGTCCGTATTGTCGTCCGGGACCTGCCCGCTCCGACGGGTGAGACCGAGATTTTTCTCGGCCGGGGCGGGTCCGGTGGGGCAGGCTGGCCCGATGGGGCACTGGGTGGTCGACGGCATGAATCTCATCGGGTCGCAGCCCGACGGGTGGTGGCGCGATCGGGCCGGGGCCCGGCGCCGGCCTCGTGACCGCGCTCGCACCCCTGGTGGACCAGGACACCGAGGTGACGGTGGTGTTCGACGGGCGGCCGGGCGAGGGGGAGGTCGACGCCGCGGCGGATGCGGTGATCGAGGCCCGCTACGCCCCGGGCGGGCCCAACGCCGCCGACCACGCCATCGTGGCCCTGCTGGGGACGCTCGACGACATTTCCTCGGTGACCGTGGTGACCTCCGACGCCGCCCTGGCCGACGCCGTGCGCCGCGCCGGGGCCGCGGTCGAGGGCGTGCGCGCCTTTCGCCGTCGGCTCCCCCGGTAGCGTCCCCGTCGATGCCGCCGCTGCTCCGGCTCGGGCTGGTGGTGCCGACCGTGCCACCGCCGTCCCGGCCCCCCCACGCCCCGACGACCCGTCTTCGACCACGTGCTCGACATCGCCGCCGCGGCCAGGGTTCGGGCTTCGACGGCCTTGTTCGCATCGGACGTGCCCGCACGGCCCGGGGCGGGTTGAGGCCTACACCCTTCTCGGGGGGCTGGCCGCCCGCACCCGCCACCGTCACGCTCGGGGCCCTCGGACCGAGCTTCGACGTGCGCGGTCCGTCGATCCCGTCAAGCAGGTCACGGCGCTCGACGTCTGTCGGGCGGACGGGCCGTGCTGGGTGCCGGTGTGACGGGCTGGGTGGGTGTCCGCCGGTCATTCCCGGGAGACGGCGCTGTCCGAGCGGCGCGACCGCTTGACCGAAGGTCTCGAGGTGTGCCGCACCTGCTCGGCGTTGGCCGGTTCGCCCGGTTCGCCCGTTCCCCGGTTCGCCCGGTTCGCCCGACGGGCGCTGGTTCCGATTGGCGGGTGGCGTCAACCACCCGTCACCGCTGCAGCCGGGGCGTGCCGGTGATGGTGACGGGCGTGACCGACGACGACCTCGCCGCGTGGCCCGCTATGCCGACGCCTGCGTGCTGGACGGGCGATCGGCCATGTGCAGACATGGTCGACGCCCTGGGCGGCACTGCGCCGAGCTCGACCGTGATCCGCGCCGATGTCACGCCGCTCCACACGACGCCCTTGGTCATCGGCCGTCGTCCGACGAGATCGAGCAGCGCCTCGCCGCGGCCGACCAGGCCGATGGGCGCCCCCGATGGGCAGTGGCTGGCGCGGGCGGTGGTGGGCCGTCCCGACGAGGTCGTGACCCGGCGACAGCGCTGCTCGCTGCCGGGGTGCAGGGGTTCGTGGTCCACATGCCGGGCGCCGATCCCGAGGCCGTGGCGTTGGCCGGCGACCGCGACTCCTCGATGACGCCTTCGGGCACGCCGTGGGCCGGCGCCGTCCATGACGCGCCCGTCCCGGCATCAGTGCCCCAGGGCTTCGAAGGTGACACCGCCGGCTTGCCCAGCGCCTCGGCCACCGCCGGGTTGGTGAGACTGCCCGCGGCCGTCACCACCCCCTCGGCCAGAGCGCGGTCGGCACCGGCGGCGCCGAGCGCCCCCCGGTCCGCCACGGCCAGGGCATAGGGGAAGGTGGCGTTGGTGAGGGCGTAGGTCGAGGTGTGGGGCACGGCGGCGGGGATGTTGCCCACGCCGTAGTGCAGCACCCCGTAGCGCTCCACCACGGGGTGCTCGTGCGTGGTCTCCACCGTCGTCTCGATGCACCCTCCCTGGTCCACGGCCACGTCCACGATCACCGTGCCCGGCTGCATGGCCCGGACCATGTCCTCGGTGGCGACCACGGGCGCCCGGCCCCCCGGCACGAGCACGGCCCCGATGACCAGGTCGGCTCCGGCCATGGACCGTTCGACCGACCGCCCGGCTCGACGCCAGCGTCATGATGCGGCCCCGGTGGATCTGGTCCACCGACCCGCAGGCGGTCGAGGTCACGGTCGATGAGGATGACCTCGGCCTCCATGCCCTGGGCGATCCAGGCGGCGTTGGTCCCCACCGTGCCCGCCCCGAGCACCACCACGCGTCCGGGCCGGACCCGGGTGCCCCGCCGAGCAGCACCCCTCGCCCGCCGTTGCCACGTTCGAGGAAGTGCGCGCCCACCTGCGGGGCCAGCCGGCCGGCCACCTCGCTCATGGGGGCGAGCAGCGGCAGTGCCCCCGACGGGCTCCGCACCGTCTCGTAGGCGATGGCGGTGGCCCCCGACGACAAGAGCGCCTCGGCCAGCTCGGGGTAGGCGGCGAGATGCAGGAAGGTGAAGAGCACGAGGCCGGGTCGCAGGAAGCGGTGCTCGGCGTCCTGAGGCTCCTTCACCTTCAGCACGAGATCCGCCCCCCAGGCGTCATCCTCGGTGACGAGCTCGGCCCCGGCGGCGGCGAAGTCTGCCGTCGGTGATCGAGGACCCCGCCCCCGCGCCGCTCTCCACCAGGACGCGGTGCCCGTGGGTGCACAGCTCCCTCGCCCCGTCGGGGGTGAGCGCCACCCGGTTCTCGCCCGCTTTGCGCTCGGTGGGGACCCCGACGATCACGGACCCGGCGACCGCCACCGTCCGTGTCCCGCCGCCGACCGGCCCCGGTCCCGCGGCCGCCGCCGGGAGCCCTTGACGAGATGGACGCCGTCCCTATCTTTCGGGGCTGTTCAGCATTCGGATCTACTGTTCGATATTTCGAACAATCACGAAGGATATGGGGGTTCGGCGTGAAGCTCGACCTGCTGTACGAGATCGACGTTCCCAAGCCGTGGGAGGGGGAGCACCCCTGGGGCCAGCGCAAGGCCGAGCAGGAGGCCTATGCCGAGGCCATCGAGCAGATCAAGCTGGCCGACACGCTCGGGTTCAACACCGTCTGGCACGTCGAGCACCACTTCCGCGAGGGCCGGTCGCACTCGCCCGCCCCCGAGGTCATCATCGGCGCGCTGTCCGCAGGCCACGAAGAACCTGCGCCTCGGGTTCGGCGTGGTGCTCATGCCGCACCAGTTCTGCCACCCGGTGCACGTGGCCGAGAAGGTCGCCACCGCCGACGTCCTGTCGGCGGACGCGTGGAGTGGGGCACGGGGCGCTCCACCCCCATGGAGCAGACCGCCTTCCACGTGCCGGTGGAGGAGAGCCGGGCCGAGTGGCAGGAGGCCATCGAGGCCACGGTGCAGGCGTGGGCGCGAGGAGTACTTCGAGTTCCACGGCAAGTACCTCGACTTCCCCCGGCGCATGGTGACGCCCAAGCCCGTGCAGGTGCCGCACCCGCCGGCGTGGATGGCGGCCACCTCCGACGGATCGGCGGCGGTGGCGGGCAAGCTGGGCATGGGACTGCTGTCGTTCTCGATCATGCAGCCCATCCAGAAGATGGCCGAGCACATCCGCCAGTACCGCGAGGCGGCCAAGAACCCCGAGCCGCTCACCGAGGTGACCACCAACAAGGTGGCCGCCTACACCCTGGTGCACTGCGCCGACTCCATGGAGCAGGCCGAGGCCAACGGCATCTGGGACTCGGTGTGGTGGTGGTACAAGAACCTGGCCGAGTTCATCTTGGAGTGGGAGGTGCCGCATCTCTCCGACGAGGAGAAGGAGAAGATGTTCCCCCTCCTGAAGCGCCAGATCGAGGGGAAGTTCGACCCCAAGTGGTTCTCCGAGGCCGACATGATCATCGTGGGCGACCCCGAGACGTGCATCGGCAAGATGGTGAAGTACGCCGAGCTCGGCGTGGACCAGCTCATCTGCTACGTGCAGTTCGGCTACCTGCCGCACGAGTCGGTCATGCGCACCATCGAGCTGCTCGGTACCAAGGTCATCCCCGAGCTCGAGCGCCGCGACATCCAGGTGAACGTCTCCGGCGTCGCCGGCTGACGGCGCCCGGCGTGACCGGCTCCACGACCACGGCGCACGGCAGTGACGCGTAGCGACGACAGCGAGGTTCCCGACTACCCGGGCATGCTGCGCCTGGACGGCCACGGTGTGGTTGTCATCGGCGCCGGGCAGGGCATCGGCCGCCAGGCCTGCCATGCCCTCGCCCAGGTGGGGGCCAAGGTGTGCTGCGTGGACCTCGATCCCGATCTCGCCGCCGACATCGCCGGCGAGGTGGGCGGGGTGGCGTGGGTGGGCAACGCCACACGCCGCGACGACGCCGAGCGCCTCTTTGCCGAGGCCCCCGGCGCCCTGGCCGGCATCGGGGCGCCGCGCATGACCGGCATCGTCGACATCGTGGGCATGGCCCAGTACCGCAACCTGCTCGACCTCGACGACGAGCTGTGGGACTGGCACCACGACATCGTGCTGCGCCACGCCTATCTGGCCGTGTCGCTCGGGGGCCGGGTGCTGGCCGACGGCGGGGGTGGGGCCATGGTGTTCGTGGCCTCGGCCTCGGGGCTCACCGCGGCGCCGCGCCACGCCGCCTACGGGGCGGCCAAGGCCGGGCTCATCGGGCTGGTGCGATCGGCCGCGGTGGAGCTCGGGCCCCTGGGCGTGCGGGCCAACGCCGTGGCGCCGGGGATCGTGTGGACGCCGAGGGTGTCGGGCTATCTGGGGGACAAGGGCAAGGTCGTGAACGCCGCCAACTCCCCCCTGGCGCGTGTGGCGCTGCCCCAGGACATCGCGGCGGCCATCCTGTTTCTCGCCTCGGACCTGTCGGCGTACGTGAACGGCCAGATCCTGTCGGTCGACGGCGGGGTGGGGGTGAAGTTCCCCTACCCGGTGCCGGAGCACCTGTGACCGCCGGTCGCCGGTGACCGGGCCGCACCCCGTGACCCCGGTGCGGCCGTGATGGCCGATCCCCGGCGGTCTCCCGAGGTCGAGCCCTTCCTGCGGGGATGTGCCTACGGGGCCGTGCCCGGCGTCCCCTACCCCCGCTTCGATCCGCGCGACGTGGGCCGCGTGCCCGCCGACACCTGGCAGTGCGCCTGCATCCCCGCCGGCGTGCGGCTCGAGCTCGTGGGCGACGCGGCCCGGCTCGCGCTCGAGTACACCACGGCCACCGAGGATCTCGGCTTCCGCGGCCCGGGTGCGGGCACGACCTTCGCCGTGTGGCGCGGTGGCGTCCAGGTGGACGAGCAGCCCGCCGCCGGTCCCGGGTCGGGCCCGTCGGGTGGCCCCGCATCGGTGGTGCTCGAGCTGGGCGGCCCGGCGCACGAGCCGGCGGTGGTCTACCTGCCCGAGGGCATGCGCCCCGAGGTGCTCGGCCTGCGGGCCACGGGGGGGACGGTCGAGCCCGCGCCGCGCCGGCCCCGGTGGGTGGCGTACGGCGACTCGCTCCTCGAGGGCTGGGTGGCGAGCGCGCCGGCGCTCGGATGGGGCGTGGTGGCGGCCCGCCGCCACGGTCTCGATCTCGTGAACCTCGGCTACGCCGGCTCGGCGCGCGGCGAGATCCCCTGTGCCGAGGCCGTGGCCACGATCGAGGCGGACGTCATCTCCATCAGCCACGGCACCAACTGCTGGGGACGCACGCCCCACAGCGCCGGCATGTTCCTCGAGAACACGCGTGCCTTCCTCGACATCGTGCGCCAGGGGCATCCCCACACGCCTGTGGTGGTGGCCAGTCCCGTGGTGCGGCCCGACGCCGAGAGCACGCCCAACCGGTTGGGCGCGTCGCTCGCCGACCTGCGCGCCGCCATGGAGCAGGCCGTGCACGAGCGCATCGCCGCCGGCGACGGTGCCATGGTGCTCGTGCCGGGGGTCGAGGTCATCACCGCCGCCGATCTGGCCGACGGCATCCATCCCAACGACGCCGGCCACGCCCGGCTGGCCGACGTGTTCGGCGCCGCGGTGGCGACCGCAGCCGCCGCGGCCGGCGACCGGGGGGCCTGAGCCGTGGCCGGCTCGCCGTCGGTGGGGCGCGTGGTGCGCGTCGTCGACTTCCTGGCGGCGCGGCCCGGCGAGTGCTTCGGTCTGTCCGAGCTGGCCCGGAACCTGGGCATGTCCAAGGCCACGGCCCACGGCCTGTGCGCGGCGCTCACCGACGCCGGGTGGCTCTTGCGCAACCCCGTCGACAAGACCTACACCCTCGGTCCCGCCCTCATCGCCGCCGGCCACGCCGCCGGGGCACGCCAGCTCGACCTGGTCGACCACGCCCGCCCCGCCATGGCGGAGCTGGCGTCGGAGCTGGGCGCGCAGGTGGTGGCATCGAGCACCGTCGGCGACGAGATGGTCCTGCTGGCCACGGCGGGCAGGCCGGGGCCGATGTGGCTCGCCTTCACGGTGGGACAGCGGGTCCCGCTCGCCCCGCCCCTCGGGACCGTCTTCCTGGCTTGGGCCGCGCCCGACGCGGTGGAGCGCTGGCTCGACCGGCTCGGGCCGGGGGCCACCGGTGACGACAAGGAACGATTGCGGGCCGCGCTGGGGGTGGTGCGGCGCCGGGGGTACGCCCTCAATCTCGAGGCGGTGGCCAACCTCAACCTGAGCCGGGCGCTGTCGGGGCGCGACGACGCCGGCGCCCTGGCCGTGGTGGTGGAGGAGCTCGCCCACGAGGAGTACCTGCTCCAGGAATTGGAAGCGGGGGCCACGTACCGCCTGGGCCAGGTGTCGGCCCCGGTGTTCGGCGCCGACGGCGCGGTGGCGCTCGCCCTCACGGTGGTGGGGCTGCCCGAGAAGCTGTCGGGGGAGGAGATCCCCCGCTACGGCGACACCCTGGTGGCGGTGGCGTGCCGGGTCACGACCTCCATCCACGGCCAGGCGCCGTCGGACGAGCAGGGCGCGGCGTGACCGGGCCGCACGCCCCGGGGGGTGCGCTCGACGCCTTCGACCTGGGCGGCAGGGTGGCCGTGGTCACCGGGGCGGCGTCGGGTATCGGGCGCGCCTCGGCGGTGCTGCTCGGCGCCGTGGGGGCGGTGGTGGTGTGCGCCGACGTCGACGGCGGCGGCGCCGAGGCGACCGCCGCTGCCGTCGAGGCCGGCGGCGGCCGGGCCTTCGCCCGCCAGGTCGACGTGGCGGTGGCGAGCGACGTCGAGGCGCTGGTGGCGGGCGCCCACGGCGAGCTCGGGCGGCTCGACGTCATGGCCAACGTGGCCGGCATCATCGCCCAGGCACCGGTGGTGGAGCTCACCGACGAGACCCTCGAGCGCGTGCTGGCGGTGAACCTGAAGGGCGTGTTCCACGGCTGTCGCGCCGCGGCGCGCCTCATGGCGGCGCAGGGTTCGGGCTCGATCGTCAACATGGCGTCGGCCGCCGTGGACGCCCCGTCCCCCGGGCTCGCCGCCTACGGCATGGCCAAGGCGGCGGTGGTGCAGCTCACGCGCGTGCTCGCCACCGAGGTGGGCCCCCAGGGGGTGCGCGTCAACGCCGTGGCCCCTGGTTTCGTCGAGACGGCCATGACGTCGCGCCATTTCACGTCGGCCGACGGCACGGTGGACGAGGCGCGCCGCTCCGGCGTGCTCGGCGCCGTGGCCAGGACCACCCCGCTGCGCACCACGGGCCGGCCCGAGGACGTGGCCCATGCCGTGCTGTACCTGGCCTCGGACGCCTCGCGCTTCGTGACCGGGCAGATCCTGCGCCCCAACGGGGGCGTGGCCATGCCGTGGTGAAAACGGCCCGGTGACGGGGAGGGAGAGCGATGTACATCCAGGTGCAGCTGGGAGAGGACGCCGAGGGGCCCGAGCTGGTCGAGTCCGCCGACTTCACGCGCTTCCACGTGGCGGTGCGGGGTCGGGGTGACGCCGGAACCCTCGACGAAGCGCTGCGCGCCTCCGACGTGGGCAGCGTCGACGGCGACGGCGAGGCGATGGTGCGCGTCGACGCCGTGCGCCGCCTGGCGGGGCCGGCGGTCGACGAGGCCTGGGAACAGGGACTGGCCGCCATGCTCGACTACGCCCGGTCCAAGGGGTGGACGAGCGACGACGGCACCGTGGTCCGGGCCCATGTCGAGTGGGGATAGCGTCGCGGCGGAGGTGATGTGGTGAAGACCCGGACCGAGACAGACTCGATGGGACCCATCGAGGTCCCCGCCGACCGCTACTGGGGCGCCCAGACGGCCAGGTCGCTCATCCACTTCTCCATCGGCCAGGACCGGATGCCGCGCTCGGTCGTCCGTGCCTTCGGCATCTTGAAGGAGGCGTCGGCCCTCGCCAACGCCGAGCTGGGCAAGCTCGACCCGGGTCTGGCCGACCTCATCGTGCAGGCGGCGCGCCAGGTGACCGAGGGGACGCTCGACGAGCAGTTCCCGCTGCGGGTGTGGCAGACCGGCAGCGGGACGCAGACCAACATGAACGCCAACGAGGTCATCTCCAACCGCGCCATCGAGCTGGCCGGGGGCGAGATGGGGTCCAAGACCCCGGTGCACCCGAACGACCACGTCAACATGTCGCAGTCCTCCAACGACACGTTCCCCACCGCCATGCACATCGCCGCCGCCGAGGAGCTGCGCCACGCGCTGGTGCCCGCCGTGCAGGAACTGCGTGACGCGCTCGGCGGCCAAGGCCGAAGCCTTCACCGACATCGTGAAGATCGGGCGCACGCACCTCATGGACGCCGTGCCCCTCACCCTGGGCCAGGAGTTCTCGGGCTACGTGGCCCAGCTCGACGCCGACCTGGTGCGGATCGAGGCGTGCTTCGCCGACCTGTACGAGCTGGCCCTGGGGGGAAGCGCGGTGGGGACGGGCCTCAACACCCATCCCGAGTTCGGCGACCGCGTGGCCGCCATTATCGCCGCGATCACGGGGCTCCCTTTCGTGTCTGCCCCCAACAAGTTCGCGGCGCTCGCCGCCCACGATGCCCTGGTGCAGACGAGCGCCACGCTGCGCACCCTGGCCGTGTCGCTCACCAAGATCGCCGACGACATCCGCTGGCTCGGCTCGGGGCCGCGCAGCGGGCTGGGTGAGCTCGTGCTCCCGCCCAACGAGCCGGGATCGTCGATCATGCCGGGGAAGGTCAACCCCACCCAGTGCGAGGCCATGATCATGGTGTGCATCCAGGTGATGGGCAACGACACGGCGGTGGCGGTGGCGGGCAGCAGGGGCAACCTCGAGCTCAACGTGTGCAAGCCCGTCATCATCCACAACGTGCTCGCCTCGGTGGCGCTGCTGTCGGACGTGTGCCGGTCCTTCCGCCAGTTCGCGGTGGAAGGTCTCGAGCCCGACCGGACCCAGATCGAGCGGCACCTCGAGAACTCGCTCATGCTCGTCACCGCCCTCAACCCCCTGATCGGCTACGACAAGGCGGCCGAGGTGGCCAAGAAGGCGCACGCCGGGGGCACCACGCTGCGCCAGGCGGCGCTGTCGCTCGGCTACCTCTCGGGCGAGGAGTTCGACAAGGCGGTGCGGCCCGAGGAGATGACGCACCCCTGACGCCGAGCACCGCCGGGACCGTCGCCCGAGCCGGGAGCGCCACCGGGCGCTTGTAGGCTTGCCCCGGTGGAGGTCCTCGACACGGCCACTGTCGACGCCGCCCTGGCCGGCACCGCCTGGGAGCGCCAGGGTTCGGAGATCGTGACCATCCGGCGCGGCGCCGACTTCGCGGAATCCCTCGCCTTCGTCGACGCCGTGGGGGCGCTGGCGCAGGAGATGGACCACCATCCCGACGTCGACATCCGCTGGAACGTCGTCACCCTGCGCCTGACGACGCACAGCGCGGGCGGGATCACCGGCCTGGACATCGAGCTCGCCCGCCGCGTCGACGCCCTGGCCGGGCGGGCCTGACACCCGGGGTGGCGGTCCCGCTCACCTACGTCCCGGCCGAGCGGTTGGGGGGGCGTCCCCACGTCATGGTGGACGGCATGCCGCGTCCGGGCACGGTGCTGAGCTTGTCGCACTGGGCCGGGACGCCCACCCCCGAGGAGCTGTGGGACGACGTGTCGGCCGGCATCGTGCTGCGGGCGCTCGCCACGCCCGGCACCGTGCCCGACGGCGTCGAGGCGGCGTCGATCGACCACTACGACGAGGACGGCGCGATCTCGCTTGCCTTGCTGTGTCTCGCCGGCCTGGCCGACGCCCACGGGCCGGTCCTGGTGGAGGCGGCGCACGTGGGCGACTTCGGCGTGGTGCGCCGGCGCCGGGCGGCGCTGATCTCCTTCGCCCTGGCCGGTGTGGCGCGCGCCGCGGGGAGGGCGTGCCCGACGTCATGGAGCGCTGCGCCCGCACTGCCACCGAGGCACTGGCGATCCTGCCGGCGCTGGTGGAGGAACCCGAGCGATTCGAAGACCTGTGGGGGGCGGAGGCGAGCGCCTTCGACGCGTCGGTGCGCGCCCTCGACGAGGGGTGGGCCGTCATCGAGGAGCGGCCCCGGCACGACCTGGCGGTGGTGCGCGTCGACGGGGACCACCCCGGGGCGGCGCACTGCGGGTGGGAGGGGGCGGCCCTGCACCGTGGCGCCGTGCACTCGGCCACGGCGTGCCTGCGCGTCTTCACGGTGGTGGGCCGCCGCTACGAGCTGCGCTACCGCTACGAGTCGTGGGTGCGGCTGGCGAGCAGGCGCCCCCGGCCCCGGGTGGACCTGAGTGCCCTCGCCGTGGCGCTGACGGCGGCCGAACCCTCCGGGGCGCGGTGGGCCTTCGACGGGGCGGCGGCCATCACCGGCGCGCTGCACCTGGTGGGCGGGACCGAGAGCGCCCTCGACGAGGCGCGGGTCCTCGACGAGGCGTGCGCGTGGCTGGAGCGGCTCGACGCCGGGCCGGCGGCCTGGGATCCCTACGCCGCCCCCCTCCGCCCGATGTGAGACGCGGCCCGCGGCCGTGCCCGGGCCGGGTGTCTCAGGCGATGGGGAGGTCCCAGATGGGGAACCACCGTGACAGATCGGACTCGATGGGGAGGTCCTCCGACACCACGCTGCGGATGCGCAGCTCGAGCTCGGTGTCGCGCTGCTCGGACCCCGAAGGGGCGAAGGGGTAGAACGTGCCCTGCTTGGCCAGGTAGACGAGGTACACCGGTTGGGTGACGGCGTCGACCGGGGCGTCGCCGCCCGCCGCGTCGGCGCCGGCGCCTGCAGGGGCGGGGGCGAAGCCGAAGACCGAGCACAGCAGCTGGGTGCTCCACCCCGCGTCCTGCAGCGACGAGTGCACCATGTGGACCCGGGTGACGAGGTCGTCGGTGGCGGCGGCCTCCACGATGATCCAGCGGTAGCCGAACTTGTCGCCGACGTGGCGCACGCTGGCGGCGGGGACGGCGGGGACGGCGGGGACGGCGGGGACGGCGGGGACGGCGGCACCCGAGCCCGCCGGAGCCGCACCGGCGGGGGCTCCCGCTCCCGTGGTGTCGTCCGGGGTGGCGAGCAGGCGCTCCAGCTCGGCCTGCATGTCGGCGAAGGGCTGTCCGGCCGGGGGCTTGAAACACACCCCGGCCCGTCCGGTGGAGACGAGGCCTGCCGACACCTGCAGCGTCACCGCCGCCGAGGGCAACGAGAAGAGGGCGTCGAGGTTGGCCTGCACGGGCTTGGTGCGCCCCAGGATGGTGTCGAACAGCCCCATCAGGCGGCACTTCCCCGCCACGCCCGGTGCCGGGGGCGGGCGTCGTCGGCGGGGCGGATCATGACGGTTGGTTCATCTCGGCCTCGAGCTTGGCCAGCTGGTCCAGGCGCTTCTGCAGCGACGGATGGGTCGAGAACAGCGACGACAGGCTGGTGCCGTTGGACAGCGCCGGTGTGAAGAAGAAGGCGTTGAAGTGCTCGGCCGAGCGCAGGTCACGGGTGGGGATGCGTGACATGTCGCCCGACACCTTGACGAGGGCCGACGCCAACAGCGACGGTCGGCCGATGAGGATCGCCCCCGAGCGGTCCGCAGACAGCTCCCGGTAGCGCGACAGGGCCATGGTGAGCATGAAGCTGATGGCGTAGATGACGGCCGACACCAAGATGACGACCAGCTCGATCATGGCCGCGTTCTGTCCGCCGCTGTTGCGGTTGTTGCCGCCCCCGAAGCCGCCGAAGAGCCCGGCGTAGATGGTGAACCGGGTTATGAGCCCGGCGCACATGCCGAGGAAGCTGGCGATGGTCATGACCGCCACGTCGCGGTGCGCCACGTGGGACAGCTCGTGGGCGAGGACCGCCTCGAGCTCGGGCTCGTCCAGGCGTCGCATGATGCCCCGGGTGGCGCACACCACGGCGTTGGAGGGGTTGCGCCCGGTGGCGAAGGCGTTGGGCATGTCGACCTCGGCCACGGCCACGCGGGGCTTCTTCATGTCGGCCAGGGCGCACAGGCGGTCGACGACCCCGTGCAGCTCGGGCTCCTGCTCGGGCGTCACGATGTGCCCGTGCATGCCGAACAGGGCGATCTTGTCGGAGAACCAGTACTGGCAGAACAGGATCACGGCGGCGAAGACGAGCACCACTGCGACGCTGATGCCCACGGCGATGAGGATGCCGATGACCAGCGTGTAGAGGATGACCATGAACAGTCCGGTGAGAAACATCCGGAAGGTCAGGCCGTGGTCGGCGGGGATGCGGCGGTTGATCGCCATCAGTCGGTCACCTCTGGTCGGTTCGTTGTGCGTTGTGGACGGGGGGGATCTCGCTGCCCGCCCCGGTGCCGGCGGCGTCGAGGGCCGGGCCCGGGTCCGGCGCGGTGGCGGCCCCGGCGGGGGGGAGGGTGGGCGTGGGCGCGGCGGCCAGCTCGGTCTTGAGGGCGGCCAGCTCCCGGTCGACCTGCGAGGTGGCCGACACCTTGTTCAACCGGGCCTGGATGTCGTCGGTGCTCGACCCGAGGTCGGTGAGCGCACCGGAGCTGAGCAGCTCGTCGATGGCACCGGCGCGCGCCTGCATCTGGGTGATCTTGTCCTGGGCCCGCTCGAGGGCGAGCCCGGCGTCGCCCATCGACGACGAGATGCCCGCCGCCGCCTCGCCGATCCTGGACTGGGCCTCGGCCGCGGTGTAGCTCGCCTTCAGGGTCTCCTTGCGGGTGCGGAACGTCGCCACCTGGGCCTGGAGGCGCTGGGACGTCTCCACCAGCTTGTCCTCCTGGGCCTGGATCTGGGCGTGCTGGGTGTCGAGGTCGCTCAGCTCCGAGGCGATCGCCGCCCGGCGGGCGAGGGCCTCGCGGGCGAGGTCCTCGCGGCCCTGGCCGAGGGCCTGGCGGGCCTGGTCCTGGAGCTTGGCCGCCTGCTGCTGGAGCTGGGAGGCCTGGATCTCGATGCGCTTGCGGGCCGTGGCCACCTCGGCGACGCTCCGGCGCATCTTCTGGATGTTCTCGACCTGCTTCTCGTAGGAGAGGTCGAGGGTGTCCCTGGGGTCCTCGACCCGGTCGAGCACCTTGTTGGCCTTGGCCCGGAAGATGTTCAGAATGCGCTGGATCACGCCCATGGCGTGCGGTTCCCCTTCATGGTGTCCCCGTCGTGGTGGGCACCGCCGGTCGCCCGGCGTCACCCACGAGCATAGGGGAGGGGCATCGGTCCGACGCCGCACCGGGGACCCCGGCGAGGGCCGAGGCCCAGGTCGGGACCCCGCCGGGCGCCGACGAGGCCCTCCGCGCAGGGAAGGACGCACCGCCGGCCCGTGACCGGGGCCGGCCGGTGTCCGGGTACCGTGAGGTGATGCGCAGCGGCCTGTGCCTCCTCACCGTCCACGCCCATCCCGACGACGAGGCCTCCAAGGGCCCCGCCACCGTCGCCCGCTACCACGCCGAGGGCGTGCACACGGTGCTCGTGTGCTGCACCGGCGGGGAGGAGGGCGACATCCTCAACCCCGCCATGGACACCCCCGAGGTGCGCGCCGACCTGCCCGCCGTCCGGGCGAGCGAGCTCGAGGCGGCCGCCGCCGTCATCGGCTACGACGAGGTCGTCATGCTCGGCTACCGGGACTCGGGCATGCCCGACTCCCCGGCCAACGCCAACCCCGAGTGTTTCGCCCGGGCCCCGCTCGAGGAGGCCGTGGGTCGCCTGGTGGCGGTCATCCGCCGGGTGCGGGCGCAGGTCATCGTCACCTACGGCGACGACCAGCAGGGCTACCCCCACCCCGACCACCTGCGGGTGCACGAGATCTCGGTGGCCGCCTTCGACGCGGCGGGCGACCCCGACGCCTACCCCGAGGCCGGTGCGGTGTTCCAGCCCCTCAAGCTGTACTACGTGGGCTGGTCGGCGGCCCGCATCCTGGCCCTGCACGAGAAGTTCCTCGAGCTCGGGATCGAGTCGCCCTTCGACGACGGCTGGCTC
Source organism: uncultured Acidimicrobiales bacterium (assembly GCA_963839605.1). Lineage (GTDB taxonomy): Bacteria > Actinomycetota > Acidimicrobiia > Acidimicrobiales > UBA8190 > JBEKVE01. Next base: position 1,126 of record CAWIWK010000055.1, on the reverse strand, counting down.
GAGCGCGCCACCAAGCAGCTGCGCCCCTTCACCACGGCCGTGGACATAAGCGACTACGGCGATGTGCGGCGCGAGGCCCTGTTGGCCCACGCCACCCAGGTCGACCCGGTGTCGCCGTTCTGGTTCGGGCTGCCTCCCGAGGTGGCCCGTGACGTGCACCCCGTGGACGAGTACATCCTGGCCCGCAGTCTCGTGGGCCCGCCGCCGGTGGCGGCCGCCGACGCCGTGCGCTCCTGGGCCGAGGGGTCGGGGCCGGCGCAGCACCCCGGGGCCGAGCCCGAGGAGGACGACCTGTTCGCCGGTGTGCGGGACCTCGCCGCTCGGTAACATGCGGCTCCACGTGGCCGAGCCCCACGTGGCCGGGTGCTCACCGAACCCAGGGAGGGACGACATGTCGAAGTGGCTCACCCAGGAGTGGCTCGACGAGACCAAGAAGATGGCCGAGGGCCAGCCCGAGCGGCCCGGCGCCTCCGCCCGCATGCAGTACGTGGTATCCGGCGGTCCCGACGGGGACATCGACTACTACTGGATCCTCGAGAACGGCAAGATCGTGACGAGCCAGCTGGGCAAGCTCGACGACGCCGAGGTGACGCTCACCACCGGCTACGCCGACGCCCTCAAGATCCAGAAGGGCGAGCTCGACGCCAACGCCGCCTTCATGCAGGGGAAGGTCAAGGTCACGGGGAACATGGCCAAGGTCATGTCGCTCCTGCCCATCACCAACTCCCCCGAGTACAAGGAGCTCCAGAAGGAGATCGCCGACATCACCGAATACTGAGCGGCGTCGCCGCGGCGGTCAGGAAGCGCCGCGGATGAGATCGCGAAGCGGCCGGTAGCCGATGAGCGTGACGCCCGCCTCGTCGAGCGCGGCGCGCAGCACCGGATCGTGGACGAGCAGGCGGTGGTCGTCCACGCGGGCCTCCCAGTCCGGCGCCATGGCCTCGAGCTCGGGGTTGTCCACGGCGGGGTGGAGGTAGGCCTCGGTGACGCCCGGTCGCAGGCGGGGGAGGGCGTCGAGGAGGATCTGCCGGCTGCCCACGCCGGGGACGTAGACGAAGTCGTCGGGGTAGAGCACCCCCGCCTCGGTGGCGAGCGCCCGGAAGGGGAAGCCGATCAGCCCCTCGGT
>CAWIWK010000054.1:0-46972 GCA_963839605.1 uncultured Acidimicrobiales bacterium | reverse complement strand
GTCGGGACCCGACAGGCGCAGGGGCAGCTGGAACTCCACGGCCAGGTCGAGGTAGACGTCGAAGAACTCGGATCGGATCTGCATGGTGCCCATGTGGGCGTCGAGGTGACTGACGTCGAAGCCCCACAGGATGGCCCGCTCCACCTGGGCCCGGCACTCGCGTCGCACCTCGTCGAGATCGGCGTGGTCCCACACGTCCTCGACCGTGCGGGGGAACCCGCCGTCGCCGTCGAGCAGGGACGGGGCGTGGGTGATCGGGCCCCAGCGGTACAGGTCGAACTGGGCGTTGACGGTGAGGTGCACCCCGACGTCCTCGCCCCGGTAGCCGGCGGCCGCGCCGCGGGCCCACGGGCACGGCACCATGAGGCTGGCGCTCGTCGCCACCCCGTCCCGCAGGGCCTGGTAGACGCCCACGTTGGCGGCGTGGCAGAAGCCCAGATCGTCGCAGTTGAGGATGAGGAGCTTGGCGTCCTCGGTGTAGCCGAGTCGTTGGGCGAGCGAAGCCACGCGACCGACGGTAGCGCCCGCGCCGGACGGGTCGTGCTCAAGCGGCGTCGGCGTGGCGGACAGGGACGTCGGACGAGGCCCGGGCCAGGGCGGCACGGGCCGCCGCCAGTCCCTGGCGGCCGACGATGCGCGTGGGCTCGTCGAGGCGCCAGTCGTCGGCGGCGTCGCCCCGCCGGATCGGGCGCACCACCTCTCCCTTGAGCGGCAGCTGCGGCTGGTACTCCACGCCACGAGCCTCGCGCCGGGGTGTAACACTGCTGCCCGTGGAGCGATTCGGCATCACCGTCCCCTTCGACGACGTGCCCCTGCGCGACCACCCGGCCTGGTACGGGCGCCTGGCGGCGCTCGGGTACACCGACGTGTGGACGGGCGAGTCCAACGGCGCCGACGGCTTCACCCCCTTGGCGGTGGCGGCGGTGGCCAGCGACACGCTACGCCTGGGGACGGCGGTGGTCCCCGTCTACACCCGGGGCCCGGGGCTCCTGGCCATGCAGGCCGCCACCATGGCCGAGCTCGCCCCTGGCCGCTTCGCCCTGGGCGTGGGGTCGTCGTCCGACGTCATCGTGGAGCGGTGGAACGCCACACCGTTCACCGCCCCCTATGCCCGGGTGCGCGACACCGTCCGCTTCCTGCGCCGGGCCCTCGCCGGGGAGAAGGTGGACGCCGAGTACGAGACCTTCGCCGTGCGCGGCTTCCGCCTGGGCCGGCCCCCCGAGCACCCGCCCCCCGTGTACGTCGCCGCCCTGCGGCCCGGCATGCTGCGCCTGGCGGGGCGCGAGGCGGACGGGGCCATCGTCAATTGGCTGTCGGCCCGGGACGTGGCCACCGTCGTCCCCGAGGTGGGCGAGGGAAGGGAGATCGTGGCCCGGATCTTCGTCTGCCCCACCGAGGACGCCGATCGCGCCCGCTTCGTGGGGCGCATGGCGGTCGCCGCCTATCTGAACGTCGCCGTCTACGCCGAGTTCCACCGCTGGCTGGGGCGTGCCCCGCTGCTCGAGGGGATGTGGGCGGCGTGGGCGTCGGGCGATCGCAAGGCGGCATTAGCCGCCATCCCCGACGAGGTGGTGGACGATCTCGTGATCCACGGCACGGCGTCGGAGTGCCGGGCCCAGGTGCAGCGCTACGTGGACAACGGGGTCACCGTCCCCGTGCTCGCCGTGTTGGCCAGCGGGGACGAGCTCACCACCGCCGTCGAGCAGCTGGCCCCGTCACACCCCTGACAGCGCGGCGCGCCGAGGAGCCGGCGCGGCGCGCCGAGGAGCCGGCGCGGCGCGCCGAGGAGCCGGCGCGGCGCGCCGAGGGAGGCGGCCAAACGGTCAGCGGTCGGCCAGCACGGCGGCGAGCGCCACGTCCAAGGTGGGGTGGACGAAGCGGTACCCGTCGCCGAGGACGCGTGCGGGGAGGACGCGCTGGCCCGCCAGGATCATCTCCGAGGCCAGCTCCGAGCCGAGCGCAACGCGCAGGGCGACGGCGGGCACGGCCAGCACGGCCGGACGGTGCAGGGCCCTGCCCAGGGCGGCGGTGAAGGCCCGGTTGGTCACGGGGCTCGGCGCGGTGGCGTTGACCGGCCCCTCGACCGAGGGGTGGTCAAGGGCGTGGAGCACGACACCGACCTCGTCGGCGAGCGTGATCCAGCTGAGCCACTGGCGGCCGTCGCCCAGCCGGCCCCCGACGCCCATGCGGAACAGCGGGAGCTGGCGGGCGAGCGCCCCGCCGCGCCCGCTCAGCACCACGCCCGACCGCAGCCGCACCACGCGCACGCCGGCCTCGGCCGCCGGCGTGGTGGCGTCCTCCCATTGCCGGCACAGGTCGGCGAGGAACCCGGTCCCCGGCGCGCTGGCCTCGGTGAGCTCCTCGTCGCCGCGGTCACCGTAGAAGCCGACGGCCGAGGCGCTCACGAGGACAGCGGGCCGACGCTCCAGCCCGGCCAGGGTGCGGCACAACAGGGCGGTGGCGGCCACCCGGCTGGCCACGATCTCGCGGCGTCGGTCCGCCGACCAGCGCCGGTCCCCGAGGCCGGCCCCGGCCAAGTGGATCACGGCGTCGGCACTGCGCAGGGCGTCGAGGGCGTCGTCGCCCATGACGCCGGCGGCGGGGTCCCACCACGCCCCGCCCGGGGCGCGCCGGCGCACGAGGGGGATCACGTCATCGCCCCGGCCCCGCAGGGAGGTGACGAGCCGCGCCGCCGATGAGGCCGCCCGCGCCCGTCACCACCGCCCGCATGTCAGGTGCCCCCGTCCCCGCTGTACCGGGCGCGGATGTCGTCGTCGGTGGCGCGCACCTTGGCCGCCATGGCCCGGCGCGACTCCTCCAGCGCCGCCGTGAGCGTCTCGTCACCGAGCGCGAGCATGCGCACGGCCAAGAGGGCGGCATTGCGGGCTCCGTTCACGGCCACGGTGGCCACCGGCACCCCGGCGGGCATCTGGACCATGGCCAGCAGGGAGTCGAGGCCGCCGAGCCCCCCGACGGCGATGGGGACGCCGATCACCGGCAGGGGGGTGGCGGCGGCCAGCACCCCCGCCAGGTGGGCGGCCCCGCCGGCGGCGGCGATGATGACACCGAAACCGCGCCCGGCCACGTCCCGGGCGAACTGGAGCGCGTCGTCGGGCGTGCGGTGCGCCGACAGCACCCGCACCTCCACCGGCACGCCGAACTCGCGCAGCGCCTCGACCGCCGCGTCCATCACCGGAGCGTCGGACGCGCTCCCCATCACGATGCCCACCTGTCTCATCCGACCCCCGGTCTGTGTCGTCGGTCCCGCGCTTCGGTCCCTTTGGCGCATTCTGCCCCGGCACACGCCGCCGTCTCACGTCCGGGCACGACGGGCCCGCAGCCCGGACCAGGCGGGGCGGGGGCGGGGCGGATGCGGGGCGGGGGCGGGGCGGGGGCTGGCCCGGCAACCCCGGCCCGTGCGCCCCGGTGGCTAGGCGCCGGGGCGCTCACCCGCCGCAGCGTGGCGCGCAGGTGGAAGGTGAGCGCCACCCCCACGGCGGCCATGTCGAGCTCGTACTCGAGGTGGTCGCCCTCGACCGTCATGCGTCGCACCAGGGCGGTGACCTGCTTGGCGCTGGCGGTCCGGGCCATGGCCGTGGTCGCCAGCACGATGGAGCCGTCGGTGCACGGGCCCTCGCCCACCTCCACCACGCCGGTGGGGTGGGCCACGACGAGCTCGGCATGGCCCGGTGCGGGGCAGCGCCAGTAGCCCGTCTCGGCATGCAGGGGACGTCCGTCGTCGAGGCTCCAGGTGCGCTGGGCGTAGGCCAGGAAGGGCTTGCCCACGTGGGAGACGGTGATCTCCTCGCCGTAGTGGAAGGCCTCGACGGTGGGGTAGTCGCCCTCGCCCTCGCCCGCCCACCGGCCCAGCAGGAAGGCGAGCGGCGCCACGTCGGGGTGCAGCGGCGCCGGTCCCGAGGTGGGGTGTGCCGCTGTCACGACGGGCCCCGTCGGTGCACCGACACGGCGTAGTCACCACCGGTGTACGGTGCCCGCTCCCACGTGGCGAAGCGCTCGGCGAGCTCGAGGCCGTTGCTCCGGCACAGCTCGTCGTAGCGGGCCACGGTGAGCTGGCGGCCCACCTGGAACCCGGCCACCACCAGACCCCCGGGGCGAACCGCCCCGGCCATGGCCGCCACCACGGCCCCCTCGGTGCCGAGCTGCACGAAGATCATGACGTTGCCCGCCGCCAGGACGAGGTCGAAGGGGGCGCCGGCCAGGCCGTCGGCGGGAAGGTCGGCCAGGTCGGCCCGGAGCCAGTCGAGCTCGGGGGCCTTGGCCCGGGCCACGTCGAGCATGGCCGGCTCGACGTCGACGCCGAGCACCCGGTAGCCGCGGCGGGCGAGCTCGATGGCGATGCGGCCCGTGCCGCAGCCGGCGTCGAGAATGCGGGCAGGCGGATCGCCGAGCAGCTCGGTCACCAGATCGGCCTCGCCGTGGAGGTACTGCCCCTGCTCGGCCAGGCGGGTGAAGCGGGCGTCGTACTCCTCGCCGCGTAGAGGCACGGCGCCCACGGTACTGCCACCATGGGCGGACGCGAGCAGAACGGAGCGGACATGCGCATCGGAATCGGCCTCGACATGTACGGCACCATCGACGCCGTCGTCGATCGGGCCCGCACCCTGGCGGCCACGGGGGTGTCGTCACTGTGGTCGTCGCAGATCTTCGGGTGGGACACCCTCAGCGTGCTGGCGGTGGTGGGTCGCGAGGTCCCCGGGATCGATCTCGGCACGGCGGTCGTTCCCGTGCACCCTCGGCATCCCATGGCGCTCGCCCAGCAGGCGCTCACCGTGCAGGCCGCCGCCGGGGGTCGTTTCACGCTGGGGGTGGGGCTGTCGCACCAGGTCGTGGTGGAGGGGGCGTGGGGCTACTCCTACGACCACCCCGCCCGCTACATCCGCGAGTACCTGTCGGTGCTCGTGCCCCTGCTGCACGGCGAGCAGGTGTCGTTCCGGGGGGAGGTCATCACCACCAACGCCTTCGGTCCCCTCGACGTCGCCCCCACGGCCGCGCCCGACGTGCTGGTGGCGGCGCTCGGTCCCACCATGCTGCACATCGCCGGCACGCTGGCGGACGGCACGGTGACGTGGATGGTCGGTCCGGGCACGGTGGGCGACCACATCGCCCCGTCCATCACCGCCGCGGCGGCCGAGGCGGGGCGCCCGGCCCCGCGCGTGGTGGTGTGCCTACCTGTGAGCGTCACCGACGATCCCGCCGCGGCCCGCGCCCTCGCCGACAAGCTCTTCGCCATGTACGGGCATCTCCCCGCCTACCGGGCCATGCTCGACCGCGAGGGGGCGGGGGGGCCGGCCGACGTGGCCATCGTGGGCGACGAGGCCGCCGTCGAGGAGCAGATCGCCGCCGTGGCCGGTGCCGGTGCCACCGAGTTTTCGGCTGTGGCCTACGGCTCGCACGAGGAGGTGGCCCGCACGAGAGCGCTGCTCGGGTCCCTGGCCGCGGCGGCGACGTGAGCTGAGGTCCGCCACCGGCGTCAGGCCCGGCGCCGGCGCCGCGTCCCGGAGTGCGTGGTCAGCGCGAGATCGTCGTGTACTTGAACTCGTTGAGCTCGGGCCGCTCGTCGATGAGCGACAGGACCCCGTCGATGGTGTGGCGGGCCGACGCGCCGTCGCCCTCGGGGCGCGTCATGATGCGGACGAACACGGCCTTGTCGCCCATGACGAACGTGGGCACGCCGAAGACGCGGTGATCCGCCACCGCCGCCTCGTGCTCGGTGCGGAAGGTGAGGCGGGGTCCGCCCTCGGCCACGACCTGTAGCACCTGGTCGGCATCGACGCCGGTGTCTTTCAGCACCTCCCGGATCACGGCCTCGTCGCGCAGGTCGCGTCCGAGATCGTGGCGGGCGGCGAACAGTCCCATGTGGACGTCGGGGAAGTGCTCGGCGTCGGTGTCGCGCACCACCAGGCTGGCCTCGATGGCGAGGTGATCAGGCTGCCGGGCGGGGTCGTCCCACACCGGCACCCCGCCTTCTTCCACGTGGGCCTGGGACAGAGAGAAGGGCACGAACGCCACGTCCCAGTCCGCTCCCGCCCGCAGTGCCGCCACCACGTGCTCGTGGGCGTTGCGGGCGAAGGGACAGCGGTAGTCGTAGGTGATGGCGAAGGCGCGGGTGCTCACGCCCGGTTCAACCCCGTCCCACGGCCGGACATTCCTGGCCCGCCGGACGCCCCCCGTGCCCGGGCCCGATGGGGCGGCCCGGCTCGGTCTCCGCTCAGTGGGCCAGGGTGGTGGTCGTGGCGGTGATCCCGCCCACGACTCCCGTCAGACCCTTGGTGACGGTGCCGGCGGCGCCGAGGGCCCCCGACACCACGCCCTGGCCGGCGGAGACAGGTGACCCGGTCGGCGCCGATGAGCCCAGTCCGTCCGTGAGGGACTGGGCCGCGTTGGCCACGGCCCCGGTGGCGCCCGTCACGGCGCTGCCGACGGTGGTGGTGGCGTCGTCCACGGTGTCACCGAGCGAGCTCGTCGAGCCCCGACCCTCCGATGCCGTCCAACATGCCCCCCAGGAGATTGCCCAGGCCCTTGACGGCGGTGCCCACTCCCGCCCCCGTGTCCCCGAGGACAGCGGCGGGCCCGGCCGGACCCGGCCCCGATCCGGCCGGGCCCGTGGGGTCAGACGGGCCACCGGTGGCGATGGGCGTGGGCGTGGCAGAGGGGCCGTCGGTATCGGGCACGGCGCCCGCCGGCGTGCGCACGTGGGCCAGGCCGGTGGCGGCCGGCGCCGCCCATGCCGGCGTGTGTCGCGTCCCCCCGGAGTGGTCCCTCCCCCCACGGCGATGACGAGCGCCGTGGCCGCCGCCGCCGATCCGAGCGCCAGCGCCGGAGCGGCATGGGCCAGGCGTCGGGCCGTCCTGGCCGGAGCGCCCAGCAGGCGCCGCAGGGCGGCCAGGGAGAAGAGGCCGCCGCCGGCGAACACCCCGGCTGTGCCCCCGTTCCCCGCCACGGCGGCGAACTCGCGCTTGAGTGCCTGGCGGGCACGCCACAACAGCGTCTCGACGGCGGTGATGCCCACCCCCTCGTGGTCGGCGATGCGCTGGTAGGACCAGCCCACGTCCTCGCGCAGGCGGAGGATGCGCTGGTGCCGCTCCGACAGGTGCGAGAAGGCCTCGGCCGCCATGGCAGAGTCGGCGGCGGCGATCACGACCTCCTCGCCCCCGTCCTCGGTGCCGGCCATGTTCCCCTGGTGGAATTCGGCGACCGGCGTGGACCGGCTGCGGCGGCGCATGACGTCGGTGCACAGGTTGGCGGCGATGACGCTCAGCCAGGGGTAGAAGCGCTGGTCGCCCCCGAAGGTGGGAAGTGACCGCCACGCCCGGGTGAACGCCTCCTGGGCGACGTCCTCGGCTTCGTGGGGATCGTGGAGGCGGCGCAGGCAGAAGCGGTAGAGCCGGCGGAAGTACCGCAGGTACAGGTCGTCGAAGGCGTTGCGGTCCCCGGCTTGGGCCCTGTTGACGAGCAGCCGGTCGCGCACCAGGTCCACGTCGTCGTCGAGCGCCCGGCGGCTCCGGGCCGAGCTGCCTGTGACAAGCGTGGTCATCCCACGGCCCCCTCGTGCCCTCTACCGCGGGATTCCGGTGACCGATGACAGGGCACGTGCCCCCGCCGCCCGCGGGTCCACAGTCCACCCTACCCATGGGTGGCGGGATTGCCACCTAGGGTGAGTGACTGCTCGGCCCCGTGTGGCGGGATGCCACGCGCCGACATTGGTCGAACCCCCCGTTCACCTGGACAACGGGGATGGGACGGCCGCCTTCCGCCTGTTGTTCCCAACGGTCAGACAATCCCGGGGCCGGCGCCGGTCGATGCCGTGCCCGGGTGCGCACCCTCTCCGGGGAGCCTCAGACCGCCTGGGCGGCGGGTTCGGGGTTGGTGACGGTGCGCGCCGCGGCGGTACGCCATTCGCCGGCGCGTGCCGGGTCGCCGCCGTACACGGGGCACAGCCGCGGAAGCTGCACCAATTGCACAGCGCTGAGGGCCGGGGACGGAAGTCCTCGTTCTCGCACGCCCGCTCGATGGCGCTCCACACCGCCGCCGTGCGCTGGCGCGTGCCTCGGACGGCCTGCTCGGTCGGCTCGGCCTCGATGACGAGCGGTTCGCGCAGGTACATGAGACGCACCCGGACCGGACGCCGGCCCAGCACGTGCTGGCACAGCAGGGCGTAGAACTGCACGCCTCCCAGGCGCTGCTGCTCCTGGAGGACCGAGGGGACCCGGCCCGTCTTGTAGTCGACGACGACGAATTCTCCCTCGGGGGTGACGTCGAGCCGGTCGATGATGCCCCGCAGGTGCAGGCCGCCCACGTCGGCCTCGAGGGTGAGCTCGACGCCCACGGCGTCGACGGCGTCGGGGTCCTCGAGCCGGAAGTAGCCCTGGACCAGGGTGGCGGCGTCGGCCACGAAGGCGGCGGCCTCGTCCGCCGACAGCTCGAGACCCTGGTACTCGGGGTCGCTCTGCATCGCCTCCCAGGCGGCGTCGAGCGCGGCGCCGGCCGCGTCCGGGGTGCGGGCCCCCCGGGGGTGCTCCCAGAACAGGCGCTCGAGGGCGCTGTGCACCAGGGTGCCCTTGACGGTGGCGGGCGAGGGTGACTCGGCCAGCTTGTCGATGGCGGAGAAGCGGAAGGCGAGGGGGCAGTCCTTGAAGGCGCTCAGCTTGGAGGGGGAGAGCGAGCGGGGGAGAGCGAGAGCCACGGCCGCAGGCTACGCCTCGGGTGTGACGGCCTCGGGGACCTGGGCTCGGAGTACCCACGCCGCCACGGCGCCGGGGTCCTCGAGCGGCCCGAAGTGCCCCATGGCGCCCAGCACCGACGTCGAGGCCGAGGCGAGGCGCGCCGCCAGGCGCCCGAGGAGCGGCGGCCCGAAGGCGTCGGTGTCCTCGCCGCACGCCAGGGCCACGGGGCAGCGCACGGCGTCGAAACGGGTGAAGGCGTGGTGGGCGAAGCTGAGCGCGTAGATGCGCGCCTCGTCCTCGCGCCGGCAGCGCAGGGTGATGCCCCCGTCCGCCGTCGGGGCGAAGCCGTTGTCGACATAGGCGGCCAGCGCCTCGGGATCGAGCCGGTCGAAGGGCGGCTTGCCGGCGAAGTTGGCGAGCGCCTCGGCCCGCGACGAGAAGGTGGGCCGTCGGCGCCGCGCCCCTTGGGCCAGGGGGTTGGCGTCGTCGTCGCCGGGCACCTCGTCTCCGGGGAAGACGATGGGTTCGAAGCAGAAGAGACCGGCGAAGGTGCCGGGACGGGCTTCCTCGGCGAGCAGCAGTGCGGCGCCCCCGCACGAGTGCCCCAAGCCGAAGGGACGCTCGAGGCCGAGGGTGTCCACCACGGCCAGGACGTCGGCGGCGAATCCGTGCCAGGCGTAGTCGCCCCCCGGTGGGCGGTCCGAGGCGCCGTGGCCCCGCTCGTCGAGCGCCACGCAGCGGAAGCGGTGCCGGAGGCGCTCGGCCACGGGGGCGAGGGTGGCGGCGCAGAACCCCGTGGCGTGGACGAGGAGCAGTGCCGGCCCGCTCCCCCCGAAGTCGTAGTAGGCCACCCCCACCCCGTCGGACGTCGTGGCCCGGCCCGATGCCGCCATGGGCCGCAGGCCCTCGGAGGGGTCGTCGTCGGGCGGCGCCACGGCCCGAAACCTACCGGGCACCGGTGTCCCGGGTCACCTGCGGTCCACGATGGCGAATTACCTTCCGTTCGCGTGTCGTTCACGAAAAGTTCATCCTCCCCGTCGGAGTCACGACAGCCCTGGACAGAGGCTCACGGCGGACAACGTCCCTGCTCGCGGGCCCCGTCCTCGGGGCGACGGCTTGGATAGGTTCTGCGCCCGTGGGGTCATTCCGTTACGGGCTGACATTGTTGCCGGGGGCGTTGCGGCCCGACGACGACCGGGACGAGGCGAAGGTCGACCGGGTGGTGCGGGACCGCTCCGAAGGTGGGTGGGAGCTCGTCACCGCCGTGACGGCGCGCGACGGCTCGGACGTCCTCGTGTTCCGCCGTCCCGCCGACTGAGCGCGCCCGTCAGGATGCGGGGCCGGCGTCCTCGAGCAGCACGGCACGCAAGCGATCGACCGCTGCCGTCACGCCCAACGTCGCCGCCAGCTCGTCGAAGCTGCCGTGCTCGTCGAGCAGCGAGTCGAGGAACGCCTCCATGGTGCGCGGCGACACGGCGGTGACGGCGGGCGCGTAGCGCTCGACCTCCTCGGCCGCGTCGGCGTACTCGGCCTTGAGGCGGGCCATGAGTGCCACCATGCCCTCGGCGCTGAGGGCGTAGTCGTCCACGATGACGTCGTGGGGCACGCCCAGAAAGCCGAGCACCAGGGCGGCGAGGATGCCGGTGCGGTCCTTGCCGGCACTGCAGTGGAACACGGCGGGAAGCGCACCGGGCTCGGCCAACACCTCCACGGCCCGGGCCAGCGACGGTGAACCCTCGGTGAACAGCTGACGGTAGCGCGACGTCACGAAGATGGGCTCGTCGTAGCGCTGCAGGTCCTCGGGGGGCGGGAGCACGTCGGTCAGGGGGAGGTGGTGGTACTCGACCTCGAAGGCGTCCTCGGGGAACCGGCCCCGCTGCTCGACCTCGTCCACGGTGCGCAGGTCGATGACGGTGACCAGTCCGACGTCGGCCAGCTGTGCGCAGTCGTCGGCGTCGAGCCGGGTGAGCCCGTCGGCGCGAAACAGCGTGCGCCACCGGATCTGCCGGCCGTCGGCGGTGCGGTAGCCGCCCAGGTCGCGGAAGTTCACGCACCCCGACAGCGGGAGCTTGCGGGCGGGCTGGGCCACGGCGTCCGGCACGGCGTCAGGTTACCGTCCCGCTCAGTGGCCCAGTGCGGCCGCCTCGGCGCCGAAGCCGGTGACGAGCGTCGACCACAGCGGCTCGGTGGTGGGGATGCAGTCCTGGACGAAGTACCACCAGAAGTAGCCCCCCACGTAGTACGGCAGGGCGATGTGCAGGCCGTAGTAGTAGGCGATGAGCGAGCGGGCGGCGCCGAGCGTGGCGGCGGTGGCGGGCTCGGCCATGCCGATCTCGCCGAACCCGGCCCGGGCGCCGGGGTACAGCGCGTGCAGCTGGCCGAACAGCGCCGTCCAGGCCGCCGCGCCCGGGCGGACGGCGTTGCACGAGTCCTCGTAGTACGACAGCAAGACGTACGACACGCCGGCACGCACGGCAGGGGGCACGTACTGGCGCGAGAAGGCGACCGGGTCGAGCTCGCGCGTCGGATCTCCACAGCCCAGGTTGTCGTACAGGGTGAGCGCACTGCGCCCGCCGGCCGCCGTGACGACGTCGTAGGCCTCGGTCAGCTTGGCCTCCACCGTGGCGTAGCGGCCCGTCCAGTCGCCGTTCACCTCGTTGCCGATCTCCCACACGTCGATGTCGCCCCCGAAGGCGGCGACGTAGGACTTCACCCGCTTGTCGTAGGCCGCCACGGTGATGCGGCGGGAGTCCGACGAGTCGAGCAGCTCGCCCATGAGGTGGCTCACGGGCCGCAGGGCACGGACGGCGCCGGCGTAGTAGGCGGCGGGCTCCTTCACGTCGAAGTAGATGCGGACGGTCGGCTCCTCGGGCAGGCGGGCCACGGCGGCGGCGATGGCGGCCACGTCGGACACGCTGTCCACCGTCACCCCGTACAGGGGGGTGGGGAGCACCGGCGCGGTGGCGGCCGCCACCGGTGTGCCCGACGCGGCGACGCCCGCAGCGTGGGCCGGGGCGGGGGCCAGGGCGGCAGCGAAGGTCCCGAGCACGGCCACCACGCCGGCCAGGACGCGCACCGCAGCGGCCCTAGGAGAGGACCCGCCGGCGGAAGTTGCGCAGCCCGATGCCGAGGAACAGCGCGCAGAACCCCACCAGGACCGGGTAGATGACGTAGAGGTGCATGTGCGACGCGTCGTGAAGGCGGCCCGCATGCCCTCGTTGACGTAGATGAGCGGATTGACGAGCACGACGGTCTGCAGCCAGTGCCACGCCCCGATCTTCACGGGGGTGAGGCGCGTCCACTGGTAGTAGGTGCCGCCCAGGAACGTGATGGGCAGTACCACGAACCCGAACATGAGCCCGATGTTGCGGGGCTCGAACGAGGTGCCGAGCAGGAGCCCGAGCGAGCTCATCGTGACAGACGCCAGCGGCACCAGGGTGACGATGATCCACCAGTGGAGGTCGATGTGGGCCTCGACCCCGGCGGCGTGGACGACCGAGGCGATGGGAAGGACGATGGCGGCGGAGATGAGGCCCTGGACCGTGCCCGACAGCACCTTGGACACCGCCACCAGCCAGATGGGGCACGGTGCCTGGACGCGGTCCTCGATCTCGCGGGTGAAGCCGAACTCCTGGGCCATCTGCAACGCCACCGACTGCACGCCCTGGAACATGATGGAGATGCCCACCACGCCGGGGACGAGCACGGTGGCGAACCCCGACGCCGCCAGCGTGCCGCGCCCGCCCCCCACGCCCTGGCCGATCTTGGGGAACACGAACAGGAACACGAAGCACAGCAGGAAGGGTTGCACCAGGGTGCGGATCACGAACTCGCTGAGGTGCTTCCACAGCACCACCAGGTCGCGGAGCATGAGCGCCCGCAGCGACACCCAGCTCGCCGACAGGGCCGAGCGGGTGGGCCGCGCCACGATGTGGGCGTGGGACGTGCGGGCGTCGACGACGGCCATCAGTCGCGCAGGTCCTTGCCGGTCAGGTTGATGAAGACGGTCTCGAGCGTGGGCTCGGCCACCGACAGGTCGCTCACCTCGAGACCGGCGCTCTCGGCCGCGCTGACCGTGCGGGGCACGATCCGCTCCGGGCTGCGCACGTGGAGCTCGACCCCACCGTCCACCTCGCGTGCCCGGGTCACCCCCTCGACGTCCCGGGAGAGCACCGCCGCCAGCGCGGCGCGGTCGCCGGGGGTCTTCACCGTGACGATGGTGTCGGCGCCCACCGTGCGCTTGAGCTGGGCGGGGGTGTCGAGAGACAGGATCTTGCCGTGGTCCATGATCGCCACCCGGTTGCACAGCTGGTCGGCTTCCTCCATGTAGTGGGTGGTGAGCAGGATCGTCTGGCCTTCGGCGTTGAGCTCGCGCAGGACCTCCCACAGCGCCAGCCGGCTCTGGGGGTCGAGGCCCGCCGTCGGCTCGTCGAGAAAGAGCACGGCTGGCCGGTGGAAGATGGCCCGCGCCACCATGAGTCGCTGGGCCATGCCGCCCGACAGGGCGTAGACGGTGGCCTTGGCCCAGCGTGACAGCTGGAACTGCTCGAGCAGCTCGTCGGCCACGCGCCGCGACTCCCGTGCCCCCATGCCGAAGAGGCGGCCGTGGAAGTACAGGTTCTCCCACACCGACAGCTGGCGGTCGAGCGTGTTCTCCTGGCTGACGATCCCGAGGATCTGCTTGGCCAGGGTGGGGTGGGCAACCACGTCGATGCCCCCCGACCCGGGCGCGTCCCGACGAGGGCACGACCCGGGTGGTGAGCATGCCGGCGGTGGTGGTCTTGCCCGCGCCGTTGGGCCCGAGCAGCCCGAAGATCTCGCCCGTGGCCACGGTGAGGTTGAGCTCGTCGACGGCCCGGAAGTCGGTGCCGGCGTAGGTCTTGGTGAGGTCGACGGTGCGGATGACGTCGTCGGGCGACCCCGGCCGGCCGGCCGTGTCGACACCCCCCGACGGAGCCGGCCCGCGGGCCGTGGCGTCTGTCAGGACGGCTGACCGGCAGGAGGAGGAGACCAGGCCCGGCGAGTGAGCACGTTCCGACACTAACAAACGCCTCGCACCCCCGGGCCGGAGGCGGCGTCGCCGCCGTGGCGGGATCAGATGACCTTGACGAGCTCGGCCGCCACCACCAACCAGGTGAGCGCCATGACCGGTGCGACGACACGGGCGCGATGGGACGAGGCCAGCACGACGAGCACGCTCAGCACGTAGACGTCGTCGAGGCTGCGGAACCCGACGTCCCCGAGCCAGATCCCCGGCGCCAGGCACAGCGAGAGCGCGCCGTACCCGCCCCACGCCAGCCGCTCGTGCAGCGGGGCGGCGCTGGTCCTGAGGTGCAGAGCGGCGGTGCCCACCACGAAGGCGAGCACGGCCAGCTCGCCGAACCACAGCAGCGACGACCTGCTCGGGAGGAGAGGGGCGTAGTGCCACAGACCCCGGACCAGGCCCGCCAAGGGGACGTCGAGGTTGTGCTGGCCCGAAGCGAGCAGCGGGAGGTGCCCGATCTTGGTGTGGACCACACCCTGCCAGCCTGCGAACACCGCCACCGGGAGCGCCCACGCCGTCAGGTGCGAGGCGGGAACGGGCTCGACGTGGCGCGCCGCGGCAGCGGGCCGGCGCCATCCACCGCGCCACCTGGACGAGGCCGATGCAGGCCACCACGACCAGGGCGGTCTCGCGGCTCAGCACCGCCGCGCTGAGCGCCACCCCGGCCAGGATGGGCCGGCGGCGACGCAGCGCCACCAACCCGGCCACGATGAAGGTGCACTCCACGATCTCGGTGAGGTCGCGCGACAGGCTCCACACGAACCCGAAGTAGGCGGCCAGGAGCAGCCCCCAGGCCGGGTGCCGCCCGCCCTGGCGGGCCAGCAGCGCGCCGAGCCATGCGAGCACGCCGAGGCAGACGACGTTCACGGCCACGAGCGACCACGGCACGAGCGAGCCGTGCCCGGCGGACAGCGTCCAGGCCAGGACGGGGTAGAAGACGCGCTCGTAGCGCTGCGGCGAGTCCATGACGATGCCCTGTGCATGGGGTGAGAAGTCGAGAGGGTCGATCCCGAGGCGGTAGTAGAACTGCCCGTCGTAGCCGTTGCCGTGGATGACGGGTACCGCGGCGTGGCTCCCGGGGACCACGAAGCGGCTCCCGAGCAGCACGAGACTGCCGACGTGCCCGTGCCCCGCCACCTCGACGCGCAGGGCCACCACGACGAGCGCCACCACCGCCATCACCGTCCCCACCACCACGGGGTGGCGAAGGGGTGCGTCGAGGAGGCCCACCATGCGCCGGAGGCGGTCGAGGCCCGGGCACGACGCGTCCCGGCGGACCGTGTTCCTCGGCGGGGATGTGGGCAGCTCCATCGGAGTGCGCGACTGACGGCTGAACGACCGCTTCAGGTCGACGTGACTCGCCGACGTAGCTAAACGCGGGGGCTGTGACGGGTCAAGGACCCTCAGCGCTCCTCCGGGTAGCATGCGGGCGGCGCCCAGCTCGCCGCACAGGTCCTCGTCGAGCGGGCCGAGGGACGTTCCGGATCATGTTCCGCCCGCCATCGCCGGAGGTATAGACCGATGGTGGTCGTCATCTCGTCGTGGGGCGACCACCCGGAGAGCCCGAGGAGGAGGGATCGATGCGTGCCGTGAGCGTCGCCGGTCTGCGCAAGTCCTACGGCGCGCTCCACGCCGTCGACGGCGTCGACTTCGACGTCGAGCGGGGCGAGGTCTTCGCCCTCCTCGGTCCCAACGGGGCGGGGAAGACAACGTCGATCGAGATCCTCGAGGGCTTCTTGCGCCGCGACGGTGGCGAGGTGCGCGTCCTCGGCTTCGATCCCGGTGATCGCCACCAGCAGCGCATGTTGCGCACCCGCATCGGCGTCGTCCTCCAGGAGCTGGCGGTCGAGCCCTTCCTGACGGTCCGCCAGGTTCTCACGCGCAACGCCAGCCTCTACCCCTCGCCCCGTGCCGGTCCACGATGTGGCGGCGCTTGTGGGCCTGACCGAGAAGGTGAACAGCAAGGTGAAGAAGCTGTCGGGTGGACAGCAGCGCCGCCTCGACGTGGGTCTCGGCATCATCGGCAATCCCGACCTGCTCTTCCTCGACGAGCCCACCACCGGCCTGACCCCGCCGGCCCGCCGCACGACGTGGGACCTCATCCGCACCTTGTCGTCGGAGGGGACGACCGTCCTGCTGACGAGCCACTACATGGACGAGGTCGAAGCGCTCGCCCACCGGGCGGCGGTGCTGTCGAGGGGCCGCATCGTGGCGATCGGGCGAGCCCGCCTCGATCGGTGGTCGCGACCGGGGCGCGGCCACCATCCGCTTCGCCCTGCCCCCCGGCACCGCCGCCTCGGACCTGCCCGTCACGCCGACGCGGTGGAGGGCGCCGCCGTGGAGATCAGGACGGGGACGAGCTCCGGGTCCTGGGGGCGCTCGTGAACTGGGCCCTGGCCGGCGAGGTGGAGCTGGCCGGCCTCACCGTGGCGCGCGGTCACGCTCGAGGACGTCTACCTCGAGCTCACGCAGGGCGAGGGCGCGTCGTCGGGGGAGAGCGCGTGAGCACGCCTGCGCCTCCACCGGCGGCCACGACGAAGCCGACAGGGCCGGGGTCGCTGCGCCTCGTGGCCCACCAGGTCCGCTACGAGCAACTGGCGTTCTGGGTGAACCGCATCGGCGCCGTCTTCACGCTGGGATTCTCGGTGGTGTTCCTGCTGCTGCTCGGCTCCTCGGCCGGGAACTCGCGTATCAGCTATCTGGGGAACATCAAGCTCATCGACTACTACGTCCCGGGGTTCGTGTCCTACGGCGTCATGGCGGCGTGCTTCACGACGTTGAGCATCAACCTGGTGGTGCGGCGCGAGACGGGCCTGCTCAAGCGGCTGCGCCTGACACCGCTCCCGGTATGGGGGCTGCTGTCCGCCATCTTCGTGAGCACCATGATCGTGGCGGGCGCACAGATCGTCCTGCTCCTGCTCATCGGCCGGTTCGGCTACAGCGTGCCCTTGCCTCGATTCGGCCGGCGCATTCGTGGTCACGCTCGTGGTCGGCATCGTCAGCTTCACGGCCATGGGGGTGGCGGTGAGCACGCTCGTGCCCAACCAGGAGGCCGCCGGGCCGCTCATCAGCACGGTGTTCTTCGTCTTCCTGTTCCTGGCCGGGCTGTGGTTCCCGCTGAAGGGGAGCTCGGGCCTGGCCAAGTTCTCGGCCTACTTCCCGGTGATCCACTTCCTCCACGCCATAACGGCGAGCTTCGGGGTGGTGCCGGGAACGGCGGCGTGGTCGTGGCACGACATCCTGGTCGTCGCCATCTGGGGCGTCATCGGGGCGGCCGTCGCCCTGCGCCGGTTCCGCTGGGCGCCGAACCGGAGCTGAGGCCGAGCCCGCTGTCCGGCCCCGGCGGCGCCGTTGTGGCCGGCCGGTGTTTCCGCCATGATGCCGGCATGGGCTCGCGTAGTGGGCGCCGCCGCAAACCGCGTCGAAGCTGCCCCCGGTCCCGCCGTACGTCACGCGTCCGTCGGGCGGCGTCCGCTGGACGTGGCGGCTCGGGGGTCCCATGACGCGGCGTCACGAAGCCGAGGCCCGACGGGCCGCCGCGTCTCGCCCACCCACGACGCTCGGGCGCTTCGCCCTGCGGGTGCTGTCCTACCGCCCCGGCGGCCCCGGCGGCCCCGGCGGCCCCGACGCCTGAGGTGGCGTCGTGACGAGGGCGACGGCAGTGCTGGCGCTGGCCCTCGGAAGCCTGGTGGCGTCGGCGGGCTGCTCGGCCGGCGGTCGCGCCTCGTCCTCGGACCGGGGATCGGTGCTGGGGACGCTCGTGGCGGTGGGCGGCCCGCCCTCGGTGCCGGCGCGCCCGCTGCGGGGGACGGTGACGCTCACACCCACGAGCGGGGGATCGCTCCCCGTCACCCTCCGGGCCGGATCCGGCGGGCGGTTCCGGGTCGACGTGCCGGCCGGCACCTACACGGTGGTGGCCCACAGCCCCGCCTACGTGGGCGGGCGCGGCACGTGCACGACGTCGCGACCCGTCACGGTGGCCCTCGACGCCGTGACCGCCGTGGTCGTGCGGTGCCAGGAGATGTAGGAGCCCCTCCTAGACCTCGGGCTCCCCGGAGAGGACGGCGCCGGCCACCCTCGCCACCCGTTCGGGGTCGCCGATCACGTCGATCTCGGTGATCCTGCCCCCCGACACGGTGAAGGCCATCACCGCATGGGGCCTGCCCTCGAGGGTGATGACCACGCCCGCCGTTCCGTTCACCACCACGGGGTGGAGCTGCGCCGCCGGGTTGGCGCCCAGCCGGGCCTGCCGGGCCACGGCCGGAGCGCCGTGCACCACGATGGAGGCCCGGGGCCGGGCCGGACCGAAGTCGGCGTGCAGCACGACATCGGGGTCGAGCACCCCCACCAGGGCGTCGAAATCCCCTCGGCGCGCCGCGTGGCGTAGAAGGCGTCGACGACGTGGCGCTGGCGAGCGATGTCGGCGTCGGGAGCCGGGGCGTCGGCGTTCTTCACCCTCCTGCGGCCCCTGCTCGCCAGCTGCCTGGTCGCCGCGGACGTCCTCCCCAGCATGGGCGCGATCTCGTCGAAGGGGAGCTCGAACATGTCGTGGAGGACGAAGGCGAGCCGCTCCGCCGGGGGGAGGGTGTCCAGCACCACCTGGAGGGCGAGGCCGACCGAATCCGCCAGCAGCACCTCCTCTTCGGGGCGCAGCGCTCCCACGGCGCTGATGACGGGATCGGGAAGGTGCCCCGTGAGCGGCTCCTCGCGCCGGACGTTGCGGGCCCGCAGCACGTTCAGGCAGACGCGGGCGACGATCGTCGTCAGCCATCCACCCAGGTTCTCGACATCGTCCGCCCCGGCACGGCTGACGCGCAGCCAGGCGTCCTGGAGGGCGTCATCGGCGTCGGTGAGCGACCCCAGCATCCGGTAGGCGACGGCTCGCAGATGCCCCCGATGCTCCTCGAACCGCTGCGTCAGCCACTCGGTGTCGTCCATCTCCGCGTCCTCCCTTCCCATCCTCGTGTCGCTCCGCCGTCCTCGCAATGACCCCCGGGCACCCCGCCGTGTGACAGCCGGGGGGAGTGGGTTGCCCGGGTTGGGTAACGTCGGCTCGGAAAGGAGCCGCCGTGCGAGCGATGGTTCTCGAGAAGCCCGGGCCCGTGGAGGACGGCGTGGTGCACGCCGCCGACGTTCCCGATCCGCGGGCGCGGACCGGTCAGATCGTGGTGGAGGTGGCGGCGTGCGGGGTGTGCCGCTCGAACCTCCACATGGTGGAGGGCGACTGGGTCCGCTACGGGGTTCCCGCCTTCGTCCCCATCGTCCCCGGCCACGAGGTGGTGGGTCGCGTGGTGGAGGTGGGGCCCGGTGTGGACGGCATCAGCACGGGTGACCGTGTGGGCGTGCAGCCGTTGTGGTCCACGTGCGGGCGGTGCCGGTACTGCCTGTCGGGCCGAGACCAGCTGTGCGCCACCAAGCAGGTCACGGGGGAGACGGTGCACGGCGGCTACGCGCGTACATGCTTGCCACCGTGGCGCACGCCCATCGCGTTCCCGACGGGCTCGACGACGCCGAGGCAGCCCCGTTGTTCTGTCCCGGCATCACCGCCTACAACGCCGTGGCCAAGGCCGACCTCCACCCCGGGTCGAGCGTGGCGTTGTTCGGTGTCGGGGGTGTGGGCCACATGGTGCTGCAGTTCGCGGCGCTCACCGGTGCCGAGGTGTATGCCGTGGCCCGCGCTCCTGAGCATCTGGAGCTGGCCCAGGAGCTCGGCGCCCACCCCGTCGCCGCCTCCGACGCCGGCGCCGTCCTCGCCGCGGCGGGAGGGATGGATGCGTGCATCGTCTTCGCCCCCTCCGACGAGGCGGTGCGCCAGGCCGTGGCGGCGACCGTTCCGGGGGGCACGGTCGTGCTGGGTGTCCATGCCCGGGTGCCGGAGATCCCCTTCGACAAAGAGACACGCGTGGTCGGCTCGGTGATCGGGTCGCGCCAGCAGATGCGGGCGGTGCTCGAGCTGGCGGCGGCCGGGAAGGTACGGGCCGTGTGCGAGCGCTTCCCCATGGAGGCGGCGTCCGAGGCGCTCACACGGCTCAAGCGTGGGGAGATCCGGGCTCGGGCCGTGCTCGTGTCGGGCTGACAGGGAGGTGGGCTCAGCCCACCAGCGTCTCGATCTCCTTCACGACCTTGTCCTCGATCTCGAAGTTCCAGGCCGTCTCGGCCACGTCGACGACCAGGAAGAGATCGGAGATGAGCAGCGTCTCGATGGCGGCGATCCCGAGATGCTGCAACCACCTGCCGATGCCGATCCGGACCGTGAAGTCCGCCGGCTCACCGGAGATGAGCACCGACAGGGCGCGGTCGGCGTCGACCACGCCGCGCAGGAAGCCGCCCTTCTTGGCCTGGAGGACCACGCCGTGGGGGCTCGGGGTCGAGGTCTGCACCGTGAACCCGTCGGACTGAAGGTACTGCTCGATCTTCTGTTGCAGCGCGGCTCAAATCGGTTCCCTTGCCTTGGAAGTGCAGGACCTTCTCGCCGATCGTCATGTCGTCTCCCGTCGTGGCGAGGTGAAGGGCCCTGTGCCCTGCGCCCCGTTAGGTGTCGTGCGTGGTGCCGCAGCAGATGGTAGCGGCCGGCATCGTGAAAGACGCCGCGCTCTCGCAATGCGCGCTGTGCTGCGGCTCGGCCCCTAACGGCTCAGTCCCACTGATCGGGTGGCCACTCCGATCCGGGCACCCGCAAGGCAGGCTCGGACGAGAAGCACGGTGTCGGGAGCTTCGCCACCGGAGACGATCCGTCCTCGTGCGACGAGAGCACTGTGGTGCCCGTATTGCGCACGGCCACCGTCGTCAGCGTGCCCGTCACCGCTGGCCGCCGACGTCGGCGTGGACGTTGGCGAGCGCACTGCGAAGCAGCTGGATCCACAGTGGTGCGGCGTCGATCACGTTTCGCCGGATCCACGAGTTCACGGGTTTCGCGTCGGCCGGGACCGGCTGACCGTGCGCCATCGTCATCGTCCCCCTGCATGTCACGCAGGGCCGTGCCACCAGGCTGCGATGCACGTTCCCTCGCTCCGCACCAGCCACATCCACCACAAACACCTCAGTCGCCACATACTTCCCTCGCGTCACAGGTCTGTCAAGAGGCTTGTGCACCATGCGCAGGCGCCGCGCTCCGTGCCAAGCACCAGAGGGCCGGTACTGTGCGCACACAGGATCGATGCCGAAGAGCGTGCGCGTCACCGGGCGTTCGACACGGCGGAAGGACGGTCATGGTTGAGCGCCACGGGGGATGTCGGGGCTGGGTGGTTCCCGGGATGCTCGCTCCGCTCTCGGTGGTGTTGCTTCTGGCCGTCGTGGTTGGTGCGGGTACAGCGCAGGCCGGGGCGTCGGCGCAGCCGGTGGAGATGGCGGCGCCCTACGAGTACCTCGGCTGGGGAAACCCGCAACCACCGACCCAGGTCATGGTGTCGACGGGGATCAAGGACCTGACCCTCGCCTTCGTCTTGTCGAAGGGTTCGTGCAATCCAACGTGGGACGGATCGCGCCCGCTGCTCGGAGGATCCGACCAGGCGTCCATCGCCGCCATCCGGGCCGTGGGCGGTGACGTGGACGTGTCGTTCGGCGGCTGGAGCGGCAAGAAACTCGGCGTCTCGTGCAAGACCCCGGTGGCGTTGGCGGCCGCCTACCAGAAGGTGGTGAGCGCCTACGCCCTCCACGCCATCGACATCGACATCGAGCACACCGAGATCGCCAGCGCCAAGGTCCGCGCCCGTGTCGTCGACGCCCTCGCCCTCGTGCGCAAGGCCGACCCGGGACTGGAGATCTCCATCACGTTCGGCACCGCCGAGACGGGTCCCGACAGCCAGGGGCGGAGCCTCGTCGCCGATGCCGCCGCCGCCGGGTTCCGGCCCGACGCATGGACGATCATGCCCTTCGACTTCGGCGCCCCCGTCAGCGACATGGCGACCGTGTCGATCGAGGCTGTGAACGGCCTGGCCGCCGATCTCGCCGGCGCGTTCCACGAGTCCGAGGCCGCCGCCTACCGCCAGATCGGCGTGTCTTCCATGGACGGCCACACCGACGAGGCCGATGAGGCGGTCAGCGTGGCCAATTTCGACACGCTCCTGTCCTTCGCCCAGAGCGTGCACCTGGCTCGGCTGACGTTCTGGTCGGTCAACCGGGACCGTGCCTGTGCGGGGGCCGATACGAGCGCCGACAGCTGCAGCGGGATCAGTCAGCAGCCCTATGCCTTCACCGACGTCATCGCCCGCTACCACGGCTGACGCGCCTGCCCCACAGGGTTATGACCAGGTGCTGCTGCCCCCAACCGCCACGTTCATGATCGCCCGCCGACGTGCGTATGCCTTGGCGGCGACCCCGCTGCCCTTGTCGCGGACAGAAGGCGCCTTCCACAACTGCACGCGACGGTCGGTGAGGTCCACCACCTTCACTGAGCCGAAGCGGCCCTCCATCCATTCCTGAGACCGTGCGTCAGATGGATGTAGTGACAATCACCGAGACCGACATACCGTGGGTCGGGCGGAGGCTCTTTCATCCGACGGACACTACGGATAAGCAGGGCAGGCTTTCCCGAAGGGCTGGTTTGGCACGTACTGATCCCATTGCTGCTGGGTCAGGTTGCCACGGACCTCCGAGCACAGGTCGTGAAAAGCCCCGCTGTAGCTGGCCACCCAGTAGAGGGAGGGAACGAGCACGACATTTCCGGCGAAATCACCCAAAGCCAGTGACGCACCGTTCGGACTGAAGGCCACCGTGTCGATAGCGCTACCGTCCTCATCGTCGACGGGCTGACCGATCCTCACACCAGCAGCCCAGTCCCACAACGAAAGATTTCCTGCCCCATCTCCTACTGCCAATGTCTGTCCATCTGGACTGAAGGCCACTCCTGCAACGCCGAAACCATCACCGTCTTGCAGTGGCTGGCCGAGTTTCGTGCCGGAGGCCCAGTCCCAAAGCACTACTTTCCCCGAGCTGTCTCCTGCGGCCAAAGTCCTCCCGTCGGGGCTGAAGGCAACGCTTGTCACATCGTCGATGCCCCCGACTTGGTGAAGAGCAGAGCCGATCCTGGAGTGGGAGTCCGTACTCCAGAGGACAATATTCCCCGCGTCGTCCCCTGCGGCAAGCGTCTTCCCATCAGGACTGAAGGCGATCGATGTGATGGTGCTGTGGTGTCCATCAGCCAGAGCGTGCCCAATTCGAGCCGGTGAAGGGGTTCCAGAACACGACGTTGCCCGCATTGTCTCCTGCGGCCACGATCTTGCCATTCGGGCTGAATGCGACACTCTGGATCGTCGAGCCGGCCCTCAGAGCATGCCCTATCCTTGAGCGGGTGACCGGGTTCCACACGGTCAGGTTGCCGTCGGTGTCTCCGGCTGCCAGCGCCTTTCCGTCGGGGCTGAATGCGACGCCGTTGACGGTCGCATTGCCCTCGTCGATGCTGAGACGATCCATTTTCGTACGGGTGGCTGTGTTCCAGAGAGTCACATCTCCTTCTGCATCTCCCGCGGCCAAGACTTTGCTGCTTGGGCTGTATGCCACATGGCTTATGAAGAAGGTCCCGTCATTCAAAGGTTGGCCGATCCTCGAATTGGCGCCCGTGTCCCACAGGTCCACGTTCCCCGACGCATCTCCTGCCGCAATCGTCCCACCTTTGGGACTAAAGGCAATGCTCGCTACGCCGCTGCCGTCATCAAAGGGTTGGCCTATCTCCACCCCAGGTTGAGTCGTATCCCATCGCACGACACTCCCCGCTTCATCTCCTGCCGCTAGTGTCTTGCCATCGGGACCTGAAGGCGACACCTGTAACACCGGCGCCGTCGCCGTCGTCAAAAGGCTCACCGATCTCCATACCCGTATTGGTATTCCACAGGAAAATACTTCCTTCACCATCTCCCGCGGCGATTGTCCCGCCGTCGGGGCTGAAGGCAATGGAATAGATCACGGTGGCAGTGCCATTGCCGTTCGGATCAGTGGGTACACCACTGGCAACTGCGCGCCCATCAAGCCGGAGGCTACGTTCCAGAGGTCGACATCTCCTGAATCATCTCCAGCGGCGATCGTCTGGCCGTCGGGGCTGAAGGCAATGGTGTGAATGCCGTTCGGTTCCCTCTCGTTTCCCAAGGTGTAATCGCCGGCGGAAAACGACGTGACGGGTTGCAACCCGTTAGCCACGTTCCATAGCGTCACATGTCCGGCCACGTCTCCCGCCGCCACCACGTTGCTGTCCGGGCTAAATGCAACGGAACTTATACTCGTCTTGTCTCCGTCGCTCAATGGCTTACCAATCGCTTCTCCGCTGCTTGGACTGAACAATTGCACAACGCCTTCAGCCTCTGCGATCGCGAGCAACTTGCCGTCGGGGCTGAACGCCACGCTCTGTACGCTGTTTTCAGGGTTAGGGCTTTGTGCGTGACCAAATTGCGAGCCGGTGAGAGTGTTCCAGATCACCAGGCGCCCCGCCGCATATCCTGCTGCGATCCTGTTGCCACTCGGGCTGAATGCGACACTCTCGACGTCGCTATGCCCGCGAAGGATGGCGTGGAGCGGTTCGGTCAGGGCCTGGATCAGGGAATCTCGCGCCGCTGGCGTGTGAGCGAAGTCGTTTGCCTCTATGCTCAAAAGGCTGCCAAGTCCGTGTCACTGGGCAACTCGTTCACGGACTCGGCGGCCAGTTCCCCCGACAGTGCGAGGTGCTCCTCGCTGATCGCATGATTACGCTGTATGACTGCAAATCCTCCGATTATGAGGGCTGCGACGAGGGCGATACTCACTCCCGCAAGCAATCGTCGTTGCCGGCGGACCGATTGCTGACGGCTGGAAATGATGTGCAAACGTTGAAGTTCTGTTGGTTCCGTGCCTCTCCGCGAGCCTCTGGCGAGCCATTGCTCAGCCGCCTCGAGTTCACTGCCAGACAAGAGGAAGCTTCGATCGCGGTCGGTGGTGTTGCCATTCGATCGCCTTCTTGCCCCATTCGGTGTGCTCACGGTTGGCGTCTAGGTCCGTGTCGATCGTGGTGATCAGGATGCGCAGTGAAGTGTCGAAAGTGTTTGCGGACTCGAGACCGTCGGGATCTTCGAACAGGCCTCGGGATGGAACAAACTGAACAGCTCTGATCAGATCTGGCAGTTCCTGAAATGGGGTAGGCCTCAGATTCAGAGGGATGATCCGCTTGTTGAGCCCGGCGGCGTAGGCGAGTTCGGCTTGACACTCCTCAGAAACAGCGGAGTCGGGGCTTATGACGAAGATGAAACAGGCAGCGTCTTCGATCGCCGCCTTGAGATCCTCGGCCCACCGGGCGCCCGAGGGGATGTCTGACTCGTCTACCCAGACTGCCTTGCCCGAACTATTAAGTGCGAGTTGGAGGCGGACTGCAAACGCCCGGTCACGATGTGAATAGCTGATAAAGGCATCAGACACGACTGCATCCTCTGAAGGGTCTGATCCTCTGGTGCTCCAACATGAGGTGACCTCCGACAAGCCAGGAAGCCGTAGGGCGCCCTGACGATATTGGACTGATGTCGTAGGGTCAACTAAGGGAGACAGAGAACTCGGTCAAACGACGCACCTTTGCGGGGTGCCGAGGCGCGTCTGCGCAACGTGACGAAGAGTGCCGGATCGAGCCCTTGGAGTCGTGCCGCGGTTCCGGCCATGTATCGCGCCAGTTGGTTCGCCAGTCATCTTCTGTGCTCCGCCTGAGCTGTGCTGTTCTGACCCTCTTGACAAAGGTCCTTGCGTCCCCAGGGCGGCCTCGGCTGCAACGCCTCTGGTGGCAGCGTGATCAAATCCAGCCCGCGTTGCTGCGAGATGTGCAATGAGTCCTTGCTCGCGTGCCCTGCAGAGTGTCAGCCAGCCCGGCCTCAGTCGGTGCCGCTGCGGGACGGCAGTGGCGCGTGGGCCGAGGTTGATGGGTCAGGCGCGCCGAAACGTCCTCCCACCAGGGAGCGGGCGACGAGAATCGAACTCGCATAACCAGCTTGGAAGGCTGGGACTCTAGCCATTGAGCTACGCCCGCGAAGCTTGCCCAGGCTACTCGCCCACCTTCCGTGCGCCGAACCGGTGGCCCGGCTTCGCCGGCCTCGACGCCTCTGACGGGCAGGGCGACGGGGGTCTCTGTGCTGACTTGCGGGTCTCCAGGCTGCACGCCACTGTGGCGGGGGTGGACAGTGGCACGCATCGGCGCTGGTCGCGTGCGGGCCTGTCCGAGCCCCTGCGCATCCTGCTCGGGAATCGCGCCCTCACCTGGCTGGTGGTGGCGTTCGCCGCCGTCACGGTGGCGGAGTGGGGGTATGTCACGGCGCTGGCCGTCGACGCCTTTCGCCAACACGGCGCCATCGCCGTCGGGGTGGTGGGATCGCGGCTGTTCTTCGCGGCTGTATCGAGCTTCGTGAGCATCCCCTTCGTCGACCGACGACCCGGCGGTCGCGTGTTGACGGTCATCGCCTGTATCCGCGCCGCATTGGTGGCCATCAGCGCCGGCCTCGCCGCCTCGGGGGCACCGCTCACGCCCCTCCTCGTCCTCGTGGCTCTCGACGCCGTCGTGTCCGCCCCCTACCGGCCCGTGCAAGCGGCGTTGGTGCCGGCGCTGGCCCGCACGCCCAAGGAGCTGGCCGCATCGGCGGCCGGCATCAGCACGGTGAAGACCTTGAGCCAGGCCCTCGGTGCCGTGCTCGGCGGGTTCCTGCTCGTGGCAACGACCCCCGCGGTCGTCTTCGCCGGGAGCGCGGCGATCTTTTTCGGTGCGGCCGCCCTCACCGTCCGGTTCCGGGGGATCGCCCCCCACCCGGCCCGGCCGACCGCCGCCGTGGGCATCCGGGACGT
The DNA here is from genome assembly GCA_963839605.1 of uncultured Acidimicrobiales bacterium. Taxonomy (GTDB): domain Bacteria; phylum Actinomycetota; class Acidimicrobiia; order Acidimicrobiales; family UBA8190; genus JBEKVE01. The sequence continues at coordinate 20,467 of CAWIWK010000054.1, read as the reverse complement.
GGCCCGCGACACGGTGGCCGTCGTCCGGGACCCCCACGTCACGGGCATCCTGGTGGTGAGCGGCCTGCGCACCTTCGTGCGCGGCATGTGGCTCGCCATCGCCGTCATCGCGTCGCTGCGCCTCCTGCACGCGGGCAGCGCCGGGGTGGGCCTGCTCATGCTGGCCGCCGGCATCGGGTCCCTGATGGCGGTCCCGCTGTCGGCCGCGCTCGATCAGCCGGCCCCGCCTGGGCACGCCCGCCGCCCTCGCCCTCGTCGCCTGCGGCATTCCCCTGGCCATGGTGGCAGGCATCCCCCTGCTCGACGTGGCGCTGGTCCTGGTGGCGGCGTGGGGCATCGGCATGGCCGTCGCCGACGTGGCCACGCTGTCGGTGCTGCACCGCCTGCTCGCCGCGCCCCTTCTTCCCCGGGTCACCGCCGCCATCGAGTCGGCCAAGCTGGCGCTCGAGGGCATCGGCGCCTTTCTCGCTCCCGTCCTCGTGGACGCCATCGGGGTGCGTGGGGCGCTCGTCGTGGCCGCCGCTCCGCTGCCCGTCGTCGTGGCCCTCGGATGGCGCACCCTGCACCGGGTGGACGCCACCGCCAGCGCCCGCTCACGGGTCCTCACCCTGCTCCACGCCGTGCCGTGCCTCCATCCTCTCGACATGGCCGCCCTCGACGCCCTCGCCGGCCGGGTCACGGCGGCGTCGGTGCCCGCCGGATCGGAGGTGGTCACGCAGGGAGAACCCGGCGACGCCTTCTACATGGTCGACTCGGGTCATGCCGACGTGCTCATCGACGGGTACGTGGTGGGAGTGGTGGGACCGGGGGACAGCTTCGGCGAGCGGGCGTTGCTGCGGGACACGGCGCGCACCGCCACGGTCCGGGCCACCGGCGCCATGGATCTGCTCCGCCTGTCGCGAGAGGACTTCCTGGCCGCGCTGACCGGGCAGGAAGACGGAGAGATGGCACGCTACGGCGACCCAGCGCCCTCGGTTGATGCCGAATGGTCACGGCGCCGCCGGATCGAGCTGCTGTCGCGGGTGAGCCTGTTGTCGCATCTCGACTCCCGTGCCCTTGAGTCGCTGGCCGACAGCAGCGTTGTCGATCGCTGGGACGAGGGAGCCACCATCGTCCGCCAGGGTGAAGAGGGCGACCGGTTCTACGTTCTCCTCGACGGGCGAGCCCGGGTTTCGGTAGGAGCCTTCTTCGTTGCCGAGCTGCATCCCGGTGACCAGTTCGGCGAGATCGCCCTGCTCCACGACGTGCCTCGTCGCGCCGAGGTGTCTGCGTCGACCCCCGTCGTCACCCTCAGCCTGGGCCGGGAGTCCTTCGTGCCGGCGGTGCGCTCCCGCATCGTGCAGGGCTGAATCGAAGCGGCGTCCGTCCCCAACGCGGGCAACGGCACACACGTCGGGGAGGGGGGATTTGAACCCCCGACCTCCTGCTCCCAAAGCAGGTGCGCTGCCAGGCTGCGCTACTCCCCGGATTCTTGTGGGGCTGACCTGGGACTCTTTCTTCTCGGCCCAGATTTCTTCCTCAGCACAGCGCCCGGAGCCCACATGATCCGAGCCAGAGGAGGAGCCATGGACAGGGTAGGCGATTTGGACCGGCTGTAGAGCTCCTTCGAGTGGCACCTGCGGGCCGCAGAACACGTCCCCGTCGACGGTCCAGACCTACTGCGAGTCGCGTTTCCAGACAGGATTCAACTCACCTTGACTGCGTCGGCTTGCCGAACCCTCCGGGCCATCGCTTCGAGCATCCGGTGCGCCACCACGGGGGACGACTTGACCAGCGTCTCGAACTCAAGACGGTTGAAGACCAGGAGTTCCATGTCGGTCTCGGCGGTCACCGTCGCCGTTCGAGTGCCACCGTCGAGCAAGGCGACCTCCCCGAAGAAGTCGCCTGCCCCGAACCGCGCCACAGCGACGCTGCGGACGACGCACTCGGCGGTCCCGGAGAGGACGATGAACACCTGGGTCCCACGCTGGCCCACAGTGGTCAAATGGCGTCCCCTTTCAACCGGGACTCTGGTACCGAGGTTGGACAGCTTCTTCAGATCCTTGTGGGTGCACTCCCGGAAAATGGCGAGAGCCCCGAGCTCCTGAAGCCAGCTGCGCGCCCCCGTGCTTCGTCCCATCGCCCTCCTCGTGGTCGGATCGATCCTCGGACGCACCTCTCAGGTTAAGGATCCAGGGTGAACGCAGCGTGAATCAGCTTGAAACGGTCGATGAACAAACGATCAACGCTCTGCCTATAGGACAATGGCCGAGGTGCGCAGCTCGCTCGGATCGCGTCGAAGGGGGCCAAGGTGAGGCTCAAGCTCGACCTCCACGACATCTACAACCGAGGTGAGGATATTGACCGGGCACTCCGTGCCGCCATCGACGAGGCGGTCCAGAAGAAGGCACAGCTCGTCGAGATCATCCCCGGGAAGGGGAGCGGCCAGCTCAAGAAGCGGGTGCTGCGTTTCCTCGACCAGAAGGAGATCAAGGCCCTGTACGACAGGGTCGAGAAGGATTCGCACAACTTTGGCCGGATCTTCGTCCACTTCAGATGGAAGTGACCCCCGGGCGGGAGCGCCCATGGGCGCCGGGGAGAGCAGCGGCCATGCGTGACGCCTCCCAGGGCCCGGGCCGGTGGAACCTCCTGACCGAAGGTGGTATCGACCAGCTTGTTGCTGTTCTTCTCGCACGGGTCGGTGTAAGACAGAACCATGAAGCGTGATGGCGGAGGATCCGAGGTCGTCGTGGCAACCGGGGTCGGAGACCCCTCGCCCGGCATTGACGACGGGGTCGGAGCGACCATCCGACTGTGGCGAGCGCCGAATCGAATTTGGCCCGCGTTTCCGACTCTGGTTGTGGTCCGGGCCGCATCCCGGCTCGGCCCGGGCCGGGCCGGGCGCCGGAGCCCCGCGATCGGCGAGGGGGGTGTCGTCACCGTCTTCCTCGACGGTTCGAAGGTGGGCACCATCTCGACCGACGAGATCAAGGTGTACCGGGTCTCGCCCGGGGGCCATTCCTTGAGCGTGCGCTTTCTCGGCGGCTTGCGGCGATCGCGGAAGCGCTCTGTCCCTCTAGCGAAGGGCGAGGACAAGCAGCTCGTCTGTTGGCTGAACGGGCTGGGCTGGCCCTCCATCCGGTCCGCCACTCCCGAGGATGTCGCCGCAGTACAACGGAGGCAGTCCCCGCCTGTTCGCGCCTCGGACGTGCCGAAGGGCGAAGCGAGGTAGCGGACAATGCCCGCCGCCACGCCGCAGTCCTGACACTCAGCTGTCGGGCGTGCCCGCATCCAATCGGCGCCGAACCTCCGACGTGTGCACGCCGAGAGCGCCCAGCAGCACCGCCGCAGGATCCGGCGGTTGGAGCATGAGGATCTGGGCCAGCACCTGCTGCGCCGTGACCTGGGTCTTCCGCCGATTGGGCTTGACCGCGTCCTCGAGCACTTTCTTTGCCGCTGGCGCCATGCGGAGGCGATCTCTTTGCGCGACGTCTCTGAGCCTCGGCTTCTTCGGCACGGCTCGCATCGGCAGCGGGGGAGCATCGGTGCCGGACCCGAGGCCCAGGGCGGCCAGGGCTTCGTGATCGAGCGACTCGAGGGCATGGCGAGCTTGCTGCAGGCTCACGCCCAACACGGCTTCGATCGAGGGGTCCTCCAGCAAGGCGAGCAGGAGGTGATCGGTGCCCGTTCGGCGGTCACCGCGGCGACGGGCCTCCTCGCTGGCCTGGAGATACATGGCCCAGGCGTGATGCGTCTGCGGCACGACCGATTCGGTGGTCACGTCGACTCCTTGTTGTATTTGGCGTGCACGGATTGGCGGGTGACGCCCAACGCGTCTCCGATCTGCTGCCACGACCAGCCTTTTCCCCGGGCCGACGCCACGTGCTTCGCCTCGACCCGCTCGGCCAGGCGATGCAGCGCCAACGAGGCGCGAAGCCCGACAGCCGGATCATCCGACGAGAGGTGCACGCCGACTTCCTCGATGTCCATGCCTGTCAGTATGGACTGACAGGGCTGATCTGTCAATCTAAACTGACACGGTGGAACCGCCACACCGGAGCCCTGCGGCACGACGGAGCCCTGGTCCCGGCTACCCCAGCCGAGTCGCGGTGATCAGGACGGTCTCGAAGTGCATGACGAACGAGCCCCCTCGGTCGTCGATGGCTGCGCCGACGGCTTGGAACAGGCGCTCTCGGATCGTCGGTTCGAGGGCGGCATGGTCGCTGCGTGAGACGAGCTGGTCCAGCCACTCGTCGCGCCGGTAGACCCGGGTCCACGGGAACCACGTCTGTGTCGGCGCACCGAAGTCGGGCACCGCTGAGACGGCGTCGATCTCCGGGTCGAGGCCGGTCCTGATGTCCGATGACCGATTTGGCGGCATACCCCCGGAACAGACGGTGACCGCCAGGCGGCACGACATCCGCGTACACGTGCTCGAGTGCATCGGCCAGATCGTCGGGATGACACCCCGCGTTCCAGATGAGACCGAGCCTGCCCCCCGGCCGCAGCACGGAAGCCGCCTTGGCGGTGGCGATCGGCAGGTCGAGCCAGTGCCAGGCCTGCGCCGACGTCACCCGGTCGAAGGTGCGACCCGCCGCGTCCCAGCCTTCGAAGGCAGCAACTTCCACGTCGACCCCGTGGCCGCGGGCGATGTCCGCCATTCGTGGCGCGAGCTCCACACCCAGCACCTTGGCCCCGCGCTCGGCCATCTGCCTCGAAGCGATCCCGGTGCCACACCCCACGTCGAGAACCTCCAGGCCCGAAGGCGCGGGACCGAGCAGTTCATCGATCACCGCATCGGGATAGGCCGGCCGGAACCGGTCGTAGGCCTCGGCGTGCTGGTCGAACAACCTCGAGCGTTCCTGGGAGAGCGGTCGCGCTGCCCGACGGTGGCGTTCCTCGCTCGCATCCACAGACGCCAGCCTGGCCCAGAACGCACGGTCGGCATGGGCACGCTCAGGATGACCCCGGTTCCCCGCTCGAGCAGGCCACTCCTGCGCTCGGAATGCAGGACGTCTGCGTCCCAGGAGGAGACGGGGGGGAGACTTGGGGGAGGACGGGATGCCAGGTCCGGGAAGGTTCAAGGTCTGGGTCGAAACGCCGGTTGCGGTCGAGACGCTCGCAGCAGGGATGCTCTCGCTCCCTGGCCACCAGGCGATGAACACTCCATTGCCGCTGGTCGCTGTCACTTCGCCCCGTCCCCGAGGACGAGTGTCACACCGGTGACCTCGTCACCGGTATGACCTTCCACCAAGGTGTACGGCTGACCCTCGCGGGCCAAGATGCTGACCTGGTCCACCGCGATGGCGCCGGTGCTTACGGGTGCGCCCGATTGCATCACCCAGCGCAACGCCGAGTTGCCGTCCGGGGTGGTGATGCACAACAGGGCGCTGCTCCCGGTGCCACCGCCGAACACGGTGACCGTGTACGGACCCCGAACGTCGCTCAGCTCGGGCACCAGGGATGTGGGGTCGGTGCCCTTGTCCGACGATTGCGGGATCTCGGCCAGATGCGCCCGGCAACCGGCATCGGCGGAGGTGAGCTGGCCGCTGGCGGGCGGCGTCGGGGAAGGGGACCAACCGGCGAATGCAAACTGCTCGCTTCCCCCGACGAGGACGAGGCTCGAGACGGTAGCGGCCGTAGCTGTCGCACCGGCGAGAGCCACCCACTTGATCGGCCTGCGCCGCCGCTGAGAAGAGCGCTGACGAGCGCGGTCCGGTGCGAAGAGATCCACTCTTCGCTGAGCTCGGGCACGGGTGCGGGCTGCAGGTCGATCATGAGGACTCCTTCAGGACGGCATGGGCAGGGGTGCTGAGGGCGATCTGGAGCTTCGACCGGGCGCGCGACAGACGTGATCGCACCGTGCCGACCGGAATCGCGAGCGTCGTAGCCGCCTCGTCGTAGGACAGGCCGCTCCACAAGACCAGCATGACCACCTCCTGCTCCCGCTCGGGGAGTGCCGAGATGGTGTCGAGTGCGTGTCGTAACCCGGCTTCGGTCGCGGCGCGAGCCATCGCCTGGTCTTCGGCCGGAGGGACCACCGGCAGGGCAGGAAGCCGCTCCAAGGCCCCCTGGTATCGGCGCTGCCCTCGCCGGGCGTTGCGCACCACGTTGTTCGATACACCGAGAAGCCAGGGAAGGGCACTGCCGACGTCCTCCGACGGCGCCCTGTCCCGACGACGCCACGCCTCGAGGAAGGTGATGGAGGTGAGGTCCTCTGCCAAGGCCAGGTCGGCCGTTCGACGCGCACAGAAGGTATAGACGGCCTGGGCGTGACGAGACCGAAGAGCTGGCCGAAGGCGACCGCGTCGGATGACTCCGCGGGGGAGGTGGCGCCGGTGGCCTTGATGCGTCTCACACCTCATACTGTCCGTGGAGCGGCGATTCGTTCCCGTCAGGACAGGGCCACCCCCGAGTGCCAGTACCCCGAGCACCCCCCACCTGGTCATCGCAGGTGGCCACGCCGCTCAGGGCTGTGCGTCAGGATCCCGCCGGGTCCACGGTTGCCAGTGACGATCGACACCCCGGGGAAGCCGTGGTTCTTCTTTGTTCAGCACCATGGACCCCGACGACGTGCGGAATCCGAAGCTCAGCCACGTCTTGCGCCCCGTGCCGATGCTCTCGCTGAACTGCCCGTGCACGAGGTCATCGACGTGGTCGCCGAGCCTCTCCACGAGTCCGGCGGGATCTTCGTCGCAGGCGTCGCAGCCGCACGCCGGATATGCCTCGACGTGCCACTGGCCGAAGCGTACGAGGCAGCCAGGAAAGGTGCTGAAGGCGATGGTGAGTGGTGCCGCCCCGTCGGCGGTGGGGACGAGGCGAACGGTGCGCTCGGCATCGACGTCGTGGCCGAGCGATGCATCGACGTCGGCGCCTTCGACCTGCTCGACCTGGTACGTGGCGGTGAGCCGGTCGAGAAGAGCGAGACCGGCCCCGTGAAGGACCCGGTAGCGCTCGGGATCGGTGACCCTGCCGTACGCCTCGTCGGGAGTCTCGGCGTCCCCCGCCGTGTCGTCCGGGGCCGGTGGTCGGCGCCACCACCTCCTGGGTCCCGTGAGCCTCGCCGTGGCCGCGGGCCGCCGCGTCGTCCCGGGAGATGCCAGCGCCGTCGGGAACGTCCGGACGGCCACGGGGCCTCGGAGGGCCATCCCGGAGGACGGCGAAGAGGAGGGGGCCCGCGCATCTCCGAAGTCTGGTGCAACGGGAAGGGTCGCGCCCACGAGGTCGCGTGGGCGAGGCTCAGCGCCTGGTCGTCATCCGCACTGGGCGCACACGCCCAGCGCGTCGAGGCGGTGGCTCTGGGGGCGGAACCCCACCTCGTCGGAGAGCTCGGCCACGGCTTTGGTGAGGGCCCGTTCGAAGCTGGCGGTGGGGGTGACGTCGATGACCTTGCCGCAGCTGACGCAGTGCAGGTGGTGGTGGTGCTCGGTGAGGTCCTCGGCCAGCTCGAAACGGGCGAACTCGTCGTTGGCGGCGACCCGCCGGACGACACCCGCGCTCTGCAGATCGGCCAGGTGGCGGTAGGCGGAGCTGTAAGGGAGGTCGGGCAGCCGCTCGGCGATGTCCCCGATGCTCACGGGATGGCCGGCGCCCACGAGCAGCTCGACAATGGACCGCCGCCCCCGGGTATAGCGCTGGTCGAGGCGTCGCAGCCGCACCTCGACCTCGTCGTGGACGTCGTCTGTCGCCGCGCTGCTCGCCATCGGGTCCCGGGGGCCGCCGCCACCCCGGACGCGTCGCCGGGGCCGGCCCGGGTTCGATGTCTCGGCCGACGGCCGGTGCTCGGTCATGGTCTGCTCGTCCCTGCGCGGCGTCGTCGGTTGATCCCCGATGATAAAGGGGGAGTGGCGCACCCGTCCTCGCTTCCTGGCGCCCTCGGCCACTCGTCGACCGCCCCACGGCGGTGCGGTTCCTGGGCCCTCGACATAGATTGGCACTGAGACTCAGTCCCAGACTATAGTCGGGCTCCGTGCGGAGGTGGGGACGGACCGGGGCGTGCCGGCGGGCGGCGGGGGGGACCTTCGTGCTCGCCGGTGTGGCGGCGCTGATCTCGGGGTGCGGCGCCACCGGGGCCACATCCACCCCACCCGGTGTCATCGCCGCCGTGGGTGCCGAGAACCAGTACGCCGACGTGCTGTCCCAGATCGGTGGCCGGTACGTCCGGGTGTCGTCGGTGCTCGACAACCCCAACACCGATCCCCACACGTTCGAGTCGAGCCCGAGCGTCGCCTCCGAGGTGAGCGCGGCCCGGCTCGTCGTCCAGAACGGGCTCGGCTACGACACGTTCATGACCAAGATCGAGGCGGCCTCGCCCGATCCCGGGCGCAGGGTGATCGTGGTGCAGGACCTGCTCGGGCTGCCCGACGCCACCGCCAACCCCCATCTCTGGTACTCGCCTACCACCATGCCGGTGGTGGCGAAGGCCATGGCCTCTGCATTGGCCTCGCTCGAGCCCGCCCACGCCGCGTACTTCCACGCCAACCTGCAGACCTTCGATCAGTCGCTCACCCCCTGGACCAGCGCCATCGCCGCCTTCAAGGCCGCGGACCACGGCGTGGCGGCGGCGACCACCGAGCCCGTGGCCGACGACCTGCTCGCCGCCATGGGTATCGACGTCCTGACGCCGTGGCGGTTCCAGGCCGACGTCATGAACGGCGTGGACCCTTCGCCCCAGGACGTGTCGCTCGAGAACGATCTGCTCACCGGTCACCGTGTGGCCGTGTTCTGCTACAACCAGCAGGTCGCCGACTCGCTCACCACGTCGGTCCGTAGCGCCGCCACCAAGGCCGGCGTGCCCGTGGTCGGCGTGTACGAGACCATGCCCACACCGGGCTACGACTACCAGACGTGGATGGAGGCCGAGGTCCGCGCCATCGAGCGGGCCGTGGATCACGGCGTGTCCACCCGGCGCCTGTGACCGGTTCCCGCCACCCCGAGGACGCCCCGCCGCTGCTGCACGTCGAGGGCGTGAGCGTGAACCTCGGCGGGCGCCGGATCCTCGACCGTGTCAGCTTCACCCTGCGGGCGGGTGAGTTCACCGGGCTCATCGGCTCCAACGGCGCGGGCAAGACGACGCTCTTGCGGGTCATCCTGGGTCTGCAGCGGCCCGAGGCGGGACGGGTCGCCATCCTGGGCGAGCAGAGAAGCGCCCGGGACCACTCCATCGGGTACGTGCCCCAGAAGATCCTCCTCGACCCCGACATGCCGCTGCGGGCTCGGGACCTCGTGGCTCTCGGCATCGACGGCCACCGTTTCGGGGTGTCGCTTCCGTCGAGGCAGCGCACCGAGGCCGTCGACGCCATGCTCGACGCCGTCGACGCCCAGGACTTCGCCGACGCCAGGGTTGGCACGTTGTCGGGCGGCGAGCAGCAACGGGTCCTGATCGCCCATGCCCTCATCGGCCGGCCCCGGCTGCTGCTGCTCGACGAGCCGCTCGCCAACCTCGATCTGAAGAGCGGGCAGGAGGTCGTCACCCTCCTCGACCGGCTCGCCGACGAGCAGCACATCGCCGTGTTGCTGTCCGCGGACGAGATGAACCCCTTGCTCCCCGTCATGGACCGCATCGTGTACCTGGCGGGGGGACGTGCCGCCAGCGGCACGACGCAGGAGGTCGTGCGCGACGAGGTGCTCACCGCCCTGTACGGGCACGAGGTCCACGTCCACACCCTCCACGGCCGGATCCTGGTGGTGGCGGGGCCCATGGAGGACGCCGAGCCGGGCCTTCCCCCCGACCCGACGCGGCGGGCGATCTGACCCGTGCACGTCATCTTCGAGCCGGGTTTCTTCTCGAGCCAACCCGTGCGTGTGGCCTGCGTCGTCGGCAGCGTCGTGGCCGTGGTGTCGGCCGTCGTGGGCGTGTTCACCGTCCTGCGGGGCCAGTCCTTCGCCGGCCATTCCCTGGCGGATGTCTCCGCCGCCGGGGGGTCCGGCGCCTTTCTGGCGGGCGTGAGCCCGTTGGCGGGGTTCGTGGCCGGCGGCGTGGTGGGGGCGGGCGCCATGGAGATGCTGGGTGTGCGCCGGGCCCGGGGCAGAGACATCGCCACCGGCATCGTGCTGGGGGCGTCGATCGGCGTGGCTGCGCTGTTCCTCTACCTCGGCACCACGCGGTCGTCCACCACGGGAGCGAGCCAGCAGATCCTGTTCGGATCGATCTTCAGCATCACCGGCTCCACCGCCGTTGCCGCCGCCGCCCTCGGCGTCGTGTGCCTCGCCGTCATGGCGGTCGTGCACCGGCCCCTGCTCCTGAGCTCGATCAGCCCCGACATCGCTGCGGCCCGGGGGGTGCCGGTCCGGGTGGTGGGGCTCTTGTACATGGCGGCGCTGGCCCTCGCCGTCGGCCTCTCCTCGCTCGTCATCGGGGCCATCCTGTCGACGGCGCTGCTCGTCGGTCCGGCCGCCATCGCGCTGCGCCTGACGAGGCGCGTGGGCCGCGCCGTGCTCGTGGCGGCGGCCACGGGCGTGGCGGCCGTGCTCGTCGGAGTGCTGCTCGCCTACGACAGCTACGACTGGAGCGCCAGCCACGCCTCGTGGCCCGTGAGCTTCTTCATCGTCGTCATCGTCTTCGTGGGCTATCTGGCCACGGAGCTGCCCGTCGTCCGCAGCCGCACGGCGCGCCACGGACGGGGCGCGCCGTGGCGGCCGGCACGCGAGGGAGAGGGAGTATGTTCGCCGGCTTCATGATCAACGCCTGGATGGTGGCGAGCATCGTCGCCGTCATCGCCGGCGTGGTGGGCTTCTTCGTCGTCCTGCGGGGGTCGGCCTTCCCGGCCCACGCCATTCCCAACGGCGCCTTCGCCGGCGCCGCCGGTGCCAGCCTCGTCGGCGTCAACACCCTTGTCGGGCTGGGCGTGTTCGCCGTCCTGGCCGCACTGGCCATCGGCGCCCTCGGCCGGCGCGGCCGGCACGACGTCGTCACCGCCCTCGCCCTGGTGGTGATGCTGGCGCTCGGTGCGCTGTTCCTGAGCCAGACCACGCAGTACGAGCCGGAGATCTTCTCGCTCTTGTTCGGTGAGGTCCTGGGCGTGGCGTCGAACGAGATCCTGCCCGTGGCCGTGCTCGGCATCGTCTGCGTCGCGGCCATCGTCGTGCTCTACCGTCCCCTCGTGCTCTCCTCGGTCATGCCCGACGTGGGGGAGGCCAAGGGGATCCGCAGCGACCGCATGGAGATGGCCTTCCTGGTCGTGGTGGCGCTGGCCACGGCGATGACGGTGCCGGTGGTCGGCGCGCTGCTCATCTTCAGCCTCATGATCGGCCCGCCTGCCGCGGCGCGGCTGCGTTCGCCGTCCGGCCTTCGTGTGCCATCGTCCTGTCGGTGGCGATCGCCCTGGTGACGGTGTGGGCCGCCATCGCCATGTCGTTCACGACCGACTGGCCCATCGGGTTCTTCGTGGGGACCTTCAGCGCCCTCGCCTACGGCGTGGGCCGGGGCTGGGCGGCGTGGCGCCGGTGGCGCGCCGCGCCCGGCGGCCACCGCGACGAGGGGCGACACCCCCTGGTCGCCGAAGAGGTGCCCGCCCCCACCCGCTGAGCCCCGGGGCGGGACCCGCCCCGGGGCGGACGTCGGCGGGCGGCTCCGATCGGTGCCCGGCACCGCGCCGTTTGAGAGACTCGGCGCTCATGGGGAAGGGGCTCGTCTCGGTGGTGGTGCTGGCGCTCGCCAGCGCCGCGGCCTACGGGCTCGCCGCCGTGTTGCAGCACCACGTCACGGCGGGGGAGCCCGACCACACGCCGGGGCCCGGCGGGCTCCTGCTGCGCGTCGTGCGACGCCCCCTGTGGATCATCGGCAGCGCCCTCGACGGCGTGGGCTATCTCTTCCAATTCCTGGCCCTGCGCCGCGGGTCCCTGGCGCTGGTAGAGCCGCTGCTCGTCCTGAGCCTCGTCTTCGCCCTCCCCGTGGCGGCGCGCCTCGACCATCGCCGCATCACGGCGCGCGAGCTCGGGTCCACCGGCGTGATCGCGGTGGGGTTGGCCCTGTTCCTGGCCGTGGCCCGACCGGGCCTCGGCCACCCGCACGCGTCGACACGGGCGTGGGTGGTGCTGAGCGCCGTCATGGCCCTCGTGTGCGGCGCGGCGGCGCTCGGGGCGCGGGGCGGTTCGCCGCGACGCACGGCCCTCCTGCTGGCGGTGGGATCGGGGGCGGCGTTCGGGTACGTGGCCGCGCTCACCGAGCGCACCGGCCACCTGCTCGACCGGGGGATCGGTCACACCCTCGCCAGCTGGGTCCCCTACGCGCTGGTGGTGGGGGGGGCGGCGGCCTTGCTGTTCACCCAGAGCGCCTTCCACGCCGGGGCGCTGCGCCTGTCGCTCCCCACCCTGACGGTGGTCCAGCCGCTCGTGGCCGTCGCCATCGGCATCGCCTTCTTCGGCGAGCACGTCGACTCGCGCGCCGCCGCACCGGTCTTCGAAGTCGTGGGGCTGGCGCTCGTCACCCTGGGCGTGTTCGCCCTGGGCAGCTCCTCGGTGATCGTCGAGGGCCTCGCCGCGCCCTGAACGCGGTGCCGTCCGTGGAACGCGGTGCTGTCCGTGGAACGCGGTGCCGTCAGCGCAACGCGGTGCCGTCAGCGCAACGCGGCATCCTCAGTGGAACGCGACGACCTGGTCCGAGGCCGGGGCGAGCAGCAGGCCCGCCCCCACCGACGGGGTGGGGAAGTGGTTGGAGGGCGCTCCCACGCTGAGCGTGACCACCGGCCTGCCGTTGCTCTCGCGGAGGCCGTACAGGGTGCCGGACCGGCTGAGCGTCCACACCAGGTCGCCGGCGAGGATGGGCGGCCCGCTCGAGCCCGTGCTCGTCTTCCACAGGACGCGGATGGTGTGGCGGCCCGAGATACGCACCGCCATCACCCCCTTCAGGCAGGGGACGTACTCCGTGCGCGCCGTGAAGGCGGACCCGCCGTCCACGTTGCCGCCGCACACCGACGTGCGCTGCGACAGCTGGCCGCCCACGCCCCCGAGGTGCGAGGCCTCCAGGACGTACGCCGTCTGCGACTTGCCGATCTGCAGCACGTCGCCGCTCGGGAGCACGACCGGCGCCGACGAGCCCAGGTCGAGATCGTCGGCGTTGTCGCGCTGCCACGTCGAGGGGGTGAAGGACTGCACCAGGTGCATGGAGGACGACAGCTCCACCACGGAGTCGCCGCCGTCGGGGGAGGTCCCGGTGGTGTCGGACCCGTTGCCCGTCGACACCCACACGTCGCCGTTGCCGTCCACCACCGGTGCCGCCCCGCCCATCCAGATCGCCCCCTGGTCGTTGCCGGGACTCGCGTCCACCTCCCAGGTCCGCAGCGTGCCCCCGCCCTCGGGCGCCGACACCACCCACCCGTGGTAGGTCGAGCAGTCACCGGCGTTGCCGCCGAAGGCCACCAGGACCGAGCCCGCATCGAGGGCCAGGCCCGGACGCTGCAGCTGGGCCGTGGGCGTGGTCCCGGGCGGGTCGACGACCTCGTCGAGCAGCACGTGGCCGGTGGCGAGGGCCAGGCCCACGAGGTGATGGGAGATGCCGGGGTACCCCGGTGCGTCGTCCTCGTCGGCGACGACGAACACCTCGGCCCCGCCGCTGCGGGTGGCGTCGATGACAGGGGTCGAGGTGATCCCCACGTCGGGCGAGATGTCCCCGCAGGGAAGGGCCCCGGCGGGCACGGGCGTGCCCACCGTCGCCGACCAGACCACCGAGCCGGTGGAGGCGTTCAGGGCGTAGACGGTGTCGTTCTCGGTCGCCGCCACCACGAGGCTTCCGTCGACGAGCGGCTCGCCGTAGAGCTGCCCGTCGAGAACGGGGGACGTCCAGTCGTGCGAGGCGTGGCGGAAGGTGGCGGCGGTGGGTGCCACCCCGTCCTCGATGGCGTCGGCGTGGTACGTCGTCCAGTTGGTGAGCGGCGTGGACGGCCCGTGGGTGGACACCTGGTGGGCACCGGCGGCGTCGTCCAGGCCGACGATGAGCACGGGGACCGCCACCGAAAGCGCCGCCAGCAGCACGCCGACGCTGCGCAGGTGTGGTGTCGATCGCCGGGGTCCGTCGACACCGTGTCGTTGCGCCATGCCCCACCCCCCTTGCCCGCGGCCCGGGCGCCGGGTGTGTCGCCACCCTGCCCCGGGCACCGAAGCGTGCGGGCGAGCCTAGAGGAGATGGGACGCGCCGGGCCGGGGCGGCCCGGTCCGGCGTGCTCAGCAGGGGCGGATCACCTCGGCGCTGAAGCAGCGCGGCAGGATGAAGCCGTCGTAGATGCGCCGGACCAGGTAGCCGTCGCCGACCAGTGCCGCCACCTGGAACCCGCGGCACCACGTCTGGAGGTGCACGTTGCGCACCTCGACACGCGTGCCGATGGTGACGGTGTCGGAGCGGACTTCGTCGCACACAGGATCGCTGACCATGGCGCGGCCCCCGTTTCTCTCGTGTACGGGGATTCGTCCCGATGGGACCGGCCCTTGAGCCTGGCGCCATCCCGAACACGCAGGGCGTTCGCGGCGTGCGCAGGGGCCGGCGCGCTCCGACACGCTCCGTGTCGGAGCGGCCGGGAGGCACTACGTGACGCGGCAGGACCGCCGCCCCCGTGACGGCGTCGCCGGCCAGGTCGACGAGCGCTCGGTCGGCCTGCTCGAGCGGATAGGGCGTGGTGGTGGCGCGCACGTGCAACCGGGTGGCGAGCGCCAGGAATTCCTCGCCGTCGTGGCGGGTGTTGGCCGTGACGCTGCGCACCGGCGCTCGTAGAAGAGATGGTCCTCGTAATTGAGCGGCGGCACGTCGCTCAGATGGATGCCGGCGATGACGAGCACGCCGCCCCGGTCGAGGGCGGCGAGGGCCCGGGGCACGATCTCCCCCGCGGGGGCGAAGAGGATGGCGGCGTCGAGGGCCGGGCGGGCGGCTCCTCGGCCTCGCCCCACCGACGTCGCGCCCAGGCTCTCGGCCAGCCGCTCGCCCCTTCGCCGACCGGGTGACGACGTGGACCTCGGCGCCCCTCGGCCAGCGCCACCTGTGCGGTGAGGTGGGCAGAGCCGCCGAAGCCGTAGATGCCGAGCGCGCCGCCGGGGGGCAGCTCGGCGCGGCGCAGCGCCCGGTAGCCGATGATGCCGGCGCACAGAAGCGGGGCGGCCTGCTCGTCGGCGAGGCCGTCGGGGATCCGGTAGGCGTAGCGCTCGTCGACCACCGCCGCCTCGGCATACCCGCCGTCGTGGTCCCACCCGGTGAAGGTCGGCGTCGAGGCAGAGGTTCTCGGCCCCGCGCCGGCAGAACCGGCACGCCCGCAGGTGCTAGGCCAGCCAGGCCACGCCCACCCGGTCACCGATCCCGAACCGTGTGGCGCCCGGACCCCGGCTGTCGACGGTGCCCACCACCTCGTGCCCGGGCACGACCCGGGGCCGGTGCACGGGCAGATCGCCCTCGGCCACGTGGAGGTCGGTGCGGCACACCCCGCAGGCCGCCACCCGTAGCCGGACCTGCCCCGGGCCGGGCTGGGGCTCCTGGCGCTCGACCAGGCGGAGCGGGTGACCGGAGACCGGGCCCGGCGTCTCGACCTCCCAGGCGCGCACGAGCCATCGTCGCGCACGGCGCCCCGGGGAGCGTGCCGCGGGCGGACGGCCACGGCAGAGCCCCACGGCAGCGCCTGGGGTCGGGACCGGGCCGGTCGACGGGACATCCGGCGCGATGGGGCCCTTTGCCCCTTGGCTGTCGGGGCCGGGGGAGCGATGCTGTGCTCATGGCCGGACCGGAGCGAGCGCGGGCGACGGTGCCCCGGCCGGCGCCACGTGGGACGTGGGGGGATCTCCCAACGTCATCGAGGAGCTCGATCCGGGGGAGTGCCTGGCGCTCCTGGCGGGAGAGGAGGTCGGGCGCCTGATCGTGTCCGGCCGCCCCCCGCAGGTCTACCCGGTGAACTTCGCCCTGGACGGGGCCACGGTGCTCGTGCGGACCGCACCGGGCACGAAGCTCGACGCCGTGCGTGCCGATGCCGAGGTCGCCTTCGAGGTGGACAGCATCGACCGGGCCACGCACACGGGGTGGAGCGTGGTGGTGACCGGCCACGTGCGCGAGGAGCTGCACCTCCACGACGACGGCGGGCCCCGGCCCGAGCCGTGGTCGTCGGGTGTCCGGGCCTACTGGCTGCGCCTCGAGCCCACCACCACCACCGGGCGGCGCGTCCGGTCCGGTCCGGGCGCGAGCCGCCCTCCGGGCCCATCGCAGCGCGACGCGCCGGCTACGTGACCCCCAGCACGGCACGGACCTGACGGGCGATCTCGAGGTCCTCGCGAGCGTGCACCACCACCACTGCCGCGGCCGCGCCGGCGGGGGAGACGACGCCGTCGCCCCCGTCCCCGCCCGCCGCCGCGTTGCGGGCGTCGTCCACGGACAGTCCGACGAACCCGAGACCCTCGCATGCGTCGCGGCGCAGCCGGGCCGAACGCTCGCCGGCGCCACCGGTGAACACCGAGGCCGTCGATGCCCCCCATGGTCGCCGCCATGGCGGCGACCGAGGCCCGCAGGCGGTGGCAGGTAGACGTCGTAGGCCAGGGCGGACCGGTCGTCACCGCCGTCGGCGTCCTCGATCACCCGGCGCAGGTCCGCCGACGCCCGACAGGCCGAGCAGGCCGGCCCGCCGGGTCAGCGCGTCCTCGAGATCGTCCGCCGTCAGGCCCTCGTGGCGCTGCACCCACAGCACCAGCCCGGGATCGACGCTGCCGGCGCGCGTGGCCATCACCAGGCCCTCGAGCGGGCGTGAAGCCCATGGTGGTGTCGACCGACACGCCCGCCTGCCACCGCCGCCAGCGAGGCTCCCGAGCCGAGGTGGGCGGTGACCAGGCGCAGCCGGCCGAGGTCGCGCCCAGCAGCTCGGCCGCCCGCCGGCTGGCCCAGGCGTGGCTCAGCCCGTGGAAGCCGTAGCGGCGCAGGCCCAGCGTCGGCGCCAGGCCCCGGGCAGCGCGTAGGTGGCGACGCAGTGGCGGCATGGTCGGCGTGGAAGGCGGTGTCGAAGCAGGCCACCTGCGGGCAGGTCGGGACGCAGGGCCTGCAGGCGCCGGATGGCGGCCAGGCCCGGGGGGTTGTGCAGGGGGGCCAGGTCGGCCAGGTCGCTCGAGCCGGCCTCACGCCCGTCGTCGAGCACCACCGGGCCGACGAGCTCGCGGCGCCGCCGTGGACCACCCGGTGCCCGGCGGCGTCCACGGGCGGGGCGGCAGGCGACCGCCTCCCGAGCCGTCACCCATCGATCCTCGGGCCGGGCACGGCAGCTCGACGTCCATCGCCAGCTCGTCGGCTCGTACCGAGCACGCCAGCTTCAGGCTGCTCGAGCCGGCGTTGACCACCAGAACTTGCACAGCACCACCCTGCCAGAGGAGCGACACGGACGGCCGGACTGCACGATCGCCATGCACGAACCACCGGGCCGCCAGCGGACCCGCCGCACCGGGCGCCCGGTGGCGTCGACGAGCGCCGAGCTGGGCTGGCGCCTCGACGCCTACTGGCGGGCCGCCAACTACCTGACCGCCGGCCAGATCTACCTGCTGGACAACCCCCTGCTGCGCGAGCCCCTGCGGCCCGAGCACATCAAGCCCCGGCTCCTCGGGCACTGGGGGACGAGCCCCGGGCTCAACTTCATCTAGGCCCACCTCAGCCGGTGCATCCGGCGCCAGGACTCGACGCGCATCTTCGTGTGCGGCCCCGGCCACGGGGGCCCGCCATGGTGGCCAACGCCTGGCTGGAGGGCACCTACAGCGAGCGCTACCCCCACATCCGCCGAACGCGGCGGGCATGGCCCGGCTCTTCCGGCAGTTCTCCTTCCCCGGGGGCATCCCCAGCCACGCCGCGCCCGAGACGCCGGGCTCGATCCACGAGGGCGGTGAGCTCGGCTACTCGCTGGCCCACGCCTACGGCGCCGCCTTCGACAATCCCGACCTGGTGGTGGCCTGCGTGGTCGGCGACGGCGAGGCCGAGACCGGCGCCGCCGCCACCAGCTGGCACTCCAACAAGTTCCTCGACCCGCGCGCGCGACGGTGTGGTGCTGCCCATCCTGCACCTGAACGGCTACAAGATCGCCAACCCCACCGTGCTGGCCCGGATCCCCACGAGCGAGCTGCTGGCCCTCTTCACCGGCTACGGCTACCGGCCCTTGCGTGGTGGAGGGCGGCTTCGACGGGGAGGACCCGCATGCCGGTGCACGCCCGCATGGCGAGGCCCTCGACGGCGCCTTCGACGAGATCGCCGGCATCCAGGCCGAGGCCCGCGCCGGGCGTTCCCCGGGCCGCCCGGCCTGGCCCATGATCATCCTGCGCACCCCCAAGGGCTGGACGGGCCCCAAGGTCGTCGACGGCCTGCCGATGGAGGGCACGTTCCGGGCCCACCAGCTGCCCCTGACCGAGGTCCGCACCAACCCCGGCACATCTGGCCCAGCTGGAGGAGTGGATGCGCAGCTACCGGCCCGAGGAGCTCTTCGACGCCGAGGGCGTCCCGGTCGAGGCGGTCGTCCGTGGCCCCCTCCGGCAGGCGACGGCGCATGAGCGCCAACCCGCACGCCAACGGCGGCCTGCTCCTGCGGACCTCGAGCTGCCCGACTTCCGGACTACGCCGTGCCGGTGGACGCCCGGGGAGCCACGCTGCACGAGGCCACCCGGATCCTCGGCGACTACCTGCGCGACGTCATCGCCGGCCAACCCGCCGACCTTCCGCCTCTTCGGCCCCGACGAGACGGCCTCGAACCGCCTGCAGGACGTCTTCGAGGTGACCGACCGGGCCTGGGACGCCGAGACGGCTCCGAGCGACGACCACCTGGCCCCCGACGGCCGGGTGCATGGAGGTGCTGTCCGAGCACCAGTGCCAGGGCTGGCTCGAGGGGTACCTGCTCACCGGCCGGCACGGCCTGTTCAACTGCTACGAGGCCTTCACCCACATCGTCGACTCGATGTTCAACCAGCACGCCAAGTGGCTGAAGGTCAGCCCGCGACATCCCGTGGCGCCGGCCGTGGCCTCGCTCAACTACCTGCTCGTCGAGCCACGTATGGCGCCAGGACCACAACGGCTTCTCCCACCAGGACCCCGGCTTCATCGACCATCGTGGTCAACAAGAAGGCCGTCGGTCGATCCGTGTCTACCTCCCGCCCGACGCCAACTGCCTCTTGTCGGTGGCCGACCACTGCCTGCGCAGCCGGGACTACGTCAACGTCATCGTGGCCGGCAAGCAGCCCGCAGCCCGACTGGCTGACGCATGGACGAGGCGCTCGACCACTGCACCCGGGGCTCGGGCATCTGGGAGTTCGCCTCCAACGACGCCGGGTCCGTGCCCGACGTCGTCATGGCCTGCTGCGGCGACGTCCCCACCCTCGAGACCCTGGCCGCCGTCGACCTGCTGCGCCGCCATCTCCCCGAACTGCGCATCCGGGTCGTGAACGTCGTCGACCTGATGCGCCTGCAGCCCGACTACCGAGCACCCCCACGGGCTCACCGACCGCGAATTCGACACGCTGTTCACCACCGACCGGCCCGGTGATCTTCGCCTTCCACGGCTACCCGCTGGCTCATCCACCGGCTGACGTACCGCCGCACGAACCACGACAACATCCACGTGCGCGGCTACAAGGAGGAGGGGACCACCACCACGCCGTTCGACATGGTCATGCTCAACGACCTCGACCGCTTCCATCTGGTCATCGACGTGCTCGACCGCGTGCCGGGCCTCGAGCGTGCGCACCGCGGCGCTGCGCCAGCAGATGCTCGACGCCCGCCTGAAGGCGCGCGCCTACACCCGCGAGTTCGGGGAGGATCCCCCCGACATCGCGGGATGGTGCTGGCCGGGCTGAGGGCCCGCTGCGACGGCCCGTACCGCCGGCGCGCAACCGCCCGCGCGGCGGTGCCGGTCGGCGTGGGCGACGGCTACGTTCTGCGGCGTGCCGATGCGCGCCGCGGTGTGGGACCTCGGGAGCAGCTCCTTTCACCTCGTCGTGAGCGAGGTGGGGCCGGGGCGCTCCATCACGCCGGTCCTTCACCGCCGGGCCTTGCTCAACCTCGGCCTGAGCGTGGGGGCCGAGGGATCATCCCCGCCGACCGGGTGGCGGCGTCGGTGGCGGCGGCCAGCGGCTGCGCGGCGGGCTGGCCGAGGCCCGGGCCGACGTGGTGGTGGCGTTGGCCACCGCCGCGCTTCGCGACGCGGCCAACAGCAGCGAGGTGGTGGAGCGCCTGGAGCGGGTGGTGGGCACCACGGTGCGGGTCCTCGACGGGGAGGAGGAGGCCCGCCTGTGCTTTGGGCAGCGGGCAGGGGTGTGGATGGGTCCCGGGCCCTCGCTCGGGATGGACCTGGGCGGGGGCAGCCTCGAGGTCGCCGTGGGCGACGCCCGCCATGTCCCGGTGGCCACCAGCGCCGCGGTCGGACCCGCCCGCCTGCGCGGCGAGCTCGGCACCGGCGACCCGCTGTCCTCCGCCGACCGGGCGGTGCTGCGCCAGCGGACGGTGGAGGCCATGGTGCCCATCGCCCGGGCCATCGGGGGCTACGGCGGCATCGCCGAGCGCACGAGC
>CAWIWK010000053.1:0-94082 GCA_963839605.1 uncultured Acidimicrobiales bacterium | reverse complement strand
ACTAATTGCCGGATTCGGGACGAGCACCGTCTGCACCGAGACAGGGCGCCCTTGGCGCCGGAGACCACGCCTCTCACCTCGTGCGCCATCAGGTCCTCCTTGGATGCGGACGGCGGGCGTCGCCCGGACCGCACAGGACGGTACCCGACGGTACCCGACGGCACCCGACCGCACCCGACGGCCCCCTGTGCCGCAGCGTGTCGGTGTTGCGCGCCCGGGCCGGGGCCCCGTGGTATCCCTCAGCGGTGCGGACCGCTCCCGGGCCATGGTGGGCCGCCGCTGTAGCCATTGGCCACCATGGTCACGAACTGGTGGACGCCGTCCTCGTCGGGGGCCAGGGACCGGGCCGCCAGTGCTCGGAGGCGAGGCCGCGCTGCACCGACTCGCACGCCGCGAAGTCCTGGGTGTTGGTGCGGTCCCAGAAGTCGACGGCGTCGGACGGATCGAAGCCGGGCCGGGCCATGTCCTCGGGAGCAAAGGCCCAGCAGCACTCCACCGCCGTGCGGTCGGGGGCGAGCGCCACGAGCCGGTGCGTCATGACGTAGTCGGGGTGGAGGCTGAGCCAGAGGTTCGGGAACAGCACCACGTACACGACCTCGCGGCTCGTCCTCCGGTCGAGGCCCGGCAGCGTGGCACCCACGTGCCTGCCGGTGAGCGACATGGTCCGCGCCCCGGGGCGCAGCGCCATCCATCCCCCCACCCACGCACCGCCACCGGTCTCGGTGTAGTTCTCGCCGCTGCGCGGTGGGCTCACGGCGCACAGCTCGGGATGGATCGTGGCGCAGTGGTAGCACTCCTGGTAGTTCTCGGTCAGCACCTTCCAATTGGCGCCGACGACGTAGGCGCGCCGTTGGCCACCACCAGACGCTCCGGTGCGTAGGGGGTCACCCGCACGTCGAGGCCGGCCACATGGTCGTCGAAGGGGCCGCCCCGCCCGGTGCCGTCCACGAACACGAGCCCGTGCCACTCCTCGACGGTGGCACCGCCACGAGGCCGTGCTCGCCGCGGTCGAAGCCGTCGACGCCGTCGAGGCCCGGCGCGCTGCGCAGGGTGCCGTCGAGGCGGTACGACCACGAGTGGTACGGGCACACCACCATGCCGCCCGTGCGGGCCTGCCCGCAGGCAAGCAGCTCGTGGCCCGGGTGGCGACAGGTGTTGGCGAAGGCGGCCGCCCTCGGTCCTCGCCCCGGGCGAGCAGGACGCCGGCCCCGCCCACCGACACGGCGCGCTGGTCACCCACGCCGGCGATGTCCTCGGCTGTGGCCGACGCACGTCCAGGCGGAGAAGAAGTGGCGCTGTTCCCATGCGAACACCTCGGGTGCGACGTTGCGCGGCGCGGGGGAGCAGCCGGCTGCGCCCGAAGGGCGCCGGCGTGGTGGCGAGGTCACCGGCGGCGAACGGCGCGGTGTCGTCCTGTACGCCGGGCACGGGGCGAGGATATGGGCGGCTCGCCGATGCCCGCTGTCGGCTGGGGCGCGCCGGGGCCGGTGTGCTCTGCGGTCCTCGGCGGCCCTCGGGGCGCGGTGTGGTGCTGCTCAGCCGGCGGCGGCGAACAGCCCGGCGTAGTTGAGGATGCCGGTGACGTAGGTCTTGGTCGAGGGGAGCATGCCCGACTGCTCGACCGAGGACAGGCCCTGGTAGTACGCGGCCAGGGCGGTGTGGTAGGTCCCCCGGCCCGCGCCGTCAGGTCGGCCAGGTAGGCGGCCGCCATGGCGATGTTGTCACCGGCGACGGCGGGGTTGAGGCCCGGGTTGTGCAGCAGCGTGGTGCGGGCGTACGTGATCGTCGACGGCTCGAGCTGGCACAGGCCCTCGGCACCGGTCGGCGACAGGGCGTTCGCCTGCCACCCCGACTCCCACCAGCACAGCGCCTCCAGGAGGCTTGCCGGCTCACCCGACGCTCGCCGCGGCCAGGAAGGCGGGGCGCAGGGCCATGCGCTCGGGATGCTGCTGCAGGCCCAGGGGAAGGGGCCCGCCCCGGCACCCCACCCCGCGGGGGGCAGAGGGGGAGGTGGCAAAAGGAGGTGGGCGCCGGCGAAACTGCTTAAAGAGGTTGGGGTTGGTGATGTGGTTCGTGGCCACGAGCGCCGCCACCGATGTCTGGTACCGGGCCGCGAAGAGATCAGGGTGTCGCCGGGACGCACCACCACCGTGGTGGTGGAGGTGGGCGCGCTGGGGCCCACCGCCGGCGCCGCCGCCGACGGGATCTGCAAGGTGGTCCCGGCCACGATGCGGTTGGCGTTCGTGATGCCGTTGGCCGCCATGAGCGCCGCCACGGTGGTCTCGTATCGGGCGGCGATGGCGCTCAGGGTGTCGCCGGGCTGGATGGTGATGGTGGTCGAGCCGTAGGCGGCGTCGCGCGCCCCCTCGCCCGCCGTCAGCCCGGCGGCGGCCAGCGAGACGAGGGCGAGGCCCGTCAGGACGGCGGCGACGCAGCGGGCCCGGCGTGTGCGGTGGAGAGGGGCCCGTCCCCGGAGGCGCAAGGCCCGCGGTGACCGGAGCCGGCCAGCAGGACGGCGCCGGGCCGAGGTCCGGTGCAGTCCTCGGGACCGGGTGGCGGGGGCGGCCACGGGGATTGGTGCTCGTGTGACACCTGAGTCAGTTGTGTCCACTGATGACCTATCGGCCCCCGAGGGGGGCGAATCAAGCCATCGTTGGGCCAACACCTCTGCCCGGGGGACCCGAGAACCAGGTCAAAGGGCCAGGACCCAGTCCCGGACGATGCCCGCCACCTGGGCATCCTTGCCCCGCAGGCCGTGATCGCCCCCCTCCACCCAGACGTGGGTGACCGGTCCGGGAATGGCGGCTGTGGCCGCCTCGAGCTCGGCGGGCGATCCGAAGGCGTCACGGGTGCCCGACACGAACAGGCAGGGCACGGCCATCGTCCCGAAGTGCTCGGTCCGCAGGCGGTCGGGCTTCCCGGGGGGGTGCAGCGGGTAGCTCACGAGGACGAGGGCGGCCGCGCCGAGACCGTCGGCCACGGCCATGGAGCACATCCGGCCCCCCATGGAGCGTCCGCCGAGAGCGACCCTGCTCTGGTCCACCTCCAGGGCGGCGGCGAGCGAGGTGGCCGCCTCGGCCACCGTGGCCACCAACACCGGGGCGCGGTCCGGGGCGCGCCGCCCCGCCAGGCGGTAGGGGAAGTCGAACCCGCTCGACGTGCACCCCGGCGGGGGTGAGCGCATCGTCGATCGCCACCAGCGCAGGCTGGTCCCGACCGGCGCTGGCGCCCGGCGTGAGGACGAGGCCGGCCACGGCCGGCCGGGTGCGGCGGGCCGGCACCTACCCGGCGGTGCCGACGGTGTCGGCGGTGTCAGCGGTGTCGGCCCGGATCACGCCCGATGCGCCCGGCGCTCCCGGGCGCCGGGACGGCAGCGTGAGGGTGAAGACCGTGCCGCCGCCGGATCGGGGTGCGACGGAGATCTCCCCCCGGTTGATGTCGACCAGGCGACGCACGATGGCGAGCCCGAGCCCCGTGCCGCTGTGCTTGGTGGTGACGAACGGCTCGAAGATCCGCTGGCGCACCGTGTCGTCGATGCCGGTGCCGTCGTCCGCCACCGTGACGCGCACGCTGTGGTCGGCGACGGCCGCGGCGATGCGCACCGTCCCCCCCTCGGGCAGGACGTCGTAGGCGTTCGACACCAGGTTGACGAGGATCTCGGCCAGCTGGCCCCGATCGGTGACGAGCGTGGCGTCGCCCACCGCCACGTCCACGGTCACGCCGGCGGGCGCAGGTGTCGTCTCGAGCACCTCCGCCACCACGGCCCGCACGGCCACCGCCTCGAGGAGGGGCTGGCGGGGACGGACGAACGCCACCAGGTGGTCGATGATGGCGTTGGCCTTGTCGACCTCGCGGTCGGCCATGGTCAGGTGCCGCTCGACGTCGGGGGAGAGGTCGGGCCCCATGGCGTGGCGTATGAGGAAGACGGCGTTGGCCACCACACCGAGAGGGTTGCGCAGCTCGTGGGTGACCATGGAGGCCATCTCTCCGACCGCGGCCAGGCGCTCACGCTCCACCACCACACCCGTCAGGGAGTCGACGGTGACGAAGGCCACCACCAAGGTGACGGCGATGACGATCCAGGCGGCGACGTCCACGGCATGCCCCGCCACCAGCGTCACGATCCCCGGTGCCAGGATCCCGAGCACCACGCAGGCGGTGGCCCGGCGCCGGGGAAGCACCATAGGGGAGGCGAACCCCACCCAGACGTAGTACGGCATGAACAGCCCGACGTGCGTGTGCAGCCGGCAGAAGAGGTTGGCCACGGTGATGAGCACGACGCTCCCCCCGATGGCGGCATCGGCGGTGTACGCGGGCAGGCGGTCGCGCCCCACCAACAGCGCCAGGGCGCACAGCGCCACCACCGCCATGAGCACGCCCATGCCCACGCTGTTGGTGACGTCCGACGGATCCACGAGCCAGGCGCCGAGCACCCCCAGGTCGCCGGCCGTGTACACCAGCGCCAGCAGCTCGCCGCGGCGCCGGTCGGTGGCCACGGCGGGTCTTCCGGCGCGCCGGGGCGGACGGTGGAGCGACACGCGTCGCCGCAGTGACTCCCCCTCCATGGGCACCGTCCCGGGCCTCGCCGCCCGCCGGCCTCCCGCGGCGGGGACCGGCTGCTTCCGAATCTAACAAGGCGACCGTAACCTCGCGCCCGATGGACCCCGACACCAACGCCGACGCAGACGCCGACGCAGACGCCGACGCAGACGTCGACGCCGACATCACCGTCGACGGCCACGGTGCCGGCGCGCTGGTGCGTACGCGCACGGCCGACGGCCTCGACGTGACGGTGGGTCCGTTGGCCGATTCCGACGCCGAGGCGCTCTTCGTCCTGTTCGCGCAGGTGGTGGCGGCCAAGGAGGGCTACCCCCACGCGCCGCCGCTGTCGCGCGACGCGATTTCGACGCCACGTGGACGAGGGCCCCGACCGTCACGGTGGTGGCCCGGGCGGAAGCGGCCGGCGGGGCGGACGCGGCCGGCGGGGCGGACGTGGGTGGCGTCGCCGACGTGGGTGGCGTCGCCGGCGCCTACTACCTCCGTCCCAACTTCGTGGGCCGGGCGGCGCACATCGCCAATGCCGGATACGTCGTCGGTGCGGCGTGGCGCCGGCGTGGCATCGGACGGCTCCTCGTCGAGGACTCCATCCGCCGGGCGCCGCTGCTCGGCTTCGACGCCATCCAGTTCAATCTCGTGTTCGCCTCGAACCCGGCGCGCGCCCTGTACGAGCGGCTCGGTTGGCGACAGATCGGTCGCGTCCCCGACGCCGTGGAGGGAGAGGACGCCCTGATCTACTGGCGGCGCGTGGGCTGAGTCACGTGGCCGGGCCGGTCACGAGCTGCACGGTGGCGATGTGGTTCGAGCCCGACTGGTCGGTCCACTCCACCTGCACCCTGTCTCCGGGGTGGTGGCGGCTCATGATGTTGCGCAACGCCGTGGTGGAGTCGACCGATTGGCCGCCCACCGCCACGATGACGTCGCCCGCCACGATGCCGGCGTCGTCGGCCGGCGATCCGGCCTCGACGCCGACCACCGGTGCCCCGGTGGTGCCGGGCTCAGGTTGGACGTCGACGCCGATGAGCGCGGCCGGCCCGATGTGGATGGTGGCCGAGCCGTGCCCGGCGGCAATCTGCCGGGCGATCGACAGTGCCTTGTCGATGGGGATGGAGAAGCCCTCGCTCTGCCCCGACTGGAGCGTGAACCCGCTCGATGCGGCGGTGTCCATGCCGATCACCTTGCCGTCGCTCTCCACGAGCGGACCGCCCGAGTCACCCGGCTCGAGGGGGGCGTCGGTCTGGATGAGGCCGCTCAGCTGCTCGGAGGACCCGTCGGACTCGTCGCTGGCCGTGATGGACTGGTCGAGGGCGGTGACGGTGCCGGTGGCCACACTGGGCGTGCCTCCCACCCCGCCGGCATTTCCGATGGCGGTGAGCTCGGCGCCGACGGCAAGGGTGGAGGAATCGCCGGTGGAGATGGTGTGCAGGCCCGAGGCGCCCTGGAGCTGGAGCACCGCCACGTCGTCGGTGGCGTCGGTGCCGACCACGGTGGCGGAGTAGGTCTGGCCGTTGCCGACGTCGGTGACGGTCACGCTGGTCGCACCGTCGATGACGTGGTTGTTGGTCAGGACCTCGCCGCCCGAGGTGAGCACCATGCCGGTGCCCGCCGCCTCCCCTCCTCCTTGGCCGAGCTGCGAGGTGACGTCGACCACGCCCGGGTCCACCTTGGCGGCGATGGTGGCGGCACCGCCGTTGGCGGTCGACGTGGCGGGTGAACCACCGCCGAGAGAGCCCGACGGCGAGATGATCGACGTGCGGCCCACGGCCACGCCCACGACGGCGATGAGCAGTGCCACGAGGGCCACGGCCAGGACGCGCATCGGATTGGGGCGGGTCGGCGGGGGTGGGGGGAGCCACACCGGCGCGCCCCAACCCCCGGGTTGGCCCCAGTGCCCGGCCGTGTCCCACGGCGGCGGTGGGGCGCCGGTGCCTCCGGGCCCGGTCCCGGGTCCAGCGGGAGGTGGGGGGCGCAGCCACGTGTCGTTCCCGCCCGGGGGGTACGGGCTGGCGCCCGGGGGGTAGGCGGCCGTACCCGGGGGGTAGGCGGCCGTACCCGGGGCGTAGGCGGCCGATCCCGGGGGGTACGGGGTCGCGCCCGGGGGATAGGGCGGCTGTAGGCCGGGGGGAGGGCCGGCGGGAGGCCCGGCGGGATACGGCCCCTGCGGGGGAGCGGGCGGCGGGGTGAACAGCGGCAGGTCGGCGCGCCCGGCTCCGGGGTCGGGCAGCTCAGGGTGTCCGTCGTGGGCCGGTTCCTCGGGGGGCGTCCCCGGCTCGAAAGTGTCGCTCATGGCTCGTCCTCGTCTCGGAGGCTGTCGGGCGACCGTGGCGTCGTCCTGCTCTTCGTACCGAGTAGACCGCTGCTAGCTGTGAGCGTGCTGTACGACAGCTTTCGACCCGATGAGACCTCCTCATCTTGCCGTACCCCGGGGAGCTACTCGACCGGGGGGGGCCGGGGCGGGGCCGAAGGCGGCGGGTTCGAAGGTGGTGTCGGTGACCGAGCCGGCCACCACCGTCACCGGGCGGCCCGGGCCGTCGGTGCCCCGCACCCGCACGTCGTAGTGGCCGGGCCCGAGCGACCCGAACACCGCGGCGTGCACCACGGTGCCCCGGACGTGGCGCCGGCGCACGGCGCTGTGCGCCCCCTGCCACGGGTCGCGGGCAGGGCGGATCTCGATCTCGGCCCCGTCGAGGGCGGCGGAGGTGCGCAGCACCAGGGCGCCGGCATGGGGCCCGATGTCGAGCACCACGCTGGCGGCGGGGCTCGGGCCGAGCCGCGCCTCGGGGTGGTGATGCCCGAGGTCCGGCGTGGCCCCTGCGTGCCGTGTGGCCACGGTCAGGCGGCCGGGACGGCGAACCCGCTATGGGGGACACCGAGGTACGGGAATGCCGACAGGTAGTTCTCGGTTCCCATGGCGGCGAGGTCCCCGCCACCGCTCGTGAGCCCCTCGCTGATGGCGGCGGCGGCACCGTCGGGACTGAACGCCGGGTCCACCAGCTTGAGCACGGCGCCGGCCAGAGCCCGCAGCTCGATGGTCACCACGTCGTCGAACACGCGCCGTCCGTTGGGGAACCCGGCCACGTCGTTGCCGAGCAGACCGGTGTTCTGGGGCTCGAGGCCGGGGCGATGGCCATGTTGAGGCGCAGCATGTCGGCCTGGGTCTGCCCCGTGAAGTTCTGGAACCCGGGGATGAGCCCGGCCGGGAGGCCGGTCAGCAGGATGGCCACCAGGTCGGCCCGGTTGGGCGCCCCCGCGTTGTACGCCGCCAGGTTGGGGAACACACCGGGGTAGAGCACCGGCAGGAGCTGCGCCAGCTGGGGGTTGGTGTAGAAGGACGCGAACTGGCGGTCGGTGCTCGGAGCCTGGGCGTTCCAGTAGTCCTTCTTCCCCATGGGGATCAGGACCTCGTTGACGAGCGGGTTGCCGAGCCGTGACACCTGGACGAAGGGCCCGGCGCAGGTGTGGTTGCCGAAGTCGTCGCGCACCCGCACCTTCTGGCGGTAGGCGGCGGTCCACACGCCGATCACCGATGCGGCCGATGCCACGCTGCTCGGCGTGGAGTGATTGGCGGTGAGCTCACTCATGGGGATCTGGAGGGCGAGGCTGTGCACGTTCAACCCCTTGGTGGAATTGATCCCCGCCGCCATCTGGCCGAGGCCGGTGCCCTGGAGGCCGAAGGTGGTGTGCGCCTCCTCGAAGGGGCGCAGGATGCCGAGGTCGAAGATGGCACCGAGATCGACGTAGAAGCCCTCGGCGCGCTGACCGGCGAACACCTGGACGCCGCCACCCACGCTGTGCACGGCGGCCTGGGCCAGCGCCGGGTAGGTGGGCGTCGACAGGGGCCCGATGTTGCACGGCGGGCAGGCGAGCCCGGCCCCCAGCACCTGCTGGCGTCCCCGCTCGGTGTCGATGCGGGTCACCGTATAGGTCTGCCGGCGGTTCCACGATGACGCCGTCAGGGAGGTGATGGGCCCCGTGTTGTACAGGAAGGTACCGGGGTCGGTCACCTCGGTCTCGAAGCTGAACTGGTACACGATGTCGGCGTCGCCGTCACCATCGTTGTCGATGTTGATGGTGTAGAGCACGTCGTCACCGAACTCGTAGAAGTTCGGACCGCCGTCGGGCCCTTCGAGCGGCACGTAGTTGGCGATGATCGTGACCGTGTCGGGACGGTCGGGGCTGACGAAGGCGTACAGGTCGGTGCTGTCGGCGACCGGGTCCTTGGAGATCTCGGGCGCTTCACGGTGCGATGACATGGCTCACTCCAGGTCTGCTCGTTGGGTTGGGGGGACTGCTGGGGGGAACGGACTCGTGCGGCGTCAGCGTGCCGCGCGGAACAGCGAGCGCACCAGGGCCGGATCGCGCACAACCACCTCGCGCGTCCCGCTGAACACGCTCACCTCTCCGGTGGTGGCGTCGCGCACCTGGGCCACGAGCGGGTCCGTCAACGCCGCGTTGGCGTCGCCGGCGGCGACCGATGCGTCGGCGGCGCCCACCGCCGGGGCCTCGCTCTCCCCGGCACTGAGAAGCGCGCCGATCCCCGGCACCGAGGCGAGGACGCCGGCGGCGGCGACCGCCACCGAGCCCTTTCCGAGAAACGTGCGCCTGGTGACTCCGGCCATGCTCGGACCCCCGTGTCGTCGGTCGTTTCGATCGGGGGTTGTTCGGCGCCGGCACGGCGCTGGATGACCGTTCGGCCGATTTCCTCAATCTTGGGGACCGGGATCTTGGGCAGCGGCCCCGCGCCGGTTAGCATCCGGCGCATGCTGACCACCCAGATCGACACGCTGCTGGCGGAGGTGCTGCGGGACCGCCGCCTGCTCGACCACCCCTTCTACCGCCGCTGGGAGGCGGGGACGCTCGAGCGCCACGAGCTGGCCGCCTACGCCGCGGAGTACCGCCACTTCGAGCGCGCCCTGCCCGGCATCCTGGAGCACATCGCGGCGCGCACCGACGAGCCCGGGGCTCGCCGTCTGGTGGAGGCGAACCTCGACGACGAGCGGACCAACCCCGCTCCCCACGTGGATCTGTTCGAGGGCTTCGCCGCCGCGGTGGGCGCGCCGGCGCATGCCGACCCGTCGCCGGCCACCGCCGCCCTCCTCGACGTGTACGCGTCGAGGTCGACCGACGGTGACGTGGTGGCCGCCCTGGCCGCCTTGGCCGCCTACGAGGTACAGGCGTCGGAGATCGCCGCCTCCAAGGCCGACGGTCTGCGGGCCCGCTACGGCGTGGACGCGCAGGGCACCCGCTTCTGGGACGTGCACAGCGCCGCCGAAGAGGCCCACGGTGCCTGGCTCGTCGACGCCATGGCCGCGCTGGGTGCGGACCCGTCGACGGTCGCCGACGCCGCCACCTCGGCCGCGGCGGCGTGGTGGTCGTTCCTCGACGAGCGCGAGGCCTGCGCCCCGGCGTGACGGCCCGGCCTGCCCTGGGCCCGGCTGCCGCCCGGTAGCCTCGTCGGGGCATGTCCGAGCTGCGCGGTGCCATCCCCGAGGACCAGACCAGCGGCACCCTGACGCACCGGCAGGTGATGGTGGTCCTGAGCGGGCTCATGCTCGGCATGCTGCTCGCCGCGCTGGACCAGACGATCGTCACGACGGCGCTGCCCACCATCGTCGGGGATCTGCACGGGCTCGACCACCTGTCGTGGGTGGTCACCGCCTACCTGCTCACCACAACCCTCTCGACCCCCCTGTACGGCAAGGTCTCGGACCTCTTCGGGCGCAAGCACGTCTTCCAGTTCGCCATCGTCGTCTTCCTCATCGGCTCGGCCCTGTCGGGGCTGGCCCAGAACATGGACCAGCTCATCGCCTTCCGGGCCGTGCAGGGTCTCGGCGGGGGTGGCCTCATGGCGCTGGCCATGGCCATCGTGGGGGACATCGTGAGCCCCCGCGAGCGTGGTCGGTACCAGGGGTACTTCGGCGCCGTGTTCGCCTTCGCCAGCATCGGCGGTCCGCTGGCGGGCGGCTTCCTCACCGACACGCTCTCGTGGCGGTGGATCTTCTACATAAACGTCCCCGTCGGGATCCTGGCCCTCGTCATCACGAGCGCCGTGCTCCGCCTTCCCCGCCCGGCGCGCGCCGCGGCCTCGATCGACTACGCCGGCGTGGCCCTCACCGTCATGGCGGTCACGCCCCTGCTGCTCGTCACGGTGTGGGGCGGGGTGACCTTCGCCTGGTCGTCGCCCCTGATCATCGTGCTGCTGGCGCTGGCGCTGATCATGGCCGGGGTGGTTGTGTGGTGGGAGCGGCGCGCCCCGAGCCGATCTTCCCCCCGCATGTGTTCGCCAAGGGGGTGGTCCGGGCTGCGCTGGGGACGACGTTCTTCGTCACCGCCACCATGTTCGCCGCCATCATCTACATCCCCGTGTACCTCCAGCTCGTCGACGGCGAATCGGCCGTGCGCTCGGGCGTCCTGCTCCTGCCGCTCATGGCCGGCATGCTGACCACGTCCATCGGATCGGGGCGCCTCGTCACCCGCTTCGGCCGCTACAAGGCGTTTCCGGTGATGGGCACCGCCCTCATGGCGCTCGGCATGTGGCTCCTCAGCCGTCTCGGAACCCACACCTCGCTCGTCGTCGCCGGCGCCTACATGGTGGTCTTCGGTGTGGGGATGGGCATGACGTTGCAGATCGTGGTGGTGGCCGTGCAGAACGCCGTGGAGCGCCGCGACATCGGCAGCGCCACGTCCTCTGTCAGCTTCTTCCGCAACATCGGCGCCGCCTGCGGGTCGGCGCTGCTCGGGACGATCCTCGTGGGCCGGCTGGGGTACTGGCTGCCGCGTCTCGTCCCCCGGGGCACGTCGCTCAACCTGTCCAAGGCCTTCACCATCACGCCGACGCAGTTCCGGGCCCTGCCCGCCCCGGCCCGTGCCGGGGTGTCGGAGGCGTTCGTGCACTCGCTGCACGTGGTCTTCACCGTCGGGATCCCCATCGCCGGCCTGGCGTTCGTGTGCGCGCTGCTGCTCAAGGAGGTCCCTCTGGCCGGCGCGGTGCGGCCCACCGAGCCCGCCGCTGCGGCCAGCGGTGAGCCCCCGCTCGTCACCGGCGCCGCCGTCGGCGCCGAGGCGGCCGTGACCCGAGAGGCCGCCGTCAGCGCCGATGCCGCAGCCGACCGCATGGCCGACGCCGGGCAGACCGAGGCCGCCCCGGGCAGATGACCGCCCCGGCCACGGCGCCGAGGTGCAAGGCTTCGCCCTGGTCGCCGTCGCAGGACCCCGGCGGCCCCCTGCGTCGGAAGAGGGAGGGGCGGTGGAGCTCGGCGGCACGACGGCACTGGTCACCGGCGGTGCGAGCGGGATCGGTCTGGCCACGGTGGAGCTGCTGCACGCCGCGGGCGCCCGGGTGGCGGTGCTCGACGTCCAGGCCGCGGTCGGTCCGGCGGCGATGTCGGTGGCGTGCGACATCGCCGACGAGGCCCAGGTGGTGGCGGCCGTGGCCGCCGTGCACGACGGTCTCGGGCCCGTCGACATCGCCGTGCTCAACGCCGGCGTGGGCGGGTTCGGCGCCCTGGTCGACCTGAGCACCGAGGAGTGGGACCGGGTCCTCGGCGTCAACCTGCGGGGCACGTTCGTGTGCCTGCGCGAGGTGGGCAGGGCCATGGTGGCGGGCGGGCGCGGGGGCGCCATCGTGGCCGTGAGCTCGGTGTCGGGCTTTCTCGCCGACCGCATGATGAGCCACTACAGCGTGTCCAAGGCCGGGGTGGCCGAGCTCGTGCGCGTGGCGGCGCGAGAGCTCGGCCCCTTCGGGATCAGGGTGAACGCGGTGGCACCGGGGACGACCGACACGCCCCTGTTCGCCTCCGCCGGTCGGCTGCCGGGATACCGGGCGCGCGTGGCGGAGCGTGCCGCGCTCGGTGACGTGGGGACGGCGCAGGGCGTGGCCCAGGCCATCGTGGCCATGCTCGGGCTCGACTGGGTGACGGGCCAGGTGCTCGCCGCCGACGGCGGCGTGTCGCTGTGGAGCCCCATCGATCCGGCCGAGAGCCTGGGGCGGTGATGGCCGTCCGGGTCCACCACAGTGCCATCTGCCCGGCCGACGTCGAGGCCAGTCTGCGCTTCTACCGCGACGGGCTCGGCCTCGCCGTCCTCATGGACCACGCCTTCGAGGGCGACTGGCCGGCGTTGTTCGACGCCCCGGCCACGTCGCTGCGCTCGATCTTCCTCGGGGACCCGGCGCATCCCGACGCCGGCGTCGTCGAGCTGGTGTCGTTCCCCGTGGCGCTCGACGCCGGGGCGCCACACCCTGCACCACGCCACGGCTTCTTCCTGCTGTCGTTCTTCGTCGAGCTCGACGCCGTCCTCGACCGTCTGGCCCGTCTCGGCCACGACGGCGCGCTGGCGCATCGAGCAGCCCGCCCCGGCCGGACCGGTGGCGATGGCCACGGTGCTCGATCCCGACGGCGTCCTGGTGGAGCTGATCGACACGGCGGCGACGGGCGGGTAGCCGGTGCTGCGCAGCGAGGACCGCATCCTCACCACCCACGCCGGCAGCCTGCCCCGGCCGGCTGCGCTGGCCCAGCTGCACGGCCGACGCAGCCGGGGTGAGGCCGTCGACCCGGCCTTGCTGCGGGACGAGGTCGAGGCGGCCACCGCCGCCGTGGTGCGGGCCCAGGTGGAGTCGGGGATCGACGTGGGCAACGACGGTGAGCAGGCCCGTGAGAGCTTCTTCACCTACGTGCGGCACCGCATGACCGGCTTCGACGGCACGAGCAGCCGCCCCGCCATGCGCGACCTGCTCGACCACCCCGATTTCCTCGACCTGGTGGTGCCCCGCCATCTCCGCCGGCAGGTCAACCTCATGGCCGCCCCGGCTGCCGTGGCCGACGTGACGTATCGCGACACCACCGAGGTCGACGCCGAGTGCGCGTTGGTGGCGGGGGCGCCGTTTGCGGAGACGTTCATGACGGCGGCCTCGCCCGGCATCGTGGCCGCGGCCATGGAGAACAGGCACTACCCCACGCTCGAGCGCTACGTGCTGGCCGTGGCCGCCGCCTTGGAGGTGGAGTACCGGGCCGTGGTCGACCACGGGCTGCTCCTCCAGATCGACGCCCCCGACCTGGCGCTCGAGCGCCACACCTTGTTCGCCGACCGGCCCCTGGCCGACTTCCTGGCCTGGGTCGACATGGTGGTCTCCGCCCTCAACGGCGCGCTGGCGGGCGTCGCGCCGCAGCGGGTGCGGCTGCACGTGTGCTGGGGCAACTACGAGGGGCCCCACACCCTGGACGTCCCTCTCGAGGAGCTGCTGCCCCGTCTGTACCGGGCGCGGGTGGGTGCGCTCGTGGTGTCGATGGCCAACCCCCGCCACGCCCACGAGTTCCGCTGCTTCGCCCGTCACCCCCTCCCCGACGACATGGTGCTCGTGGCCGGCGTGATCGACACCACGACCAACTACGTCGAGCACCCCGAGGTGGTGGCCGACCGCCTGGAGCGGGTGGTGGAGGCCGTGGGGGACCGCACCCGCGTGATCGCCGGCACCGACTGCGGCTTCGACACCTCCGCCGGCATCGGCGACGTGGCCCCGTCGGTGGTGTGGGAGAAGCTCCGTGCCCTGCGGGCCGGCGCCGACCTGGCCACGGCGCGGTTGTGGGGGTGACGGCCCGGCGCCCACGCTCGGCGCGTCGCCACCCCCGTCGCCGCGGCGCGCCGCACCCGGGCTCCCGGATGCGCCGGTAAGGTCGGCGCCACACCACGGCGGCGTGGCGAGCAGCGGAGGCGGTGCAGGTCATGGACTACGTCAACCTGGGCAGGACCGGGCTGCGGGTGTCGCGGGTGTGTCTCGGCATGATGAGCTTCGGCAACGACAGCGACCGGGCGTGGGCCCTCGACGAGGAGGCCGCCGAGCCCATCGTGCGCGCCGCCGTCGAGGGGGGCGTCACCTTCTTCGACACCGCCGACACCTACTCGGCCGGCGCCAGCGAGGTGGCGACGGGCCGCCTGCTGCCGAAGTTCCTCACCCGGGACGAGGTGGTGGTGGCGACCAAGGTGTTCATGCCCATGACGCCGGGCGAGAACGGCGGTGGCCTGTCGCGCAAGCACGTCCTGTCCGCCATCGACGCCTCGCTGCGCGTCTCGGCATGGACTATGTCGACCTCTACCAGATCCACCGCTGGGACAGCCGGACGCCGATCGAGGAGACCATGGGCGCCCTGCACGACGTGGTGCGGGCGGGCAAGGCGCGCTACATCGGTGCCAGCAGCATGTTCGCCTGGCAGTTCGCCAAGGCCCAGCACGTCGCCGAGCGCAACGGCTGGACCTGCTTCGTGTCGATGCAGCCCCACTACAACCTCCTCTACCGCGAGGAGGAGCGGCGAGATGATCCCCCAGTGCATCGACCAGGGGATCGGCGTCATCCCCTGGAGCCCCCTGGCCCGGGGCGTGCTGACCGGCAATCGCAGCCGCGCCGGGGAGCGCCGCACCACCCGGGCCGGGTCGGACCCGTTCACCGACTACCTCTACAGCCAGCCCTCGGACTTCGACGTCGTGGACCGGGTGGCCGAGGTGGCAGCCGAGCGTGGCGTCCCCGCCGCCCAGGTGGCGCTGGCGTGGCTGTTGCACCGCCCGGGGGTGACGGCCCCCATCGTGGGCGCCACCAAGGTGGACCACCTGGTCGACGCCCTGGCCGCCGAGAAGCTGTCGCTCGGCCCCGAGGAGATGACCCGGCTGGAGGAGCTCTACGTCCCGCACCCCGTGCTCGGGCACTTCTGAGGGCGCCCCCAGCCCGTCACACCAGGATGCGCTCTTCCGGGGCGCGCACTCCCATGACGGCGAGCACGCGTCCGAGGCCGAGGAACATGCCGCAGCACATGGTGAGGTCGGCGAGCTCGTCGTCGCTGAAGGCGCCGTGCAGGCGGCCCCACAGCTCGTCGTCCATGGCCTGGTGCTCGAGGGCGAAGCGCTGGGCGAACTCAGCCGCCAGGCGCTCGCGCTCGCTCAGCACCGTGCTCGAGCGCCAGTTGCCCACCTCGCGGTAGAAGCCCTCGTCGGCGCCCGCCTCCTCGCCCTGGCGGGCCCGCGTGTCCTGGCACACCACGCAGTCGTTGATGAGGGCGATCGTCCACCGGCGCCTCGCGCTCGCGCACCGGCAGCCGGCTGTTGGTGTAGACGGCCTCCGACAGCGCCCCCATGCCCGCCGCCATCGCCGGTCGCAGCAGGGCCCAGTCGACGTGCTCTCCGTAGCCCCGCTCGGGAAACGAGATCCGTGCCATGGCCGCGACGCTACTACGGGGCATGCTCGCCGGACCGGGCGGCGCGCCGCGCCAGGCGCGCCGGGTCAGCGCAACGCCGGGTGCTGGCGGGCCAGCAGGGGCAGGAGCACCTGGCGGGGGGTGTTGCGACCGAGCCGGGCCCCCACCTTGTTGGCGAAGCCGGGGATGACCACGGCCCGTCCCTGGTCGAGCCCCTCGACGGCCAGCCACGCGCCACCTCCGCGGCGGGCACCCACATGAAGCCGGGGAGCGAGTTCTCCGACTCCTCCCGGGTGAACCCCGCCGTCTCGGCGAACTCGGTCTGCACCGGCCCCGGGCACAGCACGGTGAGCGACACGCCGGTGCCGCGCAGCTCGGCCCGGACGGCCTGGCTGAAGGAGAGGACGAACGCCTTGGACGCCCCGTAGGCGGCCTGGCCGGGCAGCGGCTGGAAGGCGGCGGTGGACGCCACGTTGAGCACGGCGCCGCTCCCGCGC
Source organism: uncultured Acidimicrobiales bacterium (assembly GCA_963839605.1). GTDB lineage: Bacteria > Actinomycetota > Acidimicrobiia > Acidimicrobiales > UBA8190 > JBEKVE01. The sequence continues at coordinate 77,848 of CAWIWK010000053.1, read as the reverse complement.
TCCACCATGCCGGGCAGCGCCAGGCTGCACAGGTCGACCACGGCCTCGACGTCGGTGCGCACCATGGCCACCTCGCTCGAGTGGTCGCTCTTGTGCACGGGTCCGGTGGTGCTGAAGCCGGCGTTGTTGACGAGGACGTCGACGGTGAGCCCCCGGTCGGCCACCCGGCCGAGCATCCCGGCGCGCGCCTCGGGGTCGCTCACGTCGGCGGCGAGCACCTCGGCCCGCACACCGGTGGTGTCGGTGAGCTCGGCGGCGAGTGCTTCGAGCCGGCTCTGGCGACGGGCCACGAGCGTGACGCCGTGGCCCCGCCGGGCCAGCTCCCGGGCGAGCTCTGCGCCGATGCCGGATGACGCCCCGGTGACGAGGGCGGTGCCGGACGGGGACGGGGGAGGGAGGGCCATGACACCGATGGTACGAGGCGAGACCAAAGCGGGCGATCGCGCCCGGCGGGGACCTACCCTGGGTCCGTGAGCGACGCCCCCTCGGTGATCGTGGTGGGGTCCGGGGCAGCCGGCTTGGCCGCGGCGCTGGCGGCGGCGGGGTCGGGGGCCGACGTGGTCGTGCTCGAGAGGGCCGGGTCCGTGGGCGGCACCTCGGCCATGTCGGGTGGTGTGGTGTGGCTCCCCGCCCACGGCCGGGGCGCGCCGTCGTCCACCGACAGCGTGGAGCGGGCCCTCACCTACCTGTGCGCCCTGGCCCGGGGGGACACCGACGTGACGCTCATGCGGGCCTTTCTGTCCGACACCGCACGCGTGGCCGGAGAGATCGAGAAGCGCACGCCGCTCGAATGGGAGGTCCTCGGCCACTGGCCCGACTACCGCGGCGAGCTCCCCGGGGCGGGCCATGGGCGCTCGATGTGGCCACGTCCCTTGCGGCTGGCGCCCGAGGTCGAGGGGCGGATCCAGGCCGCCGCCGACCAGCCCTCCGCGGGCGCGACCCAGGCCGAGGTGGGGGCACCCGCCAACGACGGGGTCGTCCTCCGCGGCCACGTGCGGGGCCGGGCCCTGGTCGGGGGGCTCCTGTCCGGCGTGCTCGACGCCGGCGTCGACGTTCGCACCGGGGCGCGGGTGCACACCCTTGCCACCCACGGCAACGAGGTGACGGGTGTGGTGGTGGACGGCGCCACCGTGAAGGGCCGGGTCGTGGTGGCGTCGGGAGGTTTCCAGCACGACGCTTTCCTGGCAGGGCGTTTCCTGCAGGCTCCGTTCGTCGCCCCCATGGGCGCCGGAGGCTGTGTGGGCGACGGCCTGCGCATGGCGTTGGCGATGGGGGCCGAGGTGGCCAACATGTCCGAAGGATGGTGGATGCCGGCCATGCGGGTGCCGGGGGAGGCCGTCGACGGCGTGGCGCACTACCGACCCCTGCACAGCGAGCGGGCCAAGCCGGGGGCGATCATGGTCGACCGCCACGGCAAGCGCTTCGCCGACGAGGCCCAGAACTACGGGGACGTGGGGCAGGCCATGCGCCACGGCCGGGCCGTCCCCGCCGTGCAGCGCGGCGGCGGCCCCCATCCTTCGGTGGTGTCGGCCGGCGCGGCCGGGCCGTGGTGGCTCGTGTTCGACGCCGTCTACCGCAGCCGCTACCCCGTGGGTCCGCTCGACCCCTCCCCGGCCGCCGACGCAGCCTGCGAACCCGACTGGCTCCTGCGGGCCGACGACCTGGCCGGCCTGGCCCGCCGGGCGGGACTGCCGCCCGAGGCCCTGGCGTCCACGGTGGCGCGCTTCAACGCCGGGGCGGCGGTGGGGGAGGACGTGGACTACGGACGGGGCACGTACCCCTATGACCGCTGGATCGGCGATGCCGGGGCGCCGGATCCGACGCTCGCTGCTGTGTCGACGCCCCCCTTCTACGCCGTCGAGGTCCACCTGGGCTGCATGGGGACCAAAGGCGGTCCGCGCACCGACGACCGGGGGCGGGTGCTGTCGGACGGCGGTCGACCCGTGGCCGGGCTCTACGCCGCGGGGAACGTGGCGGCCAGCCCCTTCGGCGCCGCCACCCCGGCCGGCGGCGCCACCCTGGGGCCCGCCCTCGTCTTCGGTACCGCGCCGGCGAGGCCGCCGCCACCGACCCATGACGGTCCGGGACGGTGCCGGTCACGCCGGCCCGGGAACCGGGCTCCCCCACGGCGCCCGCGTGGTGCAGGCGCTCCTCGACACCGAGACGCGTCCCGTCCCCGAGGCGCTGCGGGCGGTGGGCGACGCGGGCCGCACGGGCGCGCCAGCGGCGCACCGGGCATCCCCCGCAGCCGCTACACCAGCCGGACCGTGCACGAGCTCGAGGTCGACAAGGTGTGGCGGCGTGTCTGGCAGATGGCGTGCCGCGAGGAGCAGATCCCCGAGACCGGCGACAGCCTGGTCTACAACGCCCCGGGTCTCTCGCTCGTCGTCGTCCGCAGCGCGCCCGACGAGATCCGCGCCTTCCACAACTCGTGCCTGCACCGTGGCACCCAGCTGCGGACCCAGCCCGGGCGCGTCGGCGAACTGCGATGCCCCTTCCACGGGTTCACCTGGAACCTGGACGGCTCGTTCGCCGGCATGCCGTGTCCCTGGGACTTCCCCCACGTGGACCCCACCGCCTTCGCCCTCCCCGAGGCCAGGGTGGGGACGTGGGGCGGTTTTGTCTTCGTCACCCCCGACCCGCGCTGCGAGCCCCTGCCCGACTACCTCGAGATCCTCCCCCGGCACTTCGCCTCGTGGGACCTGGCGCAGCGCTCGCTCGCGCGCCCACGTCGTGCGCGAGGTGCCGTGCAATTGGAAGGTGGCGCTCGAGGCGTTCATCGAGAGCTATCACACCGTGGCGGTCCACCCCCAGCTCCTGTCCACGAGCGGGGACACCCAGACCGAGTACGACGTGTACGACGGCGTGCGCCACGTCAACCGGATGATCACGCCGGTGGGCATCGCCAGCGAGCACGTCCACGGCGACGTGGGGGAGCAGGACATCCTCGACGCCATGTTCCTGACCAAGGACGACCCCGGTGCCGTCGTGCCCGACGGGGGCACCGCCCGCCAGGTGCTGGCCGAGCGGACCCGCCGCCAGCTGGAGGCGGACACCGGGCGCGACTACGCCGAGCTCACCGACTGCGAGGCGCTCGACGCCATCGAGTACTTCCTCTTCCCCAACTTCGTGCCCTGGGCGGGGTTCACCACGCCGCTCGTCTACCGCTTCCGGCCGGCCGGCGACGACCACCGCAGCACCGTCATGGACGTCATGCTCCTGGCGCCGCTGGCCGAGGGGGAGCCCCGTCCCGCCCCACGCCCACCCGCCACCTCACCGGCGGTGAGCGGTGGGCCGACGCGCCCGAGCTCGGCTACCTGGGCCGCATCCTCGATCAGGACACGGCCACCCTGGGGCGCGTCCAGCGGGGCCTCGAGGCGGCCACCGGCCCCGACCTCACCCTGGCGGACTACCAGGAGAGCCGCATCCGCCATTTCCACGACACCCTCGGCTCCTATCTCGACTCGTGACGACGCCGACCGAGCCGCGCCGGGCGCGGTCGCTCACCGAGTCGTCGTGGGAGGCGGACGCCGAACCGGTGCAGGACAGCACCGTGGCGGGGATCCTCCTCGACGCGGCGCGGCGCACCCCCGACACCGTGGCGCTGGTGGAGGGGGGACCGCAGCGGGACCGGCGCCGGCGCTGGACCTACGCCGAGCTCGGGTCGCAGGCGCGTGGCGTGGCGGCGGCGATTGCCCGCCACTTCGCACCGGGCGAGCGGGTGGGGGTGTGGGCGCCGAGCATTCCCGAGTCGCTCGTGCTCACCTACGGCGCCGCCATGGCGGGCGTGGTGCTCGTGCCCGTCAACCCGGCCCTGCGCGCCGGCGAGGTGCGCCACGTCCTCGGGCAGTCGGGGGCGTCGGGGCTGTTCCTCGTGCCCGAGCACCGGGGACACGATCTCGGCGCCACCCTGGCCGCCATCCGCGCCGACCTGCCCCGGTTGCGCGAGGTGGTGGACCTCACCGAACTGGCGGCGTGGGCGGCACCGTCGCCGGCGGGCGCCGGCCCCGGCCCCGACGTCGGCTCCGGCCCGGAGCTGGCCCGGGCGCGCCCCGGGGCCCGACGACGTGGCCCAGATCGTGTACACGTCGGGGACCACCGGCGCTCCCAAGGGGGCCATGCTCACCCACCGGGGCATGACCAACGCGGCGCGTTTCGGCGGGGCGCGCTTCGGCGTGGTGGCCGGCGACGTGTACGTCCACACCATGCCCCTGTTCCACGTGGGGGGCCAGGTGGTGTCGTTCCAGCTGTGCCAGAGCTCGGCCACCGTGGTCCTCGTGCCCGCCTTCGATCCGGGCCTCGTCCTCGAGCTCGTCGAGTCCGAGCGCGCCACGTTGACCTGCGGTGTGCCCACCATGCTCCTCGCCCTCATCGGCCACCCCGACTTCTCCCGGCGCGACCTGTCGTCGCTGCGGTCCGTCAGCGGGGGAGGGGCGGTCGTCCCCACCGAGCTCGTGCGCCACATCGAGGAGGCGCTCGGTGTGCGGTTCGCCATCGTCTTCGGGCAGACCGAGGCGTGCGGCTTCATCTCCCAGACGCGGCTCGACGACGACGCCGAGGACAAGGCGTCCACGTTGGGACAGCCGCTCCCCGGGGTGAGCGCCCGTGTCGTGCGTCCCGGCACCGGGGAGGTGGTGCCGTGCGGCGCGGTGGGCGAGCTCGAGGTGCGCGCCGCCAACGTCATGGCGGGCTACCACGGCGCGGACGAGGAGACGGCGGCCGCCATGGCGCCGGGGGGCTGGCTCCGCACCGGCGACCTCGTCACCATGGACGGCCGCGGCTTTCTGCGCATGGCCGGGCGCCTGAAGGAGATGATCGTCTCGGGAGGCGAGAACATCTTCCCGGTCGAGATCGAGGCCGCCCTGGCGGAGCATCCCGACGTGGCCCAGGTGGCGGTGGTGGGCGTGCCCGACCGGCGCTGGGGGGAGGCCCCGGTGGCCGTGGTCCGCCTGATGCCGCACGGCAGCGTCGACGCCGAGCGGCTGGAGGCGTTCCTCCGTGACCGCCTGGCACCGTTCAAGGTGCCGCGCCGGTGGGTCTTCGTCGACGAGCTCCCCCTCACCGCCTCGGGCAAGGTGCAGAAGCACGTCCTGCGGGAGCGTCTGTCCGCGGACGGGTCCGAGCACAGTGCGTCTTCTCCCCGGTAGCGTTCGCCCGTGCCTGCGATCCGCCCCTCTCGCCCCGCGCTCTCCGGGTCACCGCGGCCCGAGTCGGTGCGCCATCCGGGTCAGGTCCTCCGCACGCGACGCGAGATCCTCGTGGGCGGCATGGCCGGCGCCTTCGGGCTGGCCTTGGCCGCCTGCGGCCAGGCCACCACCAGGGCGGCGGTGTCGGTGCCACCCGCCGGGTCCGACCTCGGGGCGGTGGAGCACGTGGTGTTCCTCATGAACGAGAACCGCTCCTTCGACCACTACTACGGCTCCTACCCGGGGGTGCGCGGCTTCGGTGACCCCTCGGCTTTGGCCGGGGTCTTCAGCCAGCAGTGGGACGGCGCCGCCGCCGGGTACGCCGCCACGTCGCTGTTGCCGTTCCACCTCGACACCGCCACGACCGACGCCGAGTGCACCTTCGACCTGTCGCACGAGTGGGACGCCCAGCACATGTGCTGGAACAACGGCGCCATGGATCGCTTCGTGGCCACGCACACCGCGGCGCGCTTCGAAGGGCCCAACAGCGGCGAGCTCACGATGGGGTACTACACGCGCCAGGACCTCCCCTTCTGGTACACGCTGGCCGACGCCTTCACCATCTGCGACAACTACCACTGCTCGGTCTTCGGCCCGACCCATCCCAACCGCCTGTACGCGTGGTCGGGGACGCTCGACCCGGCCGGAGAGCAGGGTGGGCCGATCATCGTCACCAACAGCGACCCCACCTTCATCGGCAGCGCCACGTGGCGGAGCATGCCCGAGGAGCTCGAGTCGAAGGGGGTGTCGTGGAAGGTCTACAACCCGCCCGGCGCCGCCTACCAGCCCTCGAGCCCGCTCTCCATCGCCATCAGCGACAACATCCTGTTGTACTTCGACCGCCACGTGTCGGATCCGTCCTCCCCCCTCTACACCAAAGCCTTCGGCTCCCTGTTCCCAAAGGACTTCCGTCACGACGTGGCCAACGACGAGCTGCCCGCCGTGTCGTGGGTGATCCCCCCCATCGGGTACGACGAGCACCCGCCCTCGCCTCCCGCCGCCGGCCAGTGGTTCGTGAGCCAGGTGATCGACGCCCTCGTGTCGAACCCCAAGGTCTGGTCCAAGACGGTGCTGTTCATCATGTACGACGAGAACGACGGGTTCTTCGACCACGTGCCCCCGCCCGTGCCCGGCCCCGGCACCGCCGGCGAGTTCCTGACGGCGAGGCGGAAGCCGAGCGACGAGCATGGCATCGACGGGCCGATCGGGTTCGGCTTCCGGGTGCCGCTCATGGTCGTGTCGCCGTTCAGCCGGGGCGGCTACGTCTGCTCGGACGTGTTCGACCACACCTCGCAACTGCGCTTCCTGGAGGAGCGCTTCGGGGTGACGGTCCCCAACCTCTCGGCGTGGCGGCGCCGGACGTCGGGTGATCTCACCTCCACCCTGCAGCTCACGCGGGCCGACACCTCGGTGCCGGTCCTCCCCCCCACCAACGCCCGGAGCACCGTCGTCAAGCAGGAGTGCACGCTCAGCCAGCTGACCGAGCTCGACGTCACCAACCCGGCCCCCTATCCCATCCCCGTGCCCCAGACGCCCCCCGTCCAGGAGCCGGGGGTGGCCAAGCGGGCGGTGACGGCCTGAGGGCCGTGCCCCCGGTGGCGCCGGTCGTCGGCCTCAGACGAGCTCTCCGGTGAAGAACGAGCGGGAGACGATGCTCGTGGCCAGGGCGACCACAGCCGTGATGATGACGAGGATGGGAAGCGGCACGCGCCGCAGCCCGACGACGGCCGGTGCGGTCAGCACCACGCTGCGGCTCCACCCCGCCGTGTTGGACGCGAACACCACGCCGAACACGACGCCGATGGCGAAGGCGGCGGGGTAGACGAGCGCCGCCTGCCGTCGGGCCACGGCGGCCACGCTCGAGATGGTGACGACGACGAGGGCCATGAGGATCTGCAGCGACAACGCCGCTCTCGCCGTCGGTCCGAGCCTGCGCTGCTCGACGCTCTTCTGCTCCACGAGCATCCGGTAGAACAGGAGGAGCGCCCGTCCCGCCGGGGTGGTCGCCTGACGGGCGGTCAGGTAGTACGCGTTGAAGTAGCCCGTCTGACCGGCGTACACGCTCGACAAGAGCACGATCGACAGCACCAGCGCACCCATGCCGTAGCAGGCCACGCGGGCGACCTGACGGCGCCCCTGGGGCCACGCCACGAACACGAGACCGGCGGTGAGACCGATGTCGCCGGGCCAGACCAGTGGATAGCAGAGTCCCGCCGCTCCCATGGCCAGCGCCATCACGACGAAGTGCCCGCGGTGGGCGCTCGCCAGGCCGGCCAGGACGAGGACGAGCGTCAGCGACATGGGGAAGATGGCGTAGTTGAACACCGCGCCGGGGAACACGGAGAACAACGCCATGAGCACGAGGGCGCGGAACCAGTGCAGGTCGCGCAGCCATCCCCACCACAAGACGAAGAGGGCGAGGGCCAAACACACCCAGGAGATGCCCACGCCGGTGCTCGGGATGCTCAAGCCGAGACCGTGCCCCAGTCGCATGAGCCACGGGTAGGCGGGGAACCACGCCGCGTCGCCACACCAGTGCAGGTGGAGCTTCTCGGCCGGGAAGCTGCTCGCCGGGCACGCGTAGAACGTCGAGCCGTGGTTGGCGATGGCCTGGTAGTTGAACGAGTCCCACCGCATCCAGTTGAGCGGCACGAAGCTGAACGGGTTCCGGCCACGGTGGCTGTTGACGCCGACGACGACGCGGCCGATGAACCATGCCAGGACTGTGAGGCCCACCCCCGGCGCCACCCGTCGAAGTGGTGCAAGAGCGGGTCCGGTCGGGGCGCGCTCGGGCAACGCGTCGCCTCCTCGTCGTTGCCGCCCACCCTGCAGCAGCGTCAAAGGGGCCCCCCGGTGCCGGCCCCAACGCGCATTGGAGCACCACCAGTCTTGGTCCATCGGTGCGTCTGGAGCAACGGGGAAATGTGGCACGACGAGGTGACACGGCCGAGACTCCCCATGGCACACGCCTCTGCCGTCATGACAGTCACTGGGGGTTGCGGCGCGCCCCTAGGGTCCTGAGCAGCGATGGCGCCGCGCACGCCGGGTGCGGCACGGGTGATCGGCGCTGTCGCAGCGCGACGGACGGGACCGGCGCTGCGGAGGACCCGTTGCGCTGCGCACGCCCCTATGCGCCCCCGTCCGTGCCGACCAGGGTGCGCTCGAGGGTCTCCCAGCTCATCGCCGCCCGCCGCCGCTCGTCCTCGGCACGCTGGCCACCGTTGAGCCCGAACAGCCGCTTGGCCCACAGCAGGTAGGCCACGACCGCCACGTTGATCACGAACGTGACGAGCCGCAGCGTGCTCACTTTCGAGGTGAGCTCGAACAGCTCCAACGGGAGCAGCAAGGCGGTGGCCACGAAGGTCAGGTACTCGGCCCAGCGCTTGGCGAACCACAGCCCCACCATCTCGGTGGCCTCCAGGGCGGCGTAGAACACGAGGCCGGCACCCGCCTCGGACAGATGCGTGGTGCTGATGGTGAAGTAGTGCCCGATGCTGCCGAGGAACCCGTGCGCTCGCGTCGGGCCGCCGAACGCCTGCACGATCTGGGTGTAGTCGCGCTCCAGGGCGGCGTGATTGCCGGCGAAGAAGAAGACGACCACGGCCAGCGCCCCGAGGAGCACGACGTGCGACGCGTGGTCGAGGGCGATGAGACGCAGCACGTACCGATCGCGCAGGAGCGGACCGCGCAGCGGGATGGCGATCTCCGAAGGTGGGGGCACGGCCTGTCGTGACGGTGACCGGGGAGGATGGCGAGCGAACCATCCGTCGCAGCGCAGGCAACGATGCCACCGGATGCCGTCTGCCTGTCGCACCACCACGGCGTCGGCGGCCGACACGTGCGCGGCATCGGTCCCGACGAGCACATGGCCGTTCCAGCCGCACGAGAACAGCTCGTAGCGTGTGGCCGGTCGTCTCCTCACCGTGCTCGTGCCCTCCACCCGGCGGCGAACCGTGGTCGGGGCACGTCGCCGCTGGGCCGATCATGGTGCATGGGCCGCCGCCCCCGACGGATGCCGGGCCGTCCGTGTGGACAGCGCCATCCAGCCTGGTTGGCGAGGCGGCGGCAGAGATGGTTGCCTTGTGCCATGAAGCCCGCCCTGCACCGACGCCTGGTCGCCGTGGTCAGCACCCTGGCCGTCGCCGCCTTCGCCGTCCCCGCCATCGGCCTGCTGAGCGCCGGAGCGGCGGCCGTGACCACCTCCCCCGACGTGGCGGCGCAGCCCGTGCCCTTCGGCGACGCCGGCTTCTTCGGGTCGATGGGGGGCGCGCACCTGAACGCCCCGGTGGTGGGCATGGCCGCCACCCCCGACGGCGAGGGCTACTGGCTCGTCGGCGCCGACGGCGGCGTCTTCGCCTTCGGGACGGCCGGTGCGTACGGGTCCATGGGCGGGCACGCGCTAACCAGCCCGTCGTGGGCATGGCGGCCATGCCCGACGGGGGTGGGTACTGGCTGGTGGCCTCCGACGGCGGCATCTTCGCCTTCGGTGACGCCGGCTATTACGGCTCGATGGGCGCCACCCACCTCAACCGGCCCATCGTGGGCATCGCCACCACCCATGACGGCAAGGGGTACTGGCTGGTGGCCTCCGACGGCGGGGTATTCGCCTTCGGCGACGCCGCCTACGCCGGGTCGATGGGCAACCAGAAGCTGAACCAGGCCGTGGTGGGGATGGCGGCCATGCCCGACGGGGGTGGGTACTGGCTGGTGGCCTCCGACGGCGGCATCTTCGCCTTCGGCGACGCCGGCTTCCACGGCTCGACGGGCGCCACGCACCTGGTGGAGCCGGTGGTGGGGATGGCGGCCACGCCGTCGGGGCAGGGGTACTGGCTCGTGTCCTCCGACGGTGGTGTGTTCAGCTTCGGCGACGCCGGCTTCTTCGGCTCGATGGGAGGCCAGCAGCTGCAGAACCCCGTGACGGCCATCGCCGCCGTTCCCGGCGGTGGCGGCTACTGGCTCCTGCCCACCACGCCTCCACCCGTCGTGACCCTGGCGGCGGGCTCGACCGGCGCCGCCGTCCTGGCCGTCCAGCAGCGCCTCTCGGCGCTCGGCTACTGGGTGGGGACGCCGAACGGGGTGTTCGGCGACAGCACCCAGCAGGCCGTGTACGCCCTGCAGAAGGCGGCGGGCATCGGTCGGACCGGTACCGTCAACGCGGCCACCGATGCGGCGCTGTCCCAGGGCATCGTGCCGCAGCCGCGCAGCACGTCGGGGTACGTCATCGAGGTCGACCTCCAGGACGACCTCGTGCTGTTCGTCACCAACGGCAAGCTCGACTACGTGCTCAACACCTCGACCGGCGGTGGCTACACCTACACCTCGGACGGGGTCACGTCGGTGGCCATCACGCCACAGGGACACTTCCAGATCTACCGGCAGACCAACGGGCTCGTGGTGGACTCCCTCGGAGCGCTGTGGCGCCCCAAGTTCTTCGACGCCGGGTTCGCCATCCACGGAGACTCCTCGGTGCCGCCCGAGCCCGTTTCCCACGGATGCGTCCGGGTCAGCGACGAGGCCATCGACTGGATCTGGTCCAGCAACCTGGCGCCGCTCGGCACCGCCGTCTGGGTCTACTGACGCAACCCGCCACATGGCGTGGCATGGGATGACGGCGCGTCACGGCGTGCCGCGGTGCGGGGTCAGTGTGCGCCGCGGGCCGGGTGAATTCGAGGATCCGGATGTGCTTTTCGGTGTCGGCCAGCATCACGTCGATCAACAGGGGCCACATCGTGCCGGTGTAGCGCCGCAGCCGCCGCCGGAGGCGCCGAAGCTCGACGCGGTCGCGCTTCTCCGCCGCCAGCAGGGCCTCGGTCTCCACCAAGAGCGCGGCGTCCGCCTCGGCGTCGTGGGGACCGGGGCGCGGCACACCGGCACTCCCCCCGTCCACCGTGCCCCAGGCGATGGCGTCGGCGATCTCGCCCAGCACCCGGTGGTGGCGGCGCTCGTCCTCGACGATGAGGTCGACCAGGTAACGCATGGACGGGGACGACCGCTTCGAGACAGCCTCGTAGCGCTCGAGGAGCTCGCCCTCCTCCCGGCCGTGCCGGATGATGAGCTCCACCAACTCCCGTTCGTCGACGCTCGCTCCGACCTCCCGCAGGCCCCGGGCGGACGACTCGAAGATGGCGTCATGTGTCATACGACCTATGTCGGCACGGTCGGGCCACGATGAACAGGGCCGAAGGTCATCGGGCGGCCACGGATCGTGGCCATCGGGCCGCCAAACCGGTGCGGTGGAGCGACGGCGGCATACGGTGGTGCCGATGACCCCCGGCCACGACACCCTGCGGCGGATGTTCGAGACCATGGCGCTCATCGCCGGCTGTGACGACGCCGTGGAAGCGCCATCTCCTCGGGAGAGGCGACGCTGTCGTACTACTCGCCCCGCGGGCAGGAGGCCGTGGCCGCCGGGTTCGCCGCCGCCCTGGCGCCCGACGACTACCTGGTGACCACGTACCGGGGCATGCACGACCAGGTGGCCAAGGGGGTCCCCCTGCGACCCCTGCTGGCCGAGATGCTCGGACGGGCCGAGGGAACGGGGAAGGGCAAGGGCGGCCCCATGCACGTCGTGTGGCCCGACGCCGGGCTCATGCTCACCACCGGGGTGGTGGGATCGGGCCTGCCCATCGCCGACGGGCTGGCCTGGGCGGCGACGCGTCCAGCGGCACCACCGGGCGGCGCCACCGGCGGCATGCGGGTGACGGTGGCCTCGTTCGGCGACGGTGCCTCCAACATCGGCGCCTTCCACGAGGCCGCCAACCTGGCCGCGGTGTGGACGCTGCCCGTCGTGTTCCTGTGCCAGAACAACGGCTACGGCGAGCACACCGCCTTCGCCGATCACCAGCGCACGGCGCACGTGGCCGATCGGGCCGCCGCCTACGGCATGCCCGGCGTGACGGTGGACGGCAACGACCCCGAAGCCGTGTACGAGGCCGTGGCCGCCGCCGTGGCCCGGGCGTGGGCGGGGGAGGGTCCCACCCTGGTGGAGGCGGTCACCTACCGGCTCTTCGGCCACGTCTTCGGCGACCGCATGGGGTACGTGGACCCGGCCGAGCTCGAGAAGGCCTGGAAGCACGAGCCCGTGGCCCGCTTCCGTCGCTCGCTCGTGGGGCGGGGTCTGCTCACCGAGCAGGAGGCGGCCGACATCGAAGGGCGTGCCGCCGCCCACGCCGCGGCCGTGCTGGGCGAGGTCCTCGCCTTGCCCGAGCCCGGCGCGGCGGAGGTGCTGCTCGACGTGGTGGCCTCGTCGCCCCCGGCCCCGCCCGCCTCGGCACGGCGCACCGAGGGGGAGGTGAGCGTGCGCGCCGCCATCACCCTGGCGCTCGACGAGGCCATGAGCGCCGACGAGCGGGTTGTGCTGCTCGGCGAGGACATCGCCGATGCCGGCGTCTTCGGCGTCACGAAGGGCCTGGCCGCCGCACACGGCACCGGGCGGGTGCGCGACACCCCCATCTCCGAGCAGGCCATCGTGGGCGCGGCGGTGGGCGCGGCGTTGGGGGGGCTGCGCCCGGTGGCGGAGATCATGTTCATGGACTTCCTGGGGCTGTGTCTCGACCAGCTCGCCAACCATGCGGCCAAGCTGCGCTACATGTCTGGTGGGCGGACGCCGGTCCCGATGGTGGTGCGCACCGCCGTGGGTGGCGGGCTGCAGGTCGGGGCGCAGCACTCGCAGATGCTCGAGGCGTGGCTCACCCACGTCCCGGGGCTCAAGGTGGTGGTGCCGAGCACGCCATCGGACGCCCGCGCCCTGCTGGCGTCGTGCATCGCCGACGACGACCCGTGCGTGTTCATCGAGCAGGTGGCGTTGCTGTCGCGCAAGGGCGTGCTCGACCCGGCCCCCGTCCCGCTCGGTGTGGCCGACGTCAAGCGGCCGGGTGCTGACGTCACCGTGGTCACCTATGGCCGCCAGGTCCACGACGCGCTGGCCGTGGCCGACGTGCTCGCACCGCGGGGCGTGGAGGTCGAGGTGCTCGACCTGCGCTCGCTCGTCCCCCTCGACGAGGACGCCGTGCTCGAGTCCGTGGGGCGCACCCGCCGGGCCGTGATCATGCACGAAGCCGTGGTGACGGGGGGCTTCGGCGCCGAGCTGGCGGCGGGGATCTCCGAGGCGTTGTTCGGGCGCCTCGTCGCCCCCGTGCTGCGGGTGGGGGCGCTCGGCGCCCCGCTGCCCTACGCCAAGGATCTGGAACGCATCGCCCTCCCCGGCCCCGAACGCCTGCTCGAAGCCGTCGAGTGGGTCACGGCCTACAGCGGCTGAGCGGACCCGTGCTGTTGCGCCTGCCCAAGATCGGCATGGAGATGACCGAGGCCGTCCTGGCGCGGTGGATCGCCGGCGACGGCGCCGTGGTGGGCAAGGGGGATCCGCTCTACGACATGGAGACCGACAAGGTCACCAACGAGGTGGCGTCCCCCGCCTCGGGGCGTGTGCGCCACATCGCCGAGGAGGGTGTGACGTACCAGGTGGGGATCCGGTGGCCGAGATCCTCGAGCCGTGACCGAGGAACCGTGATCTAGGAGGCGCAGCGGTCCCCGAGCCAGGGTTGGTGACCGTCGAGGGCGTACAGCGCCACGGCCACGGTGTCCTGCTCGGCCTTGGTGGCCCGGTTGGGCCGGACCCCCACGAGACCGGGGAGCCCCGCGGCGCGGGCGGCCATGTTCCAGGTCGCCTGGCTGAACTGGAACGCCCCCATGTACTGGCCGTTGGGAGACACCGCCTGGTAGTTCCCGCCCGACTCCACCCGCACCACGCACTGCAGGAACGGGTTGAGCGCCGGGTCGGGGAGCGAGGCCAACGCCGTCGACGGCGCCGCCGCCGCGGCGACCGCTGCGCCGCCCGACACGCCGTGTCGGCGCGCTGCGGCCAGCGCCGCCTGCGCCGCTGCTCTCGCTGCGTCGGCCTGCCCGGCCACTGCCGCGGCGAGCTGCCCGGTCACCTGGCTCTGGAGCGACTGGAGCTGGGTGGTGGTGGCGTCGGCCTGGGACAGGGCGGCCGCCTGTTGCTGCTGCGTCGACTGGTCCTGGGCCTGTTGCTGTTGCAGGGTGAGCTGTTGCGCCTGCAGCACGCGCTGCTCGCCCTCCAGCTGATCGAGCGTGTTGTCGATGTTGCCGGCCGCGATACCGGCGTACTCGTCGACGACCTGCGCCTGCTCCACGTTGTCGCTGAACACCGCGGTGTCGGAGTGCGACAGGTCGGAGCCGCCGTTCATGTACGTCGTGATGACGAGCTGGCGGACCGTGCGCGTCTCGGCCGCCATCTGCTGCTGATCGACGCCGATCTGCTGGTCGAGGAGGGCGATCTGGCGGTTGTCGGATGCGACCTTGGCCGAGGCCACCGAGTACTGCTGCTGGTAGGCGTCGGCCTGCAACTGGTCGGCGACGAGCTGCTGCGAGATGACGCGGGCCCGCGTCCGGAGGTTGGCGACCTGATCGGCCGCAGCGGGCCGATCAGCGGAGACCACCCACGCGGCGGTGGTCATGACGAGAGTCGACAGGAGCAGTGCGACGGCAACGCGTCGACGGTGGGCTCCCGAGGTTGACTCCGCCCTCGGTGTCAACTGGGCGCGGGGCACTGTGAAGGTGAAGGTAGTTGTCGGGAACGATGGTGACAAACCCGATCGTGCCCGGCGCCTCGGAACACGCGTGCGCCGGTGTGCGTGGCGGAAGGATCACACGGGTGTGATTTCCCAGCTCCAGGGGGGTGGGCCGGGCGGACCGCGGGGCCGGGACGCGTGCTTTCGGCCACTCGTGCGCCGGGGTGCGTGGTTCGATGTCGGGCGTGACCGACGAGGAGCGTCCGCTGTCGGACGGGTGGCCGTCGGTGGGCGGCGCCGTGCTCTCCGGGGGCGCCGTGCATCGTTCCACCGGCGCGTGGACGCCGTCGGTCCACGCCCTGCTGCGCCATCTCGATGCCGTCGGCTTCGACGGCGCACCGCGCGTCGTGGGCTTCGACGACGCCGGGCGCGAGGTCCTCACCTGGGTCGAGGGTGACACGCCGTGCCAGCCGTGGCCGACCTGGATGCGCACCGACGAGGCGCTTGCCGGGTTGGGGGCGCTGCTGCGCCGCTACCACGACGCGGTGGCGGGGTTCGCAGCGCCCGCCGGTGCGCCGTGGCGGGTGTGGCTGGGCTCGCCGGGCGGCCCCATCATCCGCCACGGGGACCTGTGGCCGCCGAACGTGGTGTTTCGGTCGGGGCGCCCCGTGGCCCTGATCGACTGGGACTTCGCCCAGCCGGGTACCGCCCTGGACGACATCTGCTCGGCGGCCAAGCACTGGGTGCCGCTGTGCGGTGACGAGCGCGCCCGACGCGACGGGTGGGACGAGCCCGTCGACCGCGTGGCGCCCTGCGCGTGCCGTGCGACGCCTACGGTCTCGACGTCGAGCAGCGCCGGGCGCTCATCCCCACCGCGCTGCGCAACGCACGGTACGGCTACGACAGCCACAAGGCCTGGGGCGAGGCGGGCGAGGCCGGGTTCGCAGAGATGTGGCGCGCCGGCAGCGGCGCCCTCATCCTCGAGGACATGGCCTGGCTCGAGGGCGCCCGGGGCGACCTGGCGCGCTTCGCCGGTGGAGGGTGACGAGGCACGCCGAGGTATCGTCGTGCCATGGACGACGGGCTGGGGGGCGAGCGGGACACGCCGAGCGGGGCGGGCACCGACGCCAAGCAGCACGCGCTCGCGCAGTTCGCCACCTTCGTCAATCCCCAGAAGGTGCGGGTCCTGCAGGCGGCCGGTCTCGACATCGTCGAGACGCAGCGTTCGGGGCCGTGGGTGTGGGACGCCGACGGGCGCCGCTTCCTCGACTGCTTCACCTCGGCGGGCTCCTTCAACGTCGGCCGCCGCCACCCCCGCGTCGTGGCCGCCGCCCACCGCGCCGTCGATCACCTCGACCACGGCAACTTCCTGCTGTGCTCGAGGGAGAAGGCGGCGCTGGCGGCCAAGCTGGCCGACATCACGCCCGGCGACCTCTCCTGCACGATGTTCGGGACCGGCGGTGGGGAGGCCGTCGACTTCGCCCTGAAGCTCGCCCGGGGGGCGACGGGCGCGCCCGCCGTCGTGTCGGCGTCGAACGGGTACCACGGCCACACCGGCTTCGCCCTGTCGGCGGCGGGACGCGACGCCTTCCGCCGGCCATTCGAGCCGCTCATGCCCGAGTTCGTGCAGGTGCCCTTCGGCGACGCCGCCGCACTCGACGCCGTGGTCGACGCTGACACCGCCGCGGTCCTGCTCGAGCCGGTGCAGGGTGAGGGCGGCATCGTGGTGTCTCCGCCCGGGTACCTGGCCGGAGCCCGTGCCGCCTGCGACAAGGCGGGCGCCGTGCTCGTCCTGGACGAGATCCAGACCGGCCTGGGCCGGACCGGGCGGTGGTGGGCGAGCGAGCACTTCGGCGTGGTCCCCGACATCATGACGGTGGCCAAGTCGCTCGGAGGGTCGCTCGTTCCCATCTCGGCCACGGTGTTCACCGAGGAGCTGCGCGAGTTCCTGATCCCGAACCCCTTCATCCACCTCTCCACCTTCGGCGGGTCCGACGTGGCGTGCGCCGTGGCGCTCGAGGTGATCGCCGTCATGGAGGAGGAGGGGATCGTCGCCAATGCCGCCGCCATGGGGGAGCGTCTGCTGTCGGGGCTCGAGGGGTGTCGCCGCCGCGCACCCGACGTCGTGGCCGACGTCCGCGGGCTCGGGCTCATGGCCGGCATCGAGTACAGCGAGGACTCCATGGGGCCCCGCATGTCGTTCCATCTGGCCCGCCACGGGGTGCTCGCCCTCTACAGCGGCAACCAGCCCGCCGTGATGCGCCTCATGCCCGCCCTGGTGGTGGGGGAGTCCGAGGTGGACTTCCTCCTCGAGGCACTCGACCGGGCCATCGCCGACCTCGAGTCCGGCGCCGGGCCCGAGCGCACCGTGGCGACGCGGCCACGGCGTCGTCCGGCCCGCACCGCCGCCACAGGGGCCTGAGCCCCGTGGCGGACTGGGACGAGCTGGCCGAGGCGCTCGCCGACTACACCGAGAGCTGCAACGGCAATGACCGCCTGCGCAAGATGCAGCGCGACTGGACCCGGACACTGCACTTCGTGTGCTCGGACACCGACACGATGTTCTCCATGGTCGTGGTGCGGGGGGAGATCGTGTCGACCTGCGAGGGGCACATGGCGACGCCCGACATCGTGGTCACCACGACGTCGGAGATCTTCTGCGACATGTTCTGGGGCGACCTGAACCCGGTCCAGAAGTACCTCCGGGGCGAGATCACGGTCAAGGGATCGCAGGAGGACGTCATGCGGCTGGACGCCATCAGCTTCGTGATCTGGCCCGACTCCTGATGACCCAGGCGGCGCTCCGGCGGGCGCCACGGCGCTGCGCCGCTCCATCGGCACGGCCACGGCCACGGCCACGTCGGCGGGGCTCGCCTTCGCCGCCATCGACTATCTGGGCGTGGTGTCGGTCCTCACCTACGCGTCGGGGGCGGCGGCAGCACCGGCCATCCTCATCGGCGGGGTGCTCGTCCTGCTCGTGTCGGGGATCTTCTCCGAGCTCAACGGGCTCTATCCGTCGGCGGCGGGGATCCGGCTCTACCTGGGGCGGGCGGTGGGCGACCGCACCGCGCTCGCGGTCACATTCACCTACATGACGACGGTTGTCATGGTGATCGCCGCCGACGCCTTCATCATCGGGTCGGCCGTGCGCTACGTGCTCGGAGAGCCGCCCGCCCTCGCCTACCTGTGGATCGCCGTGCTCCTGGGCGTGGCGACGGGGGCGAACCTCCTCGGGGTGCGCCTGGCCGGATGGGTGCAGACGGTGGTGACCTACACGGTGCTCGCCGGCACGCTCGTGCTGTCGGTGATCGCCGTCTTCCACGTCGGGGGAGCCTTCCCCCACCCCCTGGCCCTGTTCGGAAAGGGCGCCTTCTCCGGGATCCAGGCTGTCGCCTTCGCCCTGTTCCTCTACGCCGCCTTCGAATGGGTGACGACGACGGCCGAGGAGGCCCGGACCCCACCCGTCATCACCCGGGCCCTGTTCGTCGCACCGGTGCTCATCTGGATCGTGGCGACGGTGTTCGCCCTCGGGCTCGCCCACCTCGTCCCCGAGGCCCGCTTCCACGGCGTCGCCTACCCGCAGCTGCTGATGGGAAAGGCGGCACTGGGCACGGTGGGCGAGCTGTGGATGCTGGCGCTCACGGTGCTGACCGCCCTCAACACCTTCAACGGCGGCTTCCTGGTGGCGTCGCGCTTTCTCTACGCCGCGGCGCGCGAGGGGAACCTGCCGCGCTCGTTCGCACGGCTCAACCTGCGCGCCGTGCCGTGGCTGGCGGTGAGCACCCTGTCGGTGACCTCCGCCGTGGTGGCGGCGGTGGTCTTCGCCACGGGCCAGTGGCTCCTCCTCGTGGCTGTGGGGGCCACCATCGAGGCCGGGATCTACGCCGTCGGATCGCTGTGCCTGGTCGTGTTGCGCCGGCGCGAGCCCCGGCCGCGCCCGTTCCGGCTGCGGGCGGGGCGCCCGCTGGCCGTCGCCGGGGTGGCGGTGTTCGGTGTGCTCTTCGTGGCGACGGGCTTCTCGGACCCGAGGAACGCCCGGCACTTCTCCGCCGCGCCGGTGGCGGTCATCGCCGTGCTCGGTGCGCTCTCGACCGCCTACGTGCTCCTCGTCGTCCCCCGGCTGCGAGCCGCGGCGGCGGCCCGCGCCGCGGCCGCACGCCCCCGCCGGCGCCCTCCCCGGACCGCCCCCGCCGCCCCCTCGCCCTGAGCGGACCCGCCCTCCGGCCCGGTGCGCCGCCCCCCGGGTGGCGTGCCCGCTGCGACCTGCCGTTGGGCGCGGAGGGGCGTCCTCAAGTCCCGGGGGCCGCCAGCCGACATACCCACTCGTGTCGCCCGCCGCACCCCGAGGGCGCTCGTTGCCGCGGCTCTTCGCCACCTACGCCGCCATCACGGTGGTCCCCGTCGCGCTCCTGGGCGTCGCCCTCACCTTCAACTACCGCGCCGAGGCCCAGCAGCGCGGCGTGGCCGAGGGGCGCGCCGAGGCGATGCTCGTGGCGGAGACGGCGGTGGAGCCGGTGCTCGACGGCCGGCCCCTCAGCCCGGAGGCTGTCGCCCTCGGAGCAGTCCGCCATGCGCCGGCTCGTCGACCGGGCCGTGGGCGACCACAACGTGCTGCGCCTGCGCCTCCGGGACCTGCAGGGAAACGTCGTGTTCTCCGACGACGGCTCGGGGTTCGCGCAGCAAGCCCGAGGACGAGGCGCTCGACGCCGCCCACGGTGAGATCAGCGCCCGTCTGACCCACCTGAACTCGGACCCCGACGACACGGGGCCGATCGGGCCTGAATCGGTCGAGGTGTACCTGCCGCTCACGGCCGGCACGCCCGAGCACCGCGTCGGCGTGCTCGAGGTCTACCTGCCCTACGCCCCGATCGACGCCGACGTGACGCGCCGGGCTCCACGCCCTGTACCGGGACCTGGTCGATCGGTCTCGGCGGCGCTGTACCTGGCGCTCTTCGTGATCTCCGTGTCGGTCAGCCGCCGGCTGCGCCAACAGGTTCGCATGAACAAGTTCCTGGCCGAGCACGACGCCCTCACCGACCTGCCCAACCGGTCGCTGTTCCACGAGCGCGCCCATGAGGCCGTGGCCGGCGCCGTCCGCGGCGACACCCGGACGGCGCTGGCCATCGTCGACCTCGACCGCTTCAAGGAGATCAACGACACGCTCGGGCACCACAACGGCGACCAGCTCCTCACCCGCCTGGCCCAGCGCCTGGCCGACCACGTCCGGCCCCAGGACGCCGTGGCCCGGCTGGGCGGCGACGAGTTCGGGCTCATCCTCACCGACGTCACCGACCCCGAGGAGGTGCTCCGGCGCCTGCGCGTCGGTCATCGAGCACGAGGTCGAGGTGAGCGGCCTGCCCCTGTCGATCGAGTCGAGCATCGGGTTCGTCGTGGCCCCCGACGACGGCATCGACGTCGACGACCTGCTGCAGCACGCCGACGTGGCCATGTACGTGGCCAAGGCCAACCACGCCGGCGTGGTGCGCTACGACCCCGAGCTCGACCACTACGACGCCGCCAACCTGGGCCTCATCGCCGAGCTGCGCCGCGCCATCGACGCCGGCGAGCTCGTCCTGCACTACCAGCCCAAGGCGGCGCTCGACGACGGGCGCGTCGAGGCCGTCGAGGCCCTGGTGCGGTGGCAGCACCCCACCCTGCGGGCTGCTGTACCCCGACCGGTTCATCCCCCTGGCCGAGCAGACCGACCTCATCGACAGGCTCACCGACCTGGGTGCTGCGCACGCGCCCTGTGCGACGTGCGCGACCTCGGCCCGGTGGCGGCCGACCGTGTCGGTCAACGTGTCGGCGCGCACATCGGCCGCGCAGCGCTTCGCCGACACGTCATCGCCACCCTGGCCGACCCTCGGCGTACCCCCCGAACGGCTCATCGTCGAGATCACCGAGACGGCCCTGCTCTCCGACCCCGAGCGCGCGCGGCCGTCCTGGCCGAGCTCGGACGCCTACGGCGTGCAGGTCAGCCTCGACGACTTCGGGATCGGGCAGACCTCGCTCGGCTACCTGTCGTCGCTCCCCGTGGCACGAGCTCAAGATCGACAAGAGTTTCGTCACCGACATGCTGGCCAACCCGGCCCACGCCGCCATCGTCCGGTCGATCGTGGACCTGGGCCACAACCTGTCCCTGCGGGTCGTGGGCGAGGGGGTCGAGACCGACGACGTGTTCATGACGCTGCGCGAGGCCGGGTGCGACCTGGCCCAGGGCTACCTCCTGGCCCGCCCCATGCCGGTGGGGCAGCTCGAGGCGTGGCTGACCACCGTGCCCGGCCGGCGTCCGGCCGGCGTCTGAGCTGAACGGCGCGGCGGGCCCGGTTCCGGTCCCGCCGGTCCCGACCCAGCGGGTCCGGTCTGCCATCCTGGGGCCCATGGCTCCGACACCGTTCGCCCCACCCCCGTCCCCGCCGTGGTGGGGGGAGCTGGCGGGCCGCATGGACCACCACCGCGTCACCTCGGGCGCCCTCACCGGCAACGTCCTCGGTGACCCGGCCGAACGGCCCCTGTGGGTGTACGTGCCGCCCGGCTACGACGACGGCGCCGATCGCCTGCCCACGGTCTACGTCCTGCAGGGCTACACCGGCTTCCTGGCCGCATGGGCCAACCGCGAGCCGTTCCGCCGGCCCTTCCCCGAGGCGGCGGACGACCTGTTCGCCTCGGGCACCGTCCCGCCCTGCATCGTGGTGTGGGTGGACGCCTGGACGGCCTACGGCGGCACGCAATTCGTGGACTCGCCCGGCACGGGCAACTACCACTCCTACCTCTGCGACGACGTCGTCCCCTTCGTCGACGCCCGCTACCGCACGCTCGACGCCCCCGAGCACCGCGCCGTGCAGGGCAAGTCGAGTCGGGGGTTCGGCGCCATGATCACCCCCATGCTCCGCCCCGATCTCTTCGGCGGGCTCGCCACGCACGCCGGGGACGCACTGTACGAGTGCTGCTACATCCCGGAGTTTCCCAAGGCGGTGCGAGCCTTGCGCCGCTGGGACGGGGACATCGGGGCGTGGTGGACCGACTTCCGCGGCCGGCAGGAGTTCACCCGCCCCGACGACCACCTCCTGCTCATGATGCTCGGCGTGTCGGCGTGCTTCTCCGCCGCCGACGACGGGACGCCGGTGTTGCCGTTCGATCCCGTGACGGGCGTGCTGCGCCAGGACGTGTGGGCCCGATGGCTGGCGCTCGATCCCGTCAGGATGGTCGAGCGCCACGCCGAGGCGTTGCGCTCGCTTCGTGCGGTGTGGATCGACGCCGGCACCCACGACGAGTGGTTCCTGGACGTCGGGGCCATGGCGTTCCGGGATGCGTTGGCGGGCATCGGCCTGACCGACGTGCACTTCGAGCTCATCGAGGCCGGCCACGGCGGCATCGGCTGGCGCTACCCGCTGGCCCTCGCCTACCTGGCCGAGCGCCTCGCCCCGGGCGCCGGCTAGCGGGCCGCCTCGCTCGTCAGGGCTCGAAGATCCGCTCCACCAGCGTCGCCACCAGCCCCCCGACCAGGGCGTCGGACAGGTCGCGGGCGACGGTCGTGCCGACGTGCTCGTGCACGTCCCCGGTCCAGGTGGGGCCGACCTTGAGCTTCACCCGCACGAAGTCGCACGACTCGGTGGCCGTGATGGTGAGTCGTCCCGGCCCGCGTTGGGCGAAGCGGTCGATCCACAGCGAGAGGTCGAAGATGCGCGGCAGCCGGCTGGGGTGGTCACGCAGCGTCTCGGTCACCCTGGTGGTGAGGCCCCACTGCCGCAGCAGCGTCGCGCTCGATTCCAGAACGGGCCGCAGCTCCGACGCGCGACTGGGCGCAGAACGCGTCGAAGGTCTCCTCCGACCGCTCGCGCCGGGCCCGGACGGTGGCCTGGCGCGCCGCGTCCCCCGACACGCCGGCGGACACGACGAGCTCGATCCTGCTCTTCCACAGCTGCTCGGTCGACGATGTGGGGGCGAAGACCGGAGGGTCCAGGGCCTTCTTGTTCTTGGGGGGGATCACCGCCATCCGGCCCCGGGCCGTGCCGGTGGGGTCCGCTCCATGCCACAGCCCGGTGTCTCGCCCCTTCTGGCCACGCCTGTCGCGGCGGTCCTTGCCCGTCGTGTCGCGGACCTCGCTGTCCACGCCCTGCGCGTCGTCGACGATCGACATGGTCCCCCCAACAGTGCGGCCGCGACGGGCCGACCCGGAATCGTTCGCCTGGCCACCCTGCCAGGCCCGGCTCACCGGATCCTCTATCCGCCGTCAACAATCGGCCAACGGGGTGCCGGAGGCGGTCCCGGTCCCCGTCGGGCCGCGGCCGACGGCAGAGGCCCACGGCGGCGGCCGTTCCCGGCGCGCCGGCCTAGCCTGGTACGTAGGACAGGAGGTCTCCATGATCGAGACGTCGGAGATCGAGATGACGTTCCACGAGGACGGGGACGAGACCGAGGCGCGGGCGTCGATCGTGCTGCGGGGAGCGACCTTCACCGGGTGGGGGAGGGCACGGCGCAATCCCGTTGACCCGAACCTGCCCATGGTGGGTGAGGAGCTCGCCGCCGCCCGGGCGCTGTCGGACCTCGCCCACCAGCTGGTGGAGGCGGCGGCCGAGACGATCAGCGGACGTGAAGGGGGACCGGCCCGTCTCGAGGGCTGAGCTCACGCCAGGCAGGTGAGGGGCCGGCCGTCGTTGAGGGCCACCATGTCGGCGAAGGCGGCGACGATGTCGAGGGGATCGCCGGGCCGCGCACCGGCGCACTCGGCAAAGGCACGGTGGAGGTTGCCGACCAGGCGCTCGGGGTGCTGGAGCGATCCGAATTCGCCCAGGTCGACCTGGCGCGCCGCCTCGAGGGGGGTGAGCCCGGCTCGCACCGCCTCGTCCGCCGTGGTCTGCAGGAAGCGCAGATAGGCGCCGGCCACGTCCATGACCTCGGGTCCGCACGGCTCGCCGTGGCCGGGGACGAAGACCTCGGCGTCGAGCTCGGCCAGGGAGTCCAGGGCCACGAGCGACCCGGCCACCGATCCCATGAGGACGAAGGGCGTGCCCCCGTTGAAGACGAGATCGCCCGTGAACACCACGCCGCGCTCGGGGATCCAGGCCACGACGTCGTTGGTGGTGTGGGCCGCCGTGCCGAAGTGGTGGAGCTCGAGGCGCAGATCGTCGACGAAGACGTCGAGGCGGTGCTCGAAGGTGACGAACGGGGGTGCGGGCTCGAGCTCGCCCCAGTCCACCTCCTCCCAGATGCCCGCCGGGCGAAGGATGCCGAGCGCCTTGATGCCGTCGCGGCACCCGGCGTGGCCGATCAGGGTGGCCTCGGGGAAGAGGCAGTTGCCGTTGGTGTGATCGCCGTGCTGATGGGTGTTGACCACCGTGCGCGCCCGGGCACGAGCCGTCGGGCGGGCGGCCGCCACGGCGTCCACGGCGTCGGCGAAGGCTCGCGTGCGGCGCTCGGTGGCGCAGGTGTCGATGCACACCACGGCGCCGTCTCCCACCACGAAGCCGGTGTTGTTGATCCACCACCCCCCGTCGGGCTGGACGAAGGCGAAGACCCCGTCGGCCACCTCCACCGTGCGCGGCGGCGGCAGCGGTGGGGCCGAGGGTGGTCGTGGGCACTCGAGGTCATGGGCGCCGTCCTAGCACGCCGCCGTGCCGATCCCCCGGGGAGCTCAGCGCCCCGGCTCCGCGTCCGACACCTCGGGTGGCACCACCACCACCGGTGTGGTGGCGTGCTGCACCAGCTGATGGCTGGTGCTGCCGAGCTGCAGGCCGGGGAAGCCCCCGTGGCCGCGGCTTCCCACCACGATCAGGTCGGCGCCGAGGTCCGTCACCGCCGTCAGCAGGGCGGTGACGGGATTGCCGTCCACGAGCAGGCGCCGGCTGGGCACGGCCGATGCGTGCAGCGGCGCGCACCACTCCTCGTCGAAGGCGTCCTGCACGTTGCGCCGGTGGCTCTCGGCCGGCTCTGCTCCGGCCCCGAGGTGGGTGAGCAGTCCGAGGGCGTGCACGGCCACCACCTCGGCGCCGAGCGCCGGCGCCACGTCGAGCGCCCAGCACAGGGCGCGCCGGGCGCACGGCGAGCCGTCCACCCCGACCACGATGCGACGCGGCGCGCTCACCGGGGCGGCGCCTCCGACGCGGTGTCGTCGAGGTGGGCGTGCACGTGCCGGGCGGTGTCGACGGCCTCGGCGCCCGGCCCCCCGTTCGAGGCGTGCTCGGGCCGGAACGACGTCCCCATCAACGCCGCCAGGGTGGCGCCCACCGAGGCGCGCAGGGCCGGCAGGTCGTAGCCCCCCTCGAGCACGACGGCGAGCCGGCCGGGGCGGGGAGCGAAGTCCCGGACCCGCAGGGCCAGGTCGGCGAAGTCGCCGGCGGTGAGCGAGAGTCCGGCCATGGGATCGGCGCGGTGCGCGTCGAAGCCGGCCGACACGAGGACCCAGGTGGGGGAGAAGCGTGCCACCACGGGGGCGGCCACCTCGTCGAGGGCGCGCAGCACGACGTCGCCCGTGGCCCGCGGCGGCAGCGGGACGTTGACGGTGAGGCCCGGGGCGCCGGGCCCGCCCGTCTCACCCACGCGACCGGTGCCGGGGTAGAGGGGCCACTGGTGGGTGGACACGTACAGGACCCGGGGGTCGTCCCAGAAGATGGCCTGCGTCCCATTGCCGTGGTGCACGTCCCAGTCCACGACGAGCACCCGCTCCCCGCGTTCGGCCAGCCGGGCGGCGGCCACGGCCACGTTGTTGAGGAGGCAGAAGCCCATGGACTCGTCCCGCAGGGCGTGGTGCCCCGGGGGCCGGGCGGCGACGAAGGCCACGTCACCCTGGCCGCGCTCGAGGGCGTCGACGGCGGCCAGGGTGGCGCCCGCCGCCACCAGGGCCGTGTCCCAGGAGCCGGGAACCGCCACCGTGTCGGGATCGAGGGCACCGCCCCCGGCGTCGCAGAAGGCGTGGAGCGCCTCGAGGTAGGACACGGGGTGGACCAGGGAGAGCTCGTCCTCGGTGGCGCGCCGGGGGGCGAGGCCGATCACGCCGTCACGCAGTCCCGCGTCGTCGATCCCGGCCAGCGCGGCGCCCAGCCGGGCCTGGCGCTCGGGGTGGGAGGGTCCCACGTCGTGACGGTCGAGCTCGGGCGCGGCTGCCACCAGGAGCACGGGACCACACTAGGGCCGGCCGTGGGGCACCGGCCCTGTGCCCGCCGATTGGTGACCTTCGACCCTGCTCCCCGACCCCGGGTGTCGTTCACCCTGACGGGCAGCGAGGGCCGTGCCTGCGGGTGGCGGCACGAAGGCAGGAGGTCGTGGTGGCGGGGATCGACGACGACGTGGCGCAGGCGGTGGTGCACCTCCGGTGGGCGGCCGAGGCGATGGACAGGCTGTGGAACGCGACCGGCAACGACGACGTCGACCGCGCCGTCCTGGGGTTGGGGGAGGCGACCCTGGCCATCCACCAGGCCCTGCTGGCTCTGGGGGAGTGGGACGTCGCCATCACGGTGACGCCCGGCGTCCCCGCCGTCGGCCCGTCCACCTTTGCGGGCCGAGCTCCTCTCAGCTGAGGCAGTGACGGCACGGAGCGACGGCCGTGCCGCCGGCCGCGCTCCACTTCTCGAGGGCGGCGGCCTCCCCGCACACCTTGGGGGCCCGCCTTGTGGCCCGCTGCCCGGTGCCGGTTCCCGCCCGCAGTGTCGAGCAGCCGGCGCGGTGCAGCACCGAGGCGGCGCTTGCGCTGCGGGTGACGTTGAGGACGAACCCCTCGGGATGCGCTGCCAGCCAGGCCCGGTACCCGTCGTCGTCGTGGAGGAAGGCGGTGGCCTGTGGTGCCGGGGCGGCGGCGAGGTCCGGGGCGCGCCCAGGTGCGGGCACGGGCCGGGGGAGGACGCTGATGCGGGCCAGCGCGGCGGGCTGCTCGACCTGCCGCAGCGGCCGGGGTCGGCGGGCGATGACGGGCGGCTTGGCGAGGGGTTCGGCCCACGGCATGGGCACGAACTCGGCACTGCCCGGACGCGGTGGGTGGGTGTCGTGGGGGGCGGGCCGGTAGGCCGAGGGATGGCGCGACTGGGCATGACGGGCGGAGAGCGACGACCCCATGTCCCGGTCCGGGGGACAGTCGGTGGTGAGCACGGTCGTGCCCCGGCCCTCGGCCTCGATGGACGACACCAGTTGGACGTGCGCCTCGACGGCGGGCACGGGCCGGACGCGCGGTGGGGCCAGTGGCCGGATCGACGCCACGGCCGGCACGGGCCGGAGCCGGGGCGTCTCGGCGTGGTGGGCGGACACGATGCGCACGTGCGCCTCGGGCGCCACCCGGACGCGGGGATCGGCGAGGGGGCCGACCCCGGGGACCGACGGCCGCGGGGCGGGGACGGGGAGCAGGGCCTCCACGCCGTCCAGAAGGGCGCGGATGTACGTGGCGGACCGTCCGCTCGGCTCCTCGCCGAAGTGGTGCCGCCGGCGCTGCTCGTAGAACAGGCAGGCGCGCAGCTCGTCGAGCGTGGCGGGGAGGGCGCCGTGGCGCGTCCAGGTGCGGACGGCCCGGGTGGCGAGCTCGGGCAGGTCGTTCCAGTAGGCGAAGCCGTCGTAGCTGAGGCAGAAGTCCGACACCTCGTCCCACGAGGACGTGGGTCCGGGGATGAGGGCGCGGGTGAGGGCGTCGTTGGCGACGGCGGTGGCGGCGAAGTCCCCTGCCGGCGTGCGCCGGGGGTCGGTGAAGCGCAGGCTCGGGTCGACCCGGTGCCCCGGCTCGGCGTGCCGTGGCGACGGGTGGGGGCGACGGAGGCCGACAGCCGGGGGCGTCGGGTCCGGAACAGGCCGGCGGACAGTGTCACGAGGCCCCGCTTGCGGAGCTTGCGCGGCGGACCGGGAGGCGGCACGGGGGTTGCCACGGGGACCGCTTCGTCCATTCGACACAACGCCATCCCAATTGCTATTGGGCGCGGCCGCCGCCTGGTTGAGCAGCTCACGCAGGGTGCATGTCCCGACCGCCGCGCAGCGTGGCCGGTCCGTCCCTGCCCCTGCCTGGCGTGCCATCCCCAATGGGAGCAGCGCGCGGCGCCGGCATGACCCCGGTGGGGGCAGACGGACCGAGGGCGGGCGAGGAATGCCGACGGAGCCCGGTCCCGTTGGTGGGCCCCGACCCGACCCCCGGGCGGAATGGCGCGGCGCGGACCGCCGCTCTCGGTAGCCTCCGCATTCTCATGGCGCGCCTGACGGTGGCGACCTACAACGTGCACGGGGGGGTCGACGGCTGGGGACGTCCCTTCGACGTGGTGGACGCCTGCCGGCGCATCGACGCCGACGTCCTCGTGCTCCAGGAGTCGTGGACACCCGACGGGGGGTCCTCCTCGGCGGCGCAGGTGGCCGAGGCGCTCGGGTACGTGGCGCACGAGCTCGTGCTGGCGCGCGGTCGCATCCTCGTGCCGCCGGTGGACGTCGGGCGGCGGTGGGGCCCACATCTCGTGGGCGCGCAGCTCGTTCGGCCTGCGCATCGCCCGTCGCCGTCCGGGCCGGGTCGACCGTCGGGCCGTGACGGCGATGCACGAGGCGGAGCGCGGCACGTGGGGCGTCGCCGTGCTCACCCGCCTGCCCGTCGAGCGCACCTGGACCATCGAGCTGCCGCAATTGCGTGGTGACCCGGCACGGCGCGCTGCGGTGGTGGTCGAGGTGGTCCTCGAAGGGGTCGACGAGCCCTTCCCCGTCGTGGGCACCCATCTCGCCCATCTCCGTCAGGGTTCACCGCGCCACGTCGCCGCTCTGCGTCGCCGCCTGCGCGCCGAGGGGTTGGGACGCGTCGCCCACGGCACGCACGCGAACACGGGCGCGGGCGCGGGTCGCGGCGGCGTGCTGGCCGGTGACATGAACATGTGGGGTCCTCCGCTCCTCGCCATGCTGCCGGGGTGGAGGCGCGTGGTGCGGGGAAGGACGTGGCCCACGTGGTTGCCCCGGCCCTTGGCGCAGAGCGATCACATCCTCGTGACCGGTGGTGTCGAAGGCAGCGGATCGGTGCTCGTCGTCCTCGGGTCCGACCATCTCCCCGTGCGAGGCGAGCTTGTGATCTGATGCACGAAGAGATTGCAAGCGCGTGACGATGGGGAACGCTAGGTTTCTATCCGGTGATCAAAGGGGTGCACCCGACAACAGGGGCGATGGCACCGCTACGTGGTACGTCACCAGGGACTTTCGACCCTGTCGACCGGCAGCGAGGTGCGGCATGCTGGCGGGCGGATATGACGTTTGTGCTACGGGCGGGTTTGGCCTCGGCTGTGGTGCGAGCAGTTGCACACTGAGCGCAGTCATGTCGGCTGCCGATTAGGGAGGACCGAGCACATGGATAACGTTCGCAACATCAGCCGATCGCGGCGGTTAGGTGTCGCCGTGGCCGTGCTGGCACTGGCAGGCCTCATGGCTGCCTGTAGCAGCAGCCCGTCCACGTCGGGAACGACCACGACGAGCAAGCCGGCGGCAGCCGTGCCGTCGAGCCTCACCGTGTCGTCGTTCAACGTGAACTTCTCCGAGATGTCGGCGCTGAAGCCCCTCACGTCGGCAGGAAGTGGTCTGGTCGGGGTCATCCTGCCCGACGAGACGTCGTCGACCCGGTACGTCGACTTCGACGCTCCCTACCTGACCAAGGCGTTCACCGACGCCGGGTACAGCTCCTCTGACTTCAAGATCGACAACGCCCTCGGCGTCGACGCGACAGAGCTCGCCGACGCGCAGGCCGACATCACCGAAGGCGCCAAGGTGCTCGTCTTCGACCCGATCGACTCCACCGTGGGGTCCGAGGTCCAGTCCTACGCCCAGAGCCACGGCGTGGCCGTCATCAGCTACGACCGGGCGACGTTCACGGGGACGAACACGTACTACGTGAGCTTCAACAACTTCAAGGTGGGCCAGCTCATCGGCCAGGGATTCGAGCAGTGCGTGTCATCGTGGGGCATCTCGAAGCCCGAGGTGTTCGAGCTCGACGGCGGTGAGGACACCGACCCCAACGCGGTGTCGTTCGCCCAGGGCTACAACTCGGTGATCTGGAACAGCCAGACCACGCCGCTCACGGCCGGTCTCACCAACAGCAAGGGCTACACCCTGGTGGGCGACCAGATCACCCCCGGATGGGTGAACGCCACCGGTGCCACGATCTTCACCCAGCAGTTCACCGCCCACACGAACATCAACGCCACGGTCGAGGCCAACGACGGTCTCGCCAACGCGGTGATCGGTGACCTGAAGGCAAAGGGTGTCGGTCCCAAGAAGGTCCCGACCACCGGTCAGGACGCCACGCTGCAGGGCATGGAGTGGATCCTCCAGGGCTACCAGTGCGGGTCGGTCTACAAGCCGATCTACCAGGAGGCACAGGACGCAGTCGCCCTGGCCACCATCCTCCGCGCCGGCAAGACCCCGCCCACGGCTCTGGTGAACTCGACCACCACGCCGCCCAAGGGTGTGACGGGGTCGGCACAGCCTGCCTCCCTGCTCACCCCGGAGTGGGTGACCGGCTCCAACATGGAGTCCACGGTCATCAAGGACCAGTTCATCTCGGCGTCTGCACTGTGCACCGCCGTGGGGAACAGCGTCTGCACGGCAGCGGGCATCACGCCGTAACCGGCTCCAACAGGCCATGACGCGCGGACCGTCGCCGCCTTGTGCGGCGGCGGTCCCGCGTTGGGCCGACCATGCCGTAGTGTGGGAAGCACGACGACCTGACGAATACGGCGACTTGACCGAGGCGAGCGTGGACGAACCCCTCCTGAGGTTGCAGGGCATCTCGAAGAGCTTCGGCGCGGTCCAGGCACTTGCCGACGTGAACCTCGACGTCCCCGCACCGGGTATCACAGCGCTGTGCGGCGACAATGGCGCCGGGAAGTCGGTGCTGATCAAGTGCATCGCCGGCATCCACGAGCCGGATCGGGGCCAGATCTGGTGGGAAGGGCGGCCCGTCCGGATCCGCAATGCGCATGACGCCTCGACCCTCGGGATCGAGACCGTCTACCAGGACCTGGCGCTGGCGGACAACCTGGACATCGTCCAGAACATGTTCCTCGGGCGCGAGCGGCTGCGGCGCGGACTGCTCGACGAGGACGACATGGAGCGTGCCGCAGCGGAGACGCTCGCCGGCCTGCACGTCACCACCGTGCGGTCGATCCGCCAGCCCGTCGGGTCGCTGTCGGGCGGGCAGCGCCAGTCCGTGGCCGTCGCCAAGGCGGTGATGTGGAACTCCAAGCTCGTCATCATGGACGAGCCGACCGCCGCCCTGGGCGTGGCCCAGACGACCATGGTGCTCGACCTGGTGCGCCGCCTTCGTGATCACGGCTTGGCCGTGTTGATGATCTCGCACAATCTCAACGACGTCTTCGCCGTCGCCGACCGGGTTGCCGTGCTCTACCTGGGAAGGCTGGTGGCCCAGGACGACATCTCGGTGTTCGACCGGCAGAGTGTCATCGAGTACATGACCACGGGGGGCATGGGCCTCACGGCCAGGGGGCCCGGCGCGGGGAACGGAGCGGTCGAGCATGGCGAGGATTGACCCCGAGCCGCCCGGCGGTTCCACCGGGGCGCTGTCGGAGACGGCGCTGCCGCCGCCCGAGGAGCACGTCGACCTGACCTCGGCCGAGGGGGCCGCGCTCCTGGCCCCGCCCGAGATCATGGCTCAGACCATGCGCGAGTACCTGCACGCGTCGTGGCAGCGGATCCGGGGTGGGGAGAGCGGGATGCTGCCCGTCCTGCTCGGCATGGTGGCCATCGTCGTGGTGTTCCAGGCCATCAGCCCCCACCACGTCTTCCTGTCCGCAGGAAACATCGTGAACCTCTTCCAGCAGAGCGCCGTGTTCATGGTGCTCGGCATGGCCGAGGTCTTCGTGCTGCTCCTGGGCGAGATCGACCTCTCCATCGGCTATGTCGGGGTGGTCGGCGGCGTCATCGCCGTGCAGCTCGTGGAGCCGGTGACGGTGAACTGGCCGTGGTGGGCGGCCGTCGTGATCTCCCTCGTGGCCGTGGGTCTCGTCGGCGCCCTGCAGGGATCGCTCATCTCCCGGCTGCGACTGCCGTCCTTCATCGTCACGCTGGCCGGGAACCTCATCTTCAACGGGGTCCTGCTCATCGTGCTCGCCTTCGGGCCCTTCTCGGGCTATCCGAGCCTCATCGGACGGTCCGCCAACCTGCATGCCATCTACGACCTCATGTGGGGACACGTCACCCCGCTCGTGGGATGGATCGCCATGGCCCTCATCGTGGGCCTGTGGAGCCTCAACCTGTTCCTGCGCGACAGCCGCCGCCGCCGCAGCGGACTGGTGGCACCGCCGGTGGCGCTGACGCTCATCAAGATCGC
Source organism: uncultured Acidimicrobiales bacterium (assembly GCA_963839605.1). Classification (GTDB taxonomy): domain Bacteria; phylum Actinomycetota; class Acidimicrobiia; order Acidimicrobiales; family UBA8190; genus JBEKVE01. Next base: position 45,854 of record CAWIWK010000053.1, on the reverse strand, counting down.
CGCCGCCGCCGTGGTCGGGGCGGTCGTTGTCATCGTGTGCAACATCAACCGTGCCGCCGTGGGAACGCTCGCCGGTGTCCCGTGGGTGATCTTCATCGTCCTCGGCATCGCCGCCGCCTGGTCGTTCCTGCTGCAGCGCACCCGCTACGGCCGCTACGTCTACGCCATCGGGGGCAACCCCGAGGCGGCCCGCCGGGCCGGCATCAACGTGGCCATGATCCGCACGATGGCCTTCGTGCTGTGCGCCGTCACCGCCGGCATGGCGGGGTTGCTGTACGCCTCGTACCTGGGTGGCGTGTCGAACAACGTCAACGGCGGCCAGTTGGTCCTGTACGCCGTGGCGGCGGCCGTCATCGGCGGCACCTCGCTGTTCGGGGGCAGGGGCAAGGTCGTGCATGCCGTGCTCGGTGGCCTCGTCATCGGCGGCATCTACAACGGCATGTACCTCCTCGGCCTGGCCGTGCAGTGGGAGTTCATCGTCACGGGTGGGGTGCTGATCGCCGCCGTGACGATCGACGCCCTGTCGCGGCGCGGCAGCACCAGGGGCTCGGTCGGACGCTAGGCACCCCGCGCACGGGCCCGGGGCGGCACCGGTGATCCGCGTCGCGCTGATCGGGTACGGCCTGGCGGGCCGCGTCTTTCACGCCCCGCTCATCGCCGCCACCCCCGGCCTCGAGCTCACGAGCGTCGTCACCGCCGACCCCAGTCGGCGCGCCCAGGCGGCCGCCGACCTCCCCGGCGTGGCGGTGCTCGGGACGGCGCAGGACCTGTGGGACAGGGCGTCGCTCCACGACCTGGTGGTGGTGGCCACCGGCACCGCCGTGCACGCCCCGCTCACGATGGCCGCCGTCGGCGCGGGCCTGGCCGTGGTGGTGGAGAAGCCCATGGCGGCCACCCTCGCCGACGCCCGGTCGATGCTCGAACGCGGCGCGACGGGCCGGGGTGGCGCTCGTGCCCTTCCACAACCGCCGCTACGACGCCGATCAGCGCACCCTGCGCCGCCTCTTGGACGAGGGGGCGCTCGGCGAGGTGCGCCGCTACGAGTCGCGGTTCGAGCGGTGGCGTCCCGCCCCCGACACCGGGGCCTGGCGCCACCGCCTGTCGTCACAGGGCGGGGGCGGGGTGCTCCTCGATCTCGGGGTGCACCTGGTGGACCAGGCCCGCATGGTGCTCGGACCCGTGACCCAGGTCTACGCCGAGATCGACGCCCGCCGGGGCGGCGCCGACGACGACGTCTTCGTGGCCCTCACCCACGAACGGGGGGGACGCTCCCATCTCTGGGCCAGCGCCGTGGCCGCCGCCCCCGGGCCCCGGCTGCGGGTGCTCGGGAGCGCCGGGGCCTTCGTGGTGGACGCCCTCGACGGGCAGGAGGACGCGCTGCGGGCCGGGATGCGCGCCGACGACCCCGCCTTCGGGGTCGAGCCGGCGCAGCGCTGGGGCCGCCTCGTCCACGGCGACGCGGGGGAGCCCGTGCCGGGCGAGCCCGGTCGCTGGACCGCCTTCTACGCCGGCGTGGAGCAGATGCTGGGCGCCGGCGGCCCACCCCCGGTGGACCCGGCCGACGGCGTCGCCGCGCTGGAGGTCCTCGACGCCGCACGGCGCAGCGCCGGCCTGCGGTCCGTGGTGCAGCTCCCCTCGGTTTGACGCCGCATATCCGGCTTTCTATTATCCGGTTCCGGATATGCCCTTCAGCCGCCGCCATCGGGCCGTGACCCGGCCCCTGCCCTCGCCCTCGCGGCCGCCCGCCCCGGGCGCCGACCTCCGGCCGTGACCCGTCGCCCCGTGACCAATCCCCTGGCGCTGGCCGTGCTGGCCTGCCTGTACGAGCGGCCCATGCACCCCTACGAGATGGCCAGCACCATGCGGGCCCGGGGCAAGGACGACAGCGTCAAGCTCAACTTCGGATCGCTGTACACGGTGGTGGAGTCGCTCGGCCGCCACGGCCTCATCGAGGCCCAGGGAGACCGAGCGACGGGGCAAGCGGCCCGAGCGCACCGTGTACGGGCTGACCGACGCGGATCGGCGCGAGCTCGTGGACTGGCTGGCCGAGCTGCTGAGCGTCCCCGGCAAGGAGTACCTGCGGTTCGAGGCGGGGCTCTCGTACCTTCCCGTGCTCGAGCCCGCCGACGCGGGCCGACTGCTCGCCGTGCGCTGCCAGCGCCTCGGAGGCGAGCTGACCCAGCGCCGCGCCGTGCGCCAGCACATCGCCGACATGGGTGTCCCACGCGTGTTCGTGGTGGAGCACGAGTACATGACGGCGCTGCTCGAGGCGGAGCTGGCGTGGACCGAGGGACTCCGGGCCGACATCGAGTCGGGGGCCCTCGACGGCATGGAATTGTGGAACGGCTTCCACCACCCGCACGAGGCATCCCTCGGCACCGCCCCGTCGGCATGAGCACGTCCACCCCGGCCATCGAGGCCCACGACCTGTGCAAGACCTTCGGCGGCGAGGTGAAGGCGCTCGACGGCGTGACGTTCTCGGTCGAGCCCGGCACCGTGTTCGGTCTTCTCGGCCCGAACGGGGCGGGCAAGACCACGGCCGTGCGCATCCTCACCACCATCCTCCGGCCGGACGGGGGAACGGGTCGGGTCCTCGGCTACGACGTCGTGGCGCAGGCGGCCCAGGTCCGGACGTGCATCGGCCTGGCGGGCCAGTACGCCGCCGTCGACGAGAACCTCACCGGCCGCGAGAACCTCTCCATGGTGGGTCGGCTCAACCACCTGCCGACCGCGGTGGTGCGGCGCGCGCCACACAGCTCCTCGACCAGTTCGGGCTCACCGACGCCGGGGACCGGACCCCTCAAGACCTATTCGGGGGGCATGCGCCGTCGCCTGGACGTGGCCGCCGCCCTCGTGGCCCGGCCGCCCGTGCTCTTTCTCGACGAGCCGACCACCGGTCTCGACCCCCAGAGCCGCATCGACCTGTGGGCCATGATCGAGGAGCTGGTGGGCGAGGGGACCACGGTGCTGCTCACCACCCAATATCTGGAGGAGGCCGACCGTCTGGCGTCGCATCTGGCCGTGGTCGACCACGGACGTCTGATCGCCGAGGGGACGGCGGCCGAGCTCAAGGCCGACCTGGGGGCGACGGTGCTCGACGTGGGGCTGCCCGACCCCGAGTCGGCCCGGCGGGCGGCCGCCGTGCTGCAGTCGGTGGGGCGCAAGGCGCCCACCGTCGTCGGCTCCACCGTGGAGCTGCCGGTGGAGGACGGCCCGCACGTGGCCATGCAGGTGCTGCGCCTGCTCGACGAGCACGCCCTCGCCCCCACGGGCTTCCTCCTGCGCGAGCCCAGCCTCGACGACGTGTTCCTGGCGCTCACGGGGCGCCCCACCGAGGAAGACGCCCCCGACGACGACGCGGCCCTGCACGACGGGGACCGGGCCAAGCGGGGCCGCAGAGGCCGGGCCCGGACCGCCCCGGCCAACAGGGAGGACACTCATGACCAGCGCCGTCACCACCGTGCCGATCCCCGCCGGCGGGCGCACCGGCGCCCCCGGCGTGCCCACCGGGATGGCCCGCCTGCGCTGGGTGGTGGCCGACACCCTGACCGTCACCAAGCGCAACCTGATCGCCTACACGCGCACTCCCGAGGCGCTGTTCTTCTCGACGCTGCAGCCCATCATGTTCGTGCTGCTGTTCCGCTACGTCTTCGGCGGGGCCATCCCCATCAGCGGGCACCTCAGCTACATCGACTACCTCCTGGCCGGGATCTTCGTCCAGAGCGTGGCCTTCGGGGGGATCGGCGCCGCCGTGGGTCTGGCCGAGGACCTCCAGAAGGGCCTCATCGAGCGCTTCCGCGCCCTTCCCATGGCCCGCTCGGCCGTCCTGGCCGGGCGCACCACGGCCGACCTGACGCGCAACGTCTTCGTCGTCCTCCTCATGACCGGGGTGGGGGCGGCGGTGGGCTTCGACTTCCCCAACGGCGCGCTCAACTTCGTCTTCGCCGCCGCTTTGGCGCTGCTCTTCTCCTACGCCTTGCTGTGGGGCTTCGCCCTCGTCGGCCTGGTGGCCTCCAACAGCGAGACGGCGCAGGTGATCGCCTTTCCCATCCTCTTCCCCCTCATCTTCGCCTCGCCCGCCTTCGTGCAGACGAGGACCATGCCCTCGTGGCTGCGGGCGTTCGCCAACGACCAGCCCATCGGGGCGCTCGTGAACGCCATCCGCTCCCTCATGGTGGGTCCAAGGCCCCAACTCGGGTTGCAGGACACCGGAGGCCACGTGCTCGCCGCCCTGCTGTGGTGCGCCGGCTTCCTCGTGGTCCTGGTCCCGCTGGCGGTGTGGCGCTACCGGCGAAGCACCTGACCGGCGCCGGCCGCGCCGCGCTACACGAGCGACGGGGGTCCCGACGGGGTGACCGCCTGCGCGCCGAGGGAGCCGTAGCTGATGGCGCCGGTGGGAGCCGTCACGTCGACGTGCTCTCCCCAATGGCCGAACGTCATGGTGAAGCTGCTGCGCTGCCCCGAGATCGTCCCCCGTTCGGAGTACTGCACGGGAAGGTGGGGCTTGGCGCTGGCCACGTAGAGGTAGGCGGTCCCCTTGGCCTTCTGCGTGACCCCGGCCACCTTGAAATCCTCGAGCGGCCCCGTCATGCCCATCACCTTGGTGCCCGAGCGGACCGTCGTCCCGAGGCGGCGGTGGGGGACGAAGTCGATGTTGTCGGCCAGGGCCGAGTGGGTGGTCACGGCGGCGTAGACCGACGCGTAGGGCCCGTCGGAGGGGGCGAGGGAGATCCATGCGCCGTTGTGGGCCGTGGCCGTCGTCACCGACAGGCCGAGCTGCTGCACCATCTCCCTGGTGTCGCCCTTGAAGTAGCAGGCCGAGCCGATGACGAGCACGGTGAAGGTGTCATGCCCGATGGTGATGACCTGCTTGCCGGCGTTCGTGGCGGCATCGCCCACCGTGGTCTGGGTGATCCCCTGGGACTCCGAGCGCGACACGTAGTGGAACGACCCCTTGCGGGTCGACGCCGACAGCGCGGAGCGCAGCAGGCTCCGCGCCGCCGGGGACACCCGGGGGACCGGACCCGGGCCCGACGTGATGAGGTAGGCCACACCCCCGCCAACGATGAGCGCCACCACCACGATGACCGACACGGCGGTGATGAGCGATCGCCGACGCGAGCGCTTGCGCCCGGGCACGTTGCCGGTGTCGCCGGCGACGGGGTCCGACCACCGGACGTCGTCTTCGGTGGGGAGCAGCGGCGGGGGCGTCGCCGAGGCGTCGACGGGGCCCGGCGTGCCGGCCGGCGGCTCCTGGTCCGAGGGATACGAAGGGGGGAAGCCGCCCCCGACGGGCGCGTCGCCCGGGGGTGGGTAGGCGGGCGGGGGGAAGCCGGGCGGGGGGAAGGCGGCAGGCGCGTAGCCGGAGGTGGGTGGCCCGAAGCCGGGTAGCGCGGGGGTGGGTAGCCCGGGGGTGGAGCGTCCCCGGTGTGGGGGTAGCCGGCTTGGTGCTCGGGGACCCCGGGAGACGCCGGCGCCGCCTCGTACCACGGGGCCGGGTACCCGGCCCGGGGCCCGGCGGGGCCGGGCTGGCCCGGGGGGACCGGAGCCGAGGAGCCGGGGGGCTCGCTGTCTTCGGGCACGGCCCTCAGACTACGCCCCGGCCGGGCCACGCTCGCCGCGGTGTGCCGCCGGGGGGGATCCCCGGAGCCGGCATCGTCACGCCGGTGCCGCGCCACGACGAGACGCGACGAGGCCTGGACCCGGAGCACCCCGTCGTGCTCGAAGGGTCGCAACAGCTCCGTGGCGCGCGACAGGAACTGGACGCGGGACTGTTGGTCGCAGTGGCGCCAGGCGTGTGAGAGCGGCGGCAGCGTGGGGTAACGCGGACCCACTGCGCCACGCGGGGCAAGGCGGCGAGCATGCGGACGGTGCGGCACGACACGTCGCGGAACCCGGCCCGATGCACCATGGCGCGCAGATCGTCGGCCCGGTGATGGGAGAACGCGTCGAGCAGCGCCTCCACGACGCCGGACTCGCCCAGCCCGGACTTCACCGTGGCGTCCAGCTGTGCGGCGAAGACGGGGTTCTCCTCTATCGGCCCCCACGTGGTGAGGCCCAAACGGCCCCCGGGGGCGAGGACACGTCGCATGTCGCGCAGGGCGCGCACCGGATCGTCGAATCGGTGCAGTGCGTGCTGGCACGCCACGACGTCGAACGAGCCGTCGGGGAACGGAAGGCCCGCCGTGTCCCAGTCGTGCCACTCGGCGATGCTGCTCAGGTCGATGCGCCGGGCCGCCTCCACGACAGGGGGAGAGGGGTCGACGCCGACGGCACGCCCTGCGGGCCCCACCACGTGAGCGGCGAGGCGGGCGAAGATCCCCGTCCCGCACGCCACGTCGAGGACGCGCCCACCACGGACCACGGCCAGCGCGTCGAGTCCGCGCTCGGCGAAGCGTCGCCCGAAGGCGGGATCGAGGTACTCCGCGGCCGCCGATGCCGACAGTTCGTCATGGCGGGGGCCCGCACCGTGCACCCAGGACAGCGCCGGATACCGCATGAGCGTCGCCGTCACCGGCCACATGCCCGGCGTGTGTGACGCCGGCGGTGTCCGCCGCGCCGCCGGCCGACCTCGGTGTCGCGGCCGGTCACCACGAGTGCCGAGGCTACCGGACGCCCTCCTGCACCTGGCGGACCGTGCGGGCGCCGAACTCCCCGTCCCGAGAATCCGGACGGGGCCTGACGCCCCGTGGCACGGTGACGGCGCGGGGCGCGCTCAGCCCTTCGCCGCCGACGCGTCGGCCAGCGCCGTCGCCGCCACCAGGTGCGCCGTGAGCGTGCGCAGCGACGAGCCGGCGTTTGCCCCGCTGGTGGAGGGCATGACGTAGACGGGGCGCCCTGCGAGATCGCTCGTCTGCGGTCCGGCCACGGCGTGGCGATCCGCAGCAGCGCGCCATCCGGCCAACCCGACGAAGCAGACGGCGGCGGGACGCAGCCACGCCACGGCGCGCTCGATACGCGCCAACCCGGCGCGGTACTCGTCCGGACGCAGCTCCCCGGCGCCCGTGGTCGCTCGCTTGACGAGATCGGTCATCCCCACGGCGTGCGCGTGCAGGGCGTGGACGGGGTCGCCGGGCGCGACGCCAGCCCGGCGGCCATTGCTGCGGGCCAGAACCGGTTGCCGGGACGGGCGTAGCCGACGCCGGCGTCAGCGGCGTACAGGCTCGGATTGAGCCCCACCACGAGCAGGCGCATCCCGGGCCCGACCACGTCGGGCAAGGTGCGGGCCCGCACGCAGCGCGCCCGCAACGCGTCCCGGTCCGCACCGATGTCCTGCACCACGAAGCCGGCGCCCTCGAGCACGTCGCGCAGACTGTCGGTGCCCCACGACGCGAAGAAGCGACCGCCGATGTCGTCGTCGGGCAGGGCGCGGCCTCCGTACTCGCCCGCCAGCACCTGGATGTCGAGCGGCGCGCCCGGCGCCAGCGTGCCGTGCAGGTCGGCCAGGGCGGCCGGGAGCCGGACGCGTGGCACGTGCAGATAGCTCATGTTGGCCCAGGCACCGAGCAACGAGCCACGCCCGAAGGGCAGCGCCTCGAGGTCCGCCTGGACCAGGGCGACCCCGGGCGCCGCCTGGCGGCACAGGTCGAGCATGCCCCGTGAGGCGTCCAGACCGACGACGGGGGACCCCAGGTCGGCGGTGTAGCGCCCCGCCCCGCAGCCGAGGTCCACGCGCCGGTACCCGGCGCCGACGGTCCGGGCGAAGCGACGGGCGTCGGCGGCGGCCGTACCGGTCGTCGACGCGAGGCCCACTGCCCGCCCGCTGGTCGTACACGTCGACGGTGGCGCGATCCACGTCGCCCACCATGCCCCATCCCCGCCGCCGCGGGCACGACGCCGGCGGGTGGGCACGGCGGCGGGTGGGCACGGCGGCAGGTGGGCACGGCGGTGGGTGGGCACGGCGGTGGGTGGGCACGGCGGTGGGCGCCACGGCGCCGGCGCGGTGCCACCGGTAGGGTCCGGACATGCGATTCGGGATCGATGTTGCGCAGCAGCGCGTGGAGTTCGACGAGCTGGTCGGTCGGGTGCAGCTGGCCGAGGGCCTCGGGTATCGACGGGGCGTGGGGGTTCGACCATTTCGTCCCCATGTACGGCGAGGGGCCGGGCAACTGCTTCGAGGGCATGACGACGCTGGCGGCGCTGGCCGCCGTCGACGAGCACCATCCGCCTGGGCCTGCTCGTCACGGGCGTCACCTACCGCCATCCCTCGGTGCTGGCGGCCCAGGCCGTGACCGTGGACCACGCCAGCCGGGGCCGGCTCGAGCTCGCCCTCGGTGCGGCCTGGTACCAGGCCGAGCACGCAGCAGCTCGGCATCGAGTTCCCACCGACGCCACGGCGGTTCGACCGCCTGGAGGACGCGCTCGAGATGCTCACCCGGCTCTTCACCGGCGACGAGGTGTCGTACCAGGGGCAGCATTTCCGCCTCGACGGCGCCCGCATGCGCCCCGTGCCGGTGCAGCGGCCCCATCCGCCCATCTGGATCGGCGGCTCGGGGAGGCGGCGCACGCTCCCGCTTGCGGCGCGCTTCGCCGATGTGTGGCACACCTATGCGTCGCCGGACCAGCTGCGGGAGATGTCGGCCGAGCTCGACGGACTGGCTCAGGCGGCGGGGCGCGACCCGCGGTCGATCCTGCGGGCGTCGTCGTTGTCGCTGTCGGAGCCCTGGGACGAGGTTCGCCGCCAGGCCGACGCCATGCGGGCCGCGGGCATCGGCTACCTCGTGTGCGGGTGGCCGGCCGAGGGCGCGGCGCGGGTGGAGGAGTTCGCCACGACCGTCATGCCCGAGCTCGTCTGAGGACGGTCGGTCGCCTCAGCGTCCCTCGAACGAGGGCGGACGACCCTCGAGCACGGCCGCCACCCCCTCGACGGCGTCGGCGGTGCCCGCCAGTGCCGTCTGCTGCTCCAGCTCGTGGCGCATGGTGGCCACAGCCAGGTCGACCAGGTCGTGGCGCAGCGTGGCCCGGGTGGCGTGCACGGCCAGCGGGGCGCCGGCGGCGATCGCGCCCGCCACCTCCATGGCGGTGTCGAGCTCGCCGCCCGCGGGGGCGAGGCGCTGGGCGATGCCGATGCCCGCCGCCTCCGCCGCGTCGACGCGTCGCCCGGTGAGGAACAGGTCGGCGGCCCGGCCCGGGCCCACGGCCCGGGGCAGGGTGGCGCTCAGGGCGAAACCGGGATGGATGCCGAGGCGCACGAAGTTGGCCTGGAACCAGCCGTGCCCACCCACCACGCACACGTCGCAGGCGAGCGCCAGGCCGAAGCCGGCCCCGATGGCGGCACCCTGCACGGCGGCCACCAGGGGCACGGGGCAGGCGAAGACCCGGGCCGCCTGACGGTAGAAGGCGGCTGTCTGCTGGGCGAAGCGCTCCCGGGCGGTGGGGTCTGGGGCGTCGCCGGAGCGGAAGTCGGCTCCGGCGCAGAACGAGCGTCCCTCGGAGCGCACCACGGCCGCCCTGGCGCCGTCGCCCGGATCGCCGAGGGCGTCGGCCAGGGCGCGCAGGACGGGCTCGGTGAGCAGGTTGTGCGGGGGCCGGTGCAGCGTCACCACCGCCACCGCCCCGTGGTGCTCCACTGACACGACGCCGCTGCTGCCGGCGCCGGGGTCGGCGGTGGGTGCGTCGGGCACGTGCGAAGGGGGAGGGGAGCCTGTGCGCCCGGGCGGCGCTAGCCCCGGCCCCGGCGCCGGGTCCTGCGACCCTTCAGCATGTGGGTCTCGGCCCCGGCCACGAGGTCGTCGAGCGTGTCGTGCTCCTGCAGCTCGGCAAACCCCACGCTGGCCGACGAGCCGGGGGCCTCCTCGGCCAGGATCACGGCGAATTCCTTGAAGCGAAGATCGGCCGTGGCCATGTCCGCTCCGGGCAGCGAGAAGAGGAACTCGTCCCCGCCGAGGCGCATGATGACGTCGTAGGAGCGCAGCGTGGCGCGCAGGGCGGCGGTGACCTTGCGCAGCAGCTCGTCACCGGTGCGCGGGCCGTGCGAGTCGTTCACCGCCTTCATGCCGTCGACGTTCAGGTAGCCGAGCACGAACCGCTCGCCCCGCGCCGGCAGCGGTCCATCTCGCGGCCGAGCGCCGAGAACCCGGCGTGGCGGTTGAGCACCCCGGTGAGCTCGTCGCTGCGCCAGACGATCGGCCTCGGCGGGGCCGTCGGCCGGCCGGCCCCGGTGGGCGGACGGTGCCGCCGGCGACGCCGCCGACGAGAGCGACGGCGAGAGCGTGGGCGACATGGTCGGCACGCGGGCCGGGTGCCGGGTCACCTCTTCGTCGTCGAACTCGTCGCCGTCGTGGAGATCGGCCGCCCCGGACTCGGTGCGCCCGGCCTCGGTGCGCATGCGGGCCGGTCGGTGCGAGACGTCGCCGGTGTGGGTTTCCGTCTCGTCGGAGGAGACGACGCCGCGCACCAGATCGGCCCACAGCGTGAGGATCACCGTCACCTGGTCGGCCACGAGGTCGAGCAACGCGTCGCGCTCGGAGGGCTCGAGGTGCCGCAGCTGGGAGTGCAGCTTGGTGGCGCCGTCGGAGAGCGCCGAGGCCACCTCGAGCAGACGCTGGGCGGGAACGACCGACACCTTGGAGCGGCTGTGCGCCGTGTCACGCTCGACGGGGATGGCCGACAGCCTCCGCCGGCCGACGCGTGGTCTCGTCATCGAGGTCCTGCATGTCGGCCCCCCGTCTAGTCGTCACGGCCGGTGACCGCAAAACTACACGAGTGTGACTTGGCGGGGCCGGATCCGGGGGCACAAAGGCCCTGGTCCCGGCGGGTGGCCGTGGGGACGATGGGAGTGGGGTGGCCCACGACGAGGCTCGGGCCCCCTCCCGGTGGGACCGCCCCCCGGGCCCCGAGGGACGGGAGACGGGCCATGGCGACGACACTGTCCCGGCGAGGGCCCTCCGCTCACCGCCCGGGCGGGGGTGTCCCACCGGCGGCGGGGGGCGTGGCGCCGGGCGTCCGGCGCTGGTGGGTGCTCGTGGTGCTGTGCACGAGCCTGCTGGTGGTGAGCCTCGACAACACCATCCTGAACGTCGCCCTGCCTTCGATCGCCCGGGACTTCCACGCCAGCTCGAGCGAGCTGCAGTGGATCGTCGACGCCTACGCCGTGGTGTTCGCCGGGCTCCTGCTCGTCCTGGGCAGCGTGGGGGACCACGTCGGGCGCAAGCGGCGTCTTCCTGGCCGGTCTGGTCGTCTTCGCCCTGGGGTCGGCCCTGTCGGCCTTCTCGGGCTCTCCTGACCGGTTGATCGCCGGCGCGCGCCTTCATGGGGATCGGTGGGGCGGCCATCATGCCCTCCACCCTGTCGATCCTCACCGACGTCTTCACCGAGCGGGACCGCGCCCGGGCCATCGGGATCTGGTCGGGGACGACCGGCATCGGCATCGCCGTGGGTCCCATCGCCGGCGGATGGCTCCTGGCCCACTTCTGGTGGGGATCGGTGTTCCTCGTGAACGTGCCCATCGCCATCACGGGAGCGATCCTCGCCCTGTGGCTCGTGCCCGAGTCCAAGGACCCCGCCGCCCGGCGTCCCGACCCCGTCGGCGGGCGCTGTCGACGGTGGGCATCGGCGCGCTGCTGTGGGGGATCATCGAGGCCCCCAGCCGGAGCTGGATGTCTGGCCCCGTGCTCGGGGCGATCACCGGGGCCGTGGTGGTGCTGGCCCTGTTCGTGGTGTGGGAGCGCCGCTCGACGCACGCCATGCTCGATCTCACGTTCTTCCGGTCACGGCGCTTCAGCGCCGCCATCGGCGCCATGGCGTTTGTGATCTTCGCCCTCATGGGCGCGCTGTTCCTGCTCACCCAGTACCTCCAGTTCTCCCTGGGCTACAGCCCCTTCGCCGCCGGGCTGCGCGTCGGCCCCGTCGCCCTGGTCATCTTGGTCGTCGCCCCGCTGTCGGCCGTCGCCGTGCGGTTCGTGGGGACGAAGCCGGTGGTGGGCGCGGGCATGGTCCTCATCTCGCTCGGCATGGTGCTCTTGTCGCGCACCACGGTGGCGGGCGACTACCGCAGTGCCCTGCCGGCGCTGCTGCTGCTCGGGGTCGGCACCGGGCTGGCGTTCGCGCCCAGCACCGAGTCGGTCATGGGCTCCGTGCCGCGCCAGCGCACGGGCGTGGCCTCGGGAACCAACGGCACCGCCCTGCAGTTGGGGGGAGCGCTCGGGGTGGGCATCTTGGGCAGCCTCCTGGCGTCGCGCTACCAGGGACGGATCGGCGCCGCCCTGGCCCACACGCCGGTGCCCGCCTCGATCCTCCACCTCATCGACGGCTCGCTGGCCGGCGCCCTTTCGGTGGCACAGCGCGTGGGCGGCCCACGCGGTGCCGCCCTGGCCTCGGTGAGCCGGCAGGCCTTCGTGAGCGGCATGGACCTGGCCATGGTGGTCGGGGCCGTGGCCGTGGCGGTGGCCGCCGTCCTGGTGCTCGTGTTCCTGCCCACCCGGTCCGATCAGGTCCGGGCGGCCCGCCGCCTGCACCCGCCGTCCTGAAACCGGTCAGCAGGCGAGCGCCCGCTCCCGGCAGGCGTCCAGCACGTCGAAGGCGCCCGGGACGTCCTCGGGCGACATGGCGAAGAGCATGGCGGACACGGCGTCGGCGCCGGCCGCGGCGTACTGCTCGGTCACGTCGGGGTCGAGAGGCTTGAAGTAGGGGCACACGGTGACCCGGACGTCAGCCTCGCGCCCGGCCCTCCTCGTCGAGCAGTCGCTCCAGCTCGGTGAGGACGCCGGGGAGATCGCCCGGGGCGCGGTTGAAGGTGTGCCATCCCTCGGCCCCGGGCGCGCCACCCGCCTGAGGGCGGCGTCGGATTCGCCCCCCACGTGGACGGGGGGGTGGGGGACCTGGACGGGCTTGGGGTACATGGTGCAGGGCGGCAGCTCGTAGAAGGCGCCCGAGAACGACGACGGCTCGTCGCCCCACAAGGCGCGCAGCACGTCGAGGTACTCGTCGGTGCGTGCCCCGCGCCGCGCCCAGGGAACGCCGAGCGCCTCGAACTCCTCGCGCAGCCACCCCACGCCCACCCCCAGGTCCACCCGTCCCCCCGACAGCCAGTCGAGGGTGGCCACCTCCTTGGCGGTGTAGACGGGGTGGCGCTGGGGGAGCAGGCACATGGCCGTCCCCAGCCGCACGGTTTCGGTCACGGCGGCCAGGAACGTGAGGGCCGTGAGCGGATCGAGCAGGCCCGACGCCTCGGGCATGGGGAACTTGCCGTTGTCGGCATAGGGATAGTGCGACCCGTAGGCGTCGAAGGTCACCACGTGCTCGCCCACCCACACGGTGGCAACGGCGCGTTCCTCGCACTGGCGGGCCACGGCGGCGAGCAGCTCGGGCGTGGCGAACGGCGTGGCCGTGGGCAGCCAGATGTCGAATTCCACACGTCCCCCCAGATCCGCGGCCCGCTCAGGAAGCGGGCGGAGTGGTGACCTTGAACACGGGGTGCTCGGGCACGATGCGGCGCATCTCTGCATCGGGCGAGTCGGCCGACACCCCGTCGAAGAACCGGCCCACCTCCATCTTCCAGCGCCGCAGGTAGGCGCGCAGGACGGCGATCTTGGCGTCACCGTCGACGACCTCGACGGCGCTGAAGGGCTCGGTCCGCCGGCCCAGCACGACTCGCCCGACCCCGCCACCCGCAGGTTGCGCACCCACTGGGTCTCGCCGCGCGGTGCCACCAGGTAGCGCTGGCCGTCCACCGTGAGCAGGTTCACGGGGGTGGTGCGCCACTCGCCCGAGCTCCGGCCTCGCACCCGCAGGACCCGCGAGCCCCAGACGCTCAGCCCCATGGCGGTGGCCGAGGCCACCACCCGGTTGAAGATGCGGTCGGGTACGCCCGGAGCTCGGTAGTGGGGCACGGCCACATCATGGCAAGCGCAGCCGGCCCCGGCCACACCGACCGGGCCGACGGCCCGGCGGTGGCGAGCGGCCCGACCGCTCAGCGCAGGTGCAGCCCCCGTCGACCAGCACCACCGTCCCCGTCACGTAGCGGGCGTGCACGAGGCCCAGGATCACCTCGGCCACGTCCTCGCGGTGCGCCCGAGCGCTGCAGGGGCGCATGGGCCTTTACGAACTCGCGCACGAGGTCCCAGTCGGCGGTCCACGGCGTGTCCACCAGCCCGGGGGCCACGGCATTGACAGCACGTGGGGCCCGAGGACGTTGGCGAGCAGGAGCGTCATGTGGCTCACCGCCGCCTTCGACACGGCGTAGCGGGATCGAGCTGCCACGCGGTTGGTGTGGCCCGCCACCCGACGACACGTTCACCACCGCACCGTCACCGCCGAGCGCGCAGGTGCGGCACGGCGGCCCGGTCACCTGCCACGTCCCGATGACGTTCACGTCGAAGATCCGCCGCCACACCGCCGGCCCGCCGCGGTGAGGTCGGCGTGGGGGATGACCTTCGTGGTCCCGGCGTTGTTGACGAGGACGTCGAGGCGGCCGTGCTCCTCGACGGTCCGCTCCACGAGCATCCGCGCCTGGGCCTCGTCGGCGATGTCGGCCTGGACGTAGCTCGCCCGGGGGAACTGCGGCACGGGCGCGCCCCGCCTCCACCGAGCTCGAGGAGTTGACCACCACCACCGCCCCGTCGGCGGCGAGCGCCCGGGCGGTGCGCTTCCCGATGCCGCTCGACGATCCGGTGACGAGGGCAACCTTGCCCTCGAGCCGTGCTGATGGGACCTCCTCGGTCGAGCCGCGGCGAAACGGCATTCGCTGTTCTCTTAGCAGGGTTGTCGGTACGGTGGCGTCCCCATCCCGACTGGTGAGCTTCGAGGTGCCCGGCGAGCAGACCGGCATCCGCACCGGCGTGGTGGCCGGCGGCGAGGTGGTGGACCTCACCGACCCCACGGCGGGGCTCCCGGCCGACATGGCCGAGCTGCTGGCGGGCGGCGCTCGAGCCTGGAGCGGGCGGCGGCGGCGGTGGCCGGCCCCGGGCGGCGGTGGGCGCTCGACGCCGTGCAGCTCCGCGCACCGGTGCCACGGCCGCCCAAGGTCCTCGGCATCGGGCTCAACTACGCGGCGCACGTGGCCGAGACGGGCGCATCACGGCCGGCGCACCAGGTGTGGTTCAACAAGCAGCGCACCTGCGTGATCGGACCCGGGGAGGCGATCGAGATCCCGGCCGTGTCGGGCCAGGTCGACTACGAGGGCGAGCTCGCCATGGTCGTGGGTCGCCGGTGCCGCTCTCTCAGCGCCGCCGACGCGCCCGGCGCCGTGGCGGGGTTCACGGTGCTCAACGACGTGCTGGTGCGCGACTGGCAGTACCGCTCCCCGACGTGGACGTTGGGGAAGTCCTTCGACACCCACGGCCCCACCGGTCCCTGGATCGTCACCGCCGACGAGATCGTCGACCCCCAGGATCTGCGCCTGCGCACCTGGGTGAACGACGAGCTGCGCCAGGATTCCTCCACCGCCGACATGATCTTCTCGTGCTGGGAGCAGCTCGTGTGCCTCTCCGCCGTCTTCACCCTCGAGCCCGGTGACGTCGTGTCGACCGGCACGCCCGCCGGCGTGGGCATGAGCTTCGACCCGCCCCGCTGGCTCGTGCCCGGCGACGTGGTGCGCATCGACATCGAGGGCGTGGGGACGCTCACCAACCCGGTGGTGGGACCGCCCGGGCCGTGAGCCCCGAGCGCCCGAGCGGCGGACCCGCCCCGAGCACCGGGCCGTCCGGCGCTGCACAGGAGCCGGCTCGGCGAGACGACGGCGCCGTGCTCCGGGTGACGCGCGGCCTCGCCATCCCCCTGCACGAGCTGGAGTGGCGCTTCCTGCCGAGCGGCGGCCCCGGCGGCCAGCACGCCAACCGTTCCCACACGCGGGCCGAGGTCAGCTTCGACGTCCTCGCCTCGGCCGCGCTGGGGCCGCGCCAGCGGGCTCGGCTCCTGGCCCGGTTGGGTCCGACGGTGCACGCCGTGGCCGGTGACGAGCGCTCGCAGCTGCGCAACCGCCAGCTGGCGCTCGAGCGCCTGTCGGGACGACTGGCAGCGGCGCTGCAGGTCGAGCGGCCCCGCGTCCCCACGGCGCCGTCCGCTTCGGCCCGTGCCCGCCGGCTGGCGGACAAGCGACGGCGCTCGGCGCGCAAGCGCGACCGGGCCAGGCCCGACGAGGACTGAAACCGAACGTTCGTGTGGTGCCGCCGCCCTCAGATGCGGTCGGGGACGAGCAGGGCGTCGCTGCCACCGTCGACGAACAGCACCGCCCCGTGCACGAACCCGTTGGCCGGGTCGAGGAGGAAGCCCACCGAGGCGGCGATCTCGTCGGGGGTGGCCCTGCGGCCCACGGGGACCGGCAGCGCCTCGATGAGCGGACGCAGCACCGGGTCGTCGAGACCGCCGGCGAGCAGGGGCGTGTCGACCGGGCCGGGCGCCACGGCGTTGAGCCTGACCCCGGCCTCGCCCCACACGCGGGCCCGTCGCCGCAACGCCCGGGTGAGCGCCAGCTTGCTCGTCCCGTAGACCGTGGACCCGTCGAGCGCCGCGGCCCGGGCACGGGCGCCGTCCTCGTCGGCCTGGGACAGAAACCCGAGGAGCTCGGCGTCGGGCGGCGTGAGCGTGGCCGCATTGGACGAAATGGCGACGGCGGCCGCCGCCTCACCTTGGGCCAGGATGGGCAGCAGGCCGTCGAGCACCGACAGCGCACCGAAGAAGTTCACCGCCGCGATCGACTCGGTGGGCAGGACCTGGGGCCCGAGCCCGGCGCAGCACACGGCGCCGTCGAGGCTCGATCCGGCGAGGTCGGCGACGCCTTTCACCGCCATGGCCCGGCCCTCGGGATGTGCCAGGTCGGCCACCACGTCGGCGTCGTGGCGGTCGACACCGATGACCCGGGCACCGCTGCGTTCGAAGCGGCGCAGGACCGCCGCCCCGATGCCGGAGGCGGAGCCGGTGACGGCGATCGTGCGCCTGGTACCGCGTGGCGCCCACGGTCGGCGTCGATGTGGTTTCCATGCGCCACGTTGTAGCCGACAGAGGGCCGAGGGCGCTCCCCTTGGGGACTTTGGACCCTGCCGACGACAACCCGCCCACGCCATGCTTGTCCTGAGGCCGACACCGGGGAACCGGCGAACGCCTCGGGGTTGCGTCTGGAGTGCCGCCCACCTAGGACGCAACCCAGCCGCCCCCGGCGAGTAGCACGGGCCTCGTGTCCGTTCTGCGGCTCGCCGGGGGCGGCCCATGACGTCCCGGCGCCCGGGACCGATCGAGCCCGTCCCCGGCGAGCCGCTCGCCGCCCCGGTTCAGGTGGCGCAGTCGCGACACAAGGAGGCGACGGGGTCGGCCAGCAGGGTGCGGGTGCGGACGAGAAAGCAGCCGCGGCACACGAACTCACCCGGTCGACGCAGGGCGACGGGGCCGAAGCCGCCGTCTCCCGATCCGTCTTCTTCTGTGCCGTCGAGCAGGGCGAGGCGCTCCAACAGCACGATGTCGAGGCCGACCTCGAAGTCGGCGTCGACGGTCGCATCCTCCTCGTCGTCGACGGGCAGCGCCACCAGGGCGGCGGCGGTGGGCCCCTCCGGGCCCGGTTCCGTCGCCTCCTCGCCGTCGGGGCCGCCCGCCTCCGGTCGGTCCCCGTCGACGTCCAGGTCGACGTCGGCGCCGTGGACGAGGTCCTCGAGGGTCACCTCGAGGGTGTCCTCGTCGACGTCCTGCTCGAGGACGTCCTCGTTGTCGAGCTCCTCCTCGAGCTGGGTCTCCGCGTCGATCTCGGAGATGCACAGCTCCTCGGGGGGTTCGAGGTCCGGCTCCCCCTCGGTGAAGTGGAGCTCCTCCGGTGCACGGTGTCCCTGGGCCACCCGCATGGGCACGCCTCCTGTCCGTGACCGTCGGGCGGCGTCGCCCGGCGACCCGATCGGCGCAGTGCTCATCGTCTTTGTTCCCCAGCATCAGGCCGCCGCCCCGGCGGCGCAAGACCCTTTTGTCCTCCGGGTCCATGTCTTGCCGGTGGCTTGTATATCGAGTAAACCTATAAAGACACCAGATTTACTCTGAATAGAGACGTTGGCGCCTGGGCCGAATTGGTCGGGACCGGCGAGAACGAGGGGAGCGACCGGTGGCCGAAGATGCCCGTGGCAGCACGACTACGACCGACGGCGTGATCGCACGGCGCCGCAGCCGGGTCGGCGCCCGCCGCCGGATGGCGGGTGCCGCTTTGGTGGGAGCCCTGGCCGTGGCGGGGGCGGTCCTGCCCGCCGGGACGGCTTCCGCCCTTCCTGCAGCCCCACCGGGTACTACCTGGCAGGGGCGAACGGCGGGGTCTTCGGCTTCGCCGGCGCCACCACGGACGGCTCGCCCGCATCCTCGGGTGTGGCCCTGCGGTCCCCCATCGTGGGCATCGCCGCCACCGCCGACGGCAAGGGCTACTGGCTGGCCGCCGCCGACGGAGGGGTGTTCGCCTACGGCGACGCCAAGTTCCTCGGGTCCCTGCCCGGCACCACCGTCACCCTGCGGGCGCCCATCGCCGGCATCGCCGCCACCCCCGACGGCAAGGGCTACTGGCTGGTGGGGGCGGACGGCGGGGTCTTCGCCTTCGGCAGCGCCGGCTACTTCGGCTCGCTGCCCGCCCTCCACGTCACCCCGGCGTCGCCCGTGGTGGGCATCGCCGCCACCCCCGACGGCAAGGGCTACTGGCTGGTGGGGGCGGACGGCGGGGTCTTCGCCTTCGGCAGCGCCGGCTACTTCGGCAACGAGCCCACCCTTCTCGGCTCCCCGACCCCGACCCCCGTGGTCGGCATCGCGCCCACCACCGACGGCCAGGGGTACTGGCTGGCCCAGAGCGACGGGGCGGTGTCACGTTTCGGCGACGCCCTCTTCTACGGATCGGCGCTCACCAACGGCATCGTCCCCAACGCCGCTGTGGTGGGCATCGCCGCACCCCCGACGCCAAGGGCTACTGGCTGGTGGGGGCGGACGGCGGCGTGTTCGGCTTCGGTGACGCCGGCTACTTCGGATCGCTCCCCGACGAGCTGAGCACCGGGGGCGTGGCCCTGGCCGCTCCGGCCTCGGTGGTCGGCCTGGCCGTCACGGTCCCCTGAGGTCCGTCACGGTCCTATGAGGTCCGTCACGGTCCTATGAGGCGGAGCGCTCAGCCCACCTCGCCCGACACGTAGGCCTTGGTCCGCGGGTCGCGGGGGGAGGAGAAGATCTCCGACGTCGGTCCGTACTCCACCAGCTCGCCCGTGGCGCGGTCGTCGCCCAGGAGGAAGACGGCGGTGTAGTGCGACACCCGCGTGGCCTGGAACATGTTGTGGGTCACGAGGCCGATGGTGACGTCGGTGGCGAGATGGGTGATGAGCTCCTCGATCTTGGCCGTGGCGATGGGGTCGAGCGCCGAGCACGGCTCGTCCATGAGGAGCACCTCGGGCTCCACCGCCAGGGCCCGGGCGATGCACAGGCGCTGCTGCTGGCCGCCCGACAACCGCACCGCCGGGGCGTGCAGGCGATCCTTGACGAGGTCCCACAACGCGGCGTGGTGGAGCGCGGCTTCGGCCGCCTCCTGCAGGATCTTCTTGGAGCGGATGCCGTTCAGGCGGAGCCCGGCCACCACGTTGTCGAAGATGCTCATGGTCGGGAACGGGTTGGGGCGCTGGAACACCATGCCCACCCGGCTGCGCACAAGCTCGGGCTTCGTGTCGCGGGCGTAGACGTCGAGGTCGCCCACCCGCACCGTGCCCGTCACCGTGCCGCCGGTGTCGTCGTGGAGCCGGTTGACGGTGCGCAGGATGGTCGTCTTGCCGCACCCCGAGGGGCCGACGAGCGCCGTCACCTGCTTGGGGACCAGGTCGAGGGTGACGTCGCGCACGACGTGCTGGCGGCCGAAGGCCACGCTGAGGTCGCGCAGCGACACGGCGGCTCCCTCCGGCGACGGGCCCGCCGCCGGGGCGCCCGGGTCGGCGGGGGCCGGCCCGCCGTGGGTGTTCGAGGTCATCTCCGAGCTCCTCGGGGTGGTCGTGTCGTGGGTGGCGCCCACGTCAACGAGTCTGACGGTTGAGGCGGGCAGCCACCACGCGGGCCACCACGCTCAGCACCAGGACCAAGGTGAGCAGGACCAGGGCCGTGCCCCAGGCGATCTCCTGGGCGGCCGGATAGGCCTGGGTCCCGTCGCTGAAGATGACGAGGGGCATGGCCGCCATGGCCTGGAGCGGGTTGGTGCTGAACAGCTGGCTGCCGATGGCGGTGAAAAGGAGCGGCGCCGTCTCGCCCACGGCGCGGGCGACGGCCAGCAGGTTGCCGGTGACGAGTCCGGGCAGCGCACCGCGCAGGACCACCGAGCGCACCACGCGTGACCGGCGCACGCCCAGGGCCAGCCCCGCCTCCCAGTGGTCGCGCGGGCACGGCGCGCATGGCCGCCTCGCTCGAGCGTATGACGATGGGGAGCATGAGCACGGCCAGGGCCAGGCTGCCGGCCAGGCCCGAGAAGTGGCCCAGCGAGATCACGCCGCCGGGCGCCACGAGCAGCGCGTAGGCGAAGATCCCGATGGCGATGGAGGGCACGCCGGTCAGGACGTCGGCGGAGAAGCGCAGGGCGGTGGCGATGCGCCCCGATCGCTCCAGGAGGAACAGCGCCGTGAGCAGGCCGACGGGCACGGCGATGACGACCCCGAGGCCGACGATGATGAGCGATCCCACGATGGCGTCGGACACACCGCCGCCGGGGATGCCCGGGGGCGTCGGGTCATGGGTGAGAAACGCCGCCGACAGCACGTGCGAGCCGCGTGCCACGGTGTAGCTCACGAGGGCCACCAGTGGTGCGAGCGATACCGCCACCGCCACCACGCACCCCACCACCGCTACCCGGCTGACGGTCCGGCGCCGCGTGAGCGAGCGCCGGGCCCGCTCGCGGACGAGGGCGCGCCGCGCCCCGATGGCTTCGACGGCGGCGTCGGACGGGGCCGCGTCGGCGAGCGAGGTCACGCCACGGACCCCGTCGCTCTGGCCCGCGACCGCAGCAGGAGCTGGCCGCCCACGTTGACGAGGGCGGTGATGACGAAGAGCACGACCACCAGGCCGATGACCGAGCTCCTGTCGAGACCGGGGCTCGCCTCGCCGAAGTTGTTGATGATGGCCGAGCCGAGCGTGGCACCCGGGTCGAGCAGGGAATGGGGGATCGTGTAGGAGTTCCCGATCACCATGGCCACGGCGATGGTCTCGCCCAGGGCGCGACCCATGGCCAGCGTGACGGCCGCCTCGATGCCGGTGCGCGCCCCGGGGACCACGGCGGTGCGGATGACCTGCCAGCGCGTCCCGCCGAGGGCGCGGCGCCGCCTCGCGGTCGGCCTGGGCCACGCCCGCCATGGCGGTGCGCGACAGGGCGACGACGGTGGGCAGGATCATGACGGCCAGCACCACGCCCGCCAGCAGCACGCTCGGCCCGAGGGGCGACCCGTGGAAGAACCACTCGAGCACGGGGATGGTCTTGAGGAAGGGTTCGACGTGGTGGGCGAAGGCCGGACTGAGCACGAGGAGGCCCCACAGCCCCACCACGATGCTGGGCACCGCCGCGATCAGGTCCACGGCGACCGACAGGGGCATGGCCAGCCAGGGCGGGGCGAGCTCGGACAGGAAGGCGGCGGTGCCCACGCCCACGGGCACGGCCAGCACGATGGCGAGGAACGTGGTGACCAGGGTGCCGACGATGAAGATGCCGGTGGGGTAGGTGTGGGTGGTGGCGTCGTAGGTGCCCGACCACAAAAAGGCCAGGCCGGAATGGCCGAATGCCTGGCTCGACGAATCGACCAGCGTGACCACGAGCGCCACCACCAGGGCGGCGAAGACGACCGCCCCGCCAAAGCGCAGCGCGAGGTAGACGTGCCCGCCGCTGCGGGCCCGGCGACGGCGCAGCCCCTCGGCCACGCCGGCCACCGGCACGAGGCGCGGCGGAGGAACCTCCTCGAGGAGGCTCGTGCTCACGCCGTTGGTCCCCCGCCGGTCATGGGCGGGATCAGGAGAACAGCGGTTTGCCGGCGGAGTTCTCCAGCTGCAGGATCGGGTTGGTGCGCCAGCGTCACCACGTTGGCGGGCAGCGGCGAGTACCCGAGCGCCTTGGCCTGCTCTTGGCCGGTGGTGGTGACCCAGTCGAAGAGCTTGCCGAGCACGACCCCGAGCGAGGTGTTGGTCTGCTTCTGGTAGATGAGCGTCCAGCTGAAGTTGGCGAGCGGGTACGTGCCCGACCCGGCGCCGTTCACGATGTTGAAGTTGGTCGCGCTCAGGCCGGTGGCCTGCGAACCGGCAGCGGCGATGCTCGTCTGTGACGGCGTCACGAAGGCGCCGCTCTGGTTCTTCACCGCCGCGTTGGTGAAGCCGGCCTGGAGCGAATAGGCGTACTCGACGAAGCCGATCGCACCCTGGGTCTGCTGGATGTAGTTGGCCACACCCGTGTTCAGCTGCTCACCCACGCCCACGCTGGTGATGGGCCAGTGCGTGGAGGGGGTGGTGCCTGCGGCCGAGCTCGTCCACGTCGTGCCGCCGGTGTCGATGAGGTACTGGTCGAGGTCGTAGCCCGGTCCCGACGAGTCGGCCCGGCGCACGGGGACGATCTTCGTCGACGGGAGGCTCACGCCGGGGTTGAGGGCGGCGATGGAGGGATCGTTCCAGCTCGTGATCTTGCCCAGGAAGATCCCCGCCAGGGTGGGCCCGTCGAGCTTGAGGCCCGACGACACGCCGGAAAGGTTGTAGCTGAGCGCCACCCCGCCCAGATCCACCGGGATCTGCAGGATGGTGCCCCCCGTGCCCGCGGCGGGCGTCTTGATGGGGATCTCCGAGTCGCCGAATTGCACGGTGTTCTGCTGGATGTCGGTGACGCCCACGCTGCTGCCGGCGGGGGAGTAGTTCACGCTGACGCCGTGGTCGGCCTGGTTGAAGTAGTAGAAGGCGTGGGCGAAGAACGGCTGGATGGAGTTGGCCCCCGCCCCGGTCACCTGCAGCGATGCCGTCGTGGCGTCGCACGAGGTGCTGAGCGGGCCGCCACTCGAGGAGCACGCCCCCGTGCTCGACGGCGCCACATGGGCGGCCACGGTCGTGGTGGTGGCGGCGGTGGTGGTGGGGGCCCCGGCACCGGGGCGGGCGCCGTGGTGGTGGTGGTGACCGCCGGCGCCGTGGTGCTCGTCGTGGTGGTGGCCTTGGGAGGCTTCTTGGCCGCCGTGGGCGACGAGCTGCACGCCGCCGCCACGAGGGCGGCGACGGCCAGGGCAGCGAGCACCGACACCGGTGTGTGCCTTGCCGGACCCCGGCGGCCCCCCTGCGACCGGGCTCGGTGGGTGACGACTGGGTGGTGCACGCCTCGCTCCTCTCGGCCACGCCGTGCCGGCGGGCCCGCTCCGAAGACCAAGTAAATATACCGATTCGATAGGAATAGTAGGAGTAGGGGCCCGGGATGTCCAGCCGCCCCCCGATGGGCGGCGGGGACCGGGGACGGGCAGAATCCGGTCGTGCACATCCCGGCGAAGGTGGATTACGGCATGCGGGCCCTGCTGGCGCTGGCCGACAGGGGGGAGCCGGCCACGGCTGAGGCCCTGGCCGAGGAGCAGAAGCTTCCCGCCCGGTTCCTGGGGGCGATCCTCATCGACCTGCGTCGGGCCGGCATCGTCTCCAGCCAGCGTGGCGCCGAGGGTGGGTACCGCCTGGCCCGCCCGGCGGGCGACATCAGCGTGGCCGACGTCATGCGGGCGCTCGACGGCCCCCTGGCCGAGGTGCGGGGACTGCGTCCCGAGGCGGCCCACTACGAGGGGGCGGCGGAGCACCTCCAGGACGTGTGGGTGGCGGTCCGGGCGAGCATGCGCAACGTCCTGGAGCGGGTGTCGCTCGAGGACGTGGTGGCGGGGCGACTGCCGCGCCCGGTGGCCAAGCTCACCGAGGACCCCGACGCCTGGGCGCCCCGCCGCTGAGCGGGGTCGGGCCCCGGACGGCGCCGTGCCGCCCCCCCAGCGGTCCGGACGGCGCCGTGCCTCAGGCGGGCAGGGCGTGCTCGTGCCCCGGGGAGGGTTCGCTCCACACGTCGTCGAGGAAGGCGGCGATCTCGGCGGTGAGCCGGGCGGGCGCCATCCGCAGCTCGAGGATGGAGCGGGCCTCGACGAGCCGTGCCCTCGTCAGCTGACGGGTGAGGTGATCGGCGTCGGTGAAGGGATGGATGAAGTCGATCTTGTGCCCGATGACGAGGGCGGGCGCGGTGATGGCGTGGCGCTCCTCGTAGGTCGGGGTGATGGGCCCGACCAGCATGCCGTGCAGGACGGCGGCCGCCTCCTCGGGCTCGAGCGTGAGCATGGTGAGGACGCTGTCGAGGGGGGCGATGCGGGTGCGGGGCAGGCGCCGGACCCCCGAGGCCACCAGGCGCACCACGGGGGCGGCGTAGTGCACCCCGAGGAGCATGGGGAGAAAGACGGCGGCGGCGGCGGGGACGGCCCACTCGAGCACCGGCATCTCCACCAGCAGGCCGCGCACACGATCGGGGGCCTGCACCGCCACCTGCAGGCTGACGTTGGCGCCCAGCGAGACGCCGCCCACCACGGCGCCGTCGATGCCGAGCTCGTCGAGGAGGGCGACCACGTAGCGGGCGTAGGAGTCCATGCGGTGCGCCGAGGCGTGGCGGGGCTTGTCGGAACGGCCGTGGCCGGGGAGGTCCAGCAGCAGCACCTGCATCCCCCGTTCGGCCAGGTCGGCGGCCAGGCGGCGGTTGAGCTGGCTGTCGAGGAGCAGTCCGTGCAGGAACACCACCACGTGCGGGCCGGTGCCGTGGCGCTCGTAGAAGAGGTGGAGGCCGTCGACCTCGATGGTCCCTTCCTCGTAGGGCCGGCGCTCGAACAGCGCGGCGATCCGCGACAGCGGGCGGCCCACCGAGCGCTCGAGGGCCACGAGGTCGTGCCACGAGGCCCCGGCTCCGGCCCGAGGTGGTCGGGGCCGAGGTGGTCGGGGCCGTGCCGGACCCGGGCGTCGTGGCCGGGTCGTCGAGGCCGGGGTCGTCGAGGCCGGGGTCGTCGTCGTCGCTGTCGCCGACCCCACGTGGCGTCGTCGAGCCACCGCGTGCCGCAGCCTGCGAGCCCATGGCTCGACCCTACCCGCAGGGGCGTCCCCCGGGGCGCCGACGGCGCCCCGGGGTTCCCCTCACAGCAGGTGGAGCCGCCGTGCGCACACCGGCCACTGGCCCCAGCCGCTCCTGGCCTGGAGGCGGCTCGCCGCCAGGTCCTGCACGGCGGGGGTCGCCGCCGAGGGCAGGCCGCCCAGACCCAGGCCACGCCACGTGGCCAGGCTGAACTGGTACGCCCCGTAGTAGCCGTTGCCCGTGTCGTCGCGGTAGTTCCCGTGCGACTCGCACTGACGCAGGCCCGCCCACACGCCCCCGGCGGGGGAGGTGGCGGCCGCCCCCGGCTGGATGGTGGCGGCGATCACCGGGGCCGGCGCGCTGTGGGTGGCCGGCTTCGTCACCGCCGCCAGGGTGGCCGGCGTCGGTGCCGGCGTCACCGCCGCCGGGACGGGCGGAGGTGGCGGTGGCGGGGGTGGGGCAAGGGTTGCTTCGAGCGCCGCCTTCCAGGACCATTGGGCCTCGACGGCGCGTGGAGCCGGTGGCCGGAGCACGACGAAACCCGTGCTCCCGACCAACGGGTCGGGTGTTGTGCTCGGGGCAGCGGCGGGTACGTCCACCGATGCCAATCTGATGCCGGGGCGCCTGGTGACGCCGCCGGCGTGATGAGGAGCGCCCGGACGGTGGCTTGCGAGCCCCGTTCCGAGCAGCACGGCGAATGCAACGCCGTAGAGTCGGTTCTTCCGCATCTTGCGCCTCCTTGAAGTCGCGGGATCCCCGTAGGGCTCCAGGTGGGCTTGGAATGCGGGTGGCCCGTCACGTGAGCATTCGTCTCGCGGAGCCGGCGCCGGGAAGGGCGGGCGGCCCTGGACTGACAACAGGTCCGAACGAGGTGCGGACGGAGCGACCCTGGGTTCGGCGTTAGGCACTTCCTCCTCTGGGCGTGACGGGTCGGCGGGCAGGGGCGATCGAGCGCCGCGGAAGGGCCGGACGCCGTCAGGGCGCGCCGCGCCGAAGACGGTGAGGTGCCGGGGCGGTCCACATGAGCGGGGCCCTGAGGGCCCGGGCGACAGCCTCCGCCGCTGCCGCGTGGACTCAGCCGATGGCTTGAGTTGCCCCGAGGTTAGCGCTTGTTCGCCCGTGCGCAAGCCACCGGGCCGGCCCCGGGCCGGGCGCGTCGCCGCCACTCACGGCCTGGAACCCCGCACTTTGCCGCTGTGACCAGGGATTTCGTCCCCGCCGGACGGCGCCGGGCGGCGCCGGGGCCGCCGCCCCAGCGGCGCCGTGATCAGCCCGCCTGCTCCTCGGGTGGGACCACGTCCCGGTCCGGGGGCTCGGCACCGGGTGCCACCCCGGGGAGGGCGTAGAGGGCGGCGAGGGCCGCCTCGACGGCCTCGTCGGACCCGGCCCCCGGTTCCGCCTCGCGCACGCCGACGAGGGCGGTGAGCGAGGCGTAGCCGCGGGCCAGCAGACCGGCGTCGGTGTCGGCCTCGGCCGCCACGCTCGTCCCGGGGGCGGTGAGGTCCAGGCGCAGCGAGCCGCTCGGCCCCGGGGGAGCGCGACGTGGGGGAGCGGCGCCTCCCCGCCTCCCGCCACGTGCACGGCGGAGCGGATGGTGCCTCCCCGGCCGAGGTGGCCCCGGCGCAGGCCGGGCAGGTCGCCGAGGGCGACGTTGGGGACGTTCAGGTTGAGGGTGGTGCCGGCCGGCGCGCCGGCCAGGACGGGGACGAGGGCACCGGCCAGTGCCGCCGGGGTTCCCCACGGCACGGGGTCCTCGCCCCAGCGGATCGACACAGCCAGGCACCGGAGTCCGAAGTGCGCGGCGGTGAGCGCCGCGCCCACCGTTCCCGAGTGCATGGCCGAGCGCCCCACGTTGATGCCGTGGTTGATGCCCGACAGCACGATGTCGGGGCGCGGTCCGAAGCCCCCCACGCAGGCCAGGATCACAGCCAGCGCCGGCGGCCCGTCGATGCCGTAGGTGGGGATGTCGCCCAGGCCGTCGATGACGTGGGACTCGTAGTCGATGCCGTCGCGGGAGTGGACCGGGCCGACGGCGGCCCCCGCCCCGCTGTAGTCGATCAAGGGGGCCACCACCACGACGTCGTGGCCGCTCGATGCGGCCGTCGTGGCCAACGCGGCGATGCCCGGGGCGCGCACGCCGTCGTCGTTGGTGACCAGGATCCGCACGGTCCTCCCGTCGCGTCCCGTCGTCCAGCACCGACGGGACCTGCGGCGTCTACCATACCGGTGCCCGCGCACCGCTCCCCGGCCGGGAGCGACGGCGGCGGGAACCACGCATCCCCCGACGACCGGATCCCGAGACATCCCTTGCCCGCCACGACGACGACCGACACGAGCGCCCCGTCAGGAGAGCAGTTCGGCATCGGGCACGGGCGCCAGCAGCTCGTGGTGACCGAGGTCGGTGCCACCATCCGCAGCTACTCCGTCGACGGAGCCGACGTGCTCGACGGCTTCGCCGTGGACGACATGTGCGCGGCGGGGCGCGGCCAGGTGCTCGCACCGTGGCCGAACCGGCTCGGGGACGGCCGCTACGGATTCGAGGGCCGCGACGCCACGGCCGCGCTGGACGAGCCCGATCGGCACAACGCCATCCACGGGCTCGTGCGCTGGCTCCCGTGGCAGGTGCTGTCGCGGGCCCAGAACGTCTTGTGCCTGGGATGCACCCTGCATCCGCAGCCCGGGTACCCGTGGCTGCTCGCCCTCACCATGGAGTACCGGCTCGGACGCGACGGCCTCACGGTGACGGCGGGTGCCACCAACCTCGACCGCGTGGCCGCCCCCTTCGGCATCGGCTTCCACCCCTACCTGGCCGTGTCGAGCTCCACCATCGACACGGCCTCGCTCCTCGTGCCGGCCCGCAGGAGGCTCGTCACCGACGAGCGCGGCCTGCCCACCTCGAGCACGGCTGTGGCCGGCTCCGAGTACGACTTCCGCACGCCGCGCTGGGTCGGCACCACGCGGCTCGACACCGCCTTCACTGATCTCCAGCCCGATCCGGACGGCATGGTCCGGGTCGACCTCGACGATCCGGGGGGCCGCGGCGTCACGCTGTGGATGGACGGCGCCTTCGGCTACGTCATGGTCTTCACCGGCGACACCCTCGAGCCGCCCGAGCGGCGCCGCACCTCGGTGGCGGTCGAGCCCATGACCTGCCCGCCCGACGCCTTGCGATCGGGCCAGGACCTGCTCCGCCTCGACCCCGGCG
The DNA here is from genome assembly GCA_963839605.1 of uncultured Acidimicrobiales bacterium. Classification (GTDB taxonomy): domain Bacteria; phylum Actinomycetota; class Acidimicrobiia; order Acidimicrobiales; family UBA8190; genus JBEKVE01. The sequence continues at coordinate 17,652 of CAWIWK010000053.1, read as the reverse complement.
CCTCGTGGTCGGGGCGCTGGGGCATCACGCCCCGCTGACGAGCTCCGGCCCCGATCCTCGGGGCGCCCCGACGTCGCGGGGGACGAACAGGTGCCCGAGCGCCTCGGGTGCGGCGGGCTTGCCGAAGAGGTATCCCTGGGCGAAGCGGCACCCGAGGTCCTGGAGACGGTCGCGCTGCTCCTGGCGCTCGATGCCCTCGGCCACGACGGTGAGATCGAAGGCGCCGGCCACCTCGACCACGGCGCCGATCACGGCGTCGTAGCGCGTGCCGAGGGCGTCGATGAAGGACTTGTCGATCTTCACCACGTCGATGGGCAGGCGCGACAGGGAGTTGAGCGACGAGAACCCCGTGCCGAAGTCGTCGATGGCGATGCGCACCCCGAGCCGGCGAAGCGACTGCAGGCGCCGGATGGAGGCCTGGAGGTCCCGGATGAAGAAGCTCTCGGTGATCTCGAGGACGAGGCAGCTCGGCGGCAGGCCGCTCTCATCGAGCGCGGCGGCGACCTCGGCGATCATCCGGTCGTGCTCGAGCTGACGGTTCGACACGTTCACGCTCACGGTGAAGCCCGAGGCGTCCCCCGTCGTGGCCAGCCACTGCGCCGCCTGGTTGCAGGCCCGGGCGAGCACCCACCGCCCGATCTGCAGGATGAGGCCCGATTCCTCGGCCACGGGGATGAACGACAGCGGCGGGATCATGCCCCGCTCGGGGTGCTGCCAGCGCACCAACGCCTCGACGCCCACCATGGCCCCGGTGTCGATGGCCACCACCGGTTGGTACACCACCGAGAGCTGGTCGCCGAGCAGCGCCTGGTGCAGCGACGACTCGATCTCGAGCCGTGCCGCGGCCCGGGCCGTGAGCGTCTCGTCGAAGACCTCGACGCGTGCCCGGCCGCTCTGCTTGGCGTGGTACATGGCGGCGTCCGCCTGGCGCAGCACGTCGTCGGGCTCGTCGCCGCGCAGGCCGAAGGCCACGCCGACGCTGGCCGACACGAAGCATTCGACCCCGTCGAGAACGAAGGGGCGGTCGAAGGCAGAGAGCAGACGCCAGGCGTAGGCCACCGCCCCCTTGCGATCGGCGAGACCCTGCACGAGCACGGCGAACTCGTCGCCGCCGAAGCGCGCCACCAGGTCTCCGGGATGGGCGGTGGACTCGATGCGCCTGGCCACCTCCACCACGAGCTCGTCACCGGTGGTGTGGCCGCGGCTGTCGTTCACGTACTTGAAGTGGTCGACGTCGAGGAAGCACACCGCCACGGGCGGCCCGGTCAGCTCGGTCTGTGCCACCGCTCCGGCCAGGCGCTCCACGAACTCCGACCGGTTCGGCAGTCCCGTGAGGTGGTCGTGCGTGGCCTGATGGGCGAGGCGGCGCTCGAATTCCCGCCGCTCGGTGACGTTGCGGGCGGTGGCGGTGATCACGAGGCCCTCGGGCGCCTCGATGGGGCCGAGGACGAGCTCCATGGGGAACTCGCTGCCGTCCTTGCGCACCCCCACCATGTCCTCGACGTCGCCCACGATCACCGTGCGCGGGCTGCGCACCAGGTCCTGGCGGGCGTCGCGCAGCACGTGCTGGAGCGGTGGTGCGGCCAGCATCTCGACCTGGCTGCCGGTGAGCTCGTCGGGCTCGTAGCCGAAGAGCCGGCTCACCTGGTGGTTGGCCTCGAGCACCACGCCCTCGGTGCTCATGACGATCACCGCGTCGGGCGCCGACTCGATGAGGGAGCGGAAGTGCGCCGCGTCGCGGCGCTGGTGCTCCAGCTTGCGCGACCCTTCGAGGCCGTGCCCGGCGTGGGCGGCGAGCAGCTCGAAGGCGGCGATCTCCTGGGCCTCGACGGCGTGTTGGGCCCGGTCGCCCCCCACGAGCACCGCCGCGATCTGCCCCTCGACCCACACGGGTGTGGCGATGACCGTCATGAACCCCGACTCGCGCAGCGCCGGATGGGCGCGGTCGAGCTCGGTGTAGTCGTCCACGGCGACGGTCCTGCGCTGTTCGAGGACATAGGCCACCATGCCCTGCTCGGTCGGGTGGAGGTGCTGGACGTAGGCATCGGGCAGACCGCGGGCGTGGACGACGCGGAAGTGGCGCCCGTCGTCTGCGAGCTCGCACACGTTGGCCGCCTCGAACCCGAGTTGGCACACGGCGTCCACCGCCCACGACAGGATGGCGTCGCGGTCGAGCGTGTCGAGCTCGCGTCCGAGGTCCGCCACCCTGCTCCACAGGCTGGCGCGGTGCTCGTGCTCGATGGTGGCCCGCTCCCGGAAGAGCAGCTCGCGGGTGAGCTGGGCGGCGATGGAGTCCGCCGCCCCCGCCGCCGCCAGGATCATGCCCAGGCGCAGGACGAGGGTGCCGGTGCCGATGTCCCAGCCCGCCCCGGCCAGGGCGGCCACGTAGGCGCCCGCCGTGGCGAAGGTGAGCACCACCCGGCCTCGGCGCGGGTATGTGACGTTGGTGGTGAACACGAACTGCAGCAGGTAGACGAGGTAGAAGTCGGAGTGGCTGCCCCCGCTCAGGTCGATGCCCACCGACACCATGGCGATGTCGGCCAGGGACCAGGCGTAGAGGCACGGGCACCACGAGGCCCCGCCGGGCCAGGCTCTCCCAGGGCAGCATGGCCACGGGAACGGTGGCGGCGATGGCCACGCCCACGAGCACGAAGAACGGTGTGCTCGACAGCGGGTAGTGGCCGGGCAGCACGGCGTAGAGACACAGCACCAGGAGGACCACCACCGTGGCGCCCACGCCGACCCGGATGGACTGGAGCCGCATCTCGTCGAGGACGCCCACCGCGCGCCGGAGGTTCCGCCGACGCGGTGCCCTTGGTCCCCGCCGGCGTCGGCGGGGTGCGGACCGTGTCACCGGCTTCCGTCGTCGGCGGTCCCGTGCGGGGCATCGCCGGGCACCGGGGACGGCGCCTGCGTCGGTCGGTCCGGCCCGACGGCCGCTCCGCTCGCGTCGCCCCCGAACACGGGCGCGCCGGCACCAGACGCGGCCTGCGGTCCGTCCTCGTCGACGCGCACCGGGTACGCGTCAGGCACCGAGGACGGCCGAACGGTTCGACCTGGTGCCCCCACCGAGGAAAAGCGTATCGGCGCACCCCACGTGACCAGGGGTTTCGGCGCAACTGTTGTGACAACGCTGTGAATCGGGACCGATGACCTATGCGCCCGCGCCGCCGTCCGCGGCGGGCGCGCCCCGGCCGGCGTAGCCGACCCGAGACGGGTCGGGGGCCGTGCTGCGAGAACACCGCCGAAGGCGCTCGCGTAGCATCGGACGCGGTCCCCGACGGGGAGGGAGCGGCTGTGGGTCGACGTGCCGGGCACCCGGCGGGAGCCGGGGCGGAGGCGGTGCTCCCCCAGGATGGGCTTCCCAGAGGTGCTCCCCGAGGCGGGACCCTCCCGTGACCTCGCCACCACGGCGCTGGCCTTGGCGCGCCGCTTCCAGCGGGGGGGACCCTGTGGTGCGTGTCGCCCACGTGGCCGTGGCATGCCCGGCACGTGGCGGTGGAGTTCGTCCATCCCGTTGTCGTGGGCACGAGGGCGCTGCCTGCGCTGTGCGTGGACGGGCCCGACGTGGAGGCCGCCCTCCGGGTGGGGGCGCGGGCCGGCGACATGGTGCTCGCCATCGGGCCTGCCCGTGACGACACCGTGGCCGGCGTGATGCGCCACGCACCGACCTGGGGGATGCGCACGGTGTGGATCGGGACCGGGCCGCGGCCCCGGCCCGGCGCCGCCGACCACGTGTTGTGGATCGACGGGGACGAGGGCGCCGACCGCCTACGACGGCGGGCTCGTCCTCGCCTACCACCTGCTGTGGGAGCTCGTGCACGTCTGTCTCGAGCATCCGGGACTGGTCGAGAAGGCGCCCGCCGACGAGGGTGCGGTGTGCGTGACGTGCGCCGACGAGGGCAGGGTGGCCGAGGTGGTGGCCGTGCTGGCGGGGAGCCGGGCCAGGGTGCGAAGCGGGGGCGTGCTCGAGGAGATCGACGTCACCCTCATCGACATGCCCGGCCCCGGCGGCCTCGTCCTCGTCCACGCCGGCTCGGCCGTGGCGGTGGTGCCCGAGCAGGGAGTGCCGTGACGGCGCCGGGGACGGGCTTTCTCTACCCCTTCCTCGACGGCGCCGAGCGCGACGGCGCCGGCCTCCTCGACGACCTGGCCCGCTCGGCCGCGGCCAAGGAGAGAGACAGCCACCAGCTGCGCCACGACACGCTGCTCGGCGTGGGCGGCGGAGCTCGGGCGCGCCGCCGGCGCCATGGCCCGGCGCTTCTCAGCCGGCGGCCGTCTCTTCGCCTTCGGGAACGGCGGGAGCGCCACCGACGCCGAAGCCCTCGTCTCGCTCTTCGCGTCCCCGCCCCAGGGGCCGGCCGCTGCCGGCCCGGTCGCTCGTGGCCGACCAGGCCGTTCTGAGCGCGCTGGGCAACGACGTCGGGTTCGAGCTCGTCTTCTCGCGCCAGCTCATCGCCTACGCCTCGCCACCCGACATGGTGGCCGCCTTGTCGACGAGCGGCAGCTCCGCCAACGTGCTGCGCGGGCTGGCCGAGGCCCGTCGCCGGGGACTGCTGACAGTCGGCTTCGCCGGGTACGACGGCGGCGACATGGCCGCGCCGGGGGTCGTCGACCACCTCTTCGTGGTGGCGTCGCCGAGCGTGCACCGCATCCAGGAGACCCAGGACGCGCTGGCCTTCGCCCTGTGGGGCGAGGTGCAGCGGTGCCTGTCGGCCGAGTCGACCGGTCCCGGCGAGCGACCAGGGGCGGCCCCGTGGGCGTGACGTGAGCGGGCCCGCCGACGCCAGCCCGACGGCGACGGCGCGCCGCGGCCGGACCACGCCTCGGGGCGCGAGGCGGTCGTGCTCGAGCGCGTCGAGGCGCATCGCCGTCGCCGCCCCCGCCTGCGCGACGACGTCGATCACGCTGGCCCACGGCGCCGGTGGCAAGGCGTCGGCGGCGCTGGTCGACGCCGTCTTCCTCGAGGCCTTCGGCCCGGGGCCGGGGGTGGGCACGGCGCCGCGCATACAGCCCGTCCCGGCCACGTCGACCCGGCCTCGACGGCGTCCTGACCGACGCAGCGGTGGTGGCGCTGCCGACGGGGGAGCGGGTGGCCATCACCACCGACTCGTTCGTGGTGCGGCCGCTTCGGTTCCCCGGCGGCTCCATCGGGCACCTGGCCGTGCACGGCACGGTCAACGACCTGGCCGTGACGGGGGCGGTGCCGGCGTGGATCGCGGCCGCCTTCGTCATCGAGGAGGGCTTCTCCGTGCAGGAGCTGCGCGCCGTGGTGGCCGACATGGCCGGCGCGGCCGGACGCGGCCGGGGTGTCGATCGTCGCCGGCGACACCAAGGTGGTGGACAGAGGGGCGGCCGACGGGCTGTTCATCACGACGGCGGGCGTGGGGTGGATGCCGGCCGGGCCGTCGCCTCGGTGCGGACCTCGTGCGCCCCGGCGACCACGTCATCGTGTCGGGAACGATCGGCGACCACGGCATGGCGGTGATGCTCGCCCGCGGCGACCTGGCGCTGCAGGCCGACCTGCGCTCGGACACCGCCCCGCTCGGTGGGCTGGTCGAGGCGCTGCTCGCCGCCGCCCCCTCGACGCGCTGGATGCGTGATCCCACCGCGGGGCGGCGTAGGCACGGTGTGCAACGAGCTCGCCCGCGACGCCGAGGTGGCGGTGGTGCTGGAGGAGCCCGACCTGCCCGTGGAACCGGCGGTGACGGGGGCGTGCGATCTGCTCGGCATCGATCCCCTGTACGTGGCGAACGAGGGCAAGCTCGTCGCCGTGGTCCCGCCGGACGAGGGCGCCGCCGCCCTCGAGGCCCTGCGGGCGCACCCGCTCGGCACCAGGGCGGTGCGGATCGGGGAGATCCAGGCCGATCCCCCCGGCATCGTGGTGCTGCGCACCACCTTCGGCGGGACCCGGATCGTCGACATGCTGGTGGGCGACCCCCTGCCCCGCATCTGCTGACGTGGCCCACCCCGGGTCGCCCCCCGGCACCGAGCGCCGCCGCCTGCGGGTGCGGGGCACGGTCCAGGGTGTGGGATTTCGCCCCTTCGTCTACCGCCACGCCGTGGCGCTGGCGCTGAGCGGCTTCGTGCGCAACGACGCCGAGGGCGTGCTCATCGAGGTGCAGGGCCAGGCGTCGGCGGTGGCCGACCTGTGCCGGCTGATCGTGGAGCGACCGCCCGCGCTCGCCCGGGTGGACACCCTGGAGGGGCGCACCGTGGCCTGGCGCGGGCGAGGACCGTGGGTTTCGCATCGAGGAGAGCGACACCGGGCATCGGCCCGCCGCGCCGGTGAGCGTCGACACCGCCACGTGCGCGGCCGTGCCTGGCCGAGGTGGACGACCCCGCCGACCGCCGCTTCCGCTACCCCTTCACCAACTGCACCGACTGCGGTCCCCGGTACACGATCGTGCGCGCCGTGCCCTACGACCGCCGCGCACCACCATGGCCGGCTTCGCCATGTGCGCCGCCGTGCCGGGCCGAGTACGAGGATCCCGCCGACCGCCGCTTCCACGCCCAGCCCAACGCCTGCCCGGTGTGCGGGCCGCGCCTGGCCCTGGCCGGTCCCGACGGCTCGGCGCTGGCCGAGGGGGACGCCGCGCTCCACGGCGCGGTGGCGGCGATCATGGCGGGGGCGACGGTGGCGGTGAAGGGGGTGGGCGGATACCACCTCGCCGCCGACGCCACCGACGCCGGCGCCGTGGGTGTGCTGCGGCGCCGCAAGGCCCGCGACGACAAGCCGTTCGCCGTGATGGTGCCCGACGTCGAGGAGGCGGCGCGCCTGTGTGACCTGGACGCCTCCGCCCGCCACGCATTGTCGTCACCCCGGCGCCCCGTCGTCGTCGCCCCCCGGCGCGCCGGGGGTGACGTGGTGGACGCCGTGGCGCCCGGGTTGCCCGATCTCGGGCTCATGCTCCCGTACTCGGCGCTGCACCATCTCCTGCTGGCCGGCTGCGGCCGGCCTGCTCGTCATGACGAGCGGCAACCTGTCCGACGACCCCATCGCCCACCTCGACGACGACGCCGTGCGCCGGCTCGGACCGCTCGTCGACGCCGTGCTCGGACACGACCGGCCCATCCACATCCGCTGCGACGACTCCGTGGTGCGCAGCGCCGGGGGCAGGACGGCTGATGGTGCGGCGCTCCCGGGGATACGCCCCCGAGCCCCTGCGCCTGCCCGAGCCGGCGTCGCGCCCGCATCCTGGCGGTCGGGGCCGGGCTCAAGAACACCGTCGCCGTGGCCACGGGGTCGATGGTGGTGCCCAGCCATCACGTCGGCGACCTCGAGCACCTGGCCACCTACACGTCGTTCCTCCAGGCGGTGGAGCACCTGTGCGCCCTGCACGGCGTCGCCCCCGAGGTCGTCGCCCACGACCTGCACCCCGAGTACCCGTCGACGAAGTACGCCTTCGACTCCGGCCTCGACGCCGTGGGCGTGCAGCACCACCACGCCCACGTGGCGTCGCTGTCCTGGCCGAGCACGGCCGCAGCGACACGGTGCTCGGGGTGGCCTTCGACGGCCTCGGCCTCGGGACCGACGGCACCCTGTGGGGCGGCGAGCTGCTCGTGGCCGACCTGCGGGGCTTCGAGCGTGTCGGCCACCTGGCCCCGGTGGGCCTGCCCGGAGGGGCGGCCGCCATCCGCGAACCGTGGCGCATGGCCATGGCCTGGGTGCACGCCGCCCTCGGTCCCGACGCCGCCGAGGCCGTGGGTCGGCGCCTCGACCCCCGCGCCGACCGCCTCCTCGCCCTGCTGGAGGGCGGGGGACTGCGGGCCACCACGAGCGTGGGCCGCCTCTTCGACGCCGTGGCCGCCCTCGTCGGCATGCGCGCCCGCGTGAGCTACGAGGGCCAGGCGGCCATCGAGCTCGAGGCCGCCGCCGCCACGGTGGGGGCGGCCGAGGCGCCGTGCTACCCGATGGAGGTGCGCCCCGTTGGTGGCGTGGCCGTGCTCGATCCCCGCCCGCTCGTCGCCGCCGTGGTGCAGGACGCGGCGGCGGGTGTGGCGCCGGCGGTGATCGCGGCGGGTTTCCACCGCGGCCTGGCCGCGGCCACGGCGGACGTCGCCGCCGCGTCAGCGGGGGCGCACGGCGTCGACACGGTGGTGCTGACCGGCGGGGTGTTCCAGAACGTCCGCCTGAGCGCGGCGCTCGAGGAGCTGCTGGCCCGGCGCGGCCTGCGGGTCCTGGTGCACCGCACCGTGCCGCCCAACGACGGCGGCATCAGCGTCGGGCAGGCGGCCGTGGCCGCCTGCGCGTCGTCCTGAGCGGCGCCGCGCCGCAGCCCTCAGGTCCTTCCGCCCACGCTGTGCGCCACGTCGCGGTGCAGGCGGCCGAAGGTGTAGTAGGCGGCACAGGCACCCTCCGAGGACACCATGCACGTCCCGATGGGGGTCTCGGGGGTGCAGGCGGTCCCGAACACCTTGCACTCCCACGGCTTGATCACGCCCTTCAGGACCTCGCCGCACTGACAGGCCTTGGGGTCCGCCACCCGGACGCCGGGAACGGCGAAGCGCAGCTCGGCGTCGAAGGGCGCGAACTCCTCGTTGAGCTTGAGCGCGCTCTGCGCGATGAAGCCGAGGCCCCGCCATTCGAAGTGCGGCCGCAGCTCGAAGACCCGGGCCAGGACGTCGAGGGCACGGGGATTGCCGTCCTCGGTCACGCAGCGCGTGTACTGGTTCTCCACGCAGCAGCGGCCCTCCCGGATCTGGGCCAGGAGCATGGCGATGGCCTGCAGGATGTCGAGCGGCTCGAAGCCGGCGGTGACGAGGGGCTTGCCGTAGACCTCGGGCACGAACCGGTAGGGCCGCTGTCCCACCACGGTGGAGACGTGGCCCGGGCCGATGAAGCCGTCGAGGCGGAGGTCGGGCGACTCCAGGATGGCCTTTATGGGAGGGACGATCGTGACGTGGTTGCAGAACACGCTGAAGTTCGTGATGCCCTCGTCCCTGGCGCGAAGCAGTGTCACCGCCGTCGAGGGTGCCGTGGTCTCGAAGCCCACGGCGAAGAAGACCACCTGCAGCTCGGGGTGCTCCACCGCCAGGCGCAGGGCGTCGAGCGGGGAGTAGACGACGCGCACGTCGGCGCCGCGGGCCTTGGCCTGAAGCAGGGTGCCCGTCGATCCGGGCACGCGCATCATGTCGCCGAAGGTGCTGAACAGCACGCCGGGCGTCTCGGCCACGGCGATGGCGTCGTCGATGCGTCCCATGGGGATGACGCACACCGGGCATCCCGGCCCGTGCACGAGCTGCACCGTGTCCGGAAGGACGGACTCGATGCCGTGGCGGTAGATCGTGTGGGTGTGGCCCCCGCACACCTCCATGAAGGTGAAGGTGCGTCCCGCCGCCAGCTCGGTGATCCGCGCCGCCAGGAGGCGGGCGGCGGCCGGGTCGCGGTACTCGTCGACGAAGCGCATCAGCCGTCCCGCCGCATCGTGGCGCCCGGCGTGCGCATCACGGGGTGCCCGAGGCCCGCACGGCCTCGACCTCTTCGGCGTAGACCGCTCCGAGCAGCTGCAGCGACTCGAGCATGCGGCGTGCCTCCTCCTCGTCGATCCTGGCCATGGCGAATCCCACGTGGACGAGCACCCAGTCTCCGCCACGCAGCTCGCCCTCCTCGAGCAGGCCCACGTCGACGGTGCGGCGGACGCCGACCACCTCCACCGTGGCCAGGTGGCGCTCGGTGTCGACCATGTCGACCATCTCTGCGGGGATGCCGAGGCACATGGGACCGCTCCTCGTCTCAGGTCGTGGCGCGAGGCGCTGCGGGTGGCCGGGGCACGACGTCGCTCACCTGGCCCCGGCCACGATGCGGACGCGCACCGTCACCTCCGGGTGCACCCGGAGCATCATGATCTTGGGCGGCTCGATCCCGAAGGCGCGGATGTCGAAGACGTGCTCGCCCTGGAGGACCATGGTGGCGTCCTGCTCGACCGACAGTTCCATGACATCGGATGCGGGTCTCGTCGCCCCGGCGAAGGTGACGTCCCCCTCGACGATGTAGCGCCCGGGCTCTCCGGCCGGGCGCATGTCGCGCATCTCACCCGAGATGACGGGATGGCGGCGGCTGTCGATGCGACGGCGCATCTCCCGGTCGTAGAGCGGGTTGCCCGACGACAGCCCCGCCACCGCCAGCTCCAGGCGCGCCGTGGGCGCGGTGCGCAGGTCGAGCTCCCCGGCCCGGTCCACCGTGGCCTCGACGAAGCCCTCCAGGCCGTCCGACTCCGAGTGCACGGGGTGGAGGCTCGAGCGCGCCTCGATCCAGACACGGGAGCGTTTGGGGTCGATGTCGTAGCGCACCGGCGTCAGGCCCGGTGCCGGCGACGGGTGTCGGCGATGTTCACGGCTGTGGTCAGCCGGGGTGGACGTCGCCCTCGAAGCCCTCGAAGAGGTGCTCGAGTCGCAGCGTCGAGAGCGGCCGTGTCGCCACCTGGGCCACGTAGGCGCATGCCAGGCGGTCCTTGACCGTGCCCAGCACGGTGGAGACGAGGCCCAGCCCGTAGCCGAGCTCGTCGGGCGCGGCGTCGCGCACGAAGGCCTGCCACACCGACTCCTCGAGCGTGTTGATGGCCGCCTGCACCTCTTCCAGCCGGTGGTCCTCGGCGTGCCGGGCCACGGCGAGCCCGTGCGCGTAGTCGAGCGCCGGTTCGATCCGGTGGTCGGCGCAGCACAGCACCACGAGATCGAACAGCACCCGCAGGCGCTCGGCGGTGACGTCGGTGCCGGCGGCCCGGTAGTGCTCGAGGGCGCGTCCCGCCAGGACGCGCTCCGCATTCGACAGGATCGTGTCGCGGCGCGCCTCCAGGAATCCGGCGACGTCCATGGTCTGTTCCGTCATCGTGGCGCGCTCCCGTTCCGCAGACGTCTGTCCGGTCGACGCCGACTCACCCTATCGTCCTCCGATCCGGGGCGGTCCTAGCGCCCCTTGAAGACGGGCGGCCGCTTCTCGAGGAAGGCGCGCACCCCCTCGAGGAAGTCCTCGGAGTCATACGCCCGGCGGCGCAGGCCCTGGATCCGCTCGAAGACCTCGGCCGCCACGGGTTGGTAGTCGGTCAGCACCCGGAGCTGTTCCTTCAGCACGGCGATGGCCAGCGGCGCCTTGGGCACCATGGTGGCCGCCAGCTCCATGGTGAAGCGCTCGAGCTCGGCGGCGGGGACGAGATGGTTGACCACCATCCACCGGCGCGCCTCCTCGGCGTCGATGGGCCTGGCGGTGAAGAACATCTCCTTGACCAGATTGAGCGGCAGCCGTCCGGTGAAGTGCAGGAGCCCGGCCGTGTTGTACGGCAGCCCGAGGTTGGCGGGCGTGATGGCGAAGGTGGCCGTGTCGTCGGCCACCACCAGGTCGCAGCTGAGCACCAGGTCGAAGGCGCCACCCCACACCGAGCCGTGCACCATGGCGATGACGGGAGCGGGGAAGCTGCGGACGGCCCGCAACGCCTGTTCCAGGGGGTCGGCGTAGGCGAGGGGATCGCGACCGCTCGTGGGCAGCTCGGAGATGTCCTGCCCGGCCGACCACACCGACGCACCGGGGGCGGCGCGCACCACCACCACGCGGACGTCCGCGTCCGCCAGGGCTTCGAGCGTCTCGACGAGGTGGCCGGTCACCGCCGCGCTCAGGGCGTTGCGCTTGGCCGGGTTGTCGAGGGTCACCACCGCCACGTGGTCGCGGACCTCGACGATGACGGGCGGGCCCTCGGGCATGGGGTGGGACCTCCTCGCGCATCCCGGTGTGGTCGACGGCCGGTGTGGCCGATGGACGGCACGAGGGGGGCGCGCCCGCCATGGTAGGTCGGGGTCCCCCGCCCCCCGTCACCGCATCCGGGCCGGGGTACCGCGCAGGGCGTGGAGCTTGTCCGGGTTGAGGAGGAAGTACAGGCGCGTCACCCGGCCCTCGTGCTGCTCGCCGGTCACGACCACCGTCGTCCCCCCGGCCTCGAGGACCACCGCCGGCGAACCGTTCACCTCGGTCACCTCGACGCTCGTGAGGGGCTGGCGCTTGGCCACGTTGATGGCGAAGCGCGCCACCCGGGCGGCCCCCACCACGGGTCGCCGGGCGGCGTGGCGGTCGGGTCCCCCGTCGCTCAGCAGGACCACGTCGGCGTCGAGCAGCTCGAGCGCCTGCTGCACGTCCCCGGACGCCACCGCAGCGAGGAGGCGCCCGAGGAGATCGTGCTCCAGGCGGGCGCCACGCTCGGGCCGTTGCTGGCGCAGGCGCCGCCGGGCCCGGGAGGCGATCTGGCGGCACGCCGCCTCCGTCTTGCCCACCGCCTGGGCGATGACGGAGAAGGGCTCGTCGAAGACGTCGGCCAACAGCCATACGGCCCGCTCGGTGGGACCCAGGCGGTCGAGCAGCACCAGGAAGCCGAGGGTGAGGGACTCGGCCATCTCGGCGTGGTCCTCGGGCCCCGGCGCGAGCGACACCGGCTCGGGGAGCCAGGGCCCCACGTACAGGGCCCGGCCGCGGGCGGCGGAGCGGAGGCGGTCGAGCGACAGCCGGGTCACGACCGTCGTGAGGTAGGCGTCGGGGGCACGGACCGAGGCGTGGTCGACCGCCGACCAACGCAGCCAGGCCTCCTGCACCACGTCCTCGGCGTCCCCGAACGTGCCGAGGACGCGGTAGGCGAGGCCGAGCAGCCGGGGCCGTTCCCGGGCGAACGCCTCGTCGGCGGCGAGGGCTCCGGCAGTGGGGGCCTCGTCGGCGCCGGACGTCACCGGCCCCCGGTCACGTCCAGGACGGCCCCGTTCACGTAGGCCGCCTCCTCCTGGCACAGCCACACGACGGCCGCGGCCACCTCGTCGGGCGTCCCGGCCCGGCCCAGGGGCACGGTCGCACCCACTCGCTGCGGCTTGTCGGGCTGGCCGGTGCGGGCGTGGATCTCGGTGTCGATGATGCCCGGGCGCACAGCGTTGACGCGGACACCCTCGCCGCCCACCTCCTTGGCCAACCCCAGCGTCATGGTCTCCACGGCCGCCTTGGAGGCGGCGTAGTCGACGTATTCACCCGGGCTCCCGACCCTGGTGGCGCCGGATGAGATGGTGACGATCGAGCCCCCCGCCCCTCCGTGGCGCGTCGACATCCGGCGCAGCGCCTCGCGGGCGCAGAGAAAGACGCCGAGGACGTTCACCGCCAGGATGTGCTCGATGCGCGCCGCATCGAGCTCGTCGACCCGGCTGGGGGGAGCGGCGACCCCGGCGTTGTTCACGAGGGCGCCGAGGGACCCGAACGCGTCGACCTGTCGGAACAGCGCCACCACATCGGCCTCCGACGACACGTCGGTCCGCACGGCCACCGCCCTGCGTCCCTCGGCCACCACCGCCCGCGTCACCTCCTCGGCCCGGTCGTGCTCGGAGCGGTAGGTGAGGACGACGTCCCAACCGCCCCGGGCGAAGGCCCGAGCACATGCGGCGCCGATGCCCCGGCTGCCTCCAGTCACCACCGCCGTCTTCCCCGTGCCCGTCTCCATGGCGCCAGCTTGCCCGTGCCGGGGCCCGTGGGGCCATCGGAGGCCCCTCGCCCCCTCCGTCGCCGCGGTGGAGGTCGTAGTGTTCCCCCGTGCCGCACGTCTCGGTGGCCATCGACATCGCCGCGCCGGTGGACCGCGTGTGGCGGGCCCTCACGGTGCCGGCCGAGGTGTCGCAGTGGGACGGCGTCCTGCCCGTCGACATCCCGAACCGCTACCCGGTGGTGGGGCAGCACGCCCGGTGGCTGATACGCGTCGGCCCGCTGCGCCTGACGCTGCACGACCGCATCCGGGTGGTCGAGCCCGGGGCGCGGCTGGGGTCGACGCTCGACATCGGCTTGGTGCACATAGAGGAGCAGTACACGCTGCTGGCCAACGGTGTCGGCACCCACGTGGCGTCGGAGAACGAGGTATCGGCCCGCCTGCCGGGTCTGCACCGGTGGGCCGGCCTGCAGACCCGTTGGAACCTCGAGGCGTCGGTGCGGCGGCTGAAGTATTGTGCGCCATAAGGGGGAAATGATCGGCAAACTTGGCGGAGATTATTTGGTCGGGGTCAGGGGCCAGAAAAGGAAGGAGTTAGGGCGGGATCGGAGGGGTCACTTGGGCGGCGGAGTGCTTGACAAGGGGAAGGCGGGCCGCCAGGCGGCGTGTTTGCGAACCTGCGCTCGGCTTATTGGCGCTAAAATGCGTAGTGATTCCCTGCCATGTTTAAGACTGCGCGATTCAAAGTCCACAATCCGTCGCGGCATAAGAGCGTAATGCTTTGGTACGCGATGACGCGGTATCACCTTACCCTGAAATCTGTCCTGGAAAAAACGCTTGCTCTGCCCGATCTGGGCGAGCGAATTTCTGTGCTTGACAAGAAGGGAAAGCCCCGACCCAACAAGTTTCTTCTCAGCAAGCTGCTGTACACGATCGCACCCAAGAACTGGGAGCTCGCTCCGCTGCGGGACTACTTGATCGGCGATGCATCCGCCATGATCATGAGCCACTTGAGCAAGGCCTTCAAGGGTGAAAACGAGTCGAACCCTCCGACGATGCCCAACTTGGGCGCGATGACCGACGAGGAGTTCCGTCGCGCCTATAGCGAGTTCGTCGACCCAGAGGCACAGCTTGCTATCAAGCCACAACAACGAGAAAAGATCGACGCAGCCCTAGTCAGGGGAGAGACTCAGGTCGCGAGGCGCCTCGTGAAGATTTATTCCAACTGGGCCGTGTCCCGCGCAGCAGGGCAAGTGTTGCGCAGGCTTGAGGGCGCGCTGCCTCACCCCATCGAGTTTACACATACCGAATTTGCACGCGGATCCCTGCTCGCCTTTCGCGACGGGAATTATTATCTGCTGGTACGCCTCTTCGCGGAGGGGCATCGGTGTCGCGAGACTAGAATCCTCGAGGACGGATTCATCGACTGGAAGGCGAATCAGCCGATTGGCGGCAAGAGGTACCCCGGCCTCATCCTGCCCCTTGAGATGGATCGCCATTTCCACGAGCACGAGTATTTGACCCACGGGTCCATTCAAAGCGTGAAACTTGTCGTGAAACGTCGGCCGGGTTTGTCCTCGGACTTGGCCGGGCGTCCCGCAGGGGCGCTCGAGAAGGTGCAATTCAACGCCGCCGAGTACGAGTTCTACGTCCACGCAGCCTTTGAGTTTCAGCCGTCGCCGGTTGAGACCGAGACCCTTCTTGGCATCGATAGAGGCGCGGCAAAGCTTGGGGCCGCAACCCTGATTGACCGGCAAGGAAGGCTTATCGAAACTGGCTTCGATCTCGACGGGGCCGCATTCGCCACGGAAATGCGCCGTTTTGAGGCCCAGACTCGGTGCCTCCAGAAGCGCGGGTTTCAGCGTTCGCGGAAGTTCTCCCTGCGCGGCAAGCGGGCCGATGCCGTCCTGGTGAAGACGCCAATCGCGTTGTTGCCATTGCCGAGAGGAACCGTTCGCAGATTGTTATCGAGGCTATCAGGGGCAGGGTGATGGGGCCATTCTTAAGCAAAGCCAGTTCGCCAAGCTTCAGCAGATGCTCACCTATAAGGCGGAACGACTTGGCCTCCCGGCCCCGATTGAGGTTCCGGCCGCCTACACGTCACAAACCTGCGCACAGTGCGGCCACAGGGACGCCGCCAATCGCCCCAAAAAGGACGAGGCCGGGAGGGCAATACAGGACGTGTTCAAGTGCGTGGCTTGCGGTTACGCAGCGAATGCCGATTCGAATGCCAGCAGGATTATTGCGATGCGCGGGCTCCATCAGCGGAATAATGGTGGTAGATTCAAGAAGTTCGATCTCTTTCAACAGTGGTTGAGAGAAGTTGTCGGCCGGGACGGTTCCTCTGCCTTCGGGCAGGTGAACCAGTAGTTTCGCGGCCGGGCACTGGACGGATAGGCGAATGACGGCAATCGCAAGGTTGCAGCGTAACCGACCATCCTCTGGTCCAAACAGCCGAGGTGCGCCACCGGAGGGCTAGTCCTGCCGGTTGAGCTTCGCTCATGCACCGGTTTTACAAAATGGACGAAAAGGGGTCCACTTAATAGCTCGCATGGCGCGTTTTCCAAAGCCTCCCATGCTGCGATTCCTTCCCCGGCTAGGGAGCTACGGCGGATCAGCTGTAGAAGGGCGTCCATTCATGGCTGACGGAAACCGTTCTCCCCGGTCACTGGCGCGGGGTGCTGTTGAGGGGCGTCCATTCATGGCTGACGGAAACAAAGAGAGGTAAAGCCGATGGACCGTATCGGCAGTAGAAGGGCGTCCATTCATGGCTGACGGAAGGGTGTGCGCCCCGGCGACGGCAACGCCATTTGCGGATGACGGAAACTTCTCGCCCTCAGTCTGAAAGCGGCCCTGCGGTTGGGATCGCTCGCGGCTTCGCCGCGCACTTTGCTTCCAAGAAAAATGGGTGGGCGGGTTGCGGCAGTCGGGGATGAATCCCCGGCCTACCAGACTGGCCCTGACACAAGGCCGGTTGATTTGGGTTCGTGCTATCCCACCCTAGCCACAAAAACAGGAGCGTGGCGAGGGTGGGGCACCCGGCACGTTTTTGAGGTTGAGATTCAGGGGCCTGAAGGCTGCGGCGCTCTCCGATAGCTTCCCTCAGGGGCTAAAGCCCACGCGTGTTTTGGCAAGGTTTACGGCATGGCTGAAGCCAAGCCCTGATACAAGACTCGTTGATCGAGTTCGTGCCATCCCACGTCCCAAAGTCGGGACGTGGGGCACCCGTCTTTTGTGGTGGGTGGAGGTTGCGAAAAGCAAGATAAGCGCGCCGGTGGGCGGGGCTTGATCGCGGCTTCGCCGCGTACTTTGTTTCCGAGAAAAATGGGTGGGCGGTGAATGTACGGGCTGAAGCCCGTACCCTTCTTCCCCAGTCGGGGATGAATCCCCGACCTACCGGCGAGCCCTGCCAAAAGGCTCCGGGGCTGAAGCCCGCGTTGATTTGGAGCTGTGATTCAGGAGCCTGAAGGCTCCTGCTCCCTCCGATTTGCGAAAGGAACAAATGCAGGTCCCCGTTCGACTCGCTCGCCGAGGGCGAACTCGCTCAGGGCAGGCTTTCGACTTCGTCCGCGTCGCGGACTCCACTCAGGATGACCGCGCATCGTTGGTTCGTGGTATCCCACCCTGGCCACAAAGACAAGAACGTGGCGAGGGTGGGGCACCCGTTTCTTGTAGTGGGTGGAGGGCGCGAAGAGCGTGATAAGTGCGCGGCGTGGCTGCTCGCGGCTTCGCCGCGTACTTTGTTTCCAAGAAAAATGGGTGGGCGGGGTTGCGGCAGTCGGGGATGAATCCCCGACCTACCGGACGGGCCCTGATACAAGGCCGGTTGATTTGGGTTCGTGCTATCCCACCCTAGCGAAGCTAGGATGGGGCACCCAATGTTCGTGGCCGGTTCGGCGCGCAAGTTCGCCACGGCAAACGCCGGCAGGGGCTGAAGCCCGCGTTGATTTGAGGCGTTGATTCAGGAGCCTGAAAGGCTCCTGCTCCCTCCGATTTGCGAAAGGAACAAATGCAGGTCCCCGTTCGACTCGCTCGCCCAGGGCGAACTCGCTCAGGGCAGGCTTTCGACTTCGTCCGCGTCGCGGACTCCGCTCAGGATGACAGCGCATCGTTGGTTCGTGGTATCCCACGTCCCAAAGTCGGGACATGGGGCACCCGTCTTTTGTGGTGGGTGGAGGTTGCGAAAAGCAAGATAAGCGCGCCGGTGGGCGGG
>CAWIWK010000052.1:0-6210 GCA_963839605.1 uncultured Acidimicrobiales bacterium | reverse complement strand
GGGGTGGATGAGCGCAATGGCGCGGCCCGTCGTGGACTTGCCGCACCCGGACTCGCCCACCAGACCGAGCGTCTCGCCGGGCGCCACGTCGAGGCTCACGTCCGACACGGCCCGCACCCGGGCGCGCCGGGGGCCGAACTCGACCACCAGGTGGTCGGCGCGCAACAGGACGTCGCCGTCGCGCAGGTGGGCGGTGCCGCTGCCCGCCATCAGCGGACCTCGCCCGCGCCGGGCGCGGTCCCCGGCGCCGCCGTGGTCGCCGTGGTCGCCGCTGCTGCGGCGGCGGTCCGCTCGCGTCCTCCGGTGAAGACCACGGCGGCGGGCACCCCGGCGGCGACGTTGTGGGCCAGCGCCTGCGCCCCGTCGGGGGATCCCACCGGGTACCAGCACCGGAACACGTGGTCCTGCCCGGCGGCGCGCAAGGGGGGCTCCTCTTCGAGGCACTTGTCCTGGACGTAGGGGCAGCGGGGGGCGAAGCGGCACCCCGGCGGGGGGGCGGCCAGGTCGGGGGGACGGCCTGGGATGGCGCGCAGGCGGGTGTGGGGCGGGTCCGACAGCCGGGGGATGGAGCGCAGGAGCGCCTCGGTGTAGGGCATGCGGGTGTGGGAGAAGAGCACGGACGTGGGGGCCTGCTCGACGACGCGCCCGGCGTACATGACCACGATGTCGTCGGTGCGGTTGGCCACCACCCCGAGGTCGTGGGTGACGAGGATCATCCCCATGGAGCGCTCGCGCTGCTGCGACGCCAGGAGGTCGAGGATCTGGGCCTGTACCGTGACGTCGAGGCCGGTGGTGGGCTCGTCGGCCAGCAGGAGCTTGGGCCCGCACGCCAGGGCGATGGCGATCATGACGCGCTGGCGCATGCCGCCCGACAGCTCGTGGGGGTAGGCGCGCAGGCGGCGCTCGGGTTCGGGGATGCCCACCGAACGCAGGAGGGCCACGGCCGTGTCGCGTGCCGCCGCCCGGTCGAGGCCGGCCCGCAGGCGCAGCGACTCGGTGATCTGGCGGCCCACCCGCACCACCGGGTTGAGCGCCGTCATGGGGTCCTGGAACACGAGGGCGATCTGCATGGCCCACACCTCGCGCAGCTCCTCTGTCGACATCGACGTGAGGTCGTGGCCCGAGAACCGCACCGTCCCCGAGCGCTCGACGTTGGAGCCGGGCAGAAGGCCCATGATCGACCGGGCCAGGACCGTCTTGCCCGATCCCGACTCGCCCACCACGCCCATGGTCCGGCCCCGCCGGAGCGTGAACGACACGCCGTCCACGGCACGCACCAGCCCCCGGCCGGTGCGGAACGACGTGTGCAGGTCGACGACCTCGAGCAGCGGTCCTTCGAGCGAGGCGACGTCGGGGAAGGCGAGGGTGGGGCGTCGCCGCCACGGACTCACAGCTTGGCCTCGCGCACGTCGAAGTAGGAGCGCAGGCGGTCGGCCATGAGGTTGAGCGTGGCGAGCAGCAGGAAGGTGTAGAGCGACGGCCACAGGGCGATGAAGGGGTCGGTCGACAGCAGGTTCTGGCTCGTGCCCTCGTTGATGATGTTGCCCAGGGACGGGTTGGGGATCTGCACCGACAGGCCCAGGAAGGCGAGCGACCCCTCGAGGACGATGGCCGTGGCCACGCCGATGAGGGCGAAGGACACCGCCGCCGGCACGATGTTGGGCAGCAGCTCGCGCAGCAGGATGCGCCGGGTGCGGGCCCCCATCGCGCAGCGCCGCCACCACGAACTCGCGGTTGGCGAAGGACAGGGTCGTGGCCCGCAGGACGCGGAACAGAAGGGGGGTGGCCACCACGGCGAACATGACCACCAGCTTCCACAGCTGGCGGGGGGGCTGGTTCCAGAACTCGTCCACCACGATGATGGCGAGCAGGGCGGGGAAGGCCAGGATGACGAAGGCCACGGCGTTGACCGAGGCGTCGACGACCCCGCCCCGGTAGCCGGCCAACAGGCCCAGGAACCCGCCCAGCACGAGCCCGATGGCCACGGGGGCGAAGCCGATGATGAGCGACGGGCGCGACCCGTAGATCGGCCCGCGACAGCAGATCACGGCCGAGGTCGTCGGTGCCGAGGAGATGGTGGATGCTCGGGCCCGCGCTCACCGCCGAGTAGTCCTGGGCGGTGGGGGAGCGCAGGTGCAGGAACGAGGCGAACACCGCCAGCAGGATCATGAGGGCCACCCACCCGGCCGAGATCCAGAACACCGCACCCAGGCTGTCGCGACGTCCGGCGGCACCGGTGGCGCCGGGGATGGCCTCGACGGCGAGGACGCTCACCGAGCCGGTGTCGGCCGCCACCACCTCGATGGGGGCCTCGGACAGGGGGGGACGGCGCTCAGCCACGGCGCACCCGGGGATCGAGGAGGGTGAGGAGGAAGTCGACGGCGAAGTTGATGACCACGAAGGCCACCGCCGCCACGAGCGCCATGCCCTGGACCATGAGGTAGTCGTCGGAGTAGATCGACTGCACGAGCTGGTAGGCGATGCCGGGCATGGAGAAGAGCAGCTCCACCACGAACGTCCCGGTGAACAGCCCACCGATGGTGATGCCCGCTCCGGCCAGCAACGTGAACGACGAGGGGCGCAGGGCGTGGCGCACGAGGATGTCGCACGTCGACAGCCCCTTGGCCCGGGCCATGGTGACGTAGTCCTCCTGCAGGGTGGCGATCAGGTCGGCCCGCAGCAGCCGGTAGTACACGGCGATCGACCCGATGGCGAGGCAGATCGACGGCAGGACGACGGACTTGAGGTTGGGCCCGAGGCCGCTCGACAGCCGGTCGAAGCCCGTGGCCGGGAAGACGTGGATCTCCACGGCGAACGCCAGCACGAGCAGGGGTCCGGCCACGAAGGTGGGCAGGGCCAGCATGCCGAAGGTGGCCGTGGTCGACACCCGGTCGAAGATCCGGTTGGGGCGCATGGCGGCCACCATGGCCAGGGGGATGGCCACCACGAGCGCCATGATCTGCGAGACGACGATGAGCTCGAGGTCGATGGGAACGGCCACGCTCAAGGCGTTGGTCACCGTCTGCTTGGTGAGGAACGACTGGCCCAGGTTGCCGTGGAAGACGTTGGTGATCCACGTGCCGTACTGCGCCAGCAGTCCCTTGTTGAGCCCGAGCTGGCGCAGGAGCTCGGCCCGGGCCGCCGGGGTGTCGTTCGGGCCCAGGATGGAGACGGTGGGGTCGCCGGGCAGCAGGTGGACGAGAAGGAACGTGAAGACCGAGATGAGGAAGGTGATGACGACGAGCTGGGCCAGGCGCGTGGCGGCGTAGCGGAGCATGCTCGTCTTCGCCGGGCCGGCTCAGGCCGCTCGCCAGGCCGGCGTGGGGGTGAACACGCCGGCGGCGAAGCCCTGGTCGAGGCTGCCGTCGGGCAGGGTCATGGTGTTGAAGTTCTCGATGGCGTCGGCGGCCGTGATCGACCAGGTGCGCACGCGAGAACCACAGGTAGGGGAGGTCGGCCGACAGCCGCCTGTCCACCGCCTGGTAGGCCTCGGCCCGCACGGCGGGGTCACTGTGGGTGCGTCCCTGCTGGAGCGCCGCCTCGAGCAGGGGGTCCTTGTTGCGGGCGAAGTTGAGGGCGATGGGGGGGTTGGCGGTGGTGGAGCTCAACCACACGTAGTTGAGGTCGGGGTCCGAGGCCGAGAACATCTCGTCGGTGTAGGCCTTGAAGGCGCCGGTCACCAGGTTGTCGATGAAGGTCACCTGCTCGATCTCGCCCACGGTCACCTTGATGCCGGCCTGGCCCCACATGTTGGCGATGGCCTGGACGATCTCGAGCAGCCGGGGGTCGGTCACGGTCTCGAGGGCGATGGTGATGGTTCCGCCGTGGTCGGGGGCGGCCTGGGCCACGAGCTGCTTGGCCTTGTCGAGGTCGTAGGCGGGGTACCCGTTGTCGGCCGGGCGCGGTAGGGGGACCCGGGCGGGAACAGGCTCGTGTTGGCCTCGGTGACGCCGTCGCCGAAGAGCTTCACGATCTCGTCCACGTTCATGGCGTGGGCCAGCGCCTGGCGGACGACGAGGTCGCTCGTGGGGTCGGCTTCGGTGTTGAGGATGATGAAGTCCATGTCGGTCTGGCCGTGGGTCTGGTCGAGGTCCGCCACCTGCTGGTACGAGGTGTTGGCCCGCAGGTCGCGGATGGCACCCGGGTCACGCGTGATCATGATGTCCACGCTCCCCGACCGCAGGGCGTTCTCCCGGGACTGGTCCTCGGCGATGGGCCGGTAGGTGATCGAGTCCAGGTAGGGGAGCCCCGGCCGCCAGTAGTGGGGGTTGCGCTGGGCGGTGAAATGGTCGTTGGGCTCCCACGATTCGTAGATGAACGGGCCCGTCCCGATGGGATGGGTCGAGTCGTTGGCGCCGAGCTGCGCCAGGGCGATGGGGTACCCGATCTGGGTGGCCAGGTAGTGGGGGAAGGCGACGAGCGGCTCGTCGCAGGTGACCTGCAGCTGCAGCTGGCCGGTGGTGGCCACGTTGGTGATGGGCGCCACGGCCTGGGCCGTGAGCGGTGACTGGCGCAGCGCCTGGAAGTTGGCCATGAGGACCTCCGCGTCGAGCGGTGACCCGTCGTGGAAGATGACGCCGGGGCGCAAGGTGATGGTCCACACCGTCATGTCTGCGTTGGGGGTCACCGACTGCGCCAGGTAGGGGCGGGCCGTGCCGTCGGCGCCCACACGGGTCAGGCTGTCGAACACCGTGTTGGCGTAGGTCAGGCCAGAGTTGTCGAAGTGGCTGGCCGTGGGGAGAAAGCCGTCGATCTCCGAGTTGAGGCCCATGGTCAGGCTGCCGCCCCGCTGGGGCGTGCCGATCCCGACCCCCGGGGTGCGGCCCGTGGTGGCCTTGGGGGCGCTGCTCCCACACGCCGCCAGCAGGACCGGGGCGCCGACGCCGGCCAGACCGAGGGCCGCAGCCGCCGACGCCCCCCGCCACAGGAAGGCCCGGCGGTCGTAGCGGTTCGCGGAGTCGTCCATCGGTCCCCCTCGCCTCTGGTCGGACGCACGTGGTCCTTGCCCCGTCGGAGGTCATGGTAGACGGCAGGGTGCCCGAAAACGGGGTATCCGGCGCACCGCACCCGGGAACCGGGGAGCCGGGGGCGGCGTCGTTAGCATGCGGGCATGCGGGCCCCGGACTCCGAGTGCGGCGACCGTTGATCACGGGCTCCGCTCGACCGCGCCGGCGCCACGGGGTCGCGCCCCACGCCGAGTGACGCGGTGCGTCGGCCCGGGCCCGACGGTGCCCGCCCTGTCGGCGAGGGGCCCGGCGACGAAGGGTGGGGCGAAGGCGGTTCGGGCGACGGTGGGTGGCGCTTCGGCCTGCGCACGGCGGTGGTCCCCTGGGTGGTGGCCCGCCTGGTGGTGCTGGGTGCGCTCGTCGTCGCCCACGAGATCGCCACGCGGGCCAAGCCCGCGGCGTCGGTGGTGGCGCATGCGCACGAGGGCCTGCTGGCCTGGGACGCGGGGTGGTACGAGGCCATCGCCCGCCACGGGTACGCCGGTGCGGGGCATGACTCGCTGCGCTTCTTCCCCCTCGTGCCCGTGCTCGTGCGGGCGCTGTCGGTCCTGCCCGGCGTGGGTGTGGGTGCCGCCCTGGTGGCGGTGTCGAACGTCTCGGCCCTGGTGGGCGTGGCCCTGCTGGCGGTGCTGGCCCGACGCGAGACGGGCGACGCCGGCCTGGCCCGGCGCGCCGCCTGGCTGGCGTGCCTTGCGCCACCGGCGTTCACCGCCGTCATGGGCTACGCCGAAGGCACCCTGCTGGCCCTCGGGGTCGGGACGATGCTCGCATTGCGGGCCCGGGCCTGGTGGTGGGCCGCCGCCCTCGGGCTCCTGGCCGCGCTCACCAGGCCCGTCGGCGTCCTGCTCGTGCTGCCCGCCGTCGTCGAGGCGCTGCGGGCCCTACGCGCGCGCGCCGCCGGCCGAGCGCCTGGCCCGGGGGGCGGCGGTGCTCGGGCCGATGGCGGGGTTCGGCGCCTACCTCGGGTGGGTGGGATGGCGCTACGGGGACGCGCTGGCCCCGCTCCGGGTGCAGCAGCAGGGGACCCTGCGGGGCGGCTTCGCCGACCCGCTGCGCACGCTCGGGCACGACGCCTCGCTCCTCGTCCACGGCACCCACCTCGGCCAGGCCATGCACCTGCCGTGGGCCGTGCTGGCGCTCGTCCTGGTGGTGGTGGCGGCGAGGCGGTGGCCGGCCAGCTACAGCCTCCTCGCCGCCGGGGTGC
>CAWIWK010000051.1:0-17230 GCA_963839605.1 uncultured Acidimicrobiales bacterium | reverse complement strand
ACCGAAACCGGGAAGAGCGAGGTCGAGGCGTGGCTCGCCGAGCCGATCCCGGCCGAGCCCCATCTCCAGACCGACCTCTTCGTGAAGGTCGTGCTCTCGCTCATGCTCGGTCGCCCCGCGGAGGAGTACCTCGACGCGCAGCGCGCCGCCCACCTCCGGCGGATGCGCGAGCTCACCGAGCTCAAGCAGAAAGGCGAACCTCGTCGACGCGCTCCTTGCCGACCACGGCCTCTTCCACCTGGAGGCTGACCTCCGCTGGATCGACCTCACCGCGGCCCGGCTCGCGGCGCTCGCAGAGGAGGTGGCGTCATGAACGCGGCGAACGGTTCCCTCGTGGTCCCGGCCGGAGGCACGATCATCGAGGCGCGGGACCTCGTGCTCTCCTTCGGCGAGACCCCGGCGCTTCGCGGGGCCGAGCTCTCGGTGAAACGAGGGCGAGATCGTCGCCGTGATGGGCCCGAGCGGCTCGGGCAAGTCGACCCTGCTCCACTGCCTGGCGGGCATCCTCGTTCCGGACTCCGGGGAGGTCTACTTCGACGGCCAGCGGCTCGACACCATGCGGGAGCCCGAGCGCTCCAAGCTGCGGCGCGACCGCTTCGGTTTCGTCTTCCAGTTCGGCCAGCTCGTGCCCGAGCTGACCGCCGAGGAGAACGTCGCCCTGCCGCTGCTGCTCGGTGGGATGCGCCGCGACGAGGCTCTGCGCGGCGCAGGAGCTGGTTCGAACGGCTCGACCTCGAAGGCTTGGAGCGCCACCGCACCGGCGAGATGTCCGGCGGCCAGGCCAGCGCGTCGCGCTGGCGCGTGGTCTTGTCGCCCATCCGGACGTGCTCTTCGCCGACGAACCGACCGGGTCGCTCGACTCGCTGAACGGCGAGCTGGTCATGGGCCTGTTGACCGCGGGCCACGCGGAGAGGGATCGACGGTGATCCTCGTCACCCACGAACCACGTGTCGCCGCCTACGCCGACCGCGAAGTCATCGTGCGCGACGGGCGAGTGACACGACCGCGGCAGCGGCCGGTGATCCGCCTCGGTCTTCGCTTGACGTTCGGAAGCGGTCGCGAAGCGGCGCTGCGCCTCCTCGTCACCGCGGCAGCCGTCGCCCTTGGCGTCGGCCTGCTGCTGGCCGCCCTGGCCGGGGTCAACGGGCTGCACGCCCAGACCGACCGTGGTGCGTGGCTCGACACCTCGGCGCAGGCGTCATCGCCGACGTCGTCGACATCCGGCCAGGCTGTGGTGGCTGTCGAGCACCGACCAGTTCGGCAACCAGGCGATCGACCGCGTCGACGTTGCCGCCGCCGGGCCGAGCGCCCCGGTCCCGCCGGGGATTCCGCACCTGCCGGGACCGGGTGAGTACTACGCCTCGCCGGCCCTCACGACCCTCTTCGGTCCGAGCCGGCGAACGAGCTTCGTGACCGTATCCGGGGCGCCAGATTGGGACCATCGGCGCGGCGGCGCTGCCGTCCCCGAACTCGCTGATCATCGTCATCGGCCACGGCGCGCGCCAGCTCTCGCAGGTACCTGGGGCGATCGAGGTCGGAGCGATCCAGCGCACGCCGGCGAACTGCTACGCCTGCCAGAGCACCATCGGAGCGGACCCGTCCTGCAGTTGATCCTGGCCGGCGGGGCGGTCGCGCTCCTGCTGCCGGTGCTGATCCTGATCGCGACCGCGAGCCGGCTGTCGGCCGCCGGCGAGAGGAGCGCTTCGCCGCGATGCGGCTCGTCGGCGCCACGCCGCGTCAGATTTCGGTGATCTCCGCGGTGGAGGCGGTGGTCGCAGCGTTCGCGGGCGTCGCAGTCGGCTTCGCCCTCTTCTTCGTCCTCCGGCCGCTGCTCTACCACGTGCCGTTCACCGGAGCGCCCCTCGCCGAAGGCGACCTCTCGCTGCACTGGATCGACATCGTGCTCGCCGTGATCGGCGTCCCGGTCGCCGCGGTCGTGTCGGCGCGCCTCGCGCTTCGCCGTGTCCAGATATCGCCGCTCGGCGTGAGCCGTCGAGCGTCCTCCCGCCCACCGCGGAGGTCCGGATGATCCCGCTCCTGGCCGGCATCGCCGTGCTCGCCGTACTTCGACGCCGCCGGCAAGCCGGGCAGCAATCGGCGGCCAGATTCTCGAGCTGCTCGTGGGCTTCGTGCTGCTCGTCGTCGGGCTGGTCCTCGCCGGACCGTGGTTCACGACGGCGGGCTCTCGACTCATGGCGAAGCGGGCCGGTCGCCCCGCCACCCTCATCGCCGGCCGCCGGCTCCTCGACAACCCCAAGGCAGCCTTCCGGTTCGTCAGTGGGCTCGTGATCGCCCTCTTCGTCACGACTGCGCCCGATCGGTGCGCTCAGCTCGATCACCGCCGCCAGCAGCTCGGCGAGGGAAGCACGGGGAGAGACACCCTGGCCGAGCCGTTCTGCAGGTTCTCGACGACGAACTGTCCCGCCTCCGCCGAGTCCCGACCGGGTCCCGGCCAGGCGCTTGCCGAGCTCGACGACGCCCGGGGTGCGCGGCGTGACGGTGGTCCACGAGAGCCCGTCCAGCTCACAGATGGATCGTTCGGAGTCGTCGCGTGCGACCAGCTGGCGAGGACGCCCGCCGTCGGCATGTGCGCACCGGGAGCGACGGTGGCGAGCCTCGGCTACTTCCTTTCGAACCTCCTCGGGCACAACTCGCACGCGTCGTCGACGGTCTGGCCGTCCGCCCACCTGTCGCCGGCAGAGATCGCGCAGCTTCCCGTCGACGCAGTCGTCGTCGCCACGGACGGGTCGTCCAGCTCCCTCGAGCGGGCACGGACCGCGCTCGAACGGGCCTTTCCCTTCCAGGGCACGCCGGTCGCGGTCGAGGCGCTCGATCCGTCGACGGCGCGCCTGCTCGCCATGATCCAGGACATGACCGAAGTGGTCATCGTGGCGAGCCTCGTCATCGCCGCCTGCAGCCTGGCCGTGAACATCGCCGCCGGGTTGGGCGAGCGCAAGCGCCCCTTCAGCCTGCTCAGGCTCACCGGTGTCCCCACCGCGCTGCTGCACCGCGTGGTCGCGCTCGAGAGTGCCCTGCCGCTCCTCCTCGTCGCCGCCGTGTCGATCGTGGTCGGCCTGGTGTCGGCTGCCCTCTACCTCCGCTCCCAGGTCGGCATCGCGTTCCGGTTCCCCGGGATCTCGTTCTGGGCCACGGTGGTCGGCGGACTCGCGGCGTCCCTCGCGCATCATCGCCTCGACGTTCCCGCTTCTCGACCGCATCACGGGACCCGAGGTCGCCCGAAACGATTGACGGCCCGGCGCCGTTTCGCCAGGTCGGTGTGGGGGCGGCCAGAGCGCCCCCACGGTCCACGATGCAGACGAGACCTCCCCGGGGGCGCCGAGCGATGCCCGCGGAGGTGCTCTCCCCGTCCACCGGCCGCCAGGGGGCGGCGTCGCGCTCCTGGGGGTCCGCCCCTTTGCTGCATCCGGGTGCTGGCACGAGGGCGCGCCCACCGGCTATCCACCTTGGCCCCCGGGCGCCGATCCGTGCACACTGCCGGGGGGCTCGGATGCGGCATCGCCGGAGGTCGGTCGTCGACGTGAGACAGCTGTGGCGGGGTCGACGATCGTGACCTCCCTCGGGCTGCGGGTCGCCGGGTACCGCCTGCGGACCACGTTCCGTCACCGCCGGGCGGCGCTCCTCAGCTTGGTGCTGCTGGTGGGGATCACCGGCGGGGTGGCCATGGCGTCGGCGGCGGCGGGCCGTCGCACGCAGTCCTCGTACCCGACCTTCCTGGCCAGCACCAACCCGTCGGACATGACGGTCTCGGTGTACTCCCCGAACGGCATCGGGGCACACGCCGTGTCGTCGCTGCAGGGCGCCATCGCCCGGCTGCCCGGGGTCAAACGGGTCCGGGCCGTCGTGGCACCCTCCTTCATCCCCCTGGCCCCGAGCGGCGCACCCCGCCTCAGCACCGAGGGCGCCGTCTCCGTCCTCGGCAGCCTGGACGGCGAGTTCCTGGACCAGGACCGGCTGTCACCGGTGGAGGGTCGCAGCGCCGACCCGGCCCGGGCCGACGAGATGGTCATGACCGCCACCGCCGCCCGCCTCCTCGATGTCCACGTCGGTGCGGTGGTCCCCATGGGGTACTACAGCCCGGCCAGGAGAGCCTCCCCGACTTCGGCTCGCCCGGGTCGCCCCGACGCTCCGGGTGCCGGTGAGGGTGGTGGGGATCACCGTGTTCGACAACGCCGTGGTCCAGGACGACGTCGACCGGGCCTACGGGTTCGTGATGATCACACCGGCCCTGGCCCACCGGGCCTCGGTGGTGGACCCGGAGGCGGGCGGCCCCTATCGGCTACGGCATCCAGCTCGACCGGGGGGTCACCGTCACGACCATCGAGAGACGGATCGCCACCCTCATCCCGCCCCGGTCCACGAGCAACGTCCATGTCACCGCCCGCGTCGTGGCGGAGGTGGAGCTGGCCCTCAAGCCCGAGTCGGTCGCCCTGGGCGCCTTCGGCATCGTCGCCGCCCTCGTTGTCTCGCTCCTCGGTTGCAGGCGGTCTCCCGTCAACTGCGCGTCGGGGGACGAAGACCGCCGGGTGTGCGGGCCCTCGGGGCGGGGCCGTCGTCGCCGCCGCCGACGGGCTGATCGCCGTCCTCGGGACCGTGGTCGTCGGAGCGGTGCTTGGCGGTGGCGGTGGCGGTGGCGCTCTCCCCGCTGTCCCCGCTCGGCCCCGTCCGCCCCGTGTACCCCGAAACGGTGGCCTCGCCTTCGACTGGACGGTGCTCGGAGATGGGGTTCGCCGTGGTGGTGTGTGTGCCTCGGGCCGGCCGCCCTCGTGCAGTCGTCTCGCCGGCACCGCGGCGCACGCCGCCGCGCGGCCCACCCCCGAGGCACGTGCGGGGATCGAGCGGTGGCCCGCAGCGCCGGAACGACCGGGATGCCCGTGGCGGGGGTGATGGGGCTGCGCTTCGCCCTCGAGCCGGGACGGGGCCGGACGGCGGTGCCGGTCCGCTCGGCGCTCGTGGGAACGGTGATCGCCGTGGTGCTTCGTGGTCGCCACCCTCACCTTCGCCACCAGCCTGCGCACCCTGGTGTCGCACCCGGCGCTGTACGGGTGGAACTGGACCTACGCACTCAACCCGAGTGCCAACGTACCGCCCAGCACGCCAGGAGCTCCTCGACCACGATCCCGACGTCGCCGCCTGGACCGGGATTCGAGCTACAACGACGTGACCCCGTCGACGGCCAGAGCGTGCCCGTCATCGGGCGCGATTCGCTTCCCGAGACGCTGTCGACCACCACGTCCTCACCGGGCACGGCCTCGACTCCGACCGGCCAGATCGTGCTGGGAGCAGGCCACGTGGCGGTCCTGCACAAGCGCGTCAGCGACACGGTGTACGTGAGCTATCAGGGTCCCCCAGGACGCACCCATCTACATCCCTCCCACCCCGCTGCGCATCGTGGGGCACGGCCACGTTACCCGGCGGTGGGCTTGGACACTACGTGGCCGACCACACGTCGATGGGAACCGGCGCCCTGTTTCTCCGAAGGGCATCTTCCCGGCCGACATTCCAGCAGGCCATCAGGAGCGGTGACCCCAACCCGACCGTGGGTCCGGAGCATCGCCTTCGTTCGCCTCAAGGCCCGGTGTGAGCGTCGCCGCCACGGGCAGGGCCGACATGCGCCGCATCGCCGAGGCGGCCGACAGGACGTTCGCCGCCGACCCCGACACGCAGGGGGGGGATCGTGACGGTGCTGGGGGTGCAGCGCCCTGCGCAGATCGTAAAGTACCGGAGCATCGGCCTCCACCCCGGTCGTCCTGAGCCGTGGGGCTGGCCGCTGGGGGCGGTCGTGGCCCTCGCCCCTCACGTCTGACTTCGTCGGTCCGGCGCCGGCGGCGGGACCTGGCCCTGTTGAAAGCGCTCGGCTTCACGCCGCGACCAGCTGACGGCGGCGGTTGTCGTGGCAGGCGACGGTGGCGGCGGTGGTGGGTGTCGTGGTGGGTGTCCCTCTCGGGATCGTGGTCGGGCGCGGAGTTGTGGACGCTGTTCGCACGCAGCCTCGACGCCGTGCCCGACCCGAGCGTGCCGGTCCTGTCTGTCGTCCTCGTGGCGGTGGGCGCCCTGGTGTTCGCCAACCTCGTCGCCGCCCTGCCCGGGCACGCGGCGCGCACGCCCCCCGGCGTCTTTGCTTTCGCACCGAGTGATGCCGGCGCGGCGCGCCGGCTGATCGACGGGGGTGACGCCGGCTACGAGGTGGGTGGCGGAGGTGCCGTCGACCCGTAGGCCACGGCGAACCCGTCCCCGGGCGGCACGCCGGTGTCGGGGTTCGACGGCATCGACACCACCTGGCTGCGGAAGAAGCCGGCCTGCTGCACCATCTCACCGGCCGTGCCCGCCTTCAGGCCCGGCGACGCCCCGTCCACGGTGGAGAGGTCGAAAGTGGTCGACCCGTACTGGGCCAGCGTGGCCACCCGCCCGTTGACCTCGGGCGCCTCGAGCACCCATTCCGCCGAGGTGCCCGGACCGGAGTAGGTCTGTGTGGTGGTGAACGGCGCCTGGGCGGCGTGGCCGGGCTTGCCATTGTCGGTGAGCGTGATCGACCACGTCGTCGCCGTGGTCTTGGAGATCGACACGGTGATGGCGTCGCCCGGCAGGACGGTGATGGAGGGGATCACCGTCTCGGCCGCGGGCAGGATCTCCACCAGGCCCCGTAGTGGGCGCTGTTGCCGTAGTAGTCCTGCTCCGTCCCGGCCTGGATCAGGCTGGAGTCGGTGAAGCCGTCGATGCCGGCCCAGGCGGCGGAGTAGGCCGTCGTTCCCCGCGACCCCGTCACGGTGGGCACCGTCCAGGTGCCGGTCACGCTCGAGTACGCCTCACCCGAGGCCGGCACGCACGACAGGCCCGACGGGGAGGTCTCGCTCACGGCGTAGCCGGACCAGTTGGTCGATGCCCAGCACGGGGATGTGGAGGCGGGAGCCGACGAGGACGAGCGTGCCCGCGGCACGGCGGCGCGCAGAGCGTGGGCCGGGACCATGCGGATCACGGGAGCCGCCGCTGACACGGCCGCACCGCCCGCCCCGGCCAGGATCGCACCACCGGTCCCCATCACCATGAGCAGCCGGACCGGTACCGATGTCCAGTGCAGCGCGCTGCGTCGTGTCGCCATCGTCGTCCACCCCCCGCCACCCCGTGTGCCCCTGCACCGGGTGCCGGCAGATCCTACAGGCGACTTGTCCCGGCCGGCGTCCCGCCCGCCGACCCGACGACCCCGGGGTCAGCCGAAGTCGAGCTTGAACTCGGCCAGGGCCTTGGGGAACGTGCCGTCCAGAAGGTTGTTGCGGTACGTGGGCGACGAGTCGTAGCACCACACGTCGGCGAAGGCGACCTTGTTGGCGACGAACCACGCAGCCATGTGGTCGATGAACGAGGGGTCGTCCCCGAGGCCGTGGCCGTCGGGCCGGAATTCGTCGGACCACTCGGGGATGGCGATGGGCTTGTGGTGCTCGGCGGCGAAGGCCGCCAGCCAGTCCAGCCCCCACTGCTGGTCGAGCTGGTTGGCCCACGCCACGGTGGGCGTGAAGCTGCCGTTGCCCCAGTAGTTGTCGTAGTCGTCGGTTCCCACGTAGTCGACGTAGGCGTCCCCGGGGTAGGCCTGGGAGGTGGTGTAGCTGGTGGGGCTCGGGCCGTTGGGGTTCCACAGGAACTGGAACTTCTCGCCCGGGACGGCCCGCATGGTGGTGACGATCTGGCGCCAGTAGGCGGCGAAGTCGGCGGCCTGTGCGGCTGTTCCCACCGACCACGGGAACCACGTGCCGTTGAACTCCCATCCCAGGCGCAGGATGGCGTTGGCCTCGTCGTCGGCCACGAGGGTGTGGCCCAGGACGGTGAAGTACTGGTCGTAGGCGCCCGTCGCCCCCTGGGCCAGTGTCCCGGTGCCGGGCAGGATCGACACCCCCAGCACGAGGCGGTAGGGGGTGTGGCTCCAGGCCGCCACGTTGGCGGCGCCGTCCATGGCGCTCCATCCGTCGGTCTTGTCCAGGTAGTCGGTGGCGAACACGGGATGCGTGCCCGTGGCGGCGGCGAAGGCGGCGATGCCGGTCGGGTCCGACTCGCCGGCGTAGTCACCGAGTGGGATGCCCTGCGCCCTGGCCGAGCCCGCCGCCGCCGTGGCCGGCTTGCGGGCCGGTGCCGACGTGGTCGTGGCGGCGGGTGCCGTCGTGGGGACGGCGGTCGTGACCGGCGCGCCGGACGGTGGTCCCGATTCGACGCTGCGCAGCGAGCGGGCCGGCGTGCTCCCCGCCGCGGCGAGGTAGACGACGGCGCCGACGACGGCGACCGAGCCGGTCACCGCCGTGATCCACCACGGCCGGACCGTGCGGCGGCCGCTTCGGCGTCGGCACGGGGGAGGCGGCCACTGGGGGAGGACGCCGCCCACCCGTCGGTGACTCTGGTTGGCGTAGGCCCAGCGGGGCAGGACGAGGTGCCGGGCGACGAAGCCCGGTCGGCGATGGCGGGCGCGCCCACGCCGACTCACGGTCGTGCTCCGTCCCATGGGTTCCAACGCCAGCCCGACACGATCTCGGCCCTCTCAGTGATGCCTCCGCCGCGCAGCGGGATCTGCCGGGCTCGCCGGCCCGCGGAAACCCGCCAGGATCGCCGTCAGGGCTATCACTCCGACGCGTCCGTCGCCACTTCGCCGCGCTTCGCGCGGTAGCGGCGCCCGGATCGAGCGGCGGGACATCGACGTCTGTCGGGTCGCCCCGAGCGTGTGGTCGGTGGGTGGGTCGTCTCAGCGACGGCCGTCAGGGCGCAGCGGATGTGACGGGGCAAGCACCACCCGGCGGCGCGCGCCGCCGCCGGGTGGTTGTCGACCTACCAGCCGAAGCCGATCCCCTTGCCCTGCCCCCAACCGTCCTTGCCGCCCTGGCTCTGGCCCTGGCCCTGGCCCTTGCCGCTGAAGCCCTGGTACCCGTTGCCGCCCTGGCCCTTGTTGCCCTGGCTGTTGTGGCCTTGGCCCTGGTTGCCCTGGCCCTGGCCCTGGCCCTTGTTGCCCTGGCCTTGGTTGCCCTGGCCCTGGTACCCGTTGCCGCCCTCGCCGTTGTCGCCCTGGCCGTTGTGGCCCTGGCCGTTGTGGCCTTGGCCCTGGTTGCCCTGGCCGTTGCCGTTGCCCTGGTGGTAGTGGCTGTAGCAGTTCACCGACAGCCACCCCATGTAGGGCTGGCACGGGTTGGCGTTGGCGACGATCTCCACTTCCGAGCCCATGTGGCTCTTCGAAGCGGCGTTGGTGCTGTCACCGGAGTACGACGCCTGCCACAGGTAGATGCCGGTGGGCAGCGTCACGGACTTCGAGGCCGGAACGACGCCGTCGGTCACCGTCACGGTCCCGCCGGTGGCGACGGACTGCAGCTGCCAGCCTCCCCAGCCACCGCTCCCGGAGCCCGAGTTGCTGACCGAGTACACCGTGTAGGTCACCGTGCCACCTGCGGTGGCGGCGTTGGTGCCGGTCAGCGTGGCCGAGTCGGTGACGGCCGTGTTCGGTGCCACCGTGAGGATCCGGTCCTGCCACGAGCACGAGGAGCCGCTGCATCCCGAGGAGCCGGACGAGCCCGACGTGCCCGACGTGCCCGAGGACAACGCCGTCGTGATCTTTGTGGGCTGCGTTGTCGACGACGAGCCCGTCGTCACCGTCTCCACCTCGTCGCCCGTGCCGCACGAGCTCGTCGAGGTGGCGTTGGTGCTGTCACCGGAGTACGACGCCTGCCAGTAGTACGTGCCGGCCGTGCTCAGGGTCTCCGGGTCGGAGGCGGGAAGCGTCCCCGGCGTGGTGATGGTGAGCGGCCCGTCGGTGCCCACCACCTTGGTGCAGC
Source organism: uncultured Acidimicrobiales bacterium (assembly GCA_963839605.1). Classification (GTDB taxonomy): domain Bacteria; phylum Actinomycetota; class Acidimicrobiia; order Acidimicrobiales; family UBA8190; genus JBEKVE01. The sequence goes on along the minus strand of CAWIWK010000051.1, from coordinate 7,412 downwards.
CCGAGTCGGAGTAGGCCGTGTAGGTCACGGTGCCGGTGGCGCCGGAGGCGTTGGTGCCGGCCAGCGTGGCTGCGTCGGTCACAGCCGTCCCCGACGGGACCGAGATGCTCGTGCCCGACTGCCCGCCGCCCGACAGCGACGTGGTCAGGGTGGTGGTGGCCTTGGCCGAGCCAACCGTCTCCACCTCGTCGCCCGTGCCGCACGAGCTCGTCGAGGTGGCGTTGGTGCTGTCACCGGAGTACGACGCCTGCCAGTAGTAGGTGCCGGCCGTGCTCAGGGTCTCCGGGTCGGAGGCGGGGAGCGTCCCCGGCGTGGTGATGGTGAGGGGCCCGTCGCTGCCCACGGCCGTGGTGCAGCCCGCGTCGGAGTAGGCCGTGTAGGTCACGGTGCCGGTGGCGCTCGCCGCGTTCGTGCCGGCCAGCGTGGCGGTGTCGGTGACGGGCGTGCCGGTGGGAACGGTGATGCTCGTGCCCGTCTGCCCGCCGCCCGACAGCGACGTGGTCAGGGTGGTGGAGGCCTTGGCCGCACCCACCGTCTCCACCTCGCCGCTGCTCCCGCACGTGCTCGTGGAGGGGGCGTTGGTGCTGTCACCGGAATACGACGCCTGCCAGTAGTACGTGCCGGCCGTGCTCAGGGTCTCCGGGTCGGAGGCGGGAAGTGTCCCCGGCGTGGTGACCGTCAGCGGCCCGTCGGTGCCCACGAGCGTGGTGCAGCCCGAGTCGGAGTAGGCGGTGTAGGTCACCGTGCCGCCGGCCGTGGCGGCGTTGGTGCCGGCCAGGGTGGCGGCGTCGGTGACAGGCGTGTCGGTGGGCACGGTGATGGTCGTGCCCGACTGCCCGCCGCCCGACAGCGACGTGGTGAGGGTGGTCGTGAGCATCTTGGAGCTGACGGTCTCGACCTCGCCCGTGGCGCCACAGGTGCTCGTGGACAGGAGGTTGGCGCTGTCACCGGAATACGACGCCTGCCAGTAGTAGGTGCCGGCCTTGGTCACCGCCTCGGGGTCCGACGGGGGCAGCGTGCCCGGCGTGGTGATGGTGAGCGGCCCGTCGGTGCCCACGACCTGGGTGCAGCCCGAGTCGGAGTACAGGGTGTAGGTGACGCTCCCCGAGGCCGTGGCGGCGTTGGTGCCGGCCAGGGTGGCGGTGTCGGTCACGGTCGTGCCGCTCGGGACGGTCACGGTGACGCCCGTCTGCCCGCCGCCCGACAGCGACGTGGTGAGCGTCGTCGGCTTGTTGGGCGGGCTGCCCACCGTCTCCACCTCGCCGGCGCTGCCGCAGGGGGTGGTGGAAGGGGCGTTGGCGCTGTCACCGGAGTACGACGCCTTCCAGTAGTAGTACCCCACCGTGCTGAGCGACTCGGGGTCGGAGGCGGGGAGCGTCCCCGGCGTGGTGATGGTGAGCGGCCCGTCCGTGCCCACCAGGGTGGAGCAGCCGGGGTCGGAGTAGGCGGTGTAGGTCACGGTGCCCTTGGCCGTCGACGCGCCCGGCCCCGCCAGGGTGGCGGTGTCGGTCACCGCCGTGCTGACCGGCACGGCGATCGAGGTGCCGATCTGCCCGCCACCCGACAGCGACGTCGTGACCGAGGTGGGGGAGAGCACGGTGAAGCTGGTGGCGCTCAGGGTGCCGTGAAGGGAGAAGAAGGTGGAGGCACCGGCGGCGACGGGCGTGGTGAGGGTGATCACCCCGCTCGTCTGACCCGAGTTCACGCCGGTGAAGGTGTTGCCGGGACCCTGGTAGTCCTGGGGGTCGGTGCCGTTCAGCTGTGACGAGCCGCAGTAGGAGTCACCCGTGAATCCCTTGGAGCCCGCCGACCCGCCGGCGGCGAAGGTGCAGATCCCGTTGCCGTCGAAGGCGAAGATGGGGTCGGTGCTCGACAGGGCCAGCTGGGTGAGCGGGCTCGAGGAGTCGTTCTGGATCCCGATCAGGGTGTCGCTGCCGCTGCTGTAGGAGCCCTGGCTCGAGTCGGCCACGATCTGGGTCCCGCTCGTCCCCACGTCGATGAGCAGCGCGCGAGCTGGCGTCGGCCCCGATGGCGGGGCATTGCGTGAACGGGGGTGTGGGGGTGGCGGCCGAAGCGCCACTCTGCAGAGCCCCCAATGCCACGGAGAGGATCCCCGATGCCACGAGGAGCAACCCTCCCACGACACCCAAGAACAACCGCACGCGGGAACGAATCATGAACCGGCCCCTCCCTGTTGGCGCTGTGAAGAGCGCGATGACAGGGTCGGGCCCCACTGCGGGCACGCTGCGGAACCCCCCCTGTTGTACCGACCGGGGCCCGAACGGACCTCCTGCCGAAAGACAACCTTGGTGGCGTTCGGCGTGGACCTCAATCCCCTCATTTGATGAATCACGGAATGAGGTCGTTCCACCACGCTGTGGGCGTTTCTGCCCTTTCGGCCACGCTCCGTCGACAGAACGGGCCACGTTCTGACGCCCTCCGACGCTTTCAGAACGCCAGGATTTGCTGACGATCCCCTGCTATAACGTCAGCTTCGTTCCCGGAGGGCGGGGCCTGCGGGACGACAGGGGAGGTGGGCGTGAGACTTCTCGGAAGGCTCGGCACCGGCGTGGTGGTCCTGGCGTGTTGCGGCTTCTTCCTCGCCGCCTGCTCGTCGCCCGCCAAGTCGGGGACGGCCACGACGACCACCGCCACGACGGTGCCGGGGTCCTACACCACCAATGCCACCGGCCTGAGCGGACCCCCCACCTCGGTCATACCGGGCGGTTCCACCACCGGCGCCAGCTACCTCGTGTACTGGGACCAGAACGAGGAGGAGGACTTCCTGTCGATGCCCTCGGGCACCCAGGGCCAGCTCGTCCCGCCCTGGGACCCCAACGGGCAGATGTGCCTGCTCCCCGACGGCCGCTTCGTGGTCGGCTACGACCCCACCCTGCCCGCCCAGGACAACCTGGGCAGCGCCAAGCCCTACAAGCAGCCCGCCGACGGTGAGGAGCTCGACGAGCCCAACGGCTCGTTCAGCGGACAGACCCTGTACGTACCCGGTCCCTACAAGATGCCGGGCCAGAGCATCGGGAGCGACTCGCCGCCCACCTCCAACGGCGTGTTCAACAACAACCAGACCTACACCGGATGCGCGGTCGAGAAGAACGGCAACGTGCTCGGCAACGACATCGCCACCGCCCAGGGCGACTACCCGCCCGAGAGCAGCGGGCGGCTGGTGGAGTGGTTCGCCCCCAGCTACACGACGTACTGCATCGTCTACGGTCCCGACGCCGGCGGCACGGGCCCGCACCACACCGACGGCACGGGCGGCCTGGCCCAGCCGGGGATGATGGACCTGGCCGACAACGGCGACGTGCTCGTGCCCAACGTCGGCACCTCGAGCGTGCTGCGTTTCGCCCAGTCGTCGCTTCCCACCAGCGCGGCGCAGTGCCCGGGCGGGCTCTACCCGCGCAGCAAGCTGCACATCTCGACCTTCGTGAAGGTCCCCTTTCCCGGCCGGGGTGGCGAAGGACCCCACGTGCGGCTGCTTCGCCGTGAGCAGCTACATCGGCAACCCCTCGGTCCGCTGGTTCACCGCCGAGGGCAAGCCCGAGACCGGTCGCACCTCGCTGCCGGGGACCTCCGCCGCCGACCTGGGCAAGAGCCCCGACCAGTACAACCCCTTCGGCATGGCCTTCGCCCCCGACGGGACCCTCTACTTCATCGACATCCACATCGTGTGCAAGGCCTTGCTCACCGGGTGCGGCCCGGCGGAAACGATGGCCGGGCCATGCGGGTGACGTTCACCAACGGCCAGCCCTCCACCCCCGTGGCGGTGAACGGCGGCTTCGACTTCCCCACCAGCGTGACCGTGTGCGTGCCGTCGGCCACCCAGGTCTGCCCCTACCCCACGGGGAAGATCGTGGCGCCGCTGTCGGGTCCGTCGGAGAACCCCGCCCCTGACGCCGGGCCCACGTCCAACGCCCCCGGCACCGCCGGCTTCGGGTAAACGCGCTGTGTCGTCCTCGGATCCCGGCCGGGGTGCGGGGGCCACGGCCGGGGCAGGCGCGCCCGGCGTCATCCGTGGCGCACCGGGACGGTGCTGGCCGTGGCCGCCGCCGTGCTGGCCGCATGCGGGGGCACCACGGCGGCGGTGAAGGTGGCGCCGCCCACCCCGCCCCCCGCCGTGCCCGCCGCCGTGGGCCAGTGGGACTGGCCCACTTTCGCCCACGACGCCCAGCGCACCGGGGAGGGCCGCACCACCTTGACGGCGGCCACGGCCCGCACCCTGCGCAAGGCGTGGATCTTCCCCACCGGTGACTCGGTGACGGCCACGCCCACGGTGGTGGGCGACACCGTGTACGTCGGCTCGTGGGACGACTACTTCTACGCCGTCAACCTCGTCACGGGGAAGCTGCGCTGGAAGACCCGGGTGAAGTCCCAGAACGGCGTCGAGCCCCTACCCGAGCGAGGCCCATCGTGACCTCACCTCGGACGGCGGGCTCATCACCTCCTCGGCCTGGTTCGAGCCCGCCGGCGACGGTCAGCCCCGCCCTCGTCATCTTCGGCGGCGGCTACACGCTCTACGCCCTGAACGCCGCCACAGGAGCGGTGTACTGGGAGCACGACTACACCGGGCGCCCGACCGGCCCCCCGATCCCGACGTGGACGGCACCCGCATCTTCTCGTCGCCGGTGGTGGACGACGGCGTCGTGCTCTTCGGCGTGGACGTGGACGGGGCGGCCGGCTACGGCGGCTACGTCGTGGGCGCCAGTCTGGCCACGGGCGACCCGGTGTGGCAGTTCCAGACCGACGTGTCCACCGTGGGCGGTCCCGCCCTCTACGACGGGTGCGGCAGCGTGTGGTCGTCGGGGACGCTCTTGCCCGCCGCCGGCCTGGTGGTCTTCGACACCGCCGACTGCGACTTCGCCAACAGCGAGCCGTTGTCGGAGGCGATCATGGCCCTGCACGTCACCACCGGCCAGCTGGCGTGGGTGTACAAGCCCCCGCTTCCCGACATCGACTGCGACTGGGACTTCGGAGCCACGGCCAACGCCGGCGTCGACGCCCAGGGCGACGCCACCTTCCTGGGTGTGGGGGGCAAGGACGGCACGTACTACTCCCTCGACCCGGCCACCGGGAAGCCGCGCTGGGCCACCAACGTCGTGTTCGGCGGGTTCTCGGGCGGCTTCATCGCCAGCACCGCCTACGACGGGACCCACGTGGTGGGGGCCACGGCCGTGGGCGACTTCGGCCGCTTCGAGCACAACGGCGCGGCCCAGCAGCTGTGCGACCCCTCCAACCCCCGTGACCTCGCCTCCCAGGAGCCCACCGACCACGCCTTCGACGCCCGCACCGGATCCGTGCTGTGGTCGGCGAACCAGTCGGCGTCGTTCTCGGCCACCACCCTGGCGGGGGGGATGGCCTTCGACGGCCTGGCCCTGGCGGCGGCGGCGGTGCAGGTGCGCGACGTCGCCACCGGGCGTCTCATCGCCCAGGTCGACCTGCCCCAGGCCAACTGGTCGGGCATCGCCACCGTGGGCGACGCCCTCGTGCTCGGCCTGGGGTCGACCTACAGCCCCAAGCCGGCCGGCATCGAGGTGCTCACCCCCGACGGCACCCCGCCCGTCGTGCCCAGGTCCTGAGGTCGACCCGCACCCTGCCCCGGGGATCACCCGGGGGCGGGCTCAGCCGAAGACCTTCTCGAACTCGGCCAGGGACTTGGGGAAGGTGCCGTCGAGCAGGTTGTTGCGGTAGGCGGTGGAGGAGTCGTAGGAGAAGACGTCGGTGAAGGCCACGTTGTTGGCCACGAACCAGTTGGCCATGTAGTCGACGAAGCTGGGATCGTCGCCGAAGCCGTTGCCGGTGCTGTCGACCTCGTCGGACCACTCGGCGATGGCGATGGGCTTGCTGTTCTGGGCCGCGAACGAGGCCAGCCAGTCGAGGCCCCACTGCTGCTGCAGCTGGTTGACCCACGAGGCCTGGGGCGTGAAGGGCGTGCCCCAGAAGTTGTCGTAGACGTCGGTGCCCACGTAGTCGACATAGGCGTTGCCCGGGTAGGCCTGGGCCGCGGTGTAGCTGGTGGGGCTGGGGCCGTTGGGGTTCCAGAAGAACTTGAAGGCCTCGCCCGGCACGGCCCGCATGGTGGTGACGATCTTCTGCCAGTACGACACGAAGTTCGCCGCGTCGGTGGTGGTGGCCACCGACCACGGGTACCAGTTGCCGTTGAACTCCCAGCCCAGGCGGAGGATGGCGTTGGCCTGGCCGTCGGCGATCAGGTTCTGCGCCAGGGTGGTGAAGTACTGGTCGTAGGTCCCCGTCGCCCCCAGGGCCAGGGTGCCCTGGGCGGTGCCGCTCGAGTTGTCGGGGATCATGGGCACGGCCAGCACGAGCTGGTACCCCGAGCCGCTCCACGACGCCGCCGCGCCGGCGCCGTCGAGCCCCGCCCACCCGTCGCTGTAGTCGAGGAAGTCCAGAGCGTGGGTGGGCGTGGTGCCCGTGGACGTGCCCCACGCCGCCACGCCGGCCGGGTCACTGCCCCCGGCGGGCGGGTAGACGCCGATGGGGATGGACGCGGCCTGGGTGGTCACGACGATGAACTGATCGGCGGTGGAGGTGGCGCTCGTCCCCGTGCTGTTGGTCACGGTGACGTCCTCGACGCCGTCGGCCCCGGCCGGGGCGGTGGCGGTGATCTGGGTGGTGCTGTTGACGGTGAACGACGTGGCCGGCGTGGCGCCGAAGGTCACCGCCGTCACCCCGGTGAACCCCGTCCCCGTGATCGTCACCGACGTCCCCCGGTGTCGAAGCCCGATGCCGGTGACACGGCGCTCACCTTGACGCTGCTCGAGGTGGAGGAGCCCGAGTTCGACACGAGGGCGCCCACCGCCACCGACGTGCCCGCCGGGGTCTGGCCGGCGCTCGGGGCCAGGGTGGTGGACGTGGACTGGTCGTAGAGGAACACGTTGGAGGAGGTGGGCACGATGTCGTAGGTGACGCGTTCCCTGAGCGGCGTCCTGGAAGACGAAGGCTACGCGGTGGAGGCGGTGGAGAGCGGTGAAGCCTGCCTGGCGGCGCTGCCCGGCGGCGGCCACGAACTGGTGCTGCTGGACATCTGGCTGCCCGGCGTGGATGGCATGGAGGTGCTGGCGCGCATTCAGGAGATCCCCTTTACCGAGCGTCCGGTGGTGGTGATGATCTCCGGCCACGGTTCCATTGAGGCCGCCGTCAAAGCCACTAAGCTGGGGGCCTTCGACTTCCTCGAGAAGCCGCTATCCATCGAGAAAGTCACGGTGGTGGTGAAGAACGGCCTGGCGCACCGCAGCCTGGCGCTGGAAAACAGCCGCCTGAAGGCCGATACCGGCAGCCGGTGGCGCATCATCGGCAATAGCGTGCCCATGAAAGCCCTGCGCCAGCAGCTCGGCCTGATGGCGGGCACCAACGGCCGCGTGCTGATCTACGGCGAAAGC
>CAWIWK010000050.1:0-13170 GCA_963839605.1 uncultured Acidimicrobiales bacterium | reverse complement strand
CCCTTGACCGACTCCCCTCGCACCAAATCAATGGGACCGCTCACGCGATTTTCAATAGCGGGCGCTCCCTTCGGAGCAAGGGATTGGCGGGAGTTTTTTGCAAAAACCTTACAGCGCGGCTCTTTGGCCGCCAAGGTTGCTAACGGTGCTGACCGAACAGTTGACGGTTTCCGCAATTGCGCTGCCAAATGCGGCTACGCCGATTCGTCGGACCTGGCGGCTACAGCAGCCATCATGATGAACATCACAAGGGCCACCGAGGCCCGCTCAATCGGATAATCCACCGGCAGTGCAGAAACACCGCGGCCACGCCTGCGCCCCAACCGGAGCGCAGCGCGCGAGGCACGGCCCATAACGCGATCCACAGCATGACTGCCAGAAAAGGCAGTCCCCCTCCGCCGCCCACTGCACCCAGTCGTTGTGCGCCTGATTGATATGCAGACCGTCGTCGGCCACCGCGAAGCCGGGATAAACCGTCGCGTAGTCGCCCAGTCCGAAGCCCGTGAGCGGACGCGCGAGGATCATCTTCAGACCGGCTTCCGAATATTCGCGCCGCGCGGCGTAGGGATCGGGCTGACGAAATCTGGCCAGCATTCCCGAGGGGCCTGCCGCCACAATCAACATGGTGAAAATGGCGGCGAACAGAAGGGCGTTGTTGCGCAGGGACCGGAACCGCACCTTGCGATTCCAGAACACGATGACAGGCACGGCCAGCATCTCCAGCGTGGCAAGTAAAAACCCATGCGCGACGCCGCGGCAATGACGGACGCATACATGATGGCGGTGGTTACGACATAGACACCTCGCCGCCGTTCCTGGGTGAGGGCGCCGAACAATGCAACGGGCAGAAGCAGTTCGATAAACGCGGCGTACTGGTTCCGTAGGGAAACGGCCCGAACTGCGGAACAAATCTGGGGAACGGCTCAAAGAGCCAGAGAACTTCGCCGCCGCCATAGAGTTCCTGAAGAGGGCCCACGATATCATGGCAAGGCCGAAAAACATGAGGGCGTGAAGCAGCGAGACCCCGATCCGTGCGGCTGGCGAATATCTGCAGAGCCACGAAAAAGGTGGCAGCGTTGCAGCCCCAGTAGAGCATTCCACATTGGTGCGCCAGGCATAAGCCGTGGTTCCGCCGGCAATCTGGATGGCGCACCAGACCACGACCAGTCCGAGCGGGATCATGACGGTGCTGAACCGCAGCCTTACCAGACCCGTAAGATCCGGCCAGCGTCCAGACAGCCGTAATCGCGAAAACGGCAGCCTCGGAACGGTGGTGGGCCATCGCCGCGGACCCACGAAGTTAACACCGTCACTATCACGGTAAGGCACAAGGCAATGGCCGAAAAATTCTTCATTGGGCCGCCTGCCCCTGCGGCTCTATGGCGATTCTGCGCGAAAGCAGCGACTCTTCATGCCGCACCGTACCCGGTTCGCGCTTATAGTGCAGGGTAAGCCGGCCTCGAGCCGCTCTCGCCGGCCGTGAAGGTCGTCTGATCGGAAATCTTGTCCCCGGTTATTCTCAGGTCGTTGGTGCGGGCGACCGGCATATTTCGACACCGGATCGACGATCTCCCAGGTCAGGCCGGAGTTCGGCGCAGCCGTCGTGGAACTGTACTCGTAGCTCATTCTGTAATCGCTCCGGGCGAAAGCGGGATGTACTGCAGCAGGATGACACAGTCTTCCGGCTGATCTCCGTTCAGCTGAATACCGAGGCCCGGCCCGGATTCCAGGGTCGCTACCTGGGCCCCGTTAACGATGGGTATCCGCCAGTCGAACCCGCGCTCGATGGGAGGGATATGGAAGTCCCCGTCGGTTACGACGCTGCCCTTCCGGAGTGAAATGGCGCTGAACGGCTCGAGGCCTTTTCGGCACAGCGTATTCCAGACATCGAGGGACGGACCGGGGATTCCCGATGAGGTGCGCTCGCAGTAATGGAGGAGTGACGGGGATCGCTTGCGTCCGCCGCCTCAGCGAACTCGCGATCAACAGGGGAGAGGTCATGAAAGCGCCGGGTGTCGATCAGAAAATCGAGATACTCGCGGCGGATTTCCTTGTCGGAGGGAAGCACTTGTTCGACAACGCGCGGATCGTCCGTCATGAGCCAGCAAAAGCCGGAATGCGGCGGTCTGATCGCCGTATCCCATCTCAAACGCGCGTTTCGCCCACACCCAGAATTTCGCCTGGTCCTGACGCCGGAAATAGAAATTCATCAGAGTCCAGCGGGGGACGAAGGTGCGGTCCACCTCAGCCGCGTGGAGATACATTTTTTCGGCGCGGGCCTGATCGCCGGTTACTTCGGCGCGAATCCGAGCCCGATCCAGTATTTGGATTCGAACGGGCTGAGGCGCGCGGCGATCTTCACGGTCGGGTTCGGAATTCCGGCCGTCCGCTTCGAGATGGTCCGCAAACAATTCATGGTATTCGGCGTCGCCGGATTCGAGACGAACGGCGCTGGCGAAAGATTCGGTGGTGTTCGCGCGGAAAGCCGGCATCGGCGGCGGCAAGGCGCACCGTGCTGTAAATGGCGGCCGCAAGGAGGGGGAGAGCGGCGACACAGCCGATGCGCTCGGCAATTAGCCGGGGAGAAATCCGCAAAGCCCATCATATAAACTAAGGTGATCCTCCGCTGGCGGAATGGCGGAACTGGCAGACGCACCAGACTCAAAATCTGGCGTAGTTCACTCTACGTGTGGGTTCGACCCCCACTTCCGCCACCATGGTGATTATCCGGGACGCAGGACAGTCGGGCGCGGGCGAGGCGTTCAGAAGCTCTCGGGCAGATGGCTTGGCTGGAACTGCCTAAACGAAAAAAGCGGCGGGAGTGGTTAGCTCCCGCCGCGAGGTTTGCTGCTTTTGCCCTGTATTTGGGCAACTTTTGCTTACATGACCGTGAAGGTCGGGACGTTGTATGTAGTCGTCGCGGCAGTACCGCCGGTCGGAGCGGTTCCGTCGGTCACTGTTACCACGATTCCGGTGGTTCCGGAGGTGTAGGTGCCCGCAGTTGCGCTGGTGGTTGAGATCACGCCGGACGAGTTAATCGTCCAACCCTTGGCTAAGGACACAGGATCGAGCGCGTAGGAGAGGATACCGTTGTTTCCTGTCGCGGAGACCGTGGTCAGCGTGCCGGAAGTTCCCGCGCCGGGAACGACGAGGCTCGTGCTGGTTACGTCGAGGGCCACATGGAAAGTGACCGGATCGGCGCCAGTGAGCGGGGTACCCGTGGTCGAATCCGTGCCCGTCACCGTAACTGTATAGTTTCCGGCCGGGGTTGTCGTACCGATTCCAAGGGTCCCGGTTGCGCCGGCGTTGGTCACAAGCGTGATACCTGTGGGTTGCGGCGACGACGTGATCGTATAAGCGTAGGGAGCGACACCGCTGGTGGCGGTAATCGTCGAAACGGCATGAGCGGTACCTGCCACGAGGCTTGCGTACGGAACGGTGTTGGTCTCGTACAGGCCGCCTGCGACAGTCAGCGTAAAGGTGGCTGAGCCGGTCAGCGGCACGGCAGCCGAGTCGGTGGCCGTGACGGTAACGACGTAGTTGTTACCCGCCGTACCCGCCGCCGGAGTCCCGGTGATCGAAGCGGTTGTTCCGCCGTTTACGAGCGAAAGACCGGCCGGCAGCAATCCGGAGGTAACAGCGTAGGTGTAAGGGCTGGTTCCTTCCGTAGCGGTGATGAGATTGTTTGAGCCGGACCATGGGACGCCTACGGTTCCGGAGGTGACGAAGGTGTAAGACCCGTCACCCAAAATAGGTTCGACTTTGAGCGAAGGCGTAACCCACAGGTAAACCCCGGACTGGCTGGAAACGCTGTTGGAGGTAACGACAACGGGTAACTGGACAGGTGTCGTCAGGGTCGTGGGGGTCGCGCCGGCAGTGGTGGTGAAGTGTCCGGAAGCGGCCGTGCTGGGCGGCAGCTGGACGTTGATCTGGTAGAGCCCGGCGACCGTACCGGCCACCCAGCCGGCGTATTTCACAACTCCGGGCTGGCCACCGAAGGTGACGGTGGGCACGTCGGTTCCGCTCGACAGGAGACAGGGTGCGAGACGATTGGTGTTGATGGCACTCGGGTTTACCAGAGTTCCATCAAGTCCCGTGAGGCTGTTGCCCGTGACCGAGTTGAATTCGGTAAGGAAGGACGCAGTTGAGGCACAGTCGGCCGACCATGCGGCGCTGCCGCCCGCGGCGGTGTCGTCGGCGGTGCTATCCGGAATACCGAGGCCGGTCATATAGACCTGGACGATATCGGAATCGGTTGAGGTGTGGCGCGCTCCTGCCGGATTGGCGCTTCCGACAAGGGCATAGGCGCTGTTGAGAATTGCGCCACTGCCCTGGCCGTCCGCACCGATGGTGAAAATTCCCGGATCCGTGGCGATGAGGTTCACCGGGTAGGGTGCACTATGAGCAGTGCCGTAGTTCACGACAACATCGATCTCGCTGCCAATCTGAGCCGCGACAGTGCTCGGCACCAGCAGGTTGATTTGGCTGTTAGTGGCGAACAACATTGGACCGCCGACCGTACCCAGTTGCGTGACATCAGGGCCAGAACCGGGATGGACCCAGAACGTGACGGACAGATTGTGAGTGCCGCTGTCCGGGCTCAGAGTCACCGGATAGGTCATGAGAACCGGATCAGGCGCCCCATATAGAACCTGGCTGCTGGAGCAGATCGGGCAGAAGTTCGAACCGAAGATGCTGATCATGTCGTAAGGAGCGACGCTGGGTATGATCCCCAACGACGCCTGAACCAGCGCGGAGGAACTGGTTACCGCCTGGATGATCGGATACGAACCGATGGCAAGTACCTGCGTTGCACCGGGACCCGCCGTGCTGCAGGATCCGTTCGTCGGATTGCAGACACCGATCGTCACATTCCCGCCGCTGGCGAAAGGCATGAGTGTATCCGTCGAGTTAACCGAGATGGTGAGCTGAATGGTAGATCCGCTGAGGACCTGCCAGCTGAAATTCGGGTCAGCCGTGATGGTCGATCCGCTCTGAATGATACCGACCTGAGTTTTCTGGCTGGCAATTGAGCTCACGATAAAACCTGTACCGGTAAGGGACACAGTGACCGTTCCGGTGGTCGCTGTCGGAATGGTTGAGGGACTGACGCCCGACAATGTGGAGGCCGGAGAGACAACTGTGATGTTAAATGTCACCACGATTGAGGAATTGCTCCCGTATGAGAGAGTAACCGTGCCCGTAAGAACGCTGTTCGGAGTTGCCGAAGCAAAGAGAAGCGAATTGAAACTTACATTGATCGGCGTGCCGAAACTGTAAGCGAGTCCGCTGAGCTCATTATTGGGGATGATGGGCGCCAGTGTTCCGCCGGAAGTCACTGTGTACGGAATCGGCGTATCGGACGACGTAGCCGTGATCACCGGTGTAGGCAATGCATTGCCGATCGTCCAACTGATGTTTCGTGTCGTGCCTTCGGCAACCGTCAGCTTGGGTGCTGTGTTTGTGATGAGAAGACTGACCGACACGGACAGCGGACCATAGCCGGAAACGTTGATCCGGACCGGGTTCCCGTTCGCGACAGTGGCGTTATACGTGCCGGGAGCGAGCGAGTCGCATACCGTCGTGGAACTGAACTGAATCGTCTTGGGTGCGCTGCCGCTGGCATAGTTGACCGTCAGCCAGCTCGGAAGGGTCGTAGTGTCAACGGCGAAAAACGCGCTCGGAACGGAAACCGAAGCGATGTTGACGCTGGCCTTACCTGGGGAACCCGAACCTTTGACATACGAGAGGGTAACGGGAGCGATCGCGGTCAAAGGCGAAGGATGGGTCACCTGAAGCGTAACGGAGATGGTCTTGCCGGGATCGTTAGAGCTGCCACCAAGTGCAAACGTCGTGGTGGCCGTTTGTCCGGGGGCCAGACCATGACAGACGTCAGTTGAGTTGGAAGCCTGAACCGTCAGGGATACCGCGCTTGAAGTAGTCGCAGTACCTCCCGAACCGTTAACGACGAGCCAACTGGCCGAACTTAAAGTTGAGGGCGTAAAAGGCGTCCCGATGTTGGCGGCGTTCGAAAGCACGTTCACCGTGACCGCAGGGCCAACCGTGTATGTGTAGGGACTCGAACTACCAGCGGCCACGCAACTGATTGTGACGGGACTGGGAGAGGCGGAAAGCCCCGATGTGGTCGCCGTCAGGTTGGTGGTAAGCGTGACGGAAACGTCGTTCGTGCCGGCCTGCTTGAACTGAACCGGCGTGGTTGCGAGGTTTGTGACGCCGGTGCAGCCAGCCGCGAAGGTGACTGTAAATGTCAGACCAACGCCACCCGAGCCACCGTTTGTCGAGTTGAGGGTCCCGTTGGCGGGGGACACACTAATGCCGCCGCTTACAGCGGCGTAGGTTACCGCGATCGTCGCACTGCCCGTGAGCGCGGTTACCGGCTTAACGACAATAGTAGCCGGCGTCGTGCCGGTTGCCGTATTGCAGGTAAGCGTTGTTGCCGACGCTGTTGCCGTGAGAAGGTTACCCGTTGCTTTCAAAGCACTGGAGCCAACCGTAAGCGCGACCATTAAAGCTAAAAGCGTCGAGCCGTGTCTTCTTAACACCGAAGAGTCCATATTGGACCGTCCTTTTTTTCGTCAAAGATTTTGACGACAGAGGCCGATGAGCGGCCGATTTTCTGTCGCTATGGTCTTTATCGGCACGGTTCGGGATTACTTTAGGCGATGTTTCATAACGGCACATTTTTTCGCGAAACCGCTTACGAGGTACTACCTCGTATGAGGATCGGATTGTGACCTGCGCTGGATTTGACGACTGATATAGACGCGGCTGTCGCCGTGTGCCCTTCGATGGTCCGAAGGCACAGCCCCGTTTGAATATCCGTCTACCGCAGGATCTTCACGCGGACCGAAGAGGCCTCAACGCCCCCGCGATAGACACGCTCCGTGGCTTTATGAAAATCCGAGGCCTTCGCCCGCGGGATGGTCATGAACTGCTGCGGATTGCGGTCGGTCAATGGAAACCAGGAACTCTGAATCTGCACCATGATGCGGTGGCCGGGGCGGAAGGTATGGCAGATATCGGGCATTATGTATTCGATCTTCGCCGTCTTTCCCGGCGTGAACGGCTCCGGTTTCGAGAAACTATCGCGAAATTTTCCCCGAAACGGCTCGCCGCGCACCATCTGCTGGTAGCCGCCCATGTGAATTCCTTTGGAGTTGGGAGTGGGATCGGGATAGTCGCCGGGGTAAACGTCGATCAGTTTGACGATGAAGTCCGAATCGGTACCGGTGGTCGAAACGCGCAGCGAGGGACTCACGGGACCGGCGATAGTCACGTCGTGGTCGAGAGGTTCCGTCTGGTATGTCAGCACGTCCGGGCGCTGAGCCGCGAAACGCTGGTCGTACGTCATGTAATCGCCCGCCATCCCCTGGCCGATCTCGCCGGTCACAGGCACAGGACGAGCGGGGTCGCTCACATATTCGTCGAAGCCCGCGGCAGTCGGCAAACTGAATGACAATTTACCGCCGGCGTCGAGGTACAGCGACGTGTCGGCGGCGTTTTGCGGCGGCCAGGCGTCGAAACGAGCCCATTGATTCGTGCCTGTTTCGAAGACATACGCTTCGGGAACCGGCGCGTCCGCGGAGGCCTTCAATCCGTCGCCCTTGCCTTTGAGATTCTGGGGTAGAGCTGCTGGATGCCGGGCCGAGGAGTGTCCGGAGTAGGTCCGCATGACCCAGGGCTTGTCCCGGACCGGTAGTGGCCTCGCCGCGGCCGAGCCGGCCCCCGTGGGCCCACCGGTCGTGGCCGGGACCCCACCGGTGGCCGGGCCCCCGGCGTCCACCCGCTCCCCGTTGCTCATCCTCCCATTCTCCCCCAGGAGGCGGCCGCTGGCGAGAGCACGGTGGTCCCGAGCCCTACTTGCGGTAGTCGAGGAAGCCCTGGCCCGACTTCCGGCCCAGCTGCTCGGCGGCGACCAGCCGGCGGAGCAGGGGCACGGCGGCGTAGTTGGGGTCGCGGAACTCGTCGTAGAGGGCGTCCAGGATGGCCAGCGAGGTGTCCAGGCCGACCAGGTCGAGGAGGGCGAACGGCCCCATCGGGAAGCCGCAGCCGCCCTTCATGGCGGTGTCGATGTCCTCCACCGAGGCCACGCCCTGCTCGTAGAGGCGGATGGCGTTGTTCAGGTAGGGGAACAGGAGGGCGTTCACGATGAAGCCGGCCTGGTCCTTGACCTCCACCGGGGTCTTCCCGCAGGCCTCGGCGAAGGTGCGGACCGCGGCGATGGTCGCGTCCGAGGCGGTCAGGGGCCGGACCAGCTCCACCAGGGCCATGACCGGCGCCGGGTTGAAGAAGTGGACCCCGCAGACCTTGCTCGGGCCGGCCGGTCTGCATGGCCAGCTCCACCACCGGCAGGGTGGAGGTGTTGGTGGCCAGGATGGTCTTGTCGGCCGGTGATCCGGTCCAGCTCGTTGAAGAGCTCCTTCTTCACCGCCAGGTCCTCGACCACCGACTCGATGACCAGGTCGACGTCCTTCAGGGCGTGGAGGTCGGAGGTGCCGGTGACCCGGGCCAGGGCGGCGTCGCGCTCCTCCTCGGTCTTCTTCCCCTTGTCCACCTGCCGGTTGAGCGACTTCTCCAGGGCGGCCACGGTGGCATCGGCGGTGGACTGGCTCCGTGACCGGAGCACCACCTCGAAGCCGTTGACGGCGGCGGTCTCCGCGATGCCCGAGCCCATGATCCCCGAACCGACGATTCCCACGCGTGCGATTGACATGGGGTGGCATGTTACCGGCGGGTAGGGCGGGTGGTGCGCCGGGGACCCCTCAGCGGGCCGCCGCCGCCCTTGCGGAGCACCTGCCGGAGCCGCTTCGGGCTCTGGTCGATGAGCAGGCGCGGGCGCCAGCCGGTAGGCGGCCCAGACCAGCCGGGCGTGGCGGGGGGCGACGATGAGCGGCGCGGTTGAGGGCCACGCCGTCGAGGACGTCGCGCGGCCAGGGACGCCGCCGGGTAGGGCGTCCCACCATCGCGGTCAGCAGGTCCCGGATGTCGGGCATGGACCCCGGCGGGCGGCAGGTCGTCGGGGTTGCCCTTGTCCAGGAGCGGGGTCTCGATGACCCCGGGGCAGACCACGCTGACCCGGACGCCGTGGGCGGCCGCCTCCACCCGCAGGCCCACGCTGAGCCCCACCACCGCGTGCTTGGTGGTCGAGTACGGCACCAGCAGGGGGCTGGGCACCAGCCCGGACAGCGAGGCGGTGTTGACGATGTGGCCCCGCGCCCTGGGCGATCATCAGGGGGTAGGCGGCCGCCACCCCGTTGACGACGCTCCAGCAGGTTGACGTCGATGACCCGCCGCCAGTGGGCGGTCGCTCAGGTCCCTCACCTCGCCGCCGACGCCGATGCCGGCGTTGTTGAACAGGAAGTCGATGCCCCCGTGCTCGCGCGGCGATCCGGCTCGACCACGCCGGCCACCGCGTCGGCGTCGGTGACGTCGAGGACGGCGGGCGAGCACCGGAGCCGGGACCGTGGCGCTGCCGGCCCGCCCGGGCTCGACGGCCCCGGCCACCGCCACCACGCGCGACCGTCGATGTCGGCGACCACCACGGTGGCCCCCCGGTCCACCAGTTCGGTGGCCAGGGCCTTCCCGATACCCGAGGCCGCCCCGGTGACGCAGGGCCACCTTGCCCGTCGAAGTGCGCCACCTGCATCGCCTCGGCCCGCTCGCTCGCCCTGCTGCCCATCGGGTCCTCCTCGTCGTCCGGCACACCGCCGTCGCGCCGCCTCCGCGGCCCGACGCCGCGCCGGCGCTTGCCTTCGGTCGACCCTACCGACACGATGGTGGCGATGAGCACCCTCCCGCTCCCGCCACCGCCGACGAGCGCCGGCCCCCGCCGCGCGGGCCACGCGAGGCCGGCCCGAGGCCGGCCAGGCGGCCAAGGCCGCCCAGGCCCGCCCGGGCCCGGCACCGCCACCGACCGCCGGCGCCGGCGGACGCGGCGCGGGCAGCCGGCCTGGCGGCCGGCCGCCGGACCGCGGACGGGGGCGGCATGGTCCACGCACCGGGCCGTCTTCACAGCGGCGCCAACGAGCACTGGCCCGTCACCGCCCGGCTCAGCGCCGGCTCCTCCGCCACCCCGAGCCGGTGCTCGCCGCTCCTCGGGCCAGCGCCGCCCGGTCGAGACGTCGACGGCCGGGTGCTCAACCGGAGCGTCCAGGCCATGCTGGCGCTGACCGAGCGGTTCGACACGCCGGCCATGGTGTTCTCCGACGGGCGACACGCCCGACGCCGTCGCCATCCGGCGGAACCGAGCTCGCATGGCGACCGGCTGGCCATGCCGGTCCGCACCGACGTCCACGTCTCGGGTCGGCTGGATCCCGGCCGACGAGGGGCCGCTCGGCTCCGGCATCCCGGTCCGGGTCTACCGCCGGTTCGGCACCGGGCGTCGGCGCCGGCGGTGCCGGTCGGCCGCCTCCCGCCGGCCATCGTCTACTTCCACGGGGGCGGCTGGGTCGGCCGGCGACCTCGGCACCCACGACGCCTCGTGCCGCCTGCTGGCGGCCTCAGCCGGTGTCTGGTGGTGGCCGTCGACTACCGGCTGGCCCCCGAGCACCCCTTTCCGGCGGCCGTCGACGACGCCGTGGCCGCCTTCGGTGGGTGCAGCGCCACGCCGACGACCTGGGGGTGGACCCGGACCGGGTCGGCGTCATGGGGGACAGCGCCGGGGGCAACCTGGCCGCGGTGGTGGCCCTGCAGACCCGGGACGGCGGGGCCGGCCGACCCCGAGCTGCCGCGCGCCGGTGGCGCAGGGTCTCGTCTACCCGGCGGTCGACGCCCGCCTCGACACCGGGTCGGTCCGCGCCTGGCCGAGGGGTTCTTCCTGACCCGGCGAGCCATGGAGCAGACTTCGGCGACGCCTACCTCCCCGACCCCGAGGACTGGACGACCCCGAGGGCGTCGCCCCTGCTGGCCGACGACCACCGGGGCGTGGCCCCGGCCCTGGTGGTGACGGCCGGTTCGACCCGCTCCGCGACGACGGCGACGCTACGCCGGGCGCCTCGGGCGGCCGGGGTGCCGTCGAGTACCGCTGCTACGACGACCAGGTCCACGGGTTCTTCGGGCATGGGCATCCTGGCCGACTCGCTCGCCCTGGCCACCGAGGTCTGCGACGCCATGGGCCGCGGCTGCTCCGCCGGTCGCCCGACCCCGGATCCGTGCCCGACGGCGGTGCGGTAGCGCACCGGCGGCCCCGGCGTCGGTACGGCCTCTACAGTGGCCGATGGACCCCCGACACCCGGCCTGCTGGCGCTGGTTGGCGGAGGCGAGTGGAGCCAGGGCTGCACCTTCGACGCCGAGTTCCTGGCGGCCTCGGGCGCCGACCGAGGTGCTGGTCCTCCCACGGCCGCCGCCTACGAGCACCCCGAGCGCCTGGTGGTCCGGGCCGGCGAGTGGTTCGCCGCCGCTGGGCGGCCAGGTCGAGGGCCTCATGGTGCTGTCCCGGGCCGACGCCCAGGACCCCGGGCCGCCGCGGTGATGCGGCGGCCCGCTTCATCTACCTGACCGGCGGTTCGCCGATGCACCTGCGCAGCGTGCTCAAGGGCTCGCTGGTCTGGGAGGCCCTGCTGGCGGCCTGGCGGGACGGGCGCGGTGGTGGTCGGCTCCTCGGCGGCGGCCATGGCGCTCACCGACCCGATGGTCGACGCCCGGGGCGGCGGGCTGACCATCGGTCTGGGCCTGATGAGCGGCGTGGCCGTGGTGCCCCACTTCGGCGACACCCACGAGGACGGCCACGGCGAGAAGCTCCACCGCTCGGTGCAGCTGGCCCCCGACGGGACCCCGGTCGCCGGCATTCCCGAGCGCACGGCCCTCATCCGCGACCCCGACGGCCGCTGGCGGACCGCCGGGGCGGGTCGGGTGGCGGTGTTCCTGGACGGCGCCCGGGCCGCCGGCGGGCCTGGGCGCGCTCGCCGGCCTGAGCCGGCGACCGCGGCCCGGTCGGCAGAGCGCGACCGGGTCAGTCGGCCTCGGTGATGGTGACCGACTCGATGGCCACCGGCTCCGACGGGCTTGCCCGACCGGCTGCCGACCGCCTCGATGGCCGTCACCACGTCGAGCCCGTTGACCACCTTGCCGAACAGCGAGTAGCTGGGCGGCAGCGACGACGCCGTCGGGGCCGCTGACGATGAAGAACTGGCTGCCGTTGGTGTCGGGGCCGGCGTTGGCCATGGCCAGCGAGCCGATCTCGTAGCGGCCCGGGGCGGGGAGCTCGTCCTCGAACCGGTAGCCGGGGCCGCCGCGTCCCGAACCCTCGGGATCGCCGCCCTGCAGCATGAACCCCGGGATGATCCGGTGGAAGACGATGCCGTCGTAGTAGTGCCAGCGGGCCAGGAAGACGAAGTTGTTGACCGTGTCCGGCGCGGCGATGGGGTCGAGGGCGATGGTCATGGTCCCCTTGGAGGTGACCATCTCGGCCGTGTAGCGCTTGGCCGGGTCGATGATCATGGGGGGCGGCGCGTCGAAGTGCTGGGTCTTCGGGCTCGAACCGTCGGCTGCGGGGATCTCTGGGGCCATGGTGGTCCTCCTTGCGTGGGTGGGTTGGGTGGGTGGTGGGATCGGGACGGTCAGGACGAGGTGGCGGTCCTACGACTCGGTGATGGTGACCGAGACCATGCGGTGCAGAGTGGTCGGGCCGTCCCGCTGGAGGCGGAGCCGTCGGCGTTGATCTTGTCGACCACGCCATCCCCGGAGGTCACGGTGCCGAACAGCGTGTAGTTGGGCTGGAGGCTCTCCCCCTGGGAGCCGGCCACGATGAAGAACTGGCTGCCGTTGGTGTTGGCCCCGGAGTTGGCCATGGCCACCGAGCCCAGCGGGTACTGGGGCGTTGGCCGTCTTGGGCAGCTCGTCGGCGAACTCGTAGCCGGGCCCACCGGTTCCGTTGCCGGTGGGGTCGCCGGTCTGGTCCACGAAGGACGGGATGACCCGGTGGAAGATGATGCAGTCGAAGAAGTGCTGGTTGGCCAGGAAGACGAAGCTGTTGACCGCCTTGGGTGCCGCCTGGGGTCGAGCTGGATGGTGAACGGCCCGATGTCGGTGGTCACGGTGGCGGTGTAGGTCTTGGACGTGTCGATGGTCATCGGCGGGTAGCGACGTACGAGGGCTTGTTCAGGGTGGCGCTGAAGTCGGCGGGGCAGTCGGCCGAGGTGGTGATGGCGC
>CAWIWK010000049.1:0-21740 GCA_963839605.1 uncultured Acidimicrobiales bacterium | reverse complement strand
AGCGGCAGCGGGATGAGGGCTCAGGCCACCACTCCACCGCGCAGAAGGCGACCCGATCACCAGGCCGGCCAGACCCGGCCCGATGAGGGGCACCCGATCCCCAGGCGTACTCGGTGCCCCCCCACGTGGCGAGGAGGATGATGGCGGTGACGCCCGACGACAGCAGCGCCGTGCCCAGCCCAGTCGATGCGGTGCGGCACCGGAGGTTAGGCGCAGTGGAGCCCTGGCGGCGATCACGAACAGGGCCACGATGCCGATGGGCACGTTGATGTAGAAGACCCAGCGCCACCGACCAGGTGCTGGGTGAAGAAGCCGCCCGCCAGGGGACCGATGACGCTCGTGAGGCCGAACACGGCCCCGAAGTACCCCATGTAGCGACCCCGCTGACGGGCCAGCACCACGTCGCCGATGATGGCCTGGGCGCCCCGCCAGTTCGAACCGCCGGCCCCGATCCCCTGCACGGCCCGGGTGGCGATGAGCTCGGTCATGTTCTGTGCAGGCCGGCCAGCATGAGAGCACAGAAGGAAGATGACGATCGACAGCTGGAAGAGGTTCTTGCGCCCGAAGAGGTCGCCGAGCTTGCCCCACGGGGCGTGGAGATCATCGAGGTGAGCAGGTAGGCGGTCACCACCCAGGCCAGGTGGTTGAGGCCGTGCAGGTCGCCGGCGATGGTGGGGAGCGCCATGGCCGCGATGGTCTGGTGGAGCGCAGCCAGCACCGTGCCCAGCATTAGGGCGGTCAGGATGACCAGGATGCGGCGGTATCGGCATGGGAGAAGGGCACGTCCTGCACCGGGGGGGCGGCGACCACGTCAGCAGCCACCGGTGTCTCCCAGGTCCAGCTTCGAGCGCGTGGGCGAATCGACCCACCAGGTGGCGAAGCGCTCCGTGTCGGCCTCCTCCCACCCCTCGAACAGCCGTCTCGTACCAGGCCCGCCGGGCCCGCAGCACACGCTCAAGGGTGCGGCGGCGGCGGGGGTGAGGCGGATGCGGGTCACCCGCCGGTCGTCGGGGTCGGGTTCGCCGCGCCGCCAGGCCGTCGCGCTCGAAGCTGCTGGATCTCGCGCGTCACCGAGGGTGTGTCGATGCCGAGCAGGTCGGCCAGGCTCGTCACCGCAGCGCGTCGCCCTGGGTGTGGAGCCGGTCGAGGAGGGCGGCGGCGGCCCGGTCGAGGCGCAGCCGGCGGTGTGGAGGATGCGCTCGTGCACCCGGACCTGGGTGATCGACCGCGCGGCGACCTGCATGGCGGCCTGGGTCTCGTCCACGGGCCCGCTCGTGGGGGCGCCGGGCGGCGACGGGTCGGCGCAAAGCAGTTGCTTTCGGCACGCAAGCCGCTATACCTGCTCCCCGGGCTGCCCGGACCGGCCCCGGGGGGTCCGGGGGCGATGTTGTGGGGCCGTTGGCGCTGGGTACGTTGACCCCCGTGGGCACCGGACACACACACGGACTCGAGCGATGGCGGCGGTGGCGTCGGCCGCCCTGGCGGCGGTGCTCGTCGCCGGGTGCTCGTCCTCCCCGGCGGCGAGCCGGCTCCTCCACCAGACGACGGGGCCGGTCGACGGCTGGAGCTCCCGCCACGAGCACGCCCTCCTCGGCGGCGACCTCGCCGGGCGGGTCGGGGCGGGGCGGTCCGCCCCGTACTACGAGGTGCGGACGGGAACGGTCAAGGGGCTCGGCACCGTCCTCGTCGACGGCCAGGGCCTCACGCTCTACATGTTCGTGCCGGACCAGCAGTCGGGGACGTCGAGCTGCTACGGGGCGTCCCGCCAGGCCTCGCCCCCGTTCTTGCTGCCGGCGGGCGCCAGCCCCCGTGGCCGGGCCCCGGGTGCACGTGTCGCTGCTCGGCACCACCACACGCGCAGCGACGGCACGACGATCACCTACGACAGGTGGCCCTTCTACCTGTGGGTCAACGACTCACAGCCCGGTCAGGCGACGGGCCAGGCCCTCGACAACCTCGGGGGCCTCTGGTACGTGCTGTCGCCCGACGGCACGGTGATCAACACCAAGCCCCCGGCGGCTAGCACCGCGCGCACCGGGCCCGAGTCGCCGTCGGTCCCCGGCTCGACGGGGTACTTTGGGTTCGGCAGGGACTGCGACGTCCACATGAGGCCGAGACACATCTCGTCCGACGATCCGTCGCCCCAGGTGACGAAGTGGGCGGGGACGCCGCGCAGCAGGGGGAGCTGCTGGGCCAGGGTGGGCTGGTGGGTGCACATGCACCTCCACCTGGTCACCCGGCACGACCGGCCACGGGGGCGATATGTTGTAGGCCTTCTGGTAGTGGAAGTTGTAGTCGGGGACGTCGAGGATGGGCATCACCTGGGGGGTGCCCGGGTCGAGGATCATCTTGAAGGACAGGCCCAGCAGGTGCATGTGGGCCCCCCACACGCACGATGTACCCGTTTCCGCCGACCGGGCCAGTTGCACGACGTGGTGTCGCCCTCGGGCGGGTCGGCGACGGTGCGGCCGCAGATCGACTCGAGCGCGTTGACGAAGTCCCACCGCGCTCTGGCCGAGCGCTGTCCGGGGTCGCGATCTGCCGTGCAGCTGCACAGCGGCTCCGTCACCCCGGTGGGGCACGGGATGTCGGGAGGTGCGGGCATGAGGTCGAGCCTGAGGGGGAGCAGGGGGGTGGAGGCGGGCACGGTGTGCAGCACGAGCGGTTCCCGCACCGGCTTGTCCCCGACCAGCAAGTTGTAGTGGACCTGCATCACCACCAGGCTCCCGGCCGGGCAGGAACGCGCCGGTGTCCCTTGGGCAGGTTGTCGGCGCCGTGGCCCGGTGCCCAGGCGCTCAGCCACGGCGTGTTGGAGATCTCGGCCAGCCCGGTGTTGGGGATGGGCGTCTCGCCGAAGCACGTCCAGCCCTGCCCGCCCACGTTGGGCCGCCTCGGCCGCCGCGGCAAGGTCGGGCGGCACAGAGGAAGAGGATGGCGTGATGGTCCTCGGGGCTGCCGGGGAAGAATTGGCTCGAGACATTGTAGGCGTTCTGGGTGACGTGCGGGTCGAGCAGCGTGCAGTGGTAGTCGTCGGTGCCGCCGCCGGGCGGGGCCTTTGGCATGTACGCGGTGGGCTGATCCAGGGTGACCGTCGACGCCGGGGTGGTGGTCGCCGTCGTCGACGACGCCTTCGTCGCCTTGGCCGACATCGTGCCCAGGGTCACCGCCGCGACGATCGCGGCCACGACGACGAGTCCCCCCGACGATGGGGCCCATGCCGGGATCCGCACGGTTTCGGTTACCCCCGGGTCTCGGCGGGGGCGGGCGGCCACGGGGTCGGTGTCCGACCTGGCGTGACGGGCGCCGGGGCGCGCGCGGGCGGGCGGTAGTGGGGATGGGCGGCGACGCGGCGGCGTCCCGGCCACCAACGGGCCCACGTCGAAGCCGGCTGTCCCGTAGGTGAAGTCCAGGGGATCTGCGACGAGCAGCGGGGTCGTGGTCTTGGGCGGGGTCACCTCGAGGAACGGCCGGCGTAGCAGGCGTTCGGGATGTCGGCGGCGGCGGCGCCCAGCTCGAGCACGTCGTAGCAGACGTCGGGATAGTCGGGCTGGAACCGCAGGCGTGTCCCGGCCGGGACGGAGAGGGGTGTGGGCGAGGGATGCTTGCGCCGGTGGTCGACCCCAGGGTCGCCACATCGAGCGTTGGCGCCGGCAGGGGCGTCCCGTTCTGGGCCGAGGCGCCCAGGGTCGCGGTGGCCCGTGAACAGCACCGGCTCCCCGAGATGTTGCTGAGGCGCCGTCTGGTACAGGGTGGCGCCCGTTTCTCGTCCAGTCGTCGACATAGGCGCTGAGCCCTGCGCTGGCGCACGCCGGGGGACCGGGCGTGGTGGTCGTCGTGTGGCCGGCGTCGTCGTGGTGGTCGACGGCGAGGTCTTGTCGCTGGCGTAGTAGTGGTGGAGCGCCACCACCATGCGGTCGACGCCGAAGGCCGCCCCCGCCGACCACGATCACCGCCCCCGTCACGTCATGGGCCACCGCGGAGCCGGCGCGGCCAGGCGCCGCGGCGCACCCTGCGCCGCACCATCTTCTGCACCGCCTTCGGGTTGCTCATCGACGCTGCGCCCGTTCCTCCAGGTGGGACGGCACGACGGCGCCGCCCGGGGTTGCGAAAGCCTAATGTCGGCCGCAGCGGCGGCCGGTTCGAGGGATGGGACGGGGAGATGTTCGGGATCATCGTCGTGGGGACAGACGGATCGCTCACGGCCGACCGGGCCGTGGCCCGCGCCGCCGAGCTGGCCGCACAGACCGGGGACGAGCTCCATATCGTCACCGCGCACCGCCCGGGCCCGGGCGCGGCCGCCCCCGGCCCGCCGGCCCACGATCCGGGCGCCCCGTGGTCGGCGAGCCCGAGGACGAGGCCCAGGCCACGCTGCGAAGCGCCTCTGTCCTCGCCCGCCAGTTCGCGGTGGAGCCGCACACCGTGGCCCGTCCCGGCGATCCGGCCAAGGTCATCCTGGCCGCGGCCGCGAGCTCGGCGCCGGCCTGATCGTGATCGGCTCCAAGGGCGTCGAGCGCCGCATCCTGGGCAGCGTCCCCAACGCCATCACCCACGACGCCGATGCGACGTCATGGTGGTGCGCACCACCTGAGCACGGCGCCCGCCACAACCGGGGCCGGCACGCGGCCGGCGCCAGCGCGCCGCCGGGACGGCCCCGGCCCCCCGGGGTGCCGTTACCCTGGCCCGGTGGGCGCCATCCTCGCTGTTCCCGGCACAGCAGCGGAGCTGGGAGGAGGACGGGTGGTGCGCATGCTCGCAGGGGCCGTGCCCGAGGACGACCTGCAGGCCGCCCAGCGGGCGCTGTCCAGGCTCTTTCCGAGCGCAGCGGAGATGGCCGGCGACGGTCCGCGCCACGCCCGGCTGGTCGACGTCGGGGACGCGGCGTGGCCCCGAGTTCCCGTTCCGCAGTCGCACGCTCAACCGCATCGTGGTGGGCGACCTCATGATGGACCTGCCGCCCCAGTTGATTTTTACCGACGACATCCGCATGTACCTGGCCATCGCCAGCAGGCGGGTACCCGCGGACGACCCTCGGGCTACAACCAGCTGCTGCACGTCGACTACCCGAACCACGCCTTGCGGGTCGTGCCGCGTCCGGGGCCGGGGTACCGGCCAGGGATTGGAGACCTTGGTACATGCCTTTTTTTTTTTTTTTTTTTTTTTTTTTTTTTTTTTGTTCTGCCGGGGCGCCCTTGGTTCAGTTGCGTATTGTTCACGTCGTGGAGGTAGACGAAGGTCTCCATCTGGTGGTACCCCGGCCCCGGACGGCACGACCAGGGTGTGGTTCGGGTAGTCGACGTGCAGCAGCTGGTTGTAGCCCGAGGGCTGTCCGGCGTACTTGGCCGTGGCGATGGCCAGGTACATGCGGACGTCGTCGGTGCCGAGCAGCTGGCGGGCCAGGTCGATCATGAGGTCGCCCACCACGATGCGGTTGAGCGTGCGGACTGCGGAACGGGAACTCGGCCACGCCGCGTCCCACGTCGACCAGCGGGCGTGGCGCTCACCGTCGCCGGCCATCTCCGCTGCGCTCGGAAAGAGCCTGGACAGCGCCCGCTGGGCGGCCTGCAGGTCGTCCTCGGGCACGGCCCCCTCGAGCACGCACCACCCCGTCCTCCTCCCAGCTCCGCTGCTGTGCCGGAGTGAGGATGGCGCCCACCGGGCCAGGGTAACGGCACCCGGGGCGCCGGGGCCGACCCGGCTGTGCGCCTGCGCCGGCTGTGTGCCGGCCCCGGTTGTGGCGGGCGCCGTGCGTCAGGTGGTGCGCACCACCATGACGTCGCATTCGGCGTCGTGGGTGATGGCGTTGGGCACGCTGCCCAGGATGCGGCGCTCGACGCCCTTGGAGCCGATCACGATCAGGCCGGCGCCGAGCTCACGGGCCGCGGCCAGGATGACCTTGGCCGGATCGCCGGGACGGGCCACGGTGTGCGGCTCCACCGCGAACTGGCGGGCGAGGACAGAGGCGCTTAGCAGCGTCGGCCTGGGCCTCGTCCTCGGGGCTCGCCGACCACGGGGCGCCCGGATCGTGGGCCGGCGGGCCGGGGGCGGCGCGCTTGCGGCCCCGGGCGGTACACGGTCGACGATGTGGAGTTCGTCCCCGGTCTGTGCGGCCGCTCGCGGCGCGGGCCACGGCCCGGTCGGCCGTGAGCGATCCGTCTGTCCCGACGACGATGATCCCGAACATCTCCCCGTCCCATCCCCTCGAACCGGCCGCCGCTGCGGCCGACGTTAGGCTTTCGCAACCCCCGGGCGGCGCCGTCGTGCCGTCCCACCTGGAGGAACGGGCTCAGCGTCGATGAGCAACCCGAAGGCGGTGCAGGAGATGGTGCGGCGCAGGGTGCGCCGGCGGCGCCTGCTGCGCCGGCTCCGGGTGGCCCTGACCGTGACGGGGGCGGTGCTCGTGGTCGGCGGGGGCGCCTTCGGCGTCGACCGCATGGTCGTGGCGCTGCACCACTACTGGCCAGCGACAAGACCTCGCCGTCGACCACCACGACCCCCCGGCCACCACCACGAGCACCACGCCCGGTCCCCCGGCGTGCGCCAGCGCAGGGCTCAGCGCCTACGTCGACGACTGGGACGAGACCGGTGGCACCCTGTACGAGACGGTGGCGCTCAGCAACATCTCCGGCGAGCCCGTGCTCGCTCACGGGCTATCCCACTCTGGGCGCCTCGGCCCAGAACGGCACGCCCCTGCCGGCGCCCACGCTCGACGTCGCCACCCTGGGGTCGACGACCGGTGCGAGCATCGCCTCGCCCACACCGCTCGCCGTCCCGGCCGGGACACGCGTGTGGTTCGAGCTCGACTATCCCGACGTCTGCTACGACGTGCTCGAGCCGGGCGCCGCCGCCGCCGACATCCCGAACGCCTGCTACGCCGGCTCGTTCCTCGAGGTGACCCCGCCCAAGACCACGACGCCGCTGCTCGTCTCGGAGCCACTGCACTTCACCTACGGCACAGCCAGCTTCGACGTGGGCCCGCTCGTGGCCGGGACGCCACCGCCGTCGCCCCCCCCATCCCCAGTAGCGGCCCGTCGGCGAGCGCCCCGGCGCCCGTCACGCCAGGTCGGCGACGCATCGACGTCGTGGCCGCCGGCCCCGGCCGAGACCCGGGGGGTATCCTGAAACCGTGCGGATCCCTGTATGGGCCCGCATCGTCGGGGGAATCGTCGTCGTGGCCGCCATCGTCGCGGCGGTGACCCTGGGCACGATGTCGGCCAAGGCGACGAAGGCGTCGTCCACCACGGCCACCACGACCCCGGTGTCGACCGTCACCCTGGAGCAGCCCACCGCGTACACGCCAAAGGCCCCGCCCGGCGGCGGAACCGACGACTACCACTGCACGCTGCTCGACCCGCACGTCACCCAGAGCTCTACATCGTGTCGAGCCAGTTCTACCAGGGCAGCCCGAGGACCTCACGCCATCCTCTTCCTCGTGCCGCCCGACCTGGCGTCGGCGGCCGAGGCGGCCAACGTGGGCGGCCAGGGCTGGACGTGCTTCGGCGAGACGCCCATCCCCGACACCGGCCTGGCCCAGATCTCCAACACCCCGTGGCTCAGCGCCTGGGCACCGGGTCACGGCGCCGACAACCTGCCCAAGGACACCGGCGTGTTCCTGCCGGCCGGCAGCCTGGTGGTCATGCAGGTGCACTACAACTTGCTGGTCGGGCACAAGCCGGTGCGGAACTCTCTCGTGCTGCACACCGTGCCCGCCTCCACCCCCCTGCTTCCCCTCAGGCTCGACCTCATGCCCGCACCGCCCGACATCCCGTGCCCCACGGGGGTGACGGGGCCGTTGTGCAGCCGCACGGCCGAGCTGGCCAACGTGGGGCAGCGCTTCGGCCAGAGCACGGTGGACTTCGTCAACGTGCTCGAGTCGATCTGCGGCCGCACCATCGCCGACCCGCCCGAGGGCGACACGACGTCGTGCAACTGGCCTGTCTCGCAGAACGGGTACATCGTCCACGTGGGCGCCCACATGCACCTGCTGGGCCTGTCGTTCAAGATGATCCTCGACCCGGGCACCCCCCAGGCCAAGACGATCCTCGACGTCCCCGACTACAACTTCCACTACCAGAAGGCCTACAACATCGCCCCCGTGGCCGTGTCGGCCGGTGACCAGGTGGAGGTGCAGTGCCCCTACCAGCCCACGCTGGCCCAGCAGCTCCCGCTGCTGCGCAACGTCCCCGCCCACTTCGTCACGTGGGGCGACGGATCGTCCGACGAGATGTGCCTCGGCCTCATGTGGACGTCGCAGTCCCTGCCGAACCCGAAGTACCCCGTCTGAGCCGGGGACCGACGGCGACCGGGCCCGGTGCGCCCGGTGCTACCCGGTCGGGGGCTTGGTCTTGATCACCGTGCCGTCGGGCGACAGCACGTACCAGAGGCCCCCGAGGTTGTCGAGGGCCTGGCCCGTGGCCTGACCGGGTTGCGAGTCGTTCACCCACAGGTAGAGGGGCCACTTGTCGTAGGTGATCTCGGTCGTGCCGTCGGTGCGCGTGGTGGTGCCGAGCAGTGACGCCTGCACCCCGGGCCCGGCCACGGGGGCGCTGGCGCCGGCGGGCAGCATGAGCGGGGGCCAGGCCTTCGCGCACGCCCCGTCAGCAGGTCGATCTGCCCGACTGCTGGTCGGGAACGAACATGTAGAGCGTGAGGCCCTGGCCCGTCGACGAGGACCGTGCCGAGCCCCTTGACCGTCCCCGTCCGCACCTCGTAGTAGGGGGTGGAGCCGCCGCTGCCCGACCCGCCCGGCGAGGTCGCCACCGAGGAGGGCGTGCTCGTGCCGGGGGACGTCGACGCCGTCGACCCCGCGCCCGTGGTCGTGGAGGAGCGACTCGCCGCTGGAGACGACGAGCACCCGGCCACGAGCACCGCGGCCACGGCGGCCGACGCCACCGCCGCCACCGCTCGCGTCTGGTGCGTGCGTCTGTTGCCCACGGAGGTCAGAGGTTACCCAGCGCCAACGGCCCCACAACATCGCCCCCGGACCCCCGGGGCCGGTCGGGAGCGCCGGGGGGACCCGGTATAGTGGCTTGCGTGCCGAAAGCAACTACTTTGCGCCCACCCGGCGCGCCCGGCGCCCCCTCGAGCGGGTCCGTGGACCAGATCCAGGCCGCCATGCAGGTCGTGGCGCGGTCGATCACCCAGGTCCGGGTGCACGAGCGCATCCTCCACAGCGCCGGCGTGCGCCTCGACCGGGCCGGCGCCGCCCTCCTCTACCGCCTCCACACCCAGGGCGACGCGCTGCGGGTGACGAGCCTGGCGGACCTGCTCGGCATCGACACGCCCTCGGTGACGCGCAAGATCCAGCAGTCTCGAGCGCGACGGCCTGGTGGCGCGCCAGCCCGACCCCGACGACCGGCGGGCGACCGCGCATCCGCCTCACCCCCGCCGGGCGCCGCACCCTCGAACGCGTGCTGCGGGCCCGGCGGGCCTGGTACGAGCGGCTCTTCGAGGGGTGGGAGGACGCCGACACGGAGCGCTTCGCCTCCCTGGTGGCTCGATTCGCCCGCGCCCTCGAAGCCGACCTGGGAGACACCGGTGGCTGCTGACGTGGCGACCGCCCCCCCGGTCGAGGACGTGCCCTTCTCCCACGCCGAGCACCGGCGCATCCTCGTCATCCTGACCGCCCTCATGCTGGGCATGGTCCTGGCGTCGCTCGACCAGACCATCGTGGCCACGGCGCTCCCCACCATCGCCGGCGACCTGCACGGCCTCAACCACCTGGCCTGGGTGGTGACCGCCTACCTGCTCACCTCGACGATCTCCACGCCCCTGTGGGGCAAGCTTGGCGACCTCTTCGGGCGCAAGAACCTCTTCCAGCTGGCGATCGTCATCTTCCTGGTCGGCTCCATGCTGGCCGGCCTGTCACAGAACATGACCGAGCTCATCGCCACCCGGGCCGTGCAGGGGATCGGGGCCGGCGGTCTCATGGTGGGCGCCCAGGCCATCATCGGCGACGTGGTGCCGGCCCGTCAGCGGGGTCGCTACATGGGGTATCTTCGGGGCCGTGTTCGGCCTCACGAGCGTCATCGGTCCCCTGGCGGGCGGCTTCTTCACCCAGCACCTGTCGTGGCGCTGGGTCTTCTACATCAACGTGCCCATCGGCATCGTGGCCCTGTTCGTGATCGCCGCCAGGCTCCACATCCCGCGCACCCGGGTGCCGCACCGCATCGACTGGCTGGGCACGGCGCTGCTGTCGTCGGGCGTCACCGCCATCATCCTCCTCGCCACGTGGGGGGGCACCGAGTACGCCTGGGGATCGGGTGTCGTCATCGGGCTCGGGCTGGCCGGCCTGGCGCTGATCGTCGCCTTCTGCGCGGTGGAGCAGCGGGCGGCCGAGCCCCTCATCCCGCTGCCGCTGTTCCGGAACCGGACCTTCAGCGCCGCGTCGGGGTGGGCTTCATCATGGGCTTCTCCATGTTCGGCGCCATCATCTACCTGCCGCTGTACCTGCAGACGGTGCACCAGGCGACGCCCACGGCCTCGGGGCTGGAGCTGCTGCCGCTCGTGGCGGGGATGCTCTTCACCTTCATCATCAGCGGCCGACTCGTCACCCGGACCGGGCGGTACAAGATCTTCCCCATCGTCGGCTGCGGCATCCTGTCCGTCGGCCTGGCGCTGCTGGCGCAGCTGGGCCCGCACTCATCGTTCGCCATCACGTCGCTGTACATGGTGGTCGTCGGCCTCGGGGTGGGTCTCGCCATGCAGGTGCTGGTGGTGGCGGTGCAGAACTCGGTCCCCTACTCGCAGCTGGGGACGGCCACGTCGACGTCGACGTTCTTCCGCACCATCGGCGGGTCCTTCGGCGTGTCGCTGCTCGGCGCCGTGTTCGACGGCCGCTTCGCCGCCCAGTTCGGCCCGCACACGCCACCCGCCGTGCTCAAGCTGCTCAAGGCCGGGACCCTCGTGTCCAACCCCCAGAAGATCGACAAGCTGCCCCTGGCCCAACGGGTCGTGGTGGTGAACGCCTTCAGCCACGCCCTCCAGGACGTGTTCTGGGTGGCGGTCCCCGTCGCCGTCCTCGCCTTCGCCCTGGCGTGGGTGATGAAGGAGGTCCCGCTGCGCACCACGGTGCACCGGGCCGACGAATCCGGCGACGGCACCGCCACGAGCGAGCCCGTCCCCGACCTGGCCGCGCTGTAGGGAACAAGGAGCACCGATGCGCATCCGCACGACCGCCCGCGACCTCCCCGGCCGCGTCAGCACCGGCGCCTACATCCTCCACGCCGGGATCGAGAAGTGGTCGGGGGACGAGCAACACGCCGCCCGCGTCCACGGCACGGCAGCCGGGGCCTTCCCCATGTTCAAGGACATGGCCCCCGGCCGCTTCCTGCGACTCCTCGCCGCCGGCGAGATCGCCACGGGGGTCCTGCTGCTCTCGCCGCGCGTGCCGCAACCGGCTGGCGGGGGCGGTGCTCACCGCCTTCTCTGGGGGCCTCGTCACCATGTACTGGCGCACCCCCGCACTGCGCCAGCCCGGCAGCGTCTGGCCCACGCCGGCCGGCATCGGGGTGAGCAAGGACGTGTGGATGCTCGGCATCGGGCTGGGGCTGCTGGCGGGTGGGGGCAACCCCCGCCGGCACGGCCCGAACGGCCACGGCCGGGGCGGCTCCCGCCGGCGCGGAGAGACGGCCCCGGTGGCGACGGACCCGACCTGAGAGCCTGAGAGCCCGGGGGTCACTCCCCCCGCAGGTCGCGTCGCTCGAAGGCCACGGCGCCGAGCGCGGCGCACGCCATCCCCACCGCCACCATGACGCCGGCCGTCGTCCAGTCGGGCGTGACGGCGGGCGCGGCCGACATCTGGTGGAAGACCGAGGTGTCGAACACCCAGTGGCTGAGCGCCCCGATGCCCCCCACGATCTCGATGAGCAGGCCCCACCCGAGCACCCCGTACACGATCACCGACGACGCCCCCGGCCACAGCCCGAAGGCGAGGGCACCGATGCCGAGGATGCACAGGGCCGGGGGGACGACGTTGAGACCCGCGTCGAGCAGGGTGCCGAACCCGAGACCGGTGTGCTCGGTGGCGGTGCCGACCCAGGTGAAGACGCCTGCGATCACGCCGCTCACCACCAGGGCCACGGCCGCCACGAGCAGACGGCCACTGAACCACCGCGCACGCGACACCGGCTCGACCATGACGGCGTCGGCGCGTCCCGCCGCCTCCTCGCCCGCGCCGCCGTCAGCTGGCCGGCCCCCACCAGGGCCACCAGCACGGCGATGATGAGCGAGGCCAGCCCGAGATAGGACACGGTCCCCGCCCCCGACGCACCCAGGCGCGACAGCACGGAGTGCAGTGACGAGCCGGCGATGGTGGCGCCGGCCGCCTTGGCCACGAACCCGGTGAGCAGTGCGGACACGGCGATGGCGATCCACCAGCCGATGACGCTCGGCCGGACCAGGCGGGCGGTGAGCCCGGTGGGTCCTCCCAGCCACCACAGACGCGCCCGGGCGTCGGGATGATCGGGCAACGTGCTCGCCCCGAGGTCCCTCGCCCCGGCCAGGTGGACGGCCATCACCCCCACCGCCACCGTGAACCCGGCGATGGGGACGAACGGCAGCCAGTGCGGGGCGGTCAGGGGGTGCAGCTCCTCCACCCAGCCGAGCGGCGACGTCCAGCGCATCCACTGCAGACCGAGACCGGCGTCGGCCACCATCCGCAGGGCGTAGCTCACCCCCAGCACCACCGCCGCGTAGGCGGCCGCCTGGCGCCGGGTCGGCGCCAGCTGGCTGGTGAGGGCCCCCACGGCCAGGAACATGACGGCGCTGGCCACGAGGGCGAGCGCCAGGAACAGCGCAGGCCCGACCCCGATGGCGATGCGCGACAGGCGCCCGCTCGCGCCGACGATGAGCGCGCTCAGCACCCACACGACGAGGGCGCCGGCCGCCAGTCCACCCAACGCCTGGGCGGTGGCTCCCCGCCGCGTGCACCGTCCCGTGAGGAGGAGCTCCCAGCGCCCCGCCTCCTCCTCGCCCCGCAACAGACGCGTGGCGGTGAGCAGGCCCCACACCGCTCCGGTGATCATGACGACCATGGACACCTTGAACACGGTGAATCCGGCCACCGTCTGCAGCCGCGGGGCGGGACCGAACAAGGCGCTCACGGCGAAGTTCGAGCCGAAGGACCGCTCCAGGGCGATCCGCTGGGCGTGGGTCTTGTAGATGGAGGAGTAGCTGTAGGCGCTCGACACCACCAGGATGCCGAACACGTAGCCCCACAGCACACCCGAGCGCACGGCGCGGCGCGCCGTCAGCCCGGTGACGACCCATCGGCTCGGCGCCCGACCCGCTCCCATGGCGCCAGTCTGACAAGGCCCCGCCACCGGCACGGCGATCCGCCCGACGCAGGTGTCAGGCGCGGGTGGCCGAGATCCGCGCCGCGCACGCCACCACGACGACCGACAGGACGACGGTCTCCGACGTGATGCCGAACAGGAGCACCCCGAGGTGGCGGGGACTGGTCTCGCCGAGCAGGGTCAGCAGCTGTCGGATGGGCGGCGCCTGGGGGACGACGACGTCGGCGGTCCCCACCGCCGCCACGGCGAGCACGGCCCACGAGGTGCGGTCCACGATCGGGCGGCTGCACAACGACCCGAGGGCCACGCCGAAGAGCGCCGTGACGGCCTGCGCCACCGCACCCGCCACCACGTCGGTGGCCCCCACCCGGGCGCTCGTGACGAGGGCCGGCACCACCAACGCGAGTCCACCGAGCACGAGGCACCCGGCGTAGGCGACGAAGAGCTTGGCCAGCCGCACCCTCCACCTCCCGCCGGCCGCCGTGGCCGTGACGTCGCCCTGGACGGTGCCCTCGCTGTTGCCCACGACCACGGACAGCCAAGCTGCCACGAAGAAAAGTGCGGCGGACGACAGGGCATAGGTGGGGAGCACGTCGCCGACGGCGCTGTCGAGCACCACCTCGCACAAGACGAACAGGAGGAACGGTGCCACCCACCGCAACGACCTCGTGACGGTGGCGCCCACGTAGCGCACGAGCGCGATCATCGGGGCGCGTCGTCCCCGCCGGGCGCGACGGCCAGGACGCGCAGCACCGACCAACCGGCGGCGATGGCGTCGGCCAGGAAGGCGTCGACGTCGCCGGGAGCCACGAGGACATCGAGCACGGCGCCGGCACGCCCGGCACCGCCGGGGAGCCGTGGCGACGGCCCGGCACCGACACCCACGTCGTGCTGTGCCACCAGGAAGGCGGCGTCGCGTCCGCCGCCCGGGTCGCGAAGCGTCACCGCCACGGCCGAGCGGCCCACGGCCGGCGTGGCGGTGACGGCCGGCGAGGGGGCGACGACCGTCTCCTCGTGCAGCAACCCGCCGCCCACGCGCAGGACGCGGTCGGCGGCGATGGGGTCCTCGGTGTCGTGGCCGCTCACGATGACGGCGGACCCGGCCGCCCTGGCTTCGGCCACGAGGTCCCCCACCGTCCGCCTCGCCTCGGGGTCGAGCGCGCCTCAGGGGTTCGTCCAGCACGAGGAGCGGCACCGGGCGCAGCAGGGCCTGGCTCACCATGACCTTCTGCCGGTTTCCCTTGGACAGCTCCTCGAAGGACACGTCGGGACCGGGCTCGAGATGCAGGCGACCGAGCAGCGAGGCGGCCGCCGACCGGGCCGACACCGCGTCCATGCCCCGCACCGCCCCCAGGTGGCCGAGGTAGTCCCCCGCCGTCAGGCGAAGGGACTCGGGCTGGTGCTCGGGCACGTAACCGGTGGACGTCGGCCGGCGTACCGACCCCGCCGTGGGCCGGGTGAGGGCGGCCACGATGCGCAACAGCGTCGACTTCCCCGACCCGTTGCCGCCCACGACGGCGGTGACGGTGCCGGGCGCCAGATCGAGGTCGACCCCGTCGAGGACCCACGCCCGCGCCGCGTGAAGCGCTTGCGCACCCCCCGGAGCACGACGGCGGCGTCGGTGTCGGGGGGCACCGGACCGAGTCTCGCGCCCGGACCCCGGCGAGGGGGGGCGACCCGGGTGGAGAGGACTACCCCGGGGCCGTCCCGGCGGGACGGTCGGCCAACGGCCACTGGTCCACCGGGATGCGGGCCAACAGCGGCGCGGCGATGGTCTTGAGGCGTGCCATGTCCGCCCGGAGGCGTTCGGTGACGGCGGGGTCGGGGCCCCCGTCGGGGCGCCGGGAGGACAGCGCCCGCAGCATCGAGCCCGTGAGGCGCTCGACCTGCTCCAGGAACTGCCGGGCCACGGGGTCGTCGAAGAAGCTCGGGGATGCGGTGAGCAGCATGTTGGCCAGGCTGCGCAGGTCGTCGGCGGCGTCCGAGGCAGGCTCGGCCCGGAGCAGGGCGGTGGCGGCGTCGTAGGCGCGGTGCGTCTGCCCGTAGACGATCAACGCCTGGACGGCAACGGACATGGCACGCTCCTTGCGCTGACGCCGGGCCACGAGCTCGTCGACGACCAGGGCGGTCACGCCCACCACGAGCAGGCTGGAGGCGATCGAGGCGTCGAGGGCGTGGGCGTTCCACCACGCCCGGAAGGAACCGAGCCACAGGTCGCACGCCGCCAGGGTGAGAAGGGCGGCGGTCACGACCGCCGCGGCCGTGCGGCGCCACAGCGACATCACCGTCGGCGTGGCGTGACGCCGGTCCCCTGGTGACGCACCCGCCCAGGGTAGCCACCCGTGGTGCCGTGGCGCCCCGGTCGAGCGCGGGCACGGGCCCGCTCGAGCGGGCATGCTGTGGCCGTGGCCGCCGAGCACACCCGTCGCCGTGTCGTCGTCCTCGCCCCCATGCCCCTGGAGATGCAGGCCATCACCACCGCCTTCGGACTGCGCCCCACGAGCGACGCCGAGGGTGCGCCGTGGACCGGCCGCGTCGGCGGTTCCGATGTCACCGCCATCCACATCGGCATGGGACCGCCGCTCACGCGCGTGGCCACCGCCCGCCTCTTCGACCGGTCGCAGCCGGACCACGTGGCGGTCGACCACGTCATGATCGCCGGCATCTGCGGCGGCCTCGACCCCGATCTCGAGGTGGGGACGCTCCTCAACCCAGAGATCGTCACGGACTACACCTCGGGCACGAGCTACCGCCACGATCCGCCCGTCCCCGAGCCCACCGTGGGGAAGCTCATGACGACCGAGGGGGCGACGCTCGACGTCGAACGCAGCAAGCGCTTCCACCGCGACGGCTACCTGGGGGTGGACATGGAGTCCTCTGCCGTGGCCGAGGTGTGCGAGGCCCACGGGTGCGCGTGGTCCGTCTACCGCTGCATCGGTGACCGGTACTTCGACGGCCTGCTCGACGATCGCATCGTGGCCCTGTCCAATCCCGACGGGTCCGGCAACATGGACGCGCTCCGCCAGCTGCTGGTGGCCGAGCCCGACGTGGCGGGACGGCTGGCCCAGCTCGGCCAGGACTCCGCAGCGCCGCCGCGCTGGCGGCGGAGGCGGCGGTGCGCGGCTGCCTGGCGTTGGACGCCCGCTAGGGCGGGCGGCACACGGGCGCGTCGGACCTCCTCCCTTTACCCTCGCGGGGCCGCCGTCTAGGGTTCCGGGACCGAGGTCGGCGGTGTCATCGGCGGGCACCGACCGGTGGGCACGAAGGCGGGAACCGATGTCGAGGAGATCCGATCGGCAGTCGACGCCCCCGTGGGTCCTGCGACGCCCCCCATGCCGGACCGCCCCTCATCCAGGCGCCTGAACGATGGCGGCCATCCGCTGGGTGTGCGTCTCCGATCTGCACCTGGGTGCGCTCAACAGCGTGCTCACGTCGGTCCATCCCGACGGCGACCGCGTCGACCAGACCGGCACCTCACCGGTGCTCGAGGCGCTGTGCGACTGCCTGCGGACGCTGCGTGTCGGACAGGACCCGCCCCAGCTGGTGGTCCTCGGCGATCTGTTCGAGCTGGCCCTGTCGTCGACCGACGACGCGGCGGCCGACCTTCGCCCACCTGGTGCAGGCCATGCGTCCCGGCAGCGCCGACGCGGCGGTGGCGCCGGGGATCCGCTTCCTGCCCGGCAACCACGACCACCACCTGTGGAGCAGAGCCCGCGGTGACTGCTACGTCGACTACATGACCGGGGTGCCGCGGGGGCAGAAACTGCTCCCCGAGCCATCGGCCACGCACCTGCTGCCTGCCAATGACACCTTCCGGGTGCGGGACCGCATCGTCGAGCTGATGGCGGCCCGGACCGAGACCGTGGCACCGGTGACGGTGGCGCAGAGCTACCCCAACATGGGCCTCACCGACAGCTCGGGCCGGCGGTTGGTGGTGCTCTCCCACGGGCACTTCATCGAACCTCTCTACCAGGCCATGTCCGCACTCGACGACGTCTTCGACCGCGGCCCGCAGGGTGCGCCCACCGTGGACGACCTCGAGGCCGAGAACGGGGCCTGGATCGACTTCTTCTGGTCGTCCATGGGCGACAGCGGCAGCGTCGCAGGATGGGCCCGTGCCCTGTACGAGTCGCTGCAGAGCGAGGACGCCATCCACGCCGAGATCACGGCCATCCGCCGCGCCATCGGGCGCGGGCCCGGGCCCAGGGCCCGCCGGCACGTCGAGGGCATCGTGGTGGGGGGGATGCTGCGCCGGGCGACGAAGCGCTCGCTTCGCCGCGAGCGCCACGTCCCCGGCATCCTGAGCCCGGCCGCCACCACCGGCCTGTCGGACTACCTGTCGGGCCCGGTGTGGGCCCAGGTGGCCGACGAGGTGGGGCGGCCCGAGGAGCTCACCTTCGTCTTCGGCCACACCCACAAGCCCTTCGGTGACGTCCGACGCCCCGCCGGCCTCCCCGGACCGGTCGGCGTGGTCAACACCGGCGGGTGGGTGGTCGACACGCCCGTGGCCGAGCCCTACAAAGGCGCCACCGTCGTCCTCGTGGACGAGGACCTCAACGTGGCGCTGCTGCGCTGCTACCGCCAGGGGCAGCACAGCGCCGAGGCGGTGGGTATCGACGCTCCCGAGGCGGGCGGCACCAATCCATTGGTCGACGACCTGCGGGCCCGCATCGACCCGGGGCGCGACCCGTGGCGGGCGCTGGCCGACGCCGCCACCGAGATCGAGCGCGAGCGGCGGCGCCAGCTGTCGGGCCGGGTGCAGGCCGAGACGCGCCTGCTCGACGACGAGGGCGACGCGCCGGCCACGGCTGCGCCGCTCACGGGAAAGGGGGCGTCATGAACAGGCTGGCGCGGCCCCCCGGCGACCTGCAGGAGCACTACGACGTCGTCGTGGTGGGCTCGGGCTACGGCGGCAGCATCGCCGCCTGCCGCCTCAGCCGGGCCGGCCGGCGGGTGGCGCTCTTCGAGCGGGGCCGCGAGCTGCATCCCGGCGAGTTCCCGACCACCCTGGCGGGAGGCGGCCCGCCACTGCAGACGACCTCCCCTAGGTGCCATCGGGGACCCCCGCTCGCTGTATTGGCTGCACGTGGGGACAACATGAGCGTGTTCTCGGGGTGCGGTCTCGGGGGTACCTCTCTGGTCAACGCCAACGTGTCGCTGCTGCCCGATCCCCGCGTCTTCGAGGACGAGCGCTGGCCCCAGGCGTTGCGCGCGGACAGGCCGGGCATGAGCCGCCGCCTACGACCGGGCCCGGGCCATGCTCACCCCGGCCGTCTATCCCGACTGGTACCCACCGCTGGCCAAGATGCACGCCCTCGAGGTCGAAGGGGGCGCGCAGTGGATCCGACCCCCGTGAACGTCACCTTCCGCGCCGGTCCCAACGGCGCCGGGGTGCACCAGGAAGCCTGCACGGGGTGCGGGGACTGCGTCACGGGCTGCAACGTCGGCGCCAAGAACACGCTCCTCATGAACTACCTTCCCGACGCCGTCGCCCACGGCACCGAGGTCTTCTGCGAAACCGAGGTCCAGTGGGTGCAGAAGGCGGCGCCCGGCCCCGACGGGGCGGCACCGGGCTCGCCGCGTTGGGTGGTCCACGTCCAGCCCCTCGGCACGGGCCGGGACCGCTTCGGTGCCCCGCCCCTGCCCGTCACGGCCGACGTGGTGATCCTGGCGGCGGGCACCTTGGGCTCAACCGGGGTCCTGTTCCGTTCCAGGGAGAAGGGGCTGACGGTCTCGCCCCGGCTGGGGCAGCGCTTCACCGGCAACGGCGACGTCCTGGGCTTCGCCTGGCGGCCCCCTCCCCCCGTCTACGCCGTCGGGGCCGGTCGACCGCGCCCCGGACGGCGGCCATCCGGCCGGCCCGCTGCATCACCTCGTTCGTCGACCGGCGCGACGGCCTCCCCCTCGAGGACGGCATCATCATCGAGGACGCCGTGGTGCCCGGGGCCATCGCCGGCCTCCTCCCGTCGACTCGGACCCCAGCTGCTGGCGGCCGCGCTGCGGCCATCCGCTGCACGCCGGCGGGCCGCTGCGGGTCCTGCTGCGCATGCTCACCGGCGGGCGCCGTGCCCTGGGCCAGCACGTGCAGACCCTCCTGGTGATGGGCAACGACGACGCCGAGGGCGTGCTCGAGCCCGGCACCGACGGCGTGCGGCTGCGGTGGCCGGGGGCGGGCGACAGTGCCGTACTACCGCCGCGCCACGGGTCAGGTGGCCGAGACCGCAGCCGTGGGGGGCGGCCGGTTCATGCACGACCCCGTGTCGGCACGCCTGTTGCACCGCGACCTCGATCACCGTGCACCCACTGGGTGGGTGCGTCATGGCGGAGGACGCCGGCGGCGGGGTGGTGGACCACCGGTCGGGTGTTCGCCGGACCGGCCGGGGCCGCGGTCCACGAGGGACTGCTGGTGTGGGACGGCTCCATCGTGCCCCGTCCGCTCGGGGTGAACCCCTCCTCACCATCTCGGCCCTGGCCGAACGGGGCGCGTACGCACTGGCGGCGGCGAACGGGTGGGCCATCGACGACACCGCCCCGGTCCCCCGGCCGGCGTCAGCGAGGCCGCCGCCGTGACCGGGGCCGCGGCGGGCACCGGGGCCGCCCCTCCTCCGCCCTGCCCGGTATGCCGGGTCTGCGCTTCACCGAGCGCATGGCGGGTACTGGTCGGCCACCGTCGTGGGCCCGACGGCCGACTACGACGCCGCCGCCCGGGCGGGCGAGGAGGCGGGGTCGGCGCTCTCCTTCGAGCTGACCCTGTCCACCGACGACCTCCGGGCCGAGGTGTCGGATCTGGCCCGTCCCATGTCGGCGACCGGCACCGTGCTCGCCCCCGGCCTGTCCCCCGAACCGCTCCTCGTCACCGGCGGCGTGTTCCAGTTGCTGGTGGCCGACGACGCCGATCCCGCCGTTCGCCACATGTGGTACCGCCTGCCCCTCGTGGCCGAGGACGGCCGGCGTTGTACTTCTCGGGGTTCAAGGTGGTGGCGCCAGGTGACGTCTTCGACGTGTGGCCCTCCACCACCACGCTCTTCGTCACCCTGCGAGG
The DNA here is from genome assembly GCA_963839605.1 of uncultured Acidimicrobiales bacterium. GTDB lineage: Bacteria > Actinomycetota > Acidimicrobiia > Acidimicrobiales > UBA8190 > JBEKVE01. The sequence continues at coordinate 1,406 of CAWIWK010000049.1, read as the reverse complement.
CGACGGGCCCGACGGTCCGGTTCTGGGTCGCGGGGTGCTGCGCATCAAGCCCGAGGACTTCGCCACCCAGTTGCGCACCATGGCGGTCACCGGACCTGTGGGTAGCGTCGAGCGCCTCGACCTCGAGGCGCGCTTCGGCCGAGCCTTCGCCGGGAAGCTCTACGAGGATACGGCTCGGTCGTGCACCGCCCCACGGGCTTCGACCGGCACGCCGCGCCGAGGCGCCGGCGGCGCCTCGCCCTGCCCCCGAGCCGGACATCGCAGTACCGGACCGACGACGGCGCGGTCCTCAGGCTCACCCGCTACCAGGGCGGGGCGCGGGGACCGGTGCTGCTGTCGCACGGCATGGGGGCGAACCCCCTCACCTTCACGCTCGACACCATCGAGCCCAACCTGACCGAGTACCTCGTGGGGCACGGCTTCGACGTCTGGCTCCAGGAGTGGCGGGGGTCGACACTGCTGCCCACGGCAGCGCCCTCAAGATTACGAAGCTCGTCGCCGATTCCAAGAAGATCGATGTGGAGATTTCCTAGCGCTCCGACTCCTCATCACTGCGGCAGTGGCAACTGGTGCACGATCTGGTCGGCCGTCAGCACCAGCAGCTTCTTGTCTTTGCCGGACACAATTCGGGCCAGCCTGGCCGGCGAGCCCAGCGTGAAGCGCTCGATCTCCTTGCCCGTTCGTTCGTCCACCAGCAGAATCTCGTCCTCGCGGTTCATCGCCGCGATCAGTCCCGTCGCCGAATCGGTCGCCAGCGGCGAGCCGAAGAACTCGCCCACCTTTTCGCCCGTGTCCAGCCGGTAGATCACCGTATTGCTGTGCTCGCCGTGCACCAGCGCATATTCGCCGGAAACCTGGGCAAAACGCTCGTCGTTCCAGCCGCGACTCAGGTCCACCTCGGGCAGAGCCACTTGCTCCAGCGGCGCGCCCGTGTCCTACCACCGGGCCGAGGGCCTGGCCCTGGTCCCTTCCATGGTGTCCGCCTTCGGGGTGTTGGGCCTCGTCGGGTTCCAATATCCTCAGCTCTTCGGCAATGGCAAGGACATGGCTCACGATGCCTTCCTGGGGCAGGGGAGCTTGGTCCTGTTGTTCGCCCTGTTCGCCCTGAAGCCTTTGGTCACGGCCTTGTGCTTGAAGAGCGGCGCCGCCGGAGGCCTGTTCACGCCCACACTGAGCACGGGGGCGCTCTTGGGCGGTTTCTTGGGCCTGGCCTGGTCGCACCTGTGGCCGGGGTCGCCTGCTGGGGGCCTTCGCCATCGTGGGCGCGGCGGCCATGATCGGGGCGGCGATGCAGGCGCCGTTGGCCAGTCTGGCCCTGGTCCTCGAGCTCACTCATAGCGGGTTCGCCTTGCTGGTCCCGACTGCGATGTTGGTCTTGGTCTTCTTCAGCTTGCCCAACAGCAGTT
>CAWIWK010000048.1:0-42677 GCA_963839605.1 uncultured Acidimicrobiales bacterium | reverse complement strand
GGACCGGGTACGCATGGACATGTCGTCGCCCTGGGCCATGGGCTTCGACCTCACGGAGTACCAAGAGCTGGCCGAACTGGCCCACGAGGTTCTGAGAGCTGCTGGCCGGCACCCCGCCGAACGTCGAGCGCTGCTGCTCGAGCTCGCCGCCCTTCGCCGACTTCCTGGTGGAGCGGCTTCCGGTCTTGGAGAAGGAGTGGCTTTTTCCTCCTTGGGAGGAGCTCCGCGCGCGGGCGAGCTCCCCGACGCCCCGGACCGCGCAACGACGGGGGCGCAGCCGCTGACCACCGTGCCCACCGCACCGGGGATCGTGCCAGCGACGTGTGCAAGTCGTATGGCAGCCATCTGGTGCTCGACACCGTGGACCTGACAGCCGGGCCAGGGGGAGATCGTGGCGCTGCTCGGGCCCGAACGGGGCGGGTAAGACCACCATGGTCCGCATCCTGTCCACCTTGATCCCGGCCGATTCCGGCTCCATGCAATCGCCGGCCACGACGTGGTCACAGACCCCGACGGAGTCCGGGCCGTCATCGGGGTCACCGGCCAGTTCTCGGCCGTGGACAACCTGCTCACCGGGGCCGAGAACCTGCAGCTGATGGCCGACCTCCGCCACCTCGGCCGCCAGGCCGGTCGACAGCGGGTGACCGACCTGCTGGAGCAGTTCGACCTCGCCGACGCCGCGGACAAGCCGCTGTCGACCTACTCGGGAGGCATGCGGCGACGACTCGACCTGGCCATGACCCTCGTCGGCCGGCCCCAGGTGATCTTCCTCGACGAACCCACCACCGGTCTGGACCCGCGCAGCCGCCGCACCATGTGGCAGATCATCCGCGAGCTGGCCGCGGCCGACGTCACCATCCTGCTCACCACGCAGTACCTCGACGAGGCGGACCGGCTCGCCGACCGGATCGCCGTGCTCGACCAGGGCCGGATCGTCGCCGAAGGCACCCCGGCCGAGTTGAAGAGCCGCATCCCCGGCGGCCACATCCGCCTCCACTTCGCCGGTCCCGACCTCCTGCGTACGGCGGCCGACCTGCTCCCGGCGGCGGCGCCCGACCAGGAGCAGCTCGCGCTTCAGGTCCCGCGACGGCACGTCGACTCGCTCCGCGACCTGCTCGACGTGCTGCACGCGGCCCGGATCGACGTCGAGCGGCTGTCGATCCACACCCCCGACCTCGACGACGTGTTCCTCGCCGTCACCGGCAGCCACGTCACCGGCCCCGCCCCGACGGAGACGCCGTGCCGAGAGGAGAGTTGCAGCGATGACCACGCTCGCCTACACCATCAGCGACTCGCGGACGATGCTGCGCCGCAACCTGAAGCACCAGCTCCGGTACCCCTCCATGACCCTGATGCTGGTCGGCCTGCCGATCGTGTTCCTCCTGCTGTTCGTGTACGTCTTCGGCGGCCAGCTCGGCGCCGGTCTCGGCCCCCAGACGGCCGCAGCGCCTACCTCGACTACGTCGTCCCCGGCGTCCTGCTCATCGCCGTCGCATCCGCCGTCCAGGGCACGTCGATCATGGTCGCGATGGACATGACCGGTGGCATCATCGACCGATTCCGCACCATGGCCATCGCCCGTGCCTCGGTCCTCACCGGGCACGTGCTCGGAAGCCTGATCCAGACCCTGGCCGGCATCGCCGTCCTCGTCGGCGTGGCCTTCGGTCTCGGGTTCCGCACCTCGGCCGGGCCGCTCGAGTGGCTCGCCGCCATCGGGCTGCTGGCTCTGTTCGCTCTGGCCCTGGTGTGGCTGGCCGTGGCGCTCGGCCTGGCGGCCAAGAGCGTCGAGACGGCCAGCAACACCCCCATGTTCCTGACGCTCTTGCCCTTCCTCGGCAGTGGGTTCGTGCCCACCCACACCGCCATGCCCGCCGGCCTGCGCCAGTTCGCCGAGTACCAACCCTTCACGCCGGTGGCAGACACCGTGCGGGGGCTGCTCACCGGCGCCGGCATCGGCGACCACGCCGTCGTCGCCGTGGTGTGGAGCATCTGCATCGCCCTGGCGTCGTGTCTGTGGGCCACTCGTCTGTACAACAACCGCCGGGCGGCCGAGCCGAAGTCAGGGGGGCGCTCCCACACGGTCCACGAGCGGAGGCGACACATACGCCAGCGAGCGAATCTCGATCTCTTCCAGGGTCTCGGTGGAGGCGAAGGGACTCGAACCCTCGAACCTCTTGACTGCCAGTCAAGCGCTCTACCAACTGAGCTACGCCCCCGGGGCCGGGGGCAGAGGTTATCAGCCCGCCCCGGGCCGTCGGCCGAGGCTCGGGGCACGCAGCGCCCTGGATCCGACGCCGGAGAGGTCGGCCGGGACGGGGTGCCGCGTTCCGTAGAATCCGAGGATGCGCGCGTGCCTATGACGTACAGGCGGTCGAGCGGAAGTGGCAGGAGCGCTGGGCCGACGAGCACCTCTACGAGGTCGACGTGGACGAGCCGCGCCCGGCCCAGTACGTGCTGTGCATGTACCCCTACCCGAGCGGGCCGGCCCACCAGGGCCACGTCCGCAACTACACCTTCGGCGACCTGATCGTCCGGCACCGCACCATGCAGGGGCAGCGGTGCTGTCGCCCTTCGGGTTCGACTCCTTCGGCCTCCCGGCCGAGAACGCCGCCATCCGCACCGGCGAGCACCCCGGGCCTTCACCGAGGCCCGCATCGCCGAGTTCAAGTCGAGCGTGCAGCGGCTCGGGGCGGTCTACGACTGGCGGCGCGAGGTCCGCAGCCACGACCCCGTACATGCGCTGGAACCAGGTGATCTTCCTCCGCTTCCTGGAGGCGGGCCTGGCCTACCGGGCCGAGGCCCCGGTCAACTGGTGCCCCGGCTGCCAGACGGTGCTGGCCAACGAGCAGGTCCTGTCCGACGGCACCTGCGAGCGCTCGGGTGACCTGGTCGTACAGCGCGATCTCGAGCAGTGGTTCTTCCGCACCACCGCCTATGCCGACGAGCTCCTGGCTCGACTCGACGATCTGGACTGGCCCGAGCGGGTGAAGACCATGCAGCGCAACTGGATCGGGCGCTCCGAGGGGGTCGAGTTCGACCTCGAGGTGGTCGGCCGCGACGTGGCCGGAGGCTGCGGGTGTTCACCACGCGCCCCGACACGAGCTTCGGCATGACCTACGCGGTGGTGGCCCCGGAGCATCCCCTGGTGGATGTCGTCACCACCGACGACCAGCGCCCGGCGGTGGAGGAGCCCTGCGGACGTCGCCGCCGCCCATTGACCGAGCGGACGGACCTCCGACGGAGGGGGCCGGACGCTGGCCAAGCGGGGGGCTTCACCGGCGGCCACGTCGTGAACCCCTTCACCGGGGACGCCATCCCGGTGTTCGTCGCCGACTACGTCCTCATGCGCTACGGCACAGGGGCGATCATGGCCGTGCCCGCCGAGGACGAACGGGACTGGGACTTCGCCGACGCCCACGGCCTCCCCGTCGTGCGCACCACGGAGCCCCCCGAGGGGTTCGAAGGCGGGGCGTGGACCGGCGACGGCGTCAAGATCAACTCCGGCTTCCTCGACGGCCTGGACATGGGCGCGGCCAAGGAGCGGGCCACGGACTGGCTCGAGGAGCGAGGCATCGGCGCCCGCACCGTGAACTACCGCCTCCGGGACTGGCTGGTGTCGCGCCAGCGCTACTGGGGCTGCCCCATCCCCGTGGTGTTCTGCCCCGACCACGGCATCGTGGGGGTCCCCGACGACGAGCTGCCCGTGCTCGCCCCCGACGACGTCGAGTTCCTCCCCACGGGGGAGTCGCCGCTGGCACGCCCCACCCCACCTTCCGCCACACCACGTGCCCCGTGTGCGGGGGCCCGGGCCGCGAGACCGACACCATGGACACGTTCGTGGACTCGTCGTGGTACTTCCTGCGCTTCTGCGACCCGTGGTCCGACGACCGCCCCTTCGACCCCGCCGCGGCCCGGCACTTCATGCCGGTCGACCAGTACATCGGCGGGATCGAGCACGCCATCCTCCACCTCATGTACGCCCGCTTCTACACCAAGGCCCTCATCGACATCGGCATTGCGCCGGGGTTGGGCGCGAGCCCTTTGAGCGCCTGTTCACGCAGGGCATGATCCGCATCGACGGCAAGAAGATGTCGAAGTCGAAGGGGAACCTCATCACCCCCACCCGCTACTTCGCACGGTGGGCGCCGACGCCCTGCGCCTGTACCACGTCTTCGCCGGCCCGCCCGGTGACGACATGGACTGGACCGACCAGACCGAGGACGTCATCGAGGGATGCGGTAGGTTCCTCGACCGGGTATGGCGCCTCACCGTCGAGGATGACCCCGAGGGCCCCGGCCCCCCGCGAAGAAGACGACGACGTCGACCTCGACGACGTCCGGGCCACGCACCGGCTCGATGGCCAAGGTGAGCGAGGACATCGACCGGTGGTGGTTCAACACCGCCGTGGCCGCCTGCATGGATTCTCCAACGCCCTCCAGCGCTACCGGCGTGAGACGCCGGGCGGCCCCCACCGGCGCCGCCTGCGCCGCCGCCGCCGACGCCCTGCTCCTCATGCTCGCCCCGATGGCACCCCACGCCACCGCCGAGGCGTGGGAGCAGCGCCACGGCGACCGGTCCCTCCTGCACACCCAGTGGTGGCCGGCGTTGACCCCGAGCTGGCCAGGGCCGAGCCGGTGACGCTGGTGGTACAGGTGAAGGCAAGGTCCGCGACCGCATCGAGGTGTCTCCCGACGACACCGAAGGAGGCCACGGCCGTGGCCCTGGCGTCGGAAGGGTGGTCGAGCCGGCTCGGCGGGGTCGAGCCCGCCGCGTGGTGTCGCGGCCTCCGAGGCTCGTGAACATCGTCCCCTGACACGGAGCGGCTCGACCTGGCCGCCGCCGCCGTCGACGCCAGATGGCCTACGAGCACGGAACCCCGCCAGGATCTGGCGGTGCGGTCGCGATCCATCCTGTAGGGGGCGTAGAAGCTGACGCGGTCGACCATGCCCCCGTAGCGCTCCACCACCTTGGCCGGGATCTCCTCGGGCTCGCCCCGCACGGCGAAGGCGTCGAGCATGTCCTCGGGATGAGGTCGGCCATCGTCACCCACTCACCGCGCTTGGAGAGCCGGTTGAGCTCCGGGAACAGGTCGCCCCAGCCGTGCAGTTCCAGCACCGGCCGTACGCCGGCGTCGACGCGTAGAAGGCGAGCTGGGCCTTGACCGCCTGCCTGCCGCGGCCATCTTGGTCTCGTCGGCGCCGGTCACCATCATGGCCGGTAGGAGATCTCGTAGTCCTGGCGGGTGCGTCCCGCCTTGGCGAGGCCGCGGTCGAGGGCGGGCAGGGTGACCTCGCGCATGTAGCGCGCGGTGGTGAACCCGTGGGCCAGGAGCCCGTCGGCCACCTCACCTGCCACCTCGGTCATGCGCTCGCCCACGGCGGCGAGGAAGACCTTGGGGGTGCCGTAGGGGTTCGGGCCGGGGCTGAACATCGGGGTCATGAGGGTGTGGGTGTAGAAGTCGCCCCGGAAGGCGAGCTTGGTGCCGTCGTGCCAGGCCGCCAGATCGCCCGCATGGCGGCGATGAACTCGCGCATACGCGCCGCGGGATGCGACCACGGCATCGAATAGCGCTTCTCGATGTGCGGCTTGATCTGCGAGCCGAGTCCCAGCATGAAGCGGCCCTTGGAGAAGTCGTGCAGGTCGTTGGCGAGCACGGCGGTGCTCATGGGGTTGCGGGCGAAGGCCACGGCGATGCCGGTGCCGAGCTCCACGCGCTCGGTGTGCTCCGCCGCCAGCAACAGGGGCAGGAACGGGTCGTGCCCCGTCTCCGCGCACCACACCCCGTCGAACCCGTCCTCCTCGGCCCGTTGCGCCGTGGCGATGGCGTCGCCCGGGTCGAAGCCGATACCTCCGTCGACCAGCATCGGACGACCATAACCGACGCGCCTCGCACGCCGCCCCGGGCGATGGGCGGGCGCGATGGTTGCCATCGGCGCCGGGGTGGCCGACAATTCCCCCATGGCCGAGGAAGCGTCGCCCGAGCGCGAGGAGTGCCTCCGCCGCGTCCTCGACGCCCTCGAGCGGGGCCGGATCGAGCCCTACGAGTACACGCGCTGCGTGCTCGCCATCAACGCCGCCTCGACGGTGCCGGAGATGGCGGCGGTGGCCGAGCGGGCGTGGAGCGCCGACCCCCTCGGCACCGGAACGGTGGCACCCGCACCGACCCTCGACCCCGTGGACCTGGCCCTCATGCGCAGCCGGGGACGAGCGGCGCCGGCAGGGCCTCGCCCCCGGGCCCGTATGGTCAGCCTGGCGGTGGTCTTCTTCCTGTTCGCCGTGCTCATCGCCGTCGGGCTGTGGCTCGCCGTGCACGTCCACACCGCCAGCTCGGCACCGTCCGGCGTGCTGCTCGGCGCGCCGGCTCCGGGCGTGCATCTGCGCTGAGGACGCCCTGGTTCCGGCGCCCCGGCGCCGGGGCTCAGCCCGTCGCGCCCCGGGAGGTCGATCCAGGTCCGGTCGAGTGCGCCCACCGAAGGGCATCCGAGCAGCTGCAGCGTGCGCACCGTCTCGCTGCGCAGCACCTCGAGCACGCGCCCCACGCCCGGCTCGCCCGCCGCGGCCAGGCCGTACAGGTAGGCCCGGCCCACGAGCACGGCCTGGGCCCCGGCGGCCACGGCCTTCACCACGTCGCTGCCACGCCGGACCCCGCCGTCGAGGAGCACCGCCCCCTTGCCGTTCACGGTGTCCACCACGGCGGGCAGGACGTCCATGGTGGCAGGGGCGCCGTCGAGCTGGCGGCCCCCGTGGTTGGAGACGACCACGGCGTCGGCCCCCGCCTCCAAGGCGAGCCGGGCGTCCTCGGGCGTGACGATCCCCTTCACGAGCAGCGGCCCGGTCCAGAGGCGCCGGATGTCGGAGATGTCGGCCCATGTGAACGGCGATGCCGTCATGGCCACGCGTCGCGCCGTAGGGTCACCCGCCGCCTGGCCCGGCGCCGCCGTCTGGCTCGGCGCCGCCGCCGGGCCAGACGCCACCGCCGGCGGGCCGGGGGCGCCGGCTCGCCGCCTGGCGCGCACCTCGCTGCGGGCCATGCCGAGCAACCAGCGCGGACAGCGTCAGCACCTGCGCGCCGAGACGCGACGCCGCCACCGGGGCGAAGCGGAAGGGGGGGACCACGCCGTGGCGCACGTCGCGCGCTCGCGGTTGCCGAGGGCGGCGGTGTCGACGGTGACCACGAGGCCGCCGTACCCCGCCCGCTGCGCCCGCTCCACCACGGCCGCCGCCTGGGGCGCGCCTCCCGGCGCGTAGAGCTGGAACCACAGCGGTCCGTCGGTCCCCGACGCCACCTCCTCGAGCGAGGTGCCCGCCACGGAGCTGAGCACCGACACCGTGCCCGCCTCCGCCGCGGCCCGGGCCACGGCGAGGCGCGCCGCCGGGATGCATGATCCGCACCAGCCCGGCCGGGGCGAGCACCACGGGGAGCGACAGCGAGACGCCCAGGACCGTGGTGGCGGTGCCTGCGTCCACCGCCCCGACGGCGGCGCGGGGCCGGAAGGTGACGCGCCGGAATGCTGCCATGTTCTCGCCCGAGGTCACCTCGTCGTCGGCAGCCCCGTCGATGTAGTCGAACACCGGCCGCGGCACGCGCCGGGCGGCGCCATGTCTGGCGTCTGCCACGCTGTGGATGTCCGCTGCACGCACGGGCGCTCCCGTCCGTCGGCGTCCCGGCGACGCCGGGCGAGTGCCGCCCGGTCGAACCCGTCGTCGGTCGTCGGTTTGGTCAGTCCTCGTCGGCCGGGCCGTCGTCGCTGGTCTCGTCGCGCAGGTAGCGCTCCAGCTCGGCCGCCAGCTCCTCCCCGGTGGGCAGCTGTCCCACGTCGAGCGGGTTGCCTTCGGCCGCGTCGACGCTGCGCTCGAGCTGGCGCACCATGGCCGTGTGCTCGTCGCTGCGGGCGATGAGGTCGTCCACCTGGCGGAGCGACGAATCGGCCGCGGTGTGCAGGTCGGTGGAGTCGAGGGAAAGCCCCGCCACCGCCGCCAAGCCGTCGAGCAGGGTGGCGCTGGCCGAGGGGAACGACATCCCCGACACGTAGTGCGGGACGCGCGCCCACAGCCCGACGGTGGGGACCCCGGCCTCTCCGAAGGCGATCTCGAGCGCGCCCCACACCCCCGACGGCACGTCGAGCTCGCCCTGGACCACGCCCACCTGGGCCACGAGGTCGGCCGAGGCCTGTGGCGCGGTGGCGGCGAGGCGCACCGGGCGGGTGTGGGGGGCGGGTGCGGGGAACGCGCCCATGCCCACCACCATGCGGACGCCGAGCTCGGCCGCCAGCCCCACCACCGAGGACACGAAGGTGGGCCAGCGGAAGTCGGGCTCGGGGCCCACCAGGTAGCAGACATCGGCGCCCACCCGGTCGGTGCCGGCGCGCACCTGGATGACCGGCCAGGTGAGCCCTTCGTTGACGCCCTGGGAGATGTGCACCACCGGGCGCCGGGCCCGCTGGTCGATGAGGGACTCGCCGTCGAACGTGGCCACCAGCTCGGTGGGGGCGGCGGACAGGAGCGTGGTGATGGCGCCGTCGGCGCCGAGCCCGGCGTCCACCCACCCCTCGAGCACGACCACGAGGACGGGCTGGTCGAGGGTACGGCCGACGTGGCGCTCGTACATGGTCACCGCCGCTCGCCCCCGTCACCGGATGCGTCGAGCGCCTGCTCGGCCATCTCCGCCAGCCGGACGACGCTGTGGGCGAAACCCTCGACGCTCGAGCGGTCCCCTGCTGTGGCACCTCCCACGTAGCGGGCGTACACGCCCTGGATGATGCAGGCCAGCTTCCAGTACCCGAAGGCGACGTAGTAGTCGAGGTGCTCGAGGTCGCGGCCCGACGCCGCCGCGTAGCGCGACCGCACCTCGGCCCGTGTCGGGAAGCCCGCCACCGTGGTCGGCGTCACACCCACGAGCGCTCCCTCGTCGCCGGGATTGGTCCAGTAGACCATGAGCAGTCCGACATCGGCGAGGGGATCACCGAGCGTGCAGATCTCCCAGTCGAGCACGGCCCGCACCGTGCCGTCGGGACCGAGGACGGTGTTGTCGAGGCGGTAGTCGCCGTGCACGATGGACGTGCCCACCTGCACGGGGACGGTCGCCGCCAGCCGGTCGTGCACGGCGCCCACGATCGTGGCCGTGTCGAGGCCTTCGACCTGCGAGTTGCGGAACTGCTCGTACCACCGCCGCAGCTGGCGCTCGATGTACCCCTGGCGCTTGGCGAAGTCCCCCAGGCCCACGGCGTCCACGTCCACGGCGTGGAGGGCTGCCAGCGTGTCGGCGAGCGACGCCCCGGATCGGCGCCGCGCCGCTCGGTCCAGGTCGCGCTCGGCACCCGCCGCGTCGCGCACGATCGACCCCTCCACGAACTCCATGACGTAGAAGGGGCGCTCGTTGACCGCAGGGTCCTCGCACAGCCCCAGGGTGGCGGGCACCGGCACCGGTGTCGGCCCGAGCGCCGTGATGACACGGTGCTCGCGGGCCATGTCGTGCGCGGTGGGGAGGACGTGGCTGAGCGGCGGCCGCCGCAGTGCGTAGGCGCGACCCGCGGCGTCGAGGACCCGGTACGTCAGGTTGGAGCGACCGCCGGCGATGAGGGTGAAGGTGAAGGGCGGCTCGCTCCCGGCCACGTGGGAGGACAACCAGCGTCCGACACGCGGCGGTGTCGATGCCCTCGACCCCGCCGTCCACGAGGTCCGCGGTCTCCATGGAGGCCATCACGCTACCCGCACCGCGCCGCACCGCATCGGTCCGGCGACGGCGACCGCCCGGTATCGTCGTTATCCGTGATCGACGTCACCGATGCCACCTTCGAGCAGGACGTCCTGGTGCGCTCCGAGCAGGTCCCGGTCGTGGTCGACCTTTGGGCGCCGTGGTGCGGTCCGTGTCGCACCCTGGGGCCGATCCTGGAGAGCGTGGTGGGGGCCAAGGAGGGCACGGTCGAGCTCGTCAAGGTGAACGTGGACGAGAACCCCCGCGTGTCGGCCACCTTCCAGGTCCAGTCGATCCCCGCCGTCTTCGCCATCCGCGACCGGCAGGTCGTCGACGGGTTCGTGGGCGCCCTGCCCGAACCCCAGGTGACGGCGTTCGTGGACCGCCTGGTCCCCGACCCCTTCGGAGGCGGACCGCCTCGTGGCGGCGGGGGACGAGGCGTCGCTCGAGCAGGCCCTCGAGATCGAGCCCGACCACCCCGGGGCGGTGCTCGGGATGGCCCGCCTGCTCCTCGGGCGCGGTGACGCGTCGGAGGCGCTGCGCATCCTGGCCCGCATCCCCGAGACCGCCGAGACCCGCCAGCTGGCGGCCGAGGCCCGCCTGGCGGCCCAGCAGGTCGAGGTGCCCGCCGACGGTGTCGACGTGCTCCTCGACCAGCTCCTGCCCAAGGTGAAGGCGGACGAGGCGAGCCGCCAGGAGTTCCTCGACCTGCTCGAGACGCTCGGGCCCGACGACCCGCGAACCGCCCGCTACCGCAAGGCGCTGGCCGCCCACCTCTTCTGACGCCGCCGCCGGCCGGCGCCGGGACCGCGGCGAGCAGCGCTTGTGTAGGTTCTCGCGGTGCGCCTACGCCTCGGGGACCGTTCCTTCGACCTGACGACGCGCGCCCTCGTCATGGGCATCTTGAACCGCACGCCCGACTCCTTCTACGACAAGGGGGAGACCTTCGCCCTCGATGCGCTCGTGCGGCACGCCGGCGCGGCTCGTGGACGAGGGGGCGGACATCCTCGACGTGGGCGGGGTGAAGGCGGGTCCGGGTCCCGAGGTGGGTGAGGAGGAGGAGCTCGATCGCGTCGTGCCCGCCGTGGCGGCGTTGCGGGCCCGCTTCGACGTGGCCGTGTCGGTCGACACGTGGCGGGCGTCGGTGGCGCGCGCCGCCTACGCCGAGGGGGCGGTGATGGGCAACGACATCAGCGGGTTCGCCGATCCCGACTACCTCGCCGCGGCGGCGGCCGCAGGGGCGGCGGTGGTGGCCACCCACATCCGCATCGGACCGCGCATCCCCGACCCCGAGCCGGAGTACGACGACGTGGTGGGCGCGGTGCGGGCGTTCCTCGGCGAGCGCGCCGCGCCGCGGCGCGCGCCGCCGGCATCGACGCCGAGCGGATCGTGGTGGACGCCGGACTCGACCTGGGCAAGACGGCTGCCCACTCGCTGACGCTGCTGCGGGCGTCGTCGACCCTGGCCACGCTGGGCTACCCGGTGCTGCTGTCGGCCTCCAACAAGCCCTTCCTGGGGGTGACGCTCGATCTCCCCATCGACGGCCGCGGCGACGCGTCGCTGGCGGCGGCGGCCATGGGGGTGGCCCTCGGCTGCCGCGTCGTGCGCGCCCACGACGTGGCGGGGACGCGCCTGCGCGCCTGCGACGCCGTGAGCGCCGTGGTCCTCGCCGCATGACCGAGGCCGCGCCCCCGCGTACCTCGTGCGCGGCGACGACGCCTCCCTCGTGGGGCAGGCCACCCACGAGCTGCTCGCCGAGCTGGCGGCGGGCACCGATCCCTCCATGGTGGTCGAGGAGCACGGGGGCCCCGTGGCCGACGAGCTCGACGTCGGCATGGTGGTGGACGCCCTCACCACGCCCCCGTTCCTCACCGACCGCCGCATCGTGGTGGTGCGCGACGCCGGGCGCCTCAGCGCCGCCGACGCCTCGCGCCTTGCGGCCTGCCTCGACGATCCCCTCCCCGGCGTGACCCTGGTGCTCGTGGCGGGGGGCGGCACCGTCCCCGCCGCCCTCGTGAAGGCGATCGGGCGCGGGGGAGTCGTCGACACCGCCGTGGGCACAGGACGGGCCCGCACCCAGTGGCTGACCGAGCGCCTGCACGAGGGACCGGTGAAGCTCGACGCCCGGGCCGGGGCCAGGCTGGGTGAGCATCTCGGCGGTGACGTGAGCCGCTTGCGGGGCATGCTCGAGGCGCTGGCGTCGGCCTACGGCGAGGGCGCGTCCATCGACGTGGAGCGACTCGAGCCGTTCCTGGGCGAGGCGGGGACCGTCGCCCCCTGGGACCTCACCGACGCCATCGACGCCGGGGAGACCGATGTGGCCATGGCCGCCCTGCACCGCCTCTTCGGTGCCGGTGGCTACCACTCGCTGCAGGTGCTGGCCGTGCTGCACCGGCACTACCAGGCCATGCTGCGCCTCGACGGTTCGGGGTGTGTCGAGCCCCGACGAGGCCGCCGCGCATCTCGGGATGCGCAGCGTGTACCCGGCCCGCAAGGTGCTCGAGCAGGGACGGCGTCTGGGCCCGGCCCGGCATCACGTCGGGCGGTGACGCTGCTCGCCGACGCCGATCTCGACGTTCGGGGCCGAAGCGCCCTGCCCGAGGAGACCGTGCTGGAAGTCCTCGTGGGCCGGCTCAGCCGCCTGGGGGCGGGGCGCGACGGCCCGGCTCGACGCGGTGGATCACGGGGTCGGGCGGCGTCTCGCCGCACGCCCTGAGGGCACGAGCCCCAGCTTCTGCGCCCGACGCCCAGCTGGCGCCCGAGGGTCAGTCGGCGCCCGAGGGTCAGTCGGCGCCGGACGAGGCCCGCCGCATGAGGCGGGACTTGCGATTGGCCGCCTGGTTCTTGTGGATGACGCCCTGGGCGGCGGCCTTGTCGATGCGCCGGACGGCAGCCCGCAGCGCCACGTCGGCGTCCTCGGCTCCGGCCTCGAGGGCGGAGACGGCCGTCTTGGACCGGGTGCGCATCTCCGAACGCACGGACTTGTTGCGCAGGCGGCGACGCTCGTTCTGCCGGTTGCGCTTGATCTGGCTTCGGATGTTCGCCACGTGTGCCCTCGGTGCTCGGAGACGTGGGCCACCGGGGCGGCCCGTCGTCGACTGGTCGGGACGGCGGACGGTGCGCAGCCCGACCGGCCCAGCAGCAGCGCCGACCGGCGCCACCAGGGGAACGAGCGTAGCAGGGCCGCGCTCCCCCGTCTCCCCAGGACCCTGGGCCGATGCCACCACCGGTACGCTCCGGGTGCCGTGCTCAGCCCCGACCACATCCGCAATTTCTCCATCATCAGCCACGTCGACCACGGCAAGTCGACGCTGTCGGACCGAATCCTCGAGCTGACCCATGCCGTGGACCCCCGGCTCATGCGGGAGCAGTACCTCGACTCCATGGACCTCGAGCGGGAGCGGGGCATCACCATCAAGGCCCAGAACGTGCGGGTCCGGTTCAAGGGCCACGTCCTGCACCTCATCGACACCCCCGGCCACGTCGACTTCGGCTACGAGGTCAGCCGGTCCCTGGCCGCGTGCGAGGGGGCGGTGCTCCTCGTCGACGCCTCGCAGGGCATCCAGGCCCAGACCCTCGCCACCTGCTACCAGGCGGTGGAGCACGACCTCGAGATCGTGGCCGCCCTCAACAAGATCGACCTTCCCGCCGCCGACCCCGAGCGCTACGCGGCGGAGATCGAGCGGGTGCTCGGCATTCCCGCCGACTCCATCCTGCGCATCTCGGCCAAGACCGGCGACGGCGTCGAGGCATTGCTCGACGCCGTGGTCGAACGTGTCCCCGCACCGGTCGGTGACCCCGACGCGCCGCTGCGGGCGCTCATCTTCGACTCGGCCTACGACCAGTACCGGGGCGTGGTCAGCTCGGTCCGGGTCATGGACGGGGTGCTGCGCTCGGGTTCGCGGGTGCGCTACATGCAGGCCGCCTTCACCCAGGAGGTGGAGGAGATCGGCGCCCGGATGCCCGTCCCCACGCCCGTGGACGAGCTCGGGCCCGGTGAGGTCGGCTATCTGATCGCCGGCATCAAGGACGTGGGCCAGGCCCGCTCCGGTGAGACCGTCACCGACGCCGTGCGCCCCGCCCCCGATCCCCTGGAGGGCTACCGCGACCCCAAGCCAATGGTGTTCTGCGGCTTGTACCCCATCGACGGCGACGAGCTGCCCGCCCTGCGCGAGGCGCTCGACAAGCTGCGCCTCAACGACTCGAGCTTCACCTTCGAGCCCGAGTCCTCGGGGGCGCTCGGCTTCGGCTTCCGCTGCGGGTTCCTGGGTCTGCTGCACATGGAGATCGTGCGGGAGCGCCTCGAGCGCGAGTTCGACCTGTCACTCATCGCCACGGCCCCGTCGGTGGCCTACGTGGCCCACCTGACGAGCGGGACCGAGCTGCGCTTCGACAACCCGAGCGAGATGCCCGACGCCACCGCACTCGACCACATCGACGAGCCCGTGCTGCGGGCCACGGTCATCGTGCCGTCGGAGTACATCGGCCCCGTCATGGAGCTGTGCCAGGCCCGCCGGGGCGAGCTCGGCCACATGGAGTACCTGTCGCCCGAGCGGCTCGAGCTCGTGTACCGCATCCCCCTGGCCGAGGTGGTCGTCGACTTCTTCGACCAGCTGAAGAGCAGGACCGCGGCTACGCCAGCCTCGACTACGAGGCCGACGGCTACGAGACCGCCAACCTGGTCAAGGTCGACCTGCTCATCAACCACGTGCCCGTGGACGCCTTCTCCACCGTGGTGCACCGCTCCCAGGCCGATGCCTACGGCCGGCGCATGACCGAGAAGCTGCGCGAGCTGATCCCGCGCCAGCTCTTCGACGTGCCCATCCAGGCGGCGGTGGGGGGCCGGGTGGTGGCCCGGGAGACGGTCAAGGCCAAGCGCAAGGACGTCCTGGCCAAGTGCTACGGCGGCGACATCACCCGCAAGCGCAAGCTCCTCGAGCGCCAGAAGGAGGGCAAGAAGAAGATGAAGGCCATCGGGCGGGTGGAGGTGCCCCAGGAGGCCTTCATCTCCGCCCTGCGCCTCGAGGACTGACCCGGCGCCGCCCCGGTGTCGCCCGACGGCCGGGCGGGACGGGGTGCGGACGGCCCCGGGATGGGCGGTAGCACTCGGTAGACTCGACTGCCAGGACCGCCATGGCAGCGAAACGCACGACGCGCCCGGGGGCGCGCACAGGCAGACCGTCCCGACCGGACGCGGCGCGTTCGCCGGGGACGACGGCGGTGCCGACGCCGGGTCGGGGCCCGACGGCGCGGCCGAGCCCGCCCTCGACCACCGCAAGGCGGCCATCTTGAAGGCGGTGGTGTCGGAGTACATCGAGACGGCCCAGCCCGTGGGGTCGGCCCACATCACCGGCACGCCCGGGGTGGAGGTGTCGTCGGCCACGGTCAGAAGCGAGATGGCGGCGCTCGAGCGCGACGGGTACCTGGCCCAACCCCACACCAGCGCGGGCCGCATCCCCACCGACAAGGGCTACCGGTTCTTCGTGGACCACCTGGGCCGCCCCGGGGCCCTCGGGCCCCATCAGCGCCAGGAGGTGCGGCGCTTCTTCGCCCACGTGCACGGCGAGGTCGAGGACCTTCTGGGCCGCACGAGCGGCCTGCTCGCCGACCTGACCGACTACGCGGCGGTGGTGGTGGGACCCGGTCACGAGTCGTCGACCATCCGGTCGGTGCAGCTCGTGGGTCTCGTCCCCCGCCTGGCGCTGCTCGTGGCCGTGCTGTCCGACGGGGCGGTGGAGAAGCGGACGGTGGAGCTCGGCACCGACACCACCGACGACGTGCTCGCCCGGGCCGGCGCCCACATCACCGCCCACGTGCCGCGGCTCCACCCTGACGCGGCCCGGGGCGGTGCCCGACGTCAGGGACGCCGGCCTCGACGCCGTGGTGCGCGGTGGTGTCGAGGCCCTGGCCCAGCTGGCCGACACCGACGAGGCGGACCACGTCTTCGTGGGCGGATCGTCGCGCATGGCCGTCGCCTTCGACGCCGTGGACACGGTGCGGTCGGTGCTGTCGATCCTGGAGCAGCAGCTGGTGGTGGTGGAGCTGATCGAGGACATCCTGGACCGGGGGCTGTCGGTGGCCATCGGGGCCGAGCACGGCTTCGAGCCGCTGGCGGCGTGCGCGCTGGTGGTTGCCCCGATACAGATCGAGGGCGAGGTGCAGGGCACGGTGGGGGTGGTCGGCCCCACCCGCATGCACTACCCGCGGGCCCTCGCCGCCGTGCAGGTGGTGGGCCGCCAGCTGGGCGAGCACCTGGCGGGCGGATCGGGGACGGCGCGCCCGGGCCCGGGGGCGGCCGACGCCGGTGCCTCCGAGGGCGCGGGACACGCCCGGCGACGTCGGGGGGCGGCCGGTGCCCGCTGACTACTACGCCCTGCTGGGCGTGGCCCCCGACGCCTCCGACGACGACATCAAGCGCGCCTATCGCCGCATGGCCCGGGAGCTGCACCCCGACAGCACCGGTGGAGACGCCCCGGCCGAGGCGCGCTTCAAGGAGGTGACGCGCGCCTACGAGGTGCTGCGCGATCCGGCCCGCCGGGCCCGTTACGACCGCTTCGGTCCCGACGGCGTGGACGGTCCCGTGGCCGGGGCGGGCGACATGTTCGGCAGCGGGCTCGGGGACCTCTTCGACGCCTTCTTCGGCGGCGGGGGGGCCCGCCGCCGGGGTGGCCCGGTCCGGGGCAACGACGCCGAGATGGTGATCGAGCTCTCCTTCCGGGACGCGGTGTTCGGCGTCACCCGCGACATCACCACCGAGCTCCCCGTGGCCTGCACCACGTGCAGTGGATCGGGGGCCCGTCAGGGCACGACCGCCGTGACCTGCCCCGAATGCCAAGGCGCGGGGGAGCAGCGCCGGGTGCGGCAGTCGATCCTGGGCCAGGTGGTGACGGCTGTGCCCTGCCGGCGCTGCAGCGGCATGGGCGAGGTCATCGCCAGCCCCTGCCCCGACTGCCGGGGGGACGGCCGCGTCATGCAGACGCGCACCTTCACCGAGACCATCCCCGCCGGCGTCGACCACGGCTCGACCTTGCGCCTCTCGGGGCAGGGCCCGGCCGGGCCCCGGGGCGGTCCGGCCGGGGACCTCTACGTCCACCTGTCGGTGCAGCCCGACGAGCGCTTCGTGCGCAGCGGCGAGGACCTCCACGCCGAGCTGCACGTGTCGGTTACCCAGGCCGCCCTGGGGGCGGCCCTCGAGTTCGAGACCCTCGACGGCACCGAGCCCGTGGGGCTCGCCCCCGGCACCCAGACGGGCCAGGTGCTGCGCATGCGCGGCCGGGGTGTGCCCCACGTCCGCGGGCCGGGCGCGGCGACCTCGTGGTGCAGGTGGTGGTGGACACCCCCACCGGGCTGACCAAGACCCAGGAGGAGCTCCTGCGCCAGCTGGCGGCCGAGCGCCAGGAGGACGTGGCACCCCCGGGCGAGGGCTTCATGTCCCGCCTGCGCTCCGCCTTCGGCTGAGCGGGGCGGGGCCGTGGGCGGCGCGACGGACCCGGCGGGCCCCGGCCCGGCACCTTCCCCGGCCACCGTCGACGCCGCCGCCCAGGTCTTCGTGGACGACCTCGACGACCTGGCCGTCGAGGCCGAGGACCGCCGTCACCTGCTCGACGTCCTGCGACTGCGTCCCGGCGAGGTGGTGGTGGCCTGCGACGGTCGGGGACGGTGGCGTCCGTGCCACCTGGCTCCTGCCACGCTGCGTGGCGACACGACCCCAACATTGCTCGAACCCGTCGGTCCGGTGTCGACGAGCCCTCCCGCCGTGCCCGCTGTCACCGTGGCCTTCGTGCCGGTGAAGGGGGACAAGCCCGAATGGGCCGTGCAGAAGCTGACCGAGCTCGGGGTGGACCGCATCGTCGTGCTGGGCTCGGTGCGGTCCGTGGTGCGCTGGGAGGGCGATCGCCAGGTCAGGGCGCTCGAGCGGCTGCGGCGAGTCGCCCGGCACGCCGCCGCCCAGAGCCGGCGGGCGTACCTCCCCGAGATCTCCGGCGTGACCGGGCTCGACGATCTGGCCGCCCTCCTGTCGCCGGTCCCCCTGGCCCTGGCCCATCCCGGTGGGTCACCCCCGACCACCGCCCTGCCCGCCGTGGCGGTAGGCCCCGAGGGGGGGTGGGACCCGTCCGAGACGGGTCCGGACCGTCCCCTGGTCGGCCTGGGGCCCCACGTCCTGCGGGCGGAAACGGCCACCGTGGCCGCCGGACTCCTCCTGTGCGCCCTGCGCAGCGGGCTGGTGGCGCCGGCACCGACCCCCTCCGACCTGCGACCCGGCGGGGCCGGGGGCGAAGACGGTCCTTGCAATCACCACGCTGAGTGAGCGAGACTGACGGGGATTATCCGCATACGTGCCGGCGGGCCGGGGGGGCTGGGCACGGGGTCACGCTCTCGCGGAATTCGCACGGGGGCCGTCGGGAAGCACGGGACGAGCGCAGCGAGGATCTGGATGGTCATGGTGAACACGGTCTTGACGGAAGAGGACGAGCAGGAGGAGTCCGCCCGGGCGGCATATGCCAGGGCAGTGGGCTCCCGGCTGCGCGCCGTGCGCAAGCAGATGCGCCTGTCGCTCCAGGCCGTCGAGGCCATGTCGGACCAGGAGTTCAAGGCGTCGGTCCTCGGTGCCTACGAACGCGGCGAGCGGGCCATCTCGGTGCCCAGGCTGCAGCGGCTGGCCAAGTTGTACGACGTGCCCGTGGACCAGCTCCTCCCGCAGGACGACGACGCCACGCGGTGGGGCCCCGACGGCGAGGGCAACGGCGCCGGCAACGACGGGAACCCCGGACGTGCCCGGCGCCAGCTGCGGCCGTGGGACGGGCACGACAAGGTCACGATCGACCTCACCAAGCTCAACTCGGTGAGCGGTCCCGAGCGCGATCTCCTGCGCCGCTTCCTGTCGATGATCCAGGTGCAACGCCAGGACTTCAACGGCCGCATGATCACCATCCGGGCCGAGGACCTGCGGGCCATCGCCTGTCTCTTCGGCGTGACCCCCGACGCCATGAGCCGTCGCCTCGACGAGCTGGGCCTGCGCGTCGTCGCCTGACGGCCCGCAGCGGCGCGCCCGAGCGGCGGCCGCACCATCGCGTCACCATCACATCACCCACCACGCCGCTGCCGCGTCGCGCCCGCCTCGGCGCGGGCTGCCGCGCCGGTCTGCTGTCAACACCCACCGGATAACATGACGATGCACGGTGAGACACGGCGACGGGCAAGAGGACGTGGGCGCGGGCGTGAGCGCAGAGATCCGGTGGATGAGCACCAAGGAGGCGGCCGAGCACCTCGGCGTCACCCTGCGCAGCCTCTACCGCTTCATCGACGAGGGGGCCCTGCCCGCCTTCAAGTTCGGGCGCGTCATCCGCTTGAAGGCCGACGACGTGGACACCTTCATCGAAGCCTGCCGCATCGCCCCCGGCAGCCTCGAGCACCTCTATCCCGAGGTGAAGGGGCCCGCGGCGCGGGCACGCGACGGCGCCGCGTCATGAAGGTCCCGTGACCGACGGACCGGGGGCGTCCGAAGACGTGGTGGACGGATGCGTGTTCTGCCGCATCGTGCGCGGCACCCTTCCCTCGCAGACGGTGCTCGACACCGAGCACTGCGTGGCGTTCCGTGATCTGCATCCCCAGGCCCCCGTGCACGTCCTGGTGGTGCCGCGCCGCCACGTCGACGACGCCGCCGCCCTCGGGGCCGACGACGGCGAGATCGTGCTGGACATGCTCCTCACGGCGCGCCGCGTGGCCGAGGCCGAGGGGATCGCCGCGAGCGGCTACCGGTTGATCTTCAACGTGGGCGAGGACGCCGCCAACTCCGTGCCCCATCTGCACCTGCACGTCATCGGCGGTCGCCGCCTCTCCGGCCAGGGGGGATGAGCACCGCCCGCAACCCGGTGCACGGCGCCGCCCGCCCGACCGCCGTCGCCGCCTGCGCCCCGGTCGGTCCCAGCCGGGGCCCCTGGTAGCCTCGGAGCAGAGCGCCAGTGTCGTCCACCCAGGTCAAGATCCTCGTCCCCGGCAACCACCTCATGGTGGGCCTGCTCGGTCAGCGAGACGAGTTGCTGCGCCTGATCGAGGACGCCTTCGGCGAGGTCCGCATCGTCGTGCGCGGCAACGAGATCTCCATCGACGGTGACGACGCGGAACGGGTGGGCCGCCTGTTCGACGAGCTCGTCATGCTGCTCGAGCAGGGCCAGCGCCTCGACGCGTCAGATGTCGACCGCACCATCACCATGGTGAAGGACGACGTCAGCCCGGCCGAGGTGCTCACCACCGAGGTGCTGCGCTCGGCCCGGGGCCACACCGTGCGGCCCAAGACGGCGGGCCAGAAGCGCTACACCGACGCCATCGCCACGAGCGTCGTCACCTTCGGCATCGGGCCGGCCGGCACGGGCAAGTCGTACCTGGCGGTGGCGCTGGCCGTGCAGGCGCTGCAGGCGCACGAGGTCGACCGCATCATCCTCACCCGGCCGGCGGTGGAGGCGGGCGAGCGTCTCGGGTTCCTGCCCGGCGACATCATGGCCAAGGTCGACCCCTACCTGCGCCCCCTCTACGACGCCCTCTACGACCTGCTCGGGCCGGAGGGCGCCCAGCGGCTGCTCGAGCGGGGCACGATCGAGGTGGCCCCGCTGGCGTTCATGCGCGGCCGGACGCTCAACCGCAGCTTCATCATCCTCGACGAGGCCCAGAACACCACCCCCGAGCAGATGAAGATGTTCCTCACCCGCATCGGCTTCCGGTCGAAGGTCGTGGTGACCGGGGACGTGACCCAGATCGACGTGCCGGGCGGGCGCTCGGGGCTGCCCGGCCTCGAGGCGGTGCTCGGATCGGTGCCGGGCGTCGCCTTCGTGCACCTCACCCAGGGCGACGTGGTGCGGGCCCGCATCGTGGCCGACATCGTGTCCGCCTACGAGGCTGCCGACGCGGCGGCGGTGTCGCAGAACGGCACGGCCGGGCGCGCCGGGCGCGTTGCGCCCAAGGGGGGCCGGCCCGGACGCGCCGGCCGGGCCCCGCACGGCGCTGCCGACGGCCGGTGACGGGTGGCGCGGTGATCGACGTCTTCGCCGCCGACGAGCAGTCCGAGCGCGTCGTGGACATCGCCCGCTGGTCCACCCTGGCACGCCAGGTCCTCGGGGCCCAGGGGGTCCGCGAAGGCGTGGAGGTGTCGCTCCTGTTCGTCGACGAGCCCACCATCGCCGAGCTGCACGAGCGCTTCCTCGGGGAGGCGGGCCCCACCGACGTCCTCGCCTTCCCCATCGACGAGGAGCCCGAGCCCGGCGGTCGGTCCCCGGACCAGGGGGGGACGGGGCCCGGTGGCAGCCTGCCCGTCGAGGAGGGCGACATGCCCGTCCTCCTCGGGGACGTGGTGGTGTGCCCGACGGTGGCGGCGCGCAACGCCGAGGCCCACGGCGCGAGCTTCGAGGACGAGGTGGCCCTGCTCGTGGTGCACGGGCTGCTGCACCTGCTCGGCATGGACCACGGTCTCGACGACGAGGCCGAGGCCATGGAGCGACGCGAGCGCGAGCTGCTGGCCCGGTTCCACCGGGCCTCGCCCTAGCGGAGCGGACCGTGCCCGGCGCCATCGTGGCCTCCGCCCCCTTCGGCACCGCCGACGCCGTCATCGTGGTGGTGGTGGTGGTGCTCCTGGCCGCATCCGCCGTCCTGGCGCTGGCCGAGACGGCCCTGGTGCGCACCAGCCGGGCCAAGGCGCTGGCGCTGCGCGAGGAGCACCGCCGGGGCTCGGGGGCCCTGCTCCGCCTGGCCGAGAAGCCCCAGGCCTTCCTGAACCCCCTCCTTCTGCTCGTCCTCGTGTGCCAGCTGGTGACGGCCACCCTGGTGGGCATCGTGGCCGAGCGCCTCCTCGGGGCGTGGGGGGTGGCCGCCGCCACGGTGTTCGAGGTCGTGGTGATCTTCGTGCTGGCCGAGGCCCTGCCCAAGAACTGGGCGGTCTACAACCCCGAGCGCTCGGCGCTGTTCGTGGCGCCCGTCGTCTCCACCTTGGTGCGGTTCCCGCCCCTGCGCGCCGTGTCGAACGGGCTCATCACGCTGGCCAACCTCCTCGTCGGCCAGCGCCACCGGCGCGACACGGTGAGCGAGTCCGAGCTGCTCGCCCTGGCCGACGTGGCGGTGGAGGAGGAGGTCATCGAGCACCAAGAGCGCGAGCTCATCCACTCCATCATCGAGTTCGGCGACACCATCGTGCGCGAGGTCATGGTGCCGCGCCCGACATGCGCGCCGTGGAGGCCGACCTGTCGGTGTCGCAGGTGCTCGACGTGGCCATGGCCGCCGGCTTCTCGCGCCTGCCGGTGCACGAGGGCAACATCGACGACATCGTGGCCATCGCCTACACCAAGGACCTGATCCGGGCCGAGCGCGAAGGGGCGGGAGCGGAGGTGGTGACGGCGTACACCCGGCCGGCGACGTTCGTGCCCGAGACCAAGCGCGTGTCGCGTCTCATGCGCGAGATGCAGGAGAAGAAGTTCCACCTCGCCGTGGTGGTCGACGAGTACGGCGGCACCGCCGGACTCGTGACCTTGGAGGACCTCATCGAGGAGCTGGTGGGAGAAATCGTCGACGAGTACGACGTGGAGGAGGCCCCGGTGCAGACCCTGGCCGGGGGCGAGGTCTCGGTCACGGCCCGGTTGCCGGTGGACGAGCTCAACGAGCTGCTCGATGCCGAGCTGCCCGAAGGGGACTGGGACACCGTGGGGGGCCTGTTCTTCAACGTCCTCGGCCGCATCCCGGTCGAGGGCGAGGAGGTGGACGTGGACGGCGTGCGCCTCACGGCCGAGAAGGTCCAGGGGCACCGCATAGGGCGCATCCGCATAAAGACCCTGCCCACGCCAGCGCCGCAGGGCGCCGACACCGGTGACGACCACGCCCGCTGAGCCCGCCACCGCCGCCCCCGGCGCCTTCCGCTCGGGCTTCGTCACGGTCGTGGGCCGGCCCAACGTGGGCAAGTCCACCCTCGTCAACCGCGTGGTGGGGACCAAGGTGACGATCACCTCGCCCCGGCCCAACACCACCCGGCGGGCGGTGCGCGCCGTGCTGCACCGGCCCGGCGTGCAGGCCGTGTTCGTGGACACGCCGGGCCTGCACCGGCCCCGCACGGCCTTGGGCACCCGCCTCAACGAGCAGGTGGCCGAGGCCCTCGACGACATCGACGTGGCCGTGGCCGTGCTCGACGCCACCGCCCCCATCGGGCCCGGGGACCGCCTCGTGCTCGAGCGCGCCGCGGCCCGCGCCGGCGCCGCACCCGGCGACGGCCCGACCCGGGGCGGGCTCCTCGTGGCCGTGAACAAGGTGGACCGGGCCTCGCCCGCCCAGATCGCCGCCCACCTGCAGGGCGCCCACGACGTGCTCGAGGCGCTCGGGGCGGGCACCGGTGACGGTGCGGAGTACTTCCCGCTGTCGGCGGCCACCGGGGAGGGTGTCGACGCCCTCGTCGACACCGTGCTCGACCGCATGCCCGAGGGGCCGCCCTACTTCCCCGACGACATGGTGTCCGATTCGCCCGAGGCGTTCTGGGTGGCGGAGCTCGTGCGCGAGCAGCTCTTGGCCCGGGTGCGCGAGGAGCTGCCCCATTCCATCGCCTGCCGCGTCACGGACTGGGAGTGGCCACGGGTGCAGGTCGAGATCGTGGTGGAGCGCGACTCGCAGAAGGTGATCGTCATCGGCAAGGGCGGGTCCATGTTGAAAGACGTGGGCACCGCCGTGCGCCTCCAGATGCCGCCCGGTGCCTACCTCGAGCTACGCGTGCGCGTCGACAAGCACTGGCAGCAGCGCCCCGCCGCCATCGAGCGCCTCGGCTACTGAGGTCAGGGCTCGTGGGCCGGCACCCCCCGGGTGGCGGCCAGGAACCGGCACACCTCGTCGCGGTCGATGGTCCGGCGCATGGGGGGGACCACCTCGAGCAGGGCGCGGCGGTACCCGGCGGTGGCGAGGCGCGAGTCGAGCACCGCCACCACCCCGGTGTCGCTCGACGAGCGGATGAGGCGCCCCGCCCCCTGGGCGAGCAAGGTGGCGGCCCGGGGAAGATCCACGACGCGGAACGCGGCGTCGCCGGCGCGGTCGCGCCGGGCTTGCAGCAACGGGTCGTCGGGGCGGGGGAAGGGGAGGCGGTCGAGCGTCACCAACGACAGCGTCGGTCCGGGGACGTCGACGCCCTGCCAGAACGACATGGTGGCGAAGAGACAGGCGCCGTGCTCGGCGGTGAAGGCCTCGATGAGGCGCCCCTTGGGCATGTCTCCCTGGGCCAGGACCGTGTAGTCGAGGACCGGGCGCAAGGCGTCGGCGGCGGCGTGCATGGCCCGCCAGCTCGTGAAGAGGGCGAGCGTCCGTCCCCCGGCGGCGGTGACGAGGAGGCGCAGCTCCTCGTGAAGCGCCTCCGCCGCGCCGGGCCGGCGGGGGTCGGGGAGGTGCTTGGCGCAGTACAGCAGGGCGCAGGTCCGGTAGGGGAAGGGGCTCCCCACCTCGAGGTGGTCGGTGCGCCCCTCGGGCAGCCCGAGGCGCTCCGCCAGGCGTGGGGGGATGGTGGCCGACGTCAGCACGGCGCTCACCTCGGGCCACAGTCGTTGCGCCAGCAGGGGCCCGACCTCGACGGGTGCCACCCGCAAGGTGGGCGTGCGTCCGCCCGGTCCCGTCGCCTCGACCCAGGCGACCTGTCCTTCGCCCGGGGTGGCCGCCACCGCCACCTCCTCCACCAGGTGCCCGAGGGCCACGCGGGCCCGGTTGCGCCGGGCCGCGTCGTCGGCGGGTCCGTCGGCTCCGGCGCCGCCGCCGTTGCCCCCGGGGCCCGCCCCACCACCGGCGTCGGCCCGGTGCAGGGCACCGGCCAGCGCCTCCAGCCGGCCGCGGGCAAGGGCCAGGACCGCCTCGAGCTCGGCGTCGGCGGCCGCGTCCGGCCCTGCCCCGTCCAGGCTCCGCAGGACCCGGTGACCGGCCCGGGGCCCCAGCACGTCCTCGAGCCGGTCGGCCACGTCGGCCACGGCGTCGGGGAGGGCGTTGTCGTCCGCCCCCACCAGGCTGCGTGTGGCCTGGGCCACGCCCCGCAGGCGCCCGGCGGTGATCTCGACCCCGAGAGCGGCGGTCATGACGTCCTCGACGGCGTGGGCCTCGTCCAGGACGACCACGTCGTGCTGGGGGAGCACGGCGCCGTCGCTGGCCACGTGGGTTGCGTAGAGGTGCGTGTTCACCACCACGACGTCGGCGCCCGCCGCCCTGTCCCGGGCCCGCTCGGCGAAGCACACCGTGCCCGACGGGCAGCGGAAGGCGCCCGGGCACTCTCGTGCCGACACCGAAAGGGCGGCCCAGGCCCGGGGATTGGGCTCGAAGCTCAGCTCGGCCCGGTCGCCGGTGTCCGAGGTGCCGGCCCAGGCGATGAGGCGGCGCAGCTGGTCGCCCAGGTGACCGAGGTCGACGGTGCGGTCCGGCGCCCCTTGCCCGCCCGTGGCGCCGCCCCCGCCCGCCCCGCCTCTGTCGCCTCTGTCGCTGCCCGCACCGCCCCTGCCGACGTGCGCGTCCCGGGGGACCCCGTCCGGGCTGTCGAACAGGGGGAGCGAGACGTCGGCGTCGAGCGTCTGTGTGGCGTCGGCATCGAAGAGGGCCACGCCCGCCAGCCCGGGTTCCTCGACGGCGCCACCCACCTCCAGCACGCGCTGGCGGCATACGTAGTTCGAGCGCCCCTTCAGGACGGCGAAGGTGAACGGGTGGGCCTCGCCGAGGGCGGCGGCCACGAGCGGGAGGTCCTTCGTGGCCAGCTGGTCCTGGAGCGCCTTGGTGGCCGTGGCCACCACCACCCGCCGGCCCGACAGGGCGGCGGGGACAAGGTAGGCGAGGGACTTCCCCGTCCCCGTGCCCGCCCCCACCACCAGGTGGCGCTGCTCGGCCAGGGCTCGTTGCACGGCCTGTGCCATCGACACCTGGCCGGGTCGGTCCTCGCCCCCACCGGGGAGGGCGGCGGTGACCTCGGCGAGGGCGCCGGTGACATCGGGACGGGCCGGCACCGCTCCGACGGTAGCGGAGCGCGACCCCCGTCCCCCCACCCTGCGGGCCCCCCGACGGTGTCTGTGGCAGGTGTGTGAAGAAGCCGTGAACACAGCCCCAAGTGGCTCGACTTGGCCGCCGGGCTCGGTACCATGGGCGCACCAGAGAAAGGAGGTGGTCCAACTGAGCAGTCATAAACTTGGGACCCTGGAGGTGGCTGGCCGCTGAGGCGGCTCGCTGGACCACCTGGCGAATCCCAGCCAGTTACCCGCCGAGCGATCCGGCCGGGAAGTCGTCCCACCCGGCGATGTACGGACGTCCGGTGCCTTTCCAGCAACACTCGACCGAGGGCGCCCCGTGCGGGCGCCCTCGGTCTTTTCCGGGGCCCGGCGGGCACCGCCGCCGCCTCTGGCCATCACCCCCCGGACAGGGTCCGCGCACCCCCCACGACCGGCCCTGACGCCTTGGTGCGCAGGAGCGGGCCCGGCCTCGGGGCGGCCACGAAAGCACTCGACGCAGGCGTCGTCTCGGCTACGCTGAACCGAGCGCTCGGTGGATCACGCAGGCCGTGCGTCGTTGTCGGTTGACGTTCGTGTCTCCCGCAAGTGTTCGTGCGTGGAGAAACGAGGCAAGACGATGGCCGAAGGCACGGTGAAGTGGTTCAACTCGACCAAGGGATACGGATTCGTCACGCCTGACGACGGATCGCCCGACGTGTTCGTCCACTTCTCGGCGATCGATGGCACCGGCTACCGCGAGCTCGTCGAGGGCGAGCGCGTGGAGTTCGAGCAGACCCAGGGCCAGAAGGGTCCGCAGGCCACCAAGGTCCGCAAGCTCTAGGAGCGGTCCGGACGTTGCACCGCCCGCAGCGGCCCGCCGGCGCCCACGCGCCGCGGGTGAGCGGGCATCGCACCTCGATGCGGAGGTGGCCTCGGGCCGCCTCCGCATCGTCGTGTCCGGGGGCCCATGGTGAGAGGAAGTAGGTTCGGAACGTGGCCATCCCCCCCGACGGGCGGGCGCCCGTCGGCATCGACACCGCACAGGTCCCCGCCCACGTCGCCTGTGTCATGGACGGCAACGGCCGGTGGGCGAGCCAACGCGGACTTCCCCGCACCGAAGGGCATGCGGCGGGGGAGGAGGCGCTCCTCGACGCCGTGAACGGGGCGCTCGACATCGGCGTGCAGTGGCTCACGATGTTCGCCTTCTCCACCGAGAACTGGCGCCGTCCGCGCGACGAGGTCCGCTACCTGATGGGGTTCAACGAGTCGCTGCTCGTGCGCCGCCGCGACGAGCTGAACGACAAGGGGGTCCGCATCCGCTTCGCCGGCCGGCGCGACTGGCGGGTGCCGCGCCGGGTGCTGCGGCGCATGGACGAATCGGTCGCCCTCACCGCCCACAACCGCCGCATGACGCTCACCATGGCCTTCAACTACGGGGGCCGGGCCGAGATCGTCGATGCCGTGCGTGCCCTCGTGGCCACCGGCATCGCCGCCGACAAGATCGACGAGCGGGCCCTGCGGGCGCATCTCTACTACCCCGACCAGCCCGACCCCGACCTCGTCATCCGGACGTCGGGGGAGTACCGGATCTCGAACTTCCTCCTGTGGCAGCTGGCCTACTCGGAGCTCGTCTTCACCGACGTGCTGTGGCCCGACTTCCGCCGCGAGCACCTCTTCGAGGCGGTGGCCGAGTTCCAGCGCCGGGAGCGCCGCTACGGCCGGGTGCGCCGATGAGGACCCTGGCGGTGGTGCTGGGCCTCGTCGCACTGGGCGGCCTCGTGGTCCTGGCCGTGGCGGGCGTGTCGGGGGCGACGGCAGTGCTCGTCACCGCCGCGGCGGTGCTGGCCATGATCGCCCTCGGCAACGTCCTGGGCGGGCGCAGGACACCGGACCGCGCCCCGTACCGTCCCGGCGAGGCCCCGGCTCCCGAGGCCGCAGTTCCCGAGGCGGCAGTTCCCCAGGCCGCAGTTCCCGGCGCCCCGGCCCCTGAGGCGGCGGGCCCGGCCGACCCCGGCCACGCCGCCGGCGGTGGATCGGCGCCAGGGGGCGAGAGCGACAGGGGCGGGGCGGTGGCGGGGCCGTGAGCCTGTATCGCGACGAGGCGGTGGTGCTGCGCACCCTCCGGCTCGGCGAGGCCGACCGTATCGTCACGATGATGTCCGCGCCACCACGGCAAGGTACGCGCCGTGGCCAAGGGGGTGCGGCGGACCAAGTCCAAGTTCGGTGCCCGCCTCGAGCCGCTCAGCCACGTGACGCTGTTGAGCTGGCAGGGGCGCGAGCTCGACATCGTCAACCAGGCCGAGGTGACCGACACCTTCCGCACGGTGCCGCGAGGACCTGGCCCGGGTGTCCAAGGCCTTCACCCTCCTCGAGGTGGTCGACCAGCTCGCCCAGGAGCGCCACGCCAACGCCGCGCTCTACGACATGCTGGTGGGCGCGCTCCGGGCCCTCGACGCCGAGGACACAGCCCTCCTCGTGCCGGCGTTCTGCCTGAAGGCCCTGGCCCTCGAAGGTTCGGCACCGGTGCTCGACGAGTGCGTGTCGTGCGGGGCGCCACAGGACCTCGTGGCCTTCGACCTCACCGAGGGGGGTGTGCTGTGCCGGTCGTGCCGGCGGGGGCGGCCCATCTCCGACGACGCCCTCCGCCTGGTGCGGCGCATCCTCGGCGGTGGCCTCGCCTCGGCCCTGGCCGAGCCCCCCGGGCCGGTGGCGGGTGAGGTCACCGACCTCGCCACCGAGGCCATGGAGGTCCACCTGGACCGGCGTCTGCGCAGTGTGCGCGCCAGCCCGACGGCCTGACGCGGACGACGGTGGGCCCCTTCGGGATCTACGTGCACGTGCCGTTCTGCGCGGCGCGCTGCGACTACTGCGCCTTCGCCACCTGGACCGATCGTGATCCGCTCATGGCCGACTACGCCGCGGCGTGCGTGGCCGAGCTCGAACGGGCCCGGGCGGAGGAGGCGCTCCCCCCCGCCACCAGCGTCTACGTCGGCGGGGGGACGCCGTCGCGGCTGCCCGCATCGCTCTCTGGCGAGACATCCTGGGCGCCGTGCGCCGGGCGCCCGGCGCCGAGGTCACGGCCGAGTGCAACCCCGAGGACGCCTCGGCGGCGCGCTTCGAGGCCTGGCGGGCGGCCGGGGTCACCCGGGTGTCGTTCGGCGTGCAGTCCCTCGTCCCCCACGTCCTGGCCAGTCTGGGCCGGCGTCACGGCAGCGCCGAGGTGGTCCGGGCCGTCGCCCTGGCGGCAGAGGCCGGCTTCGCCTCCTTCGGTGTGGACCTCATCGTGGGGGCGGCGGCCGAGCGGGACGGCGATCTGGCCGCCACGGTGGAGGCGGTGCTCGCCCTGGAGCCCCGCCCCCGCGCACGTGAGCGCCTACGCGCTGACCGTCGAGCCGGGCACCCCGCTGGCCGCGCGACCCGGCCCGCCACCCCGACGACGACACCAGCGCCCGCCGCTACGAGCTGGCCGACGGCGTGCTGGAGGCCGCCGGGTACCGGTGGTACGAGGTCTCGAACTGGGCCGTGCCGGGCCACGAGTGCCGCCACAACGCGCCTCTACTGGGACCAGGGCGACTACCGGGGCATCGGCTGCGCCGCCCACTCGCACCGCGACGGGACGGCGGTGGTGGAACGTGCGCACCCCCGAGCGCTACATCGAGGCGGTCGGGGCCGGTCGGAGCGCCACCGCCGGCGAGGAGGTCCTCGACCGACGAGCAGCGCCGCTTCGAGGCCCTGGCGCTGGCGCTGCGCACCTCGGAGGGCGTGCCCGCCGCCGCCGTGCCCGACGACCCCGACCTCGCCGGTCTGGTGGAGCGGCGGGGGGACCGGGCCGTGCTCACCGTGCGGGGCCGGCTCCTGGCCAACGAGGTCACGGCCCGCCTGCGCGTCCGGAGGCTGCACGGGGCCGCGCACGGGCGCCCGGTAACCTCCCTGCCCATGACCCGCGCTCCGCCCGAGTACCCCGACCTCATGGACCGGATCGTGAACCTGCCAAGCGGCGGGGCTTCATCTTCCCCTCGGCCGAGATCTACGGCGGGTTCCGCTCCACCTACGACTACGGCCCGCTGGGCGTCCTGCTGCTGCGCAACGTCAAGGACGCCTGGTGGCGCTCGATGGTCCAGCTGCGCGACGACGTGGTCGGCCTCGACGCCGCCATCCTGTCGCCCCCGCAAGATCTGGGAGGCCTCGGGCCACCTGGCCAACTTCACCGACCCGCTGGTGGACTGCCGGAACTGCCACGAGCGGTGGCGGGCCGACAAGATCGACGGGACCTGCCCCAACTGCGGCTCCACCGACCTGACCGAGGCCCGCGCCTTCAACCTCATGTTCAAGACCTACGCCGGGCCGGTGGAGGAGGACGCCACCGTCGCCTATCTCCGTCCCGAGACGGCCCAGGGCATGTTCGTCAACTTCCTGAACGTCCTCCAGACCACCGGAAGAAGCCGCCCTTCGGGATCGCCCAGGTGGGCAAGTCGTTCCGCAACGAGATCACGCCGCAGAACTTCGTCTTCCGCACCCGCGAGTTCGAGCAGATGGAGATGGAGTACTTCGTGCCGCCCGACGAGGCCGACACGTGGTTCGACTACTGGCTCGAGCGAGCGCTTCCGCTGGTACCTCGACCTCGGCATCCCCGCCGACCACCTCCGCCTGCGCCACCACGACCCCGACGAGCTGTCGCACTACTCGGCGGGTACCGCCGACGTGGAGTTCCTCTTCCCCTGGGGCTGGGACGAGCTCGAGGGCATCGCCAACCGCACCGACTTCGACCTGAAAGCCCACGCCCAGGCCTCGGGTGAGCGGCTCGAGTACTTCGACCAGGCCAGCGGCGAGCGCTACGTGCCCTACGTCATCGAGCCGGCCGCCGGCGCCACCCGGACGATGATGGCCTTCCTCCTCGCCGCCTACGACGAGGACGAGGTGGGCGGGGAGCCGCGCACGGTCCTCGCCTCGACCCCCGTCTGGCCCCTACCAGGTGGCCGTGCTCCCCCTGTCGAAGAACGACACCCTGGTGCCGCTGTCCCGCGAGGTGCTGCGCCTCCTGCAGCCCCTGTCATGTGCGACTTCGACGTGACCCAGTCCATCGGCAAGCGCTACCGCCGCCAGGACGAGGTGGGGACGCCGTTGTGCGTGACCGTCGACTTCGAGTCGCTCGAGGACCGGGCCGTGACCGTCCGCGACCGGGACACGCACGGCCCAGGTGCGGGTGCCCATCGACCGACGGTGGCCGCAGCTGCGATCGGCGGTTCGAGCGGCTGCATCGCCGGTCGCCGACCGGTCCCGGGACCGGTAGGCCGGGGGTAGGCCCGAGCCGCGCGCGTCGCCATGCGCCCGCCGCGGGTGCCCCGCGAGCCACCAGGAGCCTCCCCGATGCCGTTCGTCTACGACTTCGACCACCGCACCGCCGTCCCCCCATGGAGATGAAGGACCTCCTCGGGGGGCAAGGGGGCCAACCTGGCGGAGATGACCTCGGTGCTCGGGCTCCCCGTCCCCTACGGCTTCACCATCAGCACCGACGCCTGCCGGGCCTACATGGGCGGGGGCTGGCCCGAGGGGCCTGACGGCCGAGGTGGCCCGGGCCCGGGCCCGCCTCGAGCGGAAGATGGGCAAGCGGCTCGGCGACCCGTGCGACCCGTTGCTCGTGAGCGTGCGGTCGGGGGCCAAGTTCTCCATGCCCGGGATGATGGACACCGTCCTCAATCTGGGCCTGAACGACGAATCGGTCGAAGGCCTGGCCAAGCAGACCGACGACGAGCGGTTCGCCTACGACTCGTACCGGCGCTTCGTGGCCATGTACGGGCGCATCGTGATCGGCATCCAGGGCGAGGAGTTCGACACGCTGCTCGACGAAGCCAAGGAGCTGGCCGGCGTCACCTCCGACGCCGAGATCCCCGTCGAGCTGCTGCCGCAACCTGGTCGACTCGTACAAGCAGATCGTCGGCGCCACACCGGGAAGTCCTTCCCCCAGGACCCCGACGCCCAGCTGCGCGGTGCCATCGAGGCGGTGTTCGGGTCCTGGAACGGGCCCCGGGCCATCGCCTACCGGGAGCACGAGGGCATCGCCCACGACCTGGGCACGGCCGTCAACGTCCAGGCCATGGTGTTCGGCAACCGTGACGACCAGTCGGGAACGGGGGTGGGCTTCACCCGCGACCCGGCCACGGGGGCCAAGGGCGAGTACGGCGACTTCCTGGTGAACGCCCAGGGCGAGGACGTGGTGGCAGGCATCCGCAACACCGAGCCGCTCGTCGGCGCTCAAGGACCGCTTCCCGAAGATCCACGCCGAGCTGCTGCGCCATCTTCACCCGGCTGGAGGCACCACTACCGCGACATGTGCGACACCGAGTTCACCATCGATCAGGGCAAGCTGTGGATGCTGCAGACCCGGGTGGGCAAGCGCACCGGCCGCGCCGCGCTGCGCATGGCCGTGGACATGACCGAGGACCCCGGCATCCGCCTGACCGGGCCGAGGCCGTCGGCCGGGTGAACGGCGACCACCTCGAGCAGGTGCTGCATCCGCAGTTCGCCGAGCTGAGCCACGACGTGCTGACCAAGGGCCTCGGGGCCTCGCCGGGCGCGGCCGTGGGCCGCGCCGTACTTCACCGCCGACGACGCCGAGGCAGCCGCCCTGCGCGGCGAGCAGGTGGTCCTCGTGCGCAGCGAGACGTCGCCCGAGGACGTCCACGGCATGCTGGCCGCGGAGGGGGTCCTCACCGCCCGGGGCGGCCTTGTCTGCCACGCCGCGGTGGTGGCCCGCGGCTGGGGGAAGCCGGCCGTGGTGGGGGCCGAAGCCATCCGCATCACCGGCTCGTCGTTCCGGGTGGGCGACACCGTCGTACACGAGGGTGACTGGATCTCGCTCGACGGCACCGCCGGAGAGGTGGTGCTCGGCCAGGTGGCGCTGTCGGAGGCGAAGCCCTCGGCCGAGTCCGAGACCCTGCTCGGCGTGGGCCGACGACATCCGAGAGGGCCACCTCCAGGTGCGGGCCAACGCCGACAACGGGCCCGACGCCGCCAACGGCCGCCGCATGGGGGCGGAGGGCATCGGCCTGTGCCGCACCGAGCACATGTTCCTGGCCGAGGACCGGCTCCCCATCGTGCGGCGCATGATCCTGGCCGAGGACCCCGCGGCGGAGGACGCCGCGCTCGAGGAGCTGCGCGTGGCCCAGCGCGCCGACTTCATCGAGATCCTCCAGGCCATGGACGGCCTGCCCGTCACCGTGCGCCTGCTCGACCCGCCGCTGCACGAGTTCCTCCCCGACACCGGCGAGCTCGCCATCAAGGAGGCGACGGTGGGGCTCGACGCCGAGGAGCAGGCGCTGTACGACGCGGCCCGCCAATGGCACGAGTTCAACCCCATGCTCGGCACCCGGGGCGTGCGCCTGGGCGTGATCAAGCCCGGGCCTCTACGCCATGCAGGTCCGCGCCCTCATGGAGGCGGCCATCCACCAGGTGGCCGCAGGGGGCACGCCGATCATCGAGATCATGATCCCGCTGACGGTGTCCCGCGAGGAGATGGCGCTCGCCCGGACCTGGGTGGAGGACGCAGTCGCCACCGCTGTGGCGGCGGCCCCCGAGGGGACGGTGCGGGGCCACGGGCACGTCCGGGCGCAAAGAGCCTGCATGTCATCATCGGCACCATGATCGAGACGCCGCGTGCCGCGCTGCGGGCCGGGGAGATCGCCGAGGTGGCCGAGTTCTTCTCCTTCGGCACCAACGACCTCACGCAGATGACCTTCGGCTTCAGCCGTGACGACGTCGAGGGACGCATGATGACGGCGTACCTCGAGAAGGGGCTCCTTCCCCACAACCCCTTCGACGTGGTGGACGCCGACGGGGTGGGGGAGCTCGTCCGCATCGGTGTGAGCCGGGGCCGCGCCACGCGCCCGACGCTCAAGGTCGGCGTGTGCGGAGAGCACGGCGGTGATCCCGAGTCCATCGCCGTCTTCTATGCGGCGGGGTGCGACTACGTGAGCTGCTCGCCCTTCCGCGTCCCCATCGCCCGGCTGTCCGCCGCGCACTGCGCGCTGGACGAGGAGGACGAGCGCCGTGCCGCTGGCGGGCGCGTCGGCGCGGCGAAGGCGACCACCAGGCGCAGGCCGGCCAAGCGGGCGGCGGCCGAAGCGTGCCCCGGCCAAGAAGGCCCGGTCCTCGTCGGCTTCTCGCAAGGCGGCACCGGCCAACGCCAAGGCGGCACCGGCCCGCAAGACCGCCCGCAAGGCGGCTCCGGCGCGCAAGGACCGCCCGCAAGGCGGCTCCGGCACGGAAGGCCGTTCGGAAGGCTGCGCCGCGCGAAGGTCAGCAGCCCGGAAGGCTGGCGCCCACCAGGAAGGCGACGACCCGGAAGGCGGCACCGGCCCGCAAGGCTGCGCCCACCAGGAAGGCGACCGACCCGGAAGGCGGCACCGGCCCGCAAGGCGGCAGTCCGCAAGGCGCCGGCCCGGAAGGTCTCCGGCCGGCAAGCGGGCCTCCGCGGCCCGGCGTGCCACCCCGGTCCGCCGGGCCGCCCGCCGCTCCCGGTAGACGCCCGTCACCACCGGCACTCGCCCGCGGTACCGTCCGGGCGTGGCCATCCCCGACGAGGACGTCGCCCGCGTACGGGCCGCCACCGACATCGTGGCGCTCGTGAGCGAGCACGCCGCGCTCAAGAAGCAGGGGACGCGATGGGTGGGGCTGTGCCCCTTCCACCAGGAGAAGTCGCCGTCGTTCAGCGTGAACGCGGAGATGGGCGTCTTCCACTGCTTCGGGTGCCAGCGCTCGGGCGACGCCATCACCTTCGTGCGCGACATGGAGCACGTGGACTTCGTCGAGGCGGTCCAGCGCCTGGCCGACCGGGCCGGCGTGACCATCACCGAGGATCCGTCCGCCTCCGCCGAGCGCCACCAGCGGGCCCCGGTGTTCGCCGCCATGGAGAAGGCGGTGGACTTCTACCACGAGCGGCTCCTGTCGGCCGCCGACGCCGGGCCGGCGCGCGACTACCTCCGCTCCCGTGGCTATGACGGCGAGGTGGTCCGGCAGTTCCGCCTCGGCTGGGCCCCCGACGACTGGGACGCGCTGGCCAGCACCTCAAGATCCCCGTCCAAGGTCCTCGTCGAGGCCGGCCTCGGCTTCGTCAACCGCAGGGGTCGCCTGCAGGACGCCTTCCGGGCCCGGGTCCTGTTCCCCATCTTCGACCCCTCCGGTCGGGCCATCGCCCTCGGGGGGCGCATCCTTCCCGCCGCCCGCTCCGGGGCCACGGGGTCAGCGGACGCCGGACGCCGGGCCCAAGTACAAGAACTCGCAGGACGGCCCCATCTACTCCAAGCGTCGGACCCTTTACGGCCTCAACTGGGCCAAGCAGGACATCGTGGCGAGCGGCGAGGTCATCGTGTGCGAGGGCTACACCGACGTCATCGGGTTCTTCCAGGTGGGGCTGCCCCGGGCCGTGGCCACCTGTGGCACCGCCCTGGGCGAGGACCACTTCCGGCGTGCTCGGCAACTTCGGCCGCCGCCTGGTGCTCGCCTACGACGCCGACGCCGCCGGGGCAGGCCGGGGCGGGCCGGGTCTACGAATGGGAGCGCCGCCACGAGGTGGACGTGGCCGTGGCCGCCCTGCCGCCGGGGTCCGACCCCGGCGACCTGGCCCGCAGCGATCCCGACGCGCTGCGCGGCCGCCATCGCCGAGGCCCAGCCCTTCCTGGCCTTCCGGGTCGAGCGGGTCCTCGCCTCCGCCGACCTGCGCTCCAACGAAGGGCGCAACCGGGGGGCCGAGGCGGCCCTGGCGGTGATCGCCGAGCACCCCGACGAGGGTGGTGCGGGACCAGTACCTCATGACGGTGGTCGTCGCGTTGTCGCATCGACGTCGACACCCTGCCGACGCCATGGCCGAGCGCCGTGGCCCGCGAAGGCCCCGCCCCGGCCGCCCGAGGCGACCCGGCGCGGGGCCGGACCGACCCGCCCCGGCGACAGGACCGACGGGGCCACCGGGGGTCACGAGGCCCACCGGGCCCCGGTGGCGGCCAACGGCAGGTCGCCGGGGGCGAGCACGGCTCGCCCCGGGCTCGAGGCCCTGCGCCTGGCCGTGCACCGTCCCGAGCTGGTGGCGGACCGCCTCGAGGCGGTGTTGTTCTCCGACCCCTTGCACCGTGAGGCCTTCGAGGCGCTGGCGGGGGCGCAGGACCTGCACGAAGCGGTCGAGATCGCCGAGCGCGACGACCCCCGTGTGGCCGACCTGCTGCGCCGCATGGCGGTTGAGGAACCGTCCGCCGATGCCGATGACGTGGTGGTGACCCTGGTGCGAAACGCCTCGCGGCGGGCCCTGGCCGTCGTGGAGGCACAGGCCCGGCTGTCCCCCGAAACCGTCGACCAGGTCGCACCGGTCATCGCACGCGTCCGCCGTGACCTCGACGAACTGGACGAACGCGAGGGGGGACTCGTAGCCGCGGACCGGTTGCTAGCCTGGCTCGTCGGAAGGGACGAGGCGTATGAGTGAGGTTCACCAGCCGGTCGGGTCCGTGCGACCGGCACCCGAAGGCGTGGCACGCGACGGCTTCGAACAGCTGCTGTCGGTCGGCCGGCGTCGCGGCTATCTCACCCAGGACGACCTCATCCTCGTGCTCCAGGCGGTGGAGCTCACCCACGACCTGATCGAGGACGTGGTGTCGAGCGTGCGGGCCGAGGGCATCGAGTACGTCGAGGAGCCCCGCAACGGCGCCGCACCCGTCGTCCTCGAGGAGGCCGTGGCCGAGGCGGTGGCCGAGGTCGTGGCCGAGGAGGTGGTCGAGGAGGTGGTGGAGGCACTGCCCACCGACCTCACCGCCGGGGCGCCGCCGGACGCCGGCGATCTCGTCGAGGGAGCCGTCCCCGCCGAGGGGGAGGCGGCGCCCCGGGTGCGCCGGGTGTTCAAGCGCGAGCCGGTCGACGAGGTCATGGACCGCCAGACGCCACGCCCGGGACGGGGGCGGCATCGCGTCGTACGCCTCGCCCGAGCACGGCGGCGGCACGGCCGCCGACCCGGTCCACACCTATCTGAAGGAGATCGGCAAGGTCCCCCTGCTCACGGGCGAGCTCGAGGTGGAGCTGGCCAAGCGCATCGAGACCGGCAACCACGCCACCGAGGCCATCGCCGCGGTGGAGGCCGTCCCCGGCGGCCAGCTCGGCCCCGAGGAGCGCACCCGGTTGCGCATGCAGGTGCGCAAGGGCATGCAGGCCAAGGAAGCGCTCATCGAGGCCAACCTCCGCCTGGTCGTGTCCATCGCCAAGCGCTACCGCAATCGCGGCCTCGCCTTCCTCGACCTCATCCAGGAGGGCAACCTCGGCCTCATGCGGGCCGTGGAGAAGTTCGACTACACGAAGGGCTTCAAGTTCTCGACCTACGCCACGTGGTGGATCCGCCAGGCCATCACCCGGGCACTGGCCGACCAGGGCCGCACCATCCGCATCCCCGTGCACATGGTGGAGACGATCAACAAGGTCGTGCGCGTGCAGCGCCAGCTCCTGCAGGAGCTCGGGCGCGAGCCGACAGTGGAGGAGATCGCCAGCCGCGTCGAGTTCCCCATCGAGCGCGTGCGCGAGATCCAGCGCATCAACCAGGACACGGTGTCGCTCGAGCAGCCCATGGGCGACGAAGAGGACTTCAGCCTCTCGGACCTGATCGAGGACCAGGGGGCCGAGGTCCCCGACGACGCCGCCACCCGTTCCATGCTCGCACGAGGCCGTGCGCGACGCCCTGGCGACGCTGCCCAAGCGCGAGCGCGAGGTCATGGAGTTGCGCTTCGGGCTGGAGGACGGCCGGGTGCGCACCCTCGAGGAGGTGGGCAAGGCCTTCGGCGTCACCCGCGAGCGCATCCGCCAGATCGAGGCCAAGACCCTCGCCAAGCTGCGCCACCCCAATGCGGCCCAGCCCCTGCGCGACTTCCTCGACGAGGCCTGAGCCGGTCCGCCGCTGCTATCTTCGACGGCGCCGCTATCTGCGAGCCCGTCGGTCGGCATGTCCGGGGTAGCTCAATCGGCAGAGCAAGCGGCTGTTAACCGCTAGGTTGAGAGTTCGAGTCTCTCCCCCGGAGCGGGTTCGCCCGGTCTGGTCCCGCCACGGGCCGCATGACCCGGCGTCCCACCGCCGCTACGCTCCGGCGCCCGGGACGCGTCCGGCGGGCGCTGCGGGGCCGTAGCTCAGTGGTCAGAGCAGGGGACTCATAATCCCTGGGTCGCAGGTTCGATCCCTCCGGCCCCGGGCCGGCTCGGCACCGGCGCCGGATCGTGACCGGCTGCGGGCCTGTGCTCGCGGGCGCAGGACGACAGGAGGGGCGTGGACATCGAGGAGTTCTACGAGGCCGACGAGCGCCGCCGCCGCTCGGAGGAGATCGAGCTCGGCACCGACTGGCACGACGCCGACGGCGCCCGCTACGAGGTGTCCTGGGTGGCCGAGACCGGCGAGCTCTACGTCATGCGGGAGCCCACGACCCTGTCGGTGGAGGACCCCTTCGGCGACGTCTTTCGCGGCACCGTGCCCGTGGGGGACCTGACGGTGGCCGTCATCGGGTGGGTGCCCGACCGCGACGGCATGGAACAGGTCATGGCGGGGTGGGAGACGCCATGTCGGCCCCCGACAGCATCTCGTGGCTGGCGGCCAGGCTCAGGGACGAGGGCGTGCCCAAGGCGCCCCGGCGTCCTGAACGCGAGGTCATCCGGTGCAGCCCAGCCCGAAGATCTGGTCCGGCGTCGTGCTCAGCATCTTCGCCCTCCTCGTGGCGGGGGGCATCGCCCTGTCGCTCGCCACCGCCCCCGAGCTCGCCCCCCAGCAGCTGCGCGTGGCCGCCGACGCCACCCTGGCCGCTCCGGGGTTCGTCCTCACCGACTCCAACTCCGTCACCGCCCTGGGGGTGTCGGTGCCCCCCGCCGAGCGCACCCGGGCCCAGGTCGTCCACGTCCTGTACGAGGCCCCCGACCGGGTGCGCGAGACCGGTCCCGGTCCGAACGGCCAGACCGTGGCCGTGATCGTCGTCGGGGCCCGGCACTTCGACCGCGCCGGTGGCGGCCGGTGGCAGGAGCTGGTCCCGAGCCCGGTCTCGGCGCCGAGGCCGTGCAGACGGTGCTTTCACCCCTGAAGGCGGCGGCGGACGCCGTCAAGGTGGCGCGCCTCGGCAACGACGGCTACCGCTTCCTGCCCGCCGACGTGCAGAGCTTCGTCACCACCGTCCTGGGGACGAGTCCCTCCCAGCTGTCGTCGCTGCGCCTCACGGCCACGGTGGCCGGCGACTACCTGGTGGGGGAGCGGATCACCGGTGTCCTGGGCCACGAGCGCCTCGAGGTCGACATCACCCTGCGCGCCATCGGCTCGGCCCCACCGGTGTCGGTGCCGGCCGTGTCACAGGCGGCCCCCCCGGCGGGCTAGCGCCGGCGGCTCGGGGGCGTCGCCGGGCCGGGGCCGGGTCCCGTCCCGGGACCGGTGCGGGCTGTCCGAAGCCCGTTCGGTGTGGCTAGCATCGTCGGGGAGAACGGGTTCCACTCGGAGGAGGGGACGTGAAGGTCTACGACCGGTTGTTCATCGGCGGGGAGTGGGTGAGCCCTGCGGGGACGGGCACGATCGACGTCATCAACCCCACGACCGAGGAGGTCGCCGCCGCGCGTGCCCGACGCCACCGACGGCCGACATCGACAAGGCCGTGGCCGCCGGCCCGCGACGGCCTTCGACAAGGGCCCCTGGCCCCGCATGACGCCGGTCGAGCGGGCCGCCATCGTGACCAAGGTGTCGCGACGCCCTCCAGGGCGAGATGCAGGGCCATGGCCGAGCTCATCACCACCGAGATGGGATCGCCGGTGGCCTGGGCCACCATGGCCCAGGTCTTCGCCCCCACCATGATCTTCGACTACTACGTCGGGCTGGCCTCGACCTTCGCCTTCGACGAGGTCCGCCAGGGCCTCATGGGCGAGGTGCTGGTGGCCAAGGAGCCGGTGGGCGTGGTCGGGCGCCATCAGCCCCTGGAACGTGCCCGTTGTTCATCGCCGCCGCCAAGCTCGGTCCCGCCCTCGTGGCCGGCTGCACGGTGGTGTTCAAGCCCGCTCCCGAGACGCCCCTCGACGCCTTCCGGCTGGCCGAGATGTTCGAAGAGGCGGGCCTGCCCGCCGGCGTGCTGAGCGTGCTGCCCGCCGGCCGCGAGGTGGGCGAGCACCTGGTGCAGCCACCCCGGGGTCGACAAGGTCTCGTTCACGGGCTCCACCGTGGCCGGCAAGAAGATCGGTGCCATCTGTGGCGCCCAGCTCAAGCGCTTCAGCCTGGAGCTCGGGGGCAAGTCGGCCGCCATCCTGCTCGACGACGTCGAACCTGGCCGAGGCCCTGCCCATGCTGCTGCCCAACGCCATCATGAACAACGGCGAGGCCTGCATCGCCCAGACCCGGATCCTGGCCCCGCGTGACCGGTACCAGGAGGTGGTCGACGCCGTGGTCGAGAAGGTGGCGGCCATGAAGGTGGGCGACCCCCTCGACCCGTCGGTCGAGGTGGGCCCGCTCGTGGCCGAGCGCCAGCGCGACCGTGTCGAGGGCTACTTCAAGATCGGCCAGGACGAAGGGGCCAAGATCGCCCTGGGCGGTGGCCGCCCTGCGGGCCTCGACAAGGGCTGGTTCGTCGACCCCACCGTTTTCGTGGACGTGGACAACTCCATGCGCATCGCCCAGGAGGAGATCTTCGGGCCCGTCCTGGCCGTCATCCCCTACGACGGCGGCGACGACGAGGCGGTGGCCATCGCCAACGACTCGCACTACGGCCTGTGCGGGTCGGTGTGGACCGGCGACCCCGACCGCGGTCTGAGCCGTGGCCCGTGGTGTGCGCACCGGGACCTACATGCTGAACAGCCCCGATCCCCGTCGACTTCTCCACCCCCTTCGGCGGGTTCAAGGAGTCCGGGCATCGGTCGTGAGTTCGGCCCCGACGGCCTCGAGCTCTTCCTCGAGAAGAAGTCCATCAACCTGCCGGCCGGCTTCAGCCCCACCGTCTGACGGGCGGCCCACGGGCACGCCGGCGCGCCGCTGTTCCCCGCCGTCTGGCGGCGCACTCCCGACGTGGCGCGCCGCGCCCGCGGGGCGGTGCAGTCGACCCCGCACGTGGAATCACCTGCGGAGGGCAGTGAAGTCACCGATGTTCGCAGCCCGCGGTGGCGCCGATACTGACGGGGTCGGGTCCGACCAGACCTATCGGGGGGGCGTCCACGGCACCGCACCGCCGGGCGCGCCTGTCCTGTGCAGGTGGCGCGGTCGTGGGGGCGGATCCCGGGGGTGGGCGGCCGACGTGGAGTGAGCGGGTCGTCGCGCCCGGCGCATGTGCGCGGGCGGCCCGCTCGCTCCACTCCTCGCACCGCGGCCGACGCGCCGCGGCGTCACGCCGGCGTCAGGCGTCGCCCGGCCGGCCGAGATCGCTCAGGTTGTTGGACAGGGCGAAGCGCACCAGCTCGGTGCGCGACGCCACGCCCAGCTTGGCGAAGATGTGGTTCAGGTGGCCCTCGATCGTGCGGGCGCTGATGCCGAGGCGCGAGGCGATGGTCTTGTTGGCCAGGCCGTCGGCCACGAG
This sequence comes from uncultured Acidimicrobiales bacterium, assembly GCA_963839605.1. Classification (GTDB taxonomy): domain Bacteria; phylum Actinomycetota; class Acidimicrobiia; order Acidimicrobiales; family UBA8190; genus JBEKVE01. The sequence continues at coordinate 1,482 of CAWIWK010000048.1, read as the reverse complement.
GCCGACCACTTCGCGCCTCGCGGGCTGTGAGCGAGGCGATCTCACCTGCCACCGAGGAGCACGACGCGCTCCGGGTCAGGTGCGATGACATGGTGGCATCCAGGACTGTCGTGCCCCGTCCGGCGGCGCGCACGGCGTTCACGAGCTCGTCACGGGGCATGGTCTTGAGAAGGTATCCCGCCGCCCCTGCGGCCAGGGCGGCGCGCAGGTACTCGGGATCGTCGTAGGCGGACAGGATGACGACCTTGGTGCCGGGGTGGCTGGTCGTCACCTGGCGCGCCACCTCGATCCCGTTGTAACCGGGCAGCCTGATGTCCACCAGCACCACGTCGGGGCGGTGCTCCTTCACCATCTGCAGCGCCGACTCGCCGTCGTCGGCCTCGCCCACCACCACCATGTCGGGCGCTGTCTCGAGGATCTGGCGCGTGCCGGTGCGCAGCACCTCGTGGTCGTCGACGATCACGATGTGCAGCGGGTCGTCCGACGCGCCGTCATCGGGTCCGGCCGGACGGCCCGCGCCCCGGTGCCCTGCCCCCGGTCCCCCCATTTCGTCCACTCCTGCTCGCCGTGCCCCACGGTCGACCACCAGGTCATCGTACCGGTACCACCCTCCGACGGGTCGGAAGATGAGGGTCGGTCCGGTGGCGCTAGGAGGTGGCGCCCGCCGGGGCGCCGCTCGTGGGGACCCCGCCCGAGGGAGCCGGGAAGGTGGTGGCGGGCGTGAGGGGGACGACGTCACCGGCGTCGGCGGACGCACACTGGGCGCTCAGGGCGTGGACGAGGAGCGACTCCGGGAGGTGGTCGCTCTCGGCCAGGGTGGCCATGAGGGCCTGGTACTGCCCGTCCTCGCCCGCCGCCGTGGCGGCGTCGGGTATGGCCTCGTTGAGCTGGTCGAGCGCCTCGGACCGCTTCGCCGACGCCACCTGCGGGTTCGGGGCGTCGAGCGAGGAGCGGTAGAGGACGAGGGAGCGGTCCACGTACCGGCACGCCTGCTGGGCCAGAGACGTGCCGTTGCTCTGGGCGCACCCTCCGAGGGTGCCGGCCAGCGCCGTCGCCGCGCACAGCGCCCCGAAGGCGCGCCCGGCACGGCCCATGGTCATCCGTCGAGCCACCCCGGCGCCGCCTCGAGCAGGAAACGGCTGACCGCCAGGCAGCGGTCGAACACGTCGCACAACAGTTCCTCGCCCCCGAGGACCCGGGCCAGGGACACCGGGTAGCGGGCCACGATGGACAGGCGGCGCTCGGGCGCGTCGGTGGCGGAGGCGAAGGAGTCGATGGCCGACACCTCGAGGGGGAGGTCGATGCCCCCCACCCCGGCCAGGTCGATGGCCAGGCGGAGCAGGTCGGGTCCGTGGGGCAGCGGCGGCAGGCCCCAGGTGAAGGTGAGCGGGAAGTGGAACTCGTCGGGGGGCTCGACGTCCTCGGGCAGGTCGACCACGGCGTCCTCGAACGACAGCAGGGTCCGGGGATCGACCTCGAGCG
>CAWIWK010000047.1:0-193749 GCA_963839605.1 uncultured Acidimicrobiales bacterium | reverse complement strand
GCGGTGTAGGCGTAGCGTTCCTGGACGGTGCCGGTGGTATCGCAGATCGCGTCGACGTTCCAGTTGTTGTCTTGGAGCGAATAGAACCGCTCGGAGAGCGGGCCGGATCCCGATGGAGCCCGATCGCGGCAGACCAGGTCGTCGATGTACCGCAGGCCCCAGACGAACTGCCGCTCGGCGGCGGCCGTGTCGGGAGATGAACCTAACCGCTCTTCCAGGACCTGCCAGCCCGCCGAGTAGCAGTAGTGCCGGATGGTGCCGGAGGAGTTCTTGCTGATCCGCCAGTTCTGGCCGTCGTACAGGTAAGAGCCGATTGTTGTGCCCGAAGCCGACAGGCAGATCAGCCGATTCCAGGCATCGTAGACCGCCGTATAGCTGGACGTCGGAGTGCCCGGCTGTGGCATCAGGTTCATGTTGCCGTTGCGGTCGTAGGTCGGTGTGACCCAGACCGGCCCGACGGACGAGGTGATGCTCGTGATCTGATTGAAGTTGTCGCTGGTTCGCTGCTGGACCAGGGCCGGGTTGGCGCCCGTCTGGTCGAACTGGACGAACTGGGCCCAGTTGCCGGTCGGGTCGAGCGTCCAGTCCTGCTGCAGGGCCAGCGGGCTGACGTTGGTGGCGCCACCGGTCAGTGTGCCGCGACTGAGGCTCTTGAGCCGATGGACGCCATCGTAGGCGTACAGCTCGTCGAACGTGGCTCCAGCCGCCGTGGCTACCGGGTTCTGCCGGTAGGTCCGGTTGCTGACCAGGTCGTAGCCGTACTGGATCTGGTCGAGCGCGCCGAGGAGCCGCACCACTGGTTGTTGATCACCCGGCCGAACTGGTCCAGGCCAGGCAGGCTGTCCGACGGCGTTCCGCCGCAGGCACTGACCGTCACGTCCCAGGTCACGCCCGGCTGGGGGTAGTTGACCTGCACCGGAGTGGCCAGGCCCAGATAGGTGTAGCCGACCAGCGTGTTGAACGAGTCGGACACGTTGCTGACGCGAGACAGCGCGTCGTCGTTGCCCGCATTGTAGTTGTAGCTGATCGCCCGGCCATTGGGATACGTGATCCCCGTGGGCCGGATCGTGTTGGCCGAGCCACTGGCGTACGAGTACTGGACGCTGAGGGACGTGCCGATGTTCACGGCCCCACCATGCTCTTGGTACTGCTGGATGAGCTGCAAGAATCCATTGTAGAGGTTCTCGACGTCGTTCACCACGCTGCCGCCGCTGGCAGAGTTGTAGCTGGTGATGTTCTGCACCAGGCCGTGGGCCTCGTAGCTGCGATGGATCCGCTGGACCGTGTTGTCGATCCCTGAGCCGAACGTCACGACGGCGTCGTCGGTCAAGCGGCCCAACTGGTCGTACAGGTAGTTGTGGATCGAGCCGTTCTGGTCCTGCATCATCACGACCTGGCCCTGCCGGTTGTACCCGTAGATCACCCGGTCGGCGGCGTCCTGGGCATCCGGATAGATCACGGCCACCAGCAGGTCGGCCCGCCAGATCGACGAACCTCCGGGCTGATTCTGCGTGCCATACAGCCAAGTCGTGGTCTGATCGCCCGTCTCGGCGTTCTTGGCCGTGAGCGTGCTTAAAAGCCCATCGGCGTTGTAGGTCATCTGGGTGGTGATGTTGACGTCCCCCCCGGCGGCGCCGGGCAGACGCAACCTTCCGCAGCGGCCACGGCCGGCTGGTAGTTCTGGATCGTCTCCACGACCCGGCCGGCCGCGTCGTAGCTGCTCTGGGTGACCACGCCCGCGGCGTCGGTCGTCTGGAACGGCTGGCCCGTAATGTCGTAGGCGGTCAGCGTGACCAGGACCGTCGAGCTGCTGGCCGGCGGAGTGGCCGGCAGCGTCGGCGCCACATTGCCATTGGTGCCGTAGTTGGCGCCGGCGATCTGGCGGCCGATTTCGTCGTACCACGCGGCCGAGTAACTGACCCGGGCCGTCGGCTGCGGACCGCTGGGTCCGTTGAGCGGACCGAAGCCGGTCGAGTCGTTGAACCGCTGGTAGTAAGCTGAGAGCAGCAGGTTGCTGGCCCCGTCGTACGTCAACAAGGTCTGCTCGAAGATCAGATCACCCGCTTCGGGACTGGACGAGCTGCTGGAAGAACTCGACGAACTGCTGCTGCTCGATGAGCCGCTGGAGGGGGTGTAGCCGACGTAGGTGGCGATCTGCCGGCCGACGCCGTCGTAGCTGCTCTTGGTGAAGGCCTGCGAGCCGGCCGGCTGCGACTCGATCACATTGCCCGACTGGTCGTAGTAGGTGTTGTCGGTCAACGCGTAGGGTCCGATCGTTCCACCGCTGACCGAGTAGCGGATCGTCTGATAGACCCGGCTGCGATCGTCGTACTTCGTCTGCGTCTTGGCCAGCAGGGTGCCGGAAGAGCTGGTGTCGTACTGGTCGACCTCGATCAGCCGGTCAAGGTTGTCGTAGACGTTCTGGATGAACAGCCCCAGGGCGCCGGCCACGCTCGTCTGCCGGTCGCGGCAGTCGTAGGTGAACGTGGTCACCCGGCTCGCGCCGGTGCCGTCGACGTACTGGGTCTGCCGGGTCAGGTTGCCGTCACCGCCGTCCGCACCGCCGTCGTACTGGTTCTGAGTGACCAGCTGCATGTTGTTGGGCGAGTTGACCGCCGTCATGCCGACGTTCGAGTTGAGCCAATTGATGATGACCAGTGCATCAATGGGCGTAATGCTCCCGTCGCCGTTGACGTCATAGAAGGGGGGCGGCGCGGCGGGCGGCGGCGGCGGCGAAGAGCTGCCCACGTGCGAGTTGAGGTAACCGATCACGATCAGGGCATCGAACGCATTGACGATTCCGTCGCCGTTGACGTCCAGCGGGTTGAGCTGGTTCTGCCAGGGGGCGCCGTTGGGAGTGATGGGGCCGGTCAGACGCCCGCCCGTCGGATCGGAGTCGGTGGCCGCATGGTCGTTGGTGCCCACGAAGACCTTGAGCGGCAGGCCGCGGCCATCGAGCACGGTGCGAGTAATCGTACCGCCCGGGGTGACCACCCGGTTCTGGCGTCCAAGCTGGTCGTAGCCGTAGTCCGTTTCATTGTAGTTGACGCCATTGGTGCCGATGCCGCTGTCCGGGATGTTGAAGTACTGCCGCGTCGAGACCACCTGCCCCTGGTTGTTGTACTGGGTCGTCGACCAGCGGACGTAGGAGGTTTGGGGGAAGCTGTCGTTGGCCGAGAGCGCGCCGCCACTCGTGACCGGACCGGTAATCGGTCCCCGGGTGGCCTGGATCACGTCGGTCGTTCGGCCATCCTGGTCGCTGATCGTCAGCGAGACCGGATTGACGAGCGTGTACACATAGCTGGGTCCGTTGCCGGTGGCGAAGCCGCTGGCCGACCAGACCTGCTGGAGGTCGTCGTGATAAACGGTCCAATTGGCCGTGCGCACGGCCGGTTGGTTGCCCACCGCATGGACCGGGCCGAGCGTCTGAGTGGTCCGGCCCAGGTTGTCGACCTGGTAGTCTGTGACCAGGTGCAGGCCGCCGCCGACAGGCGTCGTCCAGCCAGCCGGCACCCCCGACATCAGGGCCGTATTGACGTCTTCGATCGACTGCAGCAAGCCGCCCGTGCCGGGATCGAACTGCATATAGCGGATGAATCCCCGCGGGCCCCGCTCCCAGGCCACATTCCCGTAACCGTCGTAGACTTCGCTGATCGTGTCGGTGGTCCCCGTGCCGTTCTGCAAGGGCGAGATCGTCGGTAGCGTCGTCACTCGCTCGGTGAGCTGCAGGGTTCCCGACTGGAAGGTATAGGCGTACTGGGTCAGGATCGCGCCCGTGCCGTTGGACTGACTGTACGACGTCGCAGTCGCCAGCGGATAGATCGTGTTGCCGCTCGAGTCGGTCTGCGAGGTATAGGTGTACGAGCGGAGCATCCCCGTCACCCCACCGCCGCTGCTGCTGCTACTGCTGCTGGAACTGCTGCTGGAACTGCTGCTGGAACTGAAACCGCACTGAACGCGTTCGTCCTGCAAGTAGCCGGGCGCCGAGCCCGAGCCGCCGCCCGTCGTCGGATAATAGTCGTACAGGTAGACCAGGCCGGTGGTGGGATTGAACGTGAGCCCCAAGTCCGGCGGAGGCGGAGGCGAGGGCGGGTAGGTGAACGACAGATTGCTGGCCACCGCCGAGGGCATCGCCCGCAGGATCAGGCGACCGCTGGTATCGAACTGCTGATAGTCGATCCACTGATTGTTGTTGGCGTCGGTCAGGGCCCGGGCCAAAACCTGCCCGATAAAATTCGTGTAGACCTGGATCGTGCTCTGGTCTTGCCGGGTCTCCCAGGTCAGTTGATTCCAGTGGTTGTAGTTGGAATCCGGCGCGGTGCTGGACACGTATTGGAAGGTGGAACTCTGCCGGCCGCCGTCGACCGTCTCCAGAACCACGCGGTTATTCGAATCATATTGAAGGAAGTAGTCGGCGAACTCCGCCAACTGATTGGCCGAAGCGGTAAATAGCTGAGCCTGCTGGTTGGCCGCCGTGTCGTCGGTCGAGCTTTCGACGAACGCCGAGCCGAACAGCGATTGTCCCAGGCGGTTGTAGGCATCCGGCCCGAGGGCATACTGCAAGCCGTGGACGAAACCGCCGCTGCCGCTGCTGCTCGTGTAATAGCGGTAGTAGCTGACCTCGTTGACCACGGCCTGGCCGCCCTTGAAGAGGTAGAGCGTGGCGGTCTTCAGGTCTCCCGGCAGCCCGTAGGTTTCCGTGCCGTAGTACGTGTACTCCATCTGGCGGACGCTGGCCCAGGCCCCGCCGTTGAGCTGCTGGCGCAGCAGCACCGTCGTCAACTGGCCCGACCCGTTGTAGCTGTACTGCCAGGATTCGACGACCTGTCCGCTATTGCCGTACCGCTGCACCTCGGTCGGGCTGCCGTTGGAGTTGTTGCCCAGAACCTGCAGCAACACTACGCTCGGATTGATGAAGGCTTTCTGGAGGACCCCCGGGATCGGCTGCGAGAAGTCGGCGAATACCCACTGGTAGCCTTCCGGCGAGAGCACCGTGAATGTCGTGCCCGAGTGGGTCAGCTTCTCGAACGCCCCGTTACGGGCCACGTAGCTGCCGCCCGACAAGTCCCACCATACGGCCGACTGCGCCCCCGCACCAACTGGACGGTCGTCGCCGAGACCTGCACCAGGTACTGCCACTCCTTGACCATCCAGTTGTAGCCCTGGCCGACGTTGTAGTTCGTCGCCAACTGATTACTGTAGATCCGCGTGTGCCCCCACGGGAACCCGAAACCGGAACCCGACAAGTCCGGCACCGCATACTGCAGCTCGCCGTTGAAGTACCGCACCGGGTAGGGGCTGGACTCCGGCAGCGACCCCGGCGTCGGGCAGATCGGCGTCAACGGCGTACTCAGGCTGAACGCCCCCGGGCAACAGCAGCAGCCGCACGAGGGTCCCTTGGTCGACTGCGAGGACGAACTGCTCGAACTCGACGACGAGCTGCTCGAAGAACTGCTCGAGGAGGAACTGCTGCTCGAAGAACTGCTCGACGACGAACTACTGGAACTCGACGAGGAGCTGCTCGAAGAACTGCTCGACGAACTGCTGCGGGAGCTCGACGACGAACTACTCGAGGAATGGCTGCTGGACGAGCTGGAGCTGCTCGAACTGGAAGAGCTGCTTGAGCTGGACGAGCTACTCGAACTCGACGAGCTGCTCGAGCTGGAGCTGCTGGAAGAACTACTGGAGGAGCTGCTCGACGACATCAGGGCACTCCCGTGGGCAACCGTGAGCCGAACGCACAGACAGCGGCCTAGTAGCTTATCACGGTAACCTCAAAGAACAAGCATCCTCCTGGCCGTTTTGGGTGGCCCAGCGTAGATTCAACAACCCGTCATGACACACCCATTCAATGCCGTGCATGAATGTTCAAGTCGTGGGTGAAACACCACTTCGAATCGTCGCCCGGCTCGCTCGTTACTCCCCGGCACTACCAGCAGCGAGACTAACGACCTCAAACAAAGCCCCCCACAGCAGGGTACTGATAGGTACGAAATGCTTTGGGAGCGAACAAATGACTCGCCATCACATCGTTGCGGAACCTGAGCCGTCGCCGTCAGACTCCGACGCCAAAGGAGGGCTTCAACCCCGAGATAAACGAGAATCCCGATAACGCCTCCAGCGCGGTACCAGCGCATCCATGATCAGCCCAAGGGGCGACTTGGCTGCGGTGAACCGCTTAGGACGGCCCGAATTCTGCTTCCGGGATTTGGCGATTCCTGTCCCGAGTCTTTGCAATGGGCGGTCTGCCCGTGGCCATTTCAAAGAGCCATTTGACCGAGCTGCGGACAAGCAAGCGACGGTCGCGCTCGCGTCCCTCTCGGTTGACACACGTCGCGCGGTCTTTGCCTCCCTCGACGGCAGCGAGGCAACGTCATACGCCTTCGGCGACCTTCGAAATCTGCGCGGAAGACGATGCGCTCGGCTCGCTGATCGCAGAGCGAAGCGCGGCAGTCGCAAAAGCGAACTCACCCGCCGCGAAGCGGAATTCAGGGCACACGTTCTAGCGATTCTCGCCCCTTGCGTCTTCGTCGACCAGAACCCGGACCGGTGGTGCGTCAATAGGATTGTTCCAGATACAACCGCGCCGATGTATGGCAAATGAACGACGTCGCCGCTGTGGATGCGTGCCAAGTAGCCGCCGTTGTCGCACTGAGGTTCGCCGTTCATTCCGAAAGCCGGCCAACTTGAATTGAAGATTTCGTTGAAGGTAACATTTCCGGGCATCCCCAGCCAGGCGGTATTCTGATATTGGTCGGGCGTGCCAAATGTGACGACGACAACCATCGAATCATCATATCCACACCTGAACGCCACTGTCCGACGTCCTATGCACATTGCCATCGAGCCGGCGTCCCCCCGCAGGCCCTTGGCAGGATCCTTGCGCAATCCGAGGAGAGATTTGAACCAGCAAAACACACGGCCACGCTCGGAGGCGGGATCGGTAAAATTCTGCGGATTGACGATAAGGCCGTTTTGATCGAATGAGAAGAGTTGCGTCTCGCCGCTTTCTTGACCCATGAACAACATGGGTACTCCCTTCGCCAGCAGAACCAGCGCTCCGCACGCTTTGGCCATTTGGTAGCCCTGGCCAAACGGCGGTCGAGCTGCAATCCGTTCGCGCCGCCAACCCTGTCCGCTGACCATGTCGTGGCTTTCGCCAAAACGCACGGAGTCGAAGTAGGGCCTCAGCCAGCTCTGCGGAACCCTCATTTGTTCGACGAGCGCGCGAACGCGATCGCTATTGTCCACGACGTCGTAGCTCGAATCCAATACGCGGTAGCTTTCATCGATGTGCCACTCGCCGTCAATCACGTCCCAGCCCGGCTTGTTCATGTTCCAGACGGGATCGTCATTCTCGGCGACATTGTACGGCCAAGGCTCTCCGAGCGCATCGGCGGCGGCACGTAGCGCCAAGCGAATCGAGCCCATAAAGTCCCAGCCGCCGACGTTGCCGAGGATCGTCTTGGTGTCGTCGAAGCGAAATCCGTCTAGCCGAAAGACCGACCACAAGTATAAGGTTGCCTGGCGCAGGAACTCCTTCACCATCGGGTGACCGCTGTTCAAGCGATCGCCCCAGGCGTTGCCGTTCGAATATACGTCCGAGGCCACCTGCATCAGCGGCGAATCGTTCATGTGGTTGTACACCAAGTCAAGAATGATGCCGCGGCCGGCCCGATGCGCCGCTTGCACAAGTTTTGCGAAACCGAGCGGTCCGCCGTATTCGCTCTCAATAGCGAAAAAGAATGCGGGGTTGTACCCCCACGAGTTTTTCGCCTTGAATTCGTGAATCGGCAGGAGCTCGATGCGCGGTTGCCGCAAACTGATCGAAATAGCCCCCGGGCTGCAACTCGGTTATGACCCGCTCGAATGCCGTCAGTCCTGAAGAACCTCGATCCGTGAAATGCTGGACATGCATCTCGTAAATGATGATCGATTCCCAACCGAGCGTCCGCCAGTCAGCTGCGGCTGCGGCACGGACCGCTGTCACATCGACGACCCGCGCCCAAGATGTGCTCGCACTGGCCGGGTCGGCATTGGGCAGGGGCTGAAAATCGCCCCCATCCAGAACCTCGCGGGCGGCCGGGTCAATCACCTCGCAATTGCCATTAAGCACAAATCGGTATCTTGTCCCGCTTGCGCGCGAATTTCGCGGGAACGCTGCACCACCAATAGCGATCGTCCGGTGTGAGTTGCATGGGCAACGCCTTTTGCCGAACCGGCGGATGATGCGTTTCATCGACCAGGACCAAGTCCACCGACGCCGAGTGCGGGGCATGTAGCACAAAATAGACCGCGTCATCGAGCAGCGTCGCCCCGTGCGGCATTTCCTCCCTGGCGAAGATGCCCGCGCCGGCGACCTTCGGTCCAAATGCGGCGGCCATCAACGACTGCCGGCCGACGCCGGGTTCCGCGAACGTTGCCGCGATCCGACGAAATGCCGAAAATGCCTTCAGTTGTGAAGAGGTACTCTTGTGTCGACGTGGGGACAAAGAATCGACGCGTATCAATCCAATCATACGGTTTACTCTCCGCCGCCGCGGCCGGCTGCAGGCTAATCCAGTGCAGCAGTTCGCGCAATGTCTTCAACTGGCAGATGAGATCGCCGTTAGTCAACGTGGGCGTTGTTGTTTGGTACGAAATCGACCGGTCGAAGCCGACTTGAATCGTCGTATTCGCATCGAGGCGCGAAGGATTGCGACGCGTAATCTTCAGTTCGATGTCCTGGAGATTGAAATTCTCTACCCACTGCTGTGCGCCGAAGACGAAACGTGACGGGCGCCTCCCAGTGAAGCATACGGTGAAGGAAAGGGGCGGTAATACGGATTGCCATTTTCAGCAGCGGCGTCTATCTGCACTCCGTACGCTGAGTCGGGATAAGCCTCCACTGGGTAGGTTGCGACTTTGAACAGGGAATCTGCGTGAGTCCTGATCACCGGATCGTACCGATCACGCGAACCCTCGCCCGGATCGATCAAAGTCAGCGCCCCCGGCGAGGCGAGGGAGGCCGGAAACAGGACTTCAACCGGAAACGTGACGGGCGTAGGTTCGGACCTGCGAACACTGGCTTGTCCGCTCACCACCCACACGCTGGTTCCGTCCGCTGGGCGCCATATGCGGTTAGCCGCATCGTTCTCCCACCTGCCGTGATCGCTTCCTGCATGATTGACAAACTTGAAGTTGAAACCGCCGGTCATCCAATCCTGGAGAGGGAACTGGAAAACCGAAGTGTCATTCGTTCGCGACGTTTGATCGATATAAGTGGGACCTGAGCCATGATAGGGGTCCCAGGCATAAAGCTGCCCGCCGGCGTAGACGCTATCCGTAATCAGATGGACTGTAAGAATCGCCCCTGCCGCATACGCAACTCCGCTGGGAAACGGATTCATATACATCAGGCGGGGCGAATCTTCGAAGCTCCATACATCTTCCGCCTGGTAAATGCGGATGCGGCGTTTCAGTTCCTCTCGTTCCCAGTTCGCGCCTCCGGAGGCGTCGTTCCAGCGAAAACGAAACTCGACGAGTCGCGAAAATCGCACGCCCTGTAGCAGGAAATCGAGCCACGGGCTGCCATGGGTCGAATTGCCGGCAAAATCCCAGCTTTGCTGGCCGTCGTAGGCGCTTATGCGGTGCGCGGCATCGATAAACTGATGGTGCACCATGAGATTCATGGAGGTCCCCGCAGGCAGAATTGGAAAGAAACGAGCCACCGCCGCCGCAAACCGCGGTTGCCGTCGATTGCGCGGCACATTGCCAGCGCCTACGCTTGCCGCTCAAAGTGTCCTGAGCAGCCGCACAACCCGAATCGCGAATGCGGGGGCCGTGCGCAGAGCCTTTGCCTGGGTGATCTCAGCGAGAATGAGCCGACCGGCCGTCGGTTATATACGGGAATAACGAAATGTCAAGCAACCAATATTGCCATCGAGCAATCCCGATGAGCCAGGCTCAAAAGCTTCTAATACTGATCCATCTTAGGCGCTCGCAAGTCTCGGGCAGCCCGTCCGTCGGTCCCACGACCCAATCTAGCCAATCTTGATTCCCAGCTGGACGCTTCGAGAATGTGAGAGCAATCCGGATGAGGTTCAAGTCAGCGTAACCTGAGGGGTCGGCCGATGCTTGGCAGTATACGGGCGGGGGGACACGGCATTGGACGAGCATTCTTCCGGCCGGCTACTTCATCGTCGTCGAAATGACCGACGAGGGCGACGAGACGTATGCTCTTTACAAAGGAGACTTCAACGATTGGCTCCTGCCGACCGGGGTCCAACCGCATAAGATCGGCGACTTTGCATCGCAAAAGGCTGCTAAGACGGCAGCCGCAAATCATGAAAAAGGCTGAAATGCATACGGGGACGCCCGTATTGACCGCGGGCTGGGGCCCCGGACAATGATGTGATGGAACTCGTATGCTATTTCGACCGCGTTCTGTGCCTCTCGGGCCAACGGTCGCAATCTGTACTGCAGCATGCTCGTGCTGGGCATTCTGAATCATCTGGGCGTCACGCTTGCGGGCGAAGTGGCGGTCGTTGGCAACTGGCGGATTATGGCGGCCGCGGCCGTGTTGAATGCGGTCGAATTCGTGGCCGACAAGGTGCCGTGGTTCCACGTCGAACACGACGAAATCTTCGGCAAGACTCAAGAGCCAATTCGAGGAGGGTTCCGGGGCTGGCGTTCGCAAACAACCGCGTCGCGGCTTTGGTCGAATGCGAACTGGCGCGCTGCGGTCGGCACTCCTGCCGATCTTGGCGGCCGTGGTCGCGATCGCGGGCGTGATCGCTTCGGCATTCATCGTGTCGATGCTCGGGTGCGCCGTGCTGCAGCTCTGGCGGCGTCGAGCGGAAGCTAGAGAAGCCGTGGTGCAAGCGCCGGCAGCGGCCAAAGCAAATTAGCGGCGCCAGGAGCCATGCAATGTCTGACCAGGGCGACGGTGGGGGCGCAACTGCGGCCCCACCGCAGACGACTCCGCGGGGTGCCGCTACGCCTCCGATGCCCGAGAATGCCATTCCAAGGGAAACATCCATCGGCTGGCGAGAGAGCGCGGTTGGGCCGCGGCATCCGTGTTATGCGCTGATTGCCATCGGAGCCGTGGCCTGGGCCGTTCTAGCCCTCGCCCTCGCCCTCGCCGGGTTCGCCCCTTACTGGCCGCTGACCAAACCTATCGCCGCATCATGGGCGATAGGTCCGCCCGCATTCTTCTTCGTTGAGCATTTGATTCGCACGAAACTCGGGACCGCCGACCAGGATTTCGCCAGGCTGCAGGAATTGGCCGCTAAGATATGGCTGGGTGTGAGCGGCGTCCTGTTCTTTATCTTGAAGTGATAATGTCAGAACGAAACTAGACCGCAGGGTCACGCGAAATCGATTTGCGGGCGGACGCGCTCTCGGCCCACGCCGCATTGGATCGAATCCACGCCCGTGACCCGGCTGAAAAGGCGAACGCTCTGGCCGCGCCGATCGTCCTGGTTGCCCCGCGTAAACCAGTGCGTGATGTCGGTCATGGCACCCGTTACATATCCCGGGCCGACCTGGCAGGCATACACAAAGCCAAAGGGGAAACCCGAAATTTCGCCGCCCATGAAGCCGTAACCCGGCGCGAGCGTGTCAATCCGTGCATGGAATCGGGTAATCGTCCCGGCCTGGGGAGCATCGGGCACCATGAACGCGAGGACGCGAAAATTCGGCAGAAAAGTCGCGTTAGGGTCGAGCACAAATCTCCGCAGCTGGTGGTTGTGCTCGGCGTAGGACGCCGGCTCGATCGCCAGGATCATGGTCGCAACCTCCTTCGCGATCATGAGCGTATCGCCGGGCACGCTGACCAGTCGTGCGCGTCCGGTAGCGTCAAACAGCTCGGGGGTATCGACCAAGTGCCGCGCGAACTTGACATAGGACTCGGCGTAGGGGCCACAGAGGTCATTATTGCAAGCTTTGCAGAGCGTGCGGACCCAAAAGCCGCCCCGCACTTTGACGAGCCGGGCCGAATCGGAAGAGCCCTCCGGCGTCACCAAGCGCTCATAAAGCGAGGTGCAGTCATTGAAAGCACTTTGGGGCGGCACGTGCTCTTTGGTAAGACGCTTCTCGCAGAGACAAACGTGGCACCGCGGGTCGCCATCGTGGCCGCGGTAGGCCGACGTCATATACATGACTTGCGCAAGCTTCCTCCGGTCTAAATGGACCATGCCGGATCCTCCGTAATTTGGGCTGCCCCATTATATAGACTTGAAGGCCGCGGAGTGGTTCGCGAAATCAGGCCATTTTCCGCCCCATTTGTGCGCCGAGCCAAGAGCCGCTAACCTGCAGCCATTTGACCCGCGGACATCGCCCAAAGCAGACGACCAAGCATGAATCGGATTTGCAGTCTTTCGCTGGTGGCGGTTGTCATCGCGTTGCCTTGCGTCGGCTGCGACGAGCAGGCGCCGCAGCGGCAAATAAACCGGCTGCCCACGCTGGCGGCCGAGCTGGCCCAGGCGAAGACGGAATGTCAGGTATCCGCGGCGCGCTTCAAAAGCAAGTTTGACGGGCGCCTGCAGGGCGCAAAGCGGGACCAAGGTGCCAAGCTCTACGGCGACGCGCAGGCGAAGCTTGACGGCTGCATTAAGCTGCTTCAGGCCGGGCTGGCAAACCGCTTTCAGGGCGTCAATGATGCATTGATCAAGCACCGCGCAGGAAGAGGCCATTTCCGCAATGACACGATTCGTTGACTGGTCGGACGAGGCATTACAGCGTCGACAGCGAATCTGGCCACGCCATGGCGGCGCTGGGGCAGCTGGCGACGCTGCCGGCCTGATGATCGACCTGGCGCAACTGGCGCTTGACTTTGCCCGGTTCGTCCGGGAGGAGGAGCATTATGCGGCCCAACAACTGCGGAATGAGCTGGAGGGCTGCAGGCTGCGGGACTGGAAATCGCTTTGAGCGGTTGCTTTGCCCGGGAACCAATAGACGACTAGACCCACGCTGGGAGGCCGGCGCGACCGGAAAACAAAATGGCAAAAGCAATCCGGGCCAATTACACAGCTGCTTTACCGTCAAGAAATCCGCCGATTCGTCGAAAGACTCCTGGAACCATGCGGCGCCGGTGAGTCTCGAAAGCGGCCGCAAGCGACTCATGATCTCATTGGCGATGAATGAACCCGGAGCGCCTCCCGGAGCCCACACCACCTTTCGACCGCTGGGGACAGCGATCGAATCGCACAGAGTCAAGAATTTGCGAACGAAGTCCTAAGCCGCGGCGCCCTGAAGGTAACGCTTGTCGTGCTCGTCCCGGATGAAATCTTCGAGACCGGGGACGTTTCGCACGAATTGTTCGCCGAGTTGAATCAGAAAGCCGCACTCGCGGTGAAGGAGAAGTACCCGACGCCGACGAAGAAACGACATTACCTATTCCCCGACCCTAACTTTCACCCGTTAGTCGTGCCCGATTTTGGCCGAAATCCTGGCCTGGGAAACGGGAGTCCGTTGGAGCGGCGAGACAGTTCGTAGGACGCTGCGAAAGATGCAATGCGTGTGGCGGCGTCGACGGCGAGCCGTGGGCCCGCGGATGTCGACTGCGAACGGAAAATCCGCCGGATTCATTCGCTCGCGCGTCTAGGCGATTCGGTCGAGGTGGAAACGCTGCACAAGCTCTGCATGAGGCGCGCCGAAGTCGACGGCGTGATATCCGATCGGAAGCGACGACGCACTGGCCACAACGCCTTCGTGGCCATCCCTGACGTCTCGTACGCGATCTTGGACCAGCAGTTGGCCTGATGGGCAGAGGTCGTGTGGATCGCTCTTGAGTTGTCGCACGGACGTACTCCGTGAGATTCGCGGGCCATCTATTTTCGACTTTCACCATTCTCCCGCTGCTGGCCGCTGAAAGTCAACTGCGGTTTCGGATGCGATCCACTCGTTGTCTGTTGAGCTGCGCTATTCGTCGGGCTATGGGGTCGGGCGGGCAGGCGGAAGGCTAAGCGATTGCTGGGGCGGCTTTGTCAAGCGGGGCTTTCGCAACGTAGCACAACGCCGAGCTGTACGAGTAGTTCTGCCCGCGGCCCGCTCGACTAAGTCCCGACCCCGTGTCGACGATTTGCACCCACGGCATCGTGCCGAGCTGGATCGCTTACTGCCGATCATCCATCAGATCCTGCAAAGCGACCGCCAAGCTCCCAAGCAGCCAAATCTAGGGGCAAGCGGACCTTCGAGAGTCTGCGGTAAAAGCACGGCTTCCAGGGTGGCATCACGGCAGGCAAGGATGCCGTTCGGCCTGGAAACAAGTACACAAGCAGGTGTTCCTGCTGCTGTCTCGTCCGACGGTTAACGGCGGGCTGAGTTTGGCATAGCCACGATCAAACCGGCGGGGCAGGAGACGAAGGTGCCCCGTAGTCATGACGTTCCCCTATTTGGGAGCAAGTGATTTGCCGCCAGCGAGGCAGAAGCCTCAAGAAAAGCCGCCGCAACGCATACGCTGGCGATCGCAAGTCTTTTCCGTATTTGCCATTGCGACGATCATCCGCTCTGAGCGTACCCCGTCATAATGCCCCCCGGCGTGAAAAAGTAACACTTTGGGTAACATCGCCCCAAAATCGACGTTTGGGACCAAAACACAAGAAGCCGCAAGCCCATGAGGGGTCTGGGCTTACGGAGTGCTCCCTGAAGGAATCGAACCTTCAACCCTCTGATTAAGAGTTAGTCGACTGGGCAGTTTAGGAAGGCGGCCTGACCAGCAAAAAGTTCTATTGGTATCTTGTCGCCCCGACTCGATGAGACAAGAAGCCCTTTGACGAGCAAGTCAAAGGGCTTTCTCATTTCTGGGACGACAGTTATGCCGTCGAGCTTCCAGTTCGAACAGACGATTTTCAGCAGCTGACGTTTTTCGGCGATATCTGCTGCAAGGCACTTCTCCGTCAGGGCTGGTGAAGGTTCCATCACTTTCACGGCCAGACCGCCCCGCTCCGACTGCTGTCGATCGCATCCTTCGAGCGTCGTCCGCAATCGCATTTCTTTCGTTCGCAGCTCGCTTCGCTGCGTTGCGAATCTAGCGGCCTCAATTTCGCCGTGCAGCCGCAGCTCCGACCATCGCTGCAGCGGCGGCGCTTAGCGGCAAGGGAAGCGAATCCCGGCCGTGCGGCATGCTATCCGCGCTCTCTCGCACCTGGGGGAAGACGACGCCGCCAAGAAATTTCTTCGGCCCGGTGCATCCGCACCGCGGCGGTTGGCGAATCCCATCCTGAGCAGCTCAAGCTAACCACGTGGCGCGGACGAAACGACCCATTTTTACTGGTATGCGAAGATCTCCCAAATAAGGATGCTCAAGATGTTGAAGATTGGTATCGGACTCATGCTGGCGACCTCGCTCCTCGGCGCTCAGAGCCTGCGTGCTGAAAACAAGGCCCCGCAGGACATCGTCGACACGGCTGTGGGCGCGGGCAGCTTCAAGACGCTGGTCGCGGCGGTCAAGGCCGCGGGGCTCGTCGAGACCCTCAAGGGCAAGGGCCCGTTCACCGTATTCGCCCCGACGGACGAAGCGTTTGCCAAGCTGCCGGCCGGCACGGTGGAGAACCTACTGAAGCCGGAAAACAAAGAGAAGCTGCAGGCGGTTTTGACCTACCACGTGGTTCCCGGCAAAGTCCTGGCCAAAGATGTGGTCAAGCTGACCGGCGCCAAGACGGTCCAGGGCAAAGAAGCCAAGATCACCGTGAAGGGCGATTCGGTGATGATCGACGGCGCCAACGTAACCGCCACCGACATCGAGTGCTCCAACGGCGTGATCCATGTGATTGACGCCGTGATTTTGCCGTAGTAGCTTGGGTTCGCAACAAGGAAGGGGCTCCGCCAGGGGGCCTCTTTTTTGTTGCGGCTCGTTGAGCGAAAGTCGTTAGATGCCGGCAAGCATCCTCGCCAAAGTGGCCAGCGGCCAGGCGGAGGCGTTCGACGAGTGTCTTGCTCGTTACGGCGGCCTCGTGTGGAGTCTTGCGCCGCATGCTCCCCAATTGCGCCGATGCCGAGGACGCGGTCCAAGAGATATTCGTCGATGTCTGGCGCAACGCCGCCCGATTCGACGGCGAGGTCGCTTCGGAAGCCACGTTCGTGGCGATGATCGCCCGCCGGCGGCTGATCGACCGGCAGCGAAAACAACAGCGCGGCATCGCCACCGTCCCGATGACCGCAGAAGTCGAGCGGCCCGCGTCGGACGCCGAACGATCCCTGGAATTCGGTGAAGAGGTATGCGGGCCCGGCAGCAAATGCAAGCACTCCGCGGCGAAGAGCGCGAAGTGCTGGAGCTGGTCATCGACAAAGGGCTCAGCCAGGCCCAAATCGCGGAGACGCTGCAAATCCCGCTGGGAACGGTGAAGTCGCATGCCCGGTGCGGACTGATCCGCTTGAGACAGTTGCTGGACGAGCAGCCACGGGCCAGCGTGGTGGAGGAGGCGATATGAGCAATCAGCCTCAGCCCGCTCGCGAACGTCTGGAAGAGCTGCTTGCAGACCGGGCCCTGTTTGGTCTCTCGGCCAGGAGCAACTCGAGCTTGCAAGGTTGCTCGCCGCGTCGCCCGGCGTCGACCCCGATTCGTTCGATCGCACGGCGGCCCTGGTCGTGCTGTCCGGCGAGCCGGCTGCCGTTGTGCGAATGCCTGAAGTTCTGCGGTGCGAATTGTGGCGGCTGCCACCCCCAGCGGCGTGCGACTGTCCGCAGCCATTCCGCCGGACCGTGTCCGAACGGGCCGCTGGCTGAACTCGCTGGGCTGGTTGGCCGCGGCCGCCAGCTTGCTGATCGCTGTCTACGCCTGGTCGACGATGAGCAGATCGGTTGAAGCGCCGCGCAGCCTGACCGAACGGCGGGCGACGCTGCTCGCCCAGGCACCCGACGTAGTCCAGCTCAATTGGACCGCCACCAAGGATCCGGCGGCCGCCAACGCGAGCGGCGACGTCGTGTGGAGCAACGCCCGGCAGGAGGGTTTCATGCGGTTTCGCGGACTGGCACCGAACGATCCCAGCCGCAGTCAGTACCAGCTCTGGATCTTCGACGGCCAGCAGGACGAGCGCTATCCGATCGACGGCGGCGTGTTCGACGTTGAACCGGCAAGCGGCGACGTGTTGGTTCCGATCCGCGCCGCGCTGCGCGTTGTCGACCCCAAGCTGTTCGCCGTCACCGTCGAAAAACCGGGCGGCGTCGTGGTCTCCAGCCGAGAACGCCTGCCGCTTCTGGCCGAGGTGCCCAAGCCGCAAGGTTGAAGCGTTGAGTCCGCTATTCGGCCGCGCGTGCGATCGCCCTGCGAATCGCCGCCTGCACTCCCACGGGGCGAATCGGGAAGACCTCCATTGCCGTTTGGTCGCGAACCACGGTGGGACTCTTCAACCCCTCGATCAAGTGTCGGCCGACTGCGTACGTGGCAGGTGTGACGAGCGCCAGCCAGAGGCCTGAGAGATAGGGCGTGAGGACGGGGACGGAGATCAACCACCGCCGCAGTCCCCTTTGACGAGCGTATTCCCGGATCAGATCGCCGTACGTCACGATGTCCGGGCCACCGATTTCGAAAATGCGACTCGCGCCCGCTGGCAATTCCTTCGCCGCCAGCAAGTAGGCCAGGACATCGTCGATGGCGATGGGCTGGGTCGCCGTGGCCAGCCAGCGGGGACAAAGCATGACCGGCAGACGATCCGTCAAGGACTTCATCAACTGGTACGACGTGCTGCCGGCCCCGACGACCATGCCGGCCCGGAGCTCGATGGTCTCGACGCCCGATCCGCGGAGGATTGCGCCGACCTCGTGCCGACTTCGCAGATGCGGCGAGAGCTTTGGTTCGGCATCGTCCCCCAGCCCGCCCAGGTAGATGACTCGCCGCACGCCGGCCTTTTTTGCAGCCTGGGCGAAATTGGTCGCCGCCTGCCGATCCTCCTTCTCGAAGTCCTGCGAGCCGGACATCAGATGAACGAGGTAGTAGGCGGTTTGGACGCCTTGGAGGGCTGCATCCAACGACGCCGGGTCAAGCACATCGCCCCGAACGACTTGGGTGGTCGCTTGGACCTCAGGTCGCAGTCGCTCCGGGTTGCGAGCCAGACACCGCAGGGCCACCGGCTGCTTTTCCAGGAACGGAATCAGCCGACCGCCGACGTAGCCGGATGCGCCCGTCAACAGCACGATGGGAGAATTCGGTGCTTCAGGCCTCTGCGAATCGGGTGGCGGCATCGTGATTGGTCGAACGCCCCCTTGGGACTCGGGCTGCTTTGCGGATACGATTCACAAGGGGCATTGTATCGCGTGGCGAACCACCGCGCATGTTTCGCCGAGAACGGGATCGAGGAAAGGGATGTTGTCGCTGCACCAACGCGACTGCCGATACTTCGAATTCCCGAGAAAAGATCCTGCGAGCCATCGGCGTCTCCTTTCAACGGCATTATGCCGTCTGTCTGAGCGCCCACAAAACGTGGGGAATGCCAAGATGGACTTCTCCGGTCAAAGCCCATTCAGGTCATCGGCTGCGTTCCTTCCTGTGCGCATCGTCGTGGACTGCTGCCGTCGCCACCATGAAGATACAATAAATCGTTCCTCGACCATCAGGTCGCAACACCGAGGCCACCCGTGACGAGGCGTGCCAGAAGAAGTGAGCCGCCGAAGATTTTCCAAACAAACGGAACGGATACTCTATGTCGACCAGCGTCCTTTTCCAGCCGTTCAAGCTGCACGATCTGATCCTGCCGAACCGGATCGTGCTGGCCCCCATGACCCGCTCCAGGGCCGGGACCGGTCGCCTCCCGAACCGGCTGATGGCCGAATACTACGCCCAAAGAAGCTCGGCGGGCCTGCTCATCACCGAGGCGACCACGATCTCTGAGCAAGCGAACGGCTGGAACGAGTCGCCGGGCATCTACACCGACCAGATGGCGGAAGGCTGGCAGCACACCACCGACGCCGTACATGAGAAGGGCGGCCTGATCTTCCTTCAGCTTTGGCATCTTGGACGCTACTCCCACAGCAGCTTCCACAACGGAAAACCTGCCGTGGCCCCGTCAGCGATCAAGATCAATGAGGAATACATCCACACGCCGACCGGCAAGCAGCCACACGAAGTCCCCAGGGCGTTGGAAACTGCGGAGATTCCGCGAGTCGTTGGCGACTATAGAAAAGCCGCCGAGCGAGCCAAGGCGGCCGGCTTCGATGGCGTGGAAGTGCATGGGGCCAATGGCTACCTCATCGACACTTTTCTTCAATCGAAGACGAATCAGCGCACGGATCAGTACGGCGGCAGCGTGGAGAACCGCTACCGCTTCTTGGAGGAGGTGGTCGAAGCGATCACGTCCGTCTGGCCTGCGAGTCGAGTTGGAGTCCGGCTTTCCCCGAATGGCGTCTTCAACGACATGGGATCGCCGGACTACCGGGAGCAATTCACTTTCGTCGCCAGCCAGCTTGACCGCTTCGATCTGGCCTATTTGCACGTCTTGGACGGACTGGCGTTCGGTTTCCATAAGCTCGGCGCGCCGATGACGCTGGCCGATTTCCGAAGCGTGTTCCACGGCCCTCTGATTGGCAACTGCGGCTATACGCAGGAGGCGGCCGAGAAGGCGATCTCCGCTGGACACGCCGACCTGATTGCCTTTGGGCGGCCATTCATCAGCAATCCCGATCTCGTTGAGCGGTTCAGGAACGGCTGGCCACTAGCCCCGCTTGCACCGATGTCCGACTGGTATTCGCCCAGCGGCGAAAAGGGCTATACGAACTACCCGCCCCACTAGTAGAAATCGCCCGCAGGAGATCGACGATCACCATTCCCGACCGCAATACCCTCCAGAACATCTACGCCGGACAGGCACCTGGGACATTGGCAAGCCGCAGAAGGCATTGATGGATGTGGCGGATCAGATCGCGGCCGGCTGACCGCCATCCCGACTTGCCACAATACGTCCACCGACTTTGCCCGGACAGCCCACAGAGCAGCAGCAGCATGGACCCCAGCCGAAAAGCAAGTCGTGAGGGCAACGAGAAAACCCTGCAATACAAGAGCCGCCAGGAGGCACAGCTCGACGACGAACTTCACGAGGACAAGCTGACGCAATTGCTGGCGTTCATCAGGCGACTCGAAGAGACCCCTCTCGGAAAAGCTGAGCTTGAGCGCCGCACCAAACTTTTCGGCGAGTGCCAACGAATCGAGGGCGAATCGTCGGGCCAATTCTACGGTCGGCTGCGTCACTGGCTGGATCGGGATATCCCGCAGACGAAATCGCCTCGCCATGCTCCAAGGCAGACTGACGACTAGGCCGAGGCGATTTACTTCAGATCGCCAGATCACCCGCCCAGCAGCCACTGCTTGGCTCGCGCGACCCGGAATAAGTCGAGAGAACTGCGACGGAGTTCCGCTTGTCGCTCGAACTCAGCGGTTTCTTCGTCGTCGCAAATCTCAGGACCGAACTGCTCGGTTTCCCGTGCCTTCTGCCGCTACGCAGCCAGTTGCCACGGCTCGAAGATCGTTTTAATCTCGGCCACGAAAGCCGGTAGTTCCGCTCGAAACTCGGCACGTTCGTCGGCAGCTTCGAGATCGTTGACGAACTTCTCGCCGATCAGGTAGTCGAGGGCTTTCGGGGCATCGAACTCAGCCTGGATGCCTTGGGCTGCCCGAGATTGCTCGAGCCAGATTTTGTGGAGCTGCATGGACTGCTCCTCAAGGCTCGATGCTGCTCGCCAAAGCCTTGAATACGGCTCTCGGCACGCCGTACTTGGCGGACTTGCTGGGTGCGATTGCGGACATCGGTATCTCATTGAGCCGGAAGCCCACGTCGAACGGAGACAATCCGTCCTCGATCAGATGGAACGTCGCAAACCTCACAAGATCGTTCATCGACCCGCTGACCGACCGATCCAATGCCTTGGCAAACCGCACAGTTGCAGCGGCAGAGGCAATGAAGCGTCGAAAGACGAACTCCTGACCGTCCTGCTGCATGAGTTCCCGCAGGCTGCTCAAGGCATGGTCGACGAACTGGCTTTCATTGGTGATGCCCTTGCCATAGAACACGGTCGAATAGAGCGACTTCGTGTTGCTCAGCAGGATGCACTGCGTTCGACCAGCGAGGAAGAGGCTTGCCGACCAATCGAGGAAGGGGTTATCGTCCAGGGGCGACGATGGCAAGGTCCCGGCCTTGATCTTGGCGTTCAGCTTTTGGGAGAGGCGGAAGATCACCACCGACCACCTTCGCAGCAAGTCTCGCGAATTCGATGACCGGCTGAGCATTGGAGCTTGGCTCGGATTTCCAGCATTTCGCCGCCGCAAGCCGGCCGGGCGGGGCGAGGCTGGTGGTCAAGAGTTTCAGCGTCCTGATCCATGATCGAATTCTCGAAAATCGTCCCCTTGCTCGTCAGTCAAACGGCTGACTTCATGCCTTGGGATTCACCAGTCTCCCCAGAAACAGGATGCTCTGTGTCCGGTGGTCCCGAATCAGCAACACGAAAGGATGGTCGGCACGAAACTCAACAGGTTCTTCGGGGCGAGGCAATGCCGCACCCGCACGCATCGCAATCGCCGTTGCCGCCGCCGCCTCGGTTCCCTCTTCGTTCACGTCCACGAACGCCTTGTGAATCACGGCAGAAATGAACAGCGGTTCTTCGGTACTCATCCGGGAGAAATCGGCCTTGGTCGAAAACGCCAGCGACATGCCCAGCGAGGCCAGCCCGGCCCCTAGATCGAACTCGGAGGTCATCTTGAACTTGGGCAAATGAACCTTGACCAGTCGTGATTGCAATCCCTTCAACCACTTTTGCAGGTTCTCGTTGGTCAGCCGTTTTTCGAGGTCGTTCAGCCCGTCGATCCTCTTGGGCAGCAAGAACAACATGGACAGATTGCCGTCCAGGGCATAGGGCAACTCAAGGAGTTGCAGGCCGTCCGCTGCGCCGTAACGAAGACGGTGCGACTGGTGCATGGTCGGCACGGCGACCTGTTCTGAATCGGAAATGTGGAACGGAGCATCAGCCGTGGCAGCTTTGCCAAACTCGTGCATCCAGCGTGCCTTGAAATAGATGGCATTCGTCAGCACGAGCCGAGTGTCGGCGTTGAGAATGCCGGGAGCCAGCAAGTTTTGAATCTTGTCGTCCGTTTGCTGCTCGACCCAGGAGTTGATGGTCTGCCGGGCAACTTCGGCCTGCTTGAAATCCAGCCGGCCCAGATCGGCACCGTAGTCGGCCTTTGTGACCCGCAGGAACTCGGGCAAGAAATCAAAGCCGTGCTGGCCCCATAGGCGGTTGGCAACTCGAAGCTGAAAGCCGGAGAGCTTGTCGTTTGAGACCATCAGTTGCCGCAGGGTGCTGAAGGCCGAATGCACGTTCGCCTCTGACACGGGAAAGTGCAGCACCTTGGCAATTTGGGCCTCGGTTTCGCCGGCTGCCCCGGCCTCAGTCATCGCCAGAGCTACGGAAATGCTGTAGGGCGAGAAAAACAAGTTGCTGGGCTTGTCCGAACGCAGGTGAGCGTAAAGATCGATGGCGAACTCGTTGCCGCCCTCGGCGACCGCCCGGGCATCGTCGGTGATTTCCATCGGTGCCGGCTCCGCAGACCAAGCAAGGCGAGCAAGTAGGAGGCAAATGACGGCGATCCATTTCCTGGATTTCATTCGTTGCCCCTTCCTGTTCGGGAGCGTTCCATTCCGGACACCTAGAACGGCGTCGATATCGCCCCGGCGATCTTGCGAATGATGTCCCAGGTCTTGTTGGCTTCATCCAGCGATCCGGCCTCTTTGAGAAAACGGATGCCAGCTTCGAGGGCGGCAGGTTTTGCGATACCACCGCCTCCGGATGTCGCTTGCCGCTTGCCTTCACTGACGGCGACGGGGCGGGTGACTCTTGCGACCTTCTTCACCTTCGGAGCAATCGGCGTTTTGCATTCGGGGCAAGTCGCAGACCTCGCCGCAATCTTTGCCCGACAGTGCGGGCAAATCTTTTTGCCGAGCCCCGGCTTGTCGTCGGCTGCAGATTCGACAGGTTCGGCCACTTGAGCAATGCCGAGGGTGGGCTCGTCTTCGACGGTCTTGATTGCTGCTGCTCCGGTTTTCCTTGCTGGTTTCTTGCGTGCCATGCATTACTCCAGGGTGCGTTGTCTGGGCAAAACCAGAGTATAGCGGCGTCGGGAGTGGGCTGCGACGGCCTGACGACCAGCCAGGACCAAAGGTCGGCTAGAATGGCGTCTTGGGGCTAAGTCGCAGCCAATGCCACAAGCGGACTGACGTATGCCGACTGCTAAACCCAACGCAGATAAGCCCGGAGGGACGAATGCTCCGACACGAACCCGCGGTTGGCTGCGGTTCAGCCGCCGCTCGTTACTCGTCGTGATGCTTCTGTTTGCCGTGACTTGTGGCAGGACACTATTGTGGACAAGAGTTGCGCCGTCGAGCGAAAAGGCCACGCAGACGATTGCGAGCCACGGGCGTTGCTGGGTCACATCGGCCGCAAGCCATTTCTCCGCAAGCGATTGACTGAGAAAGTTCAACCGCTTTCTCGGTCAACTCCGATCGTTCCGCCCGGCCGCGGTCGCCAGCGGAAAATTCCAGCGAGAGCTTGGCAAACCGATTGCAGAGTTCCGTGCTCTTGCCGCCGAAGGTCGACTCGTCGATCTGTTCCGGCAAGCGCCGACGCAACCCGCGATCCTGCTGCTGCCGCCAGCGGGTCCGCTGGCGATTCAGGGCCGAGCGGTGCGTGCTGATGCTGCACGGTTACATTCCTCCCCGTCCCGTTCGATGACGCGATGAGCGAATTTCAATACGTCGCCTTTCGGGCAATCGACGGACCGGTGAGTGAGAAGAATCTCGCTTACATGCGGCGGCAGTCGACGCGCGCGGAAATCACGCCGTGGTCTTTCGACAACCAATACCATTTCGGCGATTTTCGCGGCGACGCGTTGGAAATGTTGCTGCCGCGGCTTCGACATCCATCTGCATTATGCGAACTTTGGCATTCGCCGCCTGCTGATGCGGTTTGCACAGGGGTTGCCGGACGCGAAGGCGGCCAAGCCGTATATGGTGGCGCCGTCGTTGTGCTTCAAGAAAGACAACGCCGGCAAGGGGGGGACGCTGTGGATTGAACCCGCGCTGGAGCCGGGCGATTTGGACGATCTGTGGGATGTCGAGGATTTGATCGATCAGCTGTTGCCGCTCCGGGCAGAACTTCTCGACGGCGACTTGCGCCACTCTATCTGGCACATTTGGCCATCCAGTGCGATGCCGAGCACGATCCCGAACAGGCGTGCGAGGCTCCTGTCCCAGCCGGCTTGAATCAGCTCTCCGCCGCGCAACAAGCTTTGATCCAATACCTTGGCTTGGACGAGAATCTCGTCGCCGCTGCCGCCTCGAAAAGTCCAGCCACGGTGGCCCTGGATACCTCCCCAGCGCTGCAGGAGTGGTTGCTGCGCCAGTCGGAAGCGGACAAGACCGAATGGCTGAGGCGACTGTTGGCGGATGCCACGTCGCCGGTCAGGGCCGAGCTGCTGTCGAAATTCAGATCGAGTCACGCGTTTCCTAGTTGGCCTACCGTGAAGTTGAATCGGACGATTGCTCAGCTGCGGGCGACGGCCGACGAAATCACGCAAGATCGACAGCGGAAAGCGGCTGCCGCTCAAGCTCGTCAGCACGCCGCCCGGCTGAAGCAGATGGCGGTCAAACCCGAAAAGTTTCTCAAAGCAGCTGAGCTTCTCGTCGCCAGGCGAACCACCGCCGATTATCGGCGAGCCGGAGAACTTCTGGCTGACCTGCGTGAAGCTCTGGCGGGGACCAATTGCGCGGACTTGGCGGAGCGCCAAGCGAAAGAATTACGCCAGAAATACCCTACGGCGCGGGGCCTGCTGGCCGAACTCCGGCGCCGGAAATTGATCGCCCCCTGACCGGCCCGCGTCGCAGCGCGTGGGCAACAAGGATTGAAGAACACCGAGTGCTGTTTCCGCGACGAAAGGTCCCGACGGTGTCCTGTCGCCCCGATCCGAAACCCAAAACGGCTAGCCGCACTGATCTGCGGTGAGCCGTTCCGCTGTGCGCACCGATGGGTTGCGGATCGAAGTCGTAGCTGTCGCTCCGGTCTGGGGCAGGCCGGTGCTGCTCATTGGCCCGCGGGGCCGGCAGCTTGCAGGTGCTCGCACAGGATGCGGCGGATTTCGGCCTGCGCCTCCGGGTTGCGGAGGATCGACGTGTGGATCGCGTCGACATACCGCTCGCTCTCGACGCAGGGGTGCCGGGCGCTGTCGACCGGCACGACGCCGTCGCCCGGGTTGCCGGTGAGCGCGGGATGGCCCGTCCCGATGATCGAGTGCAGCTTGACGCAGCTCGCCATGCGGAGCGTGCGAATGGCTTGCAGCGTCGCGTCGTCGGGCTCCAGGATGTCGATGCTGGTCGGCACGCGGTGCTCGAATTTCTCGGTGAACACGCCCGGATTGGCCGCCACCAGTTCGGCATGCCGGGCGGAGTCTTCCGGCGCCGGCTCGACTAGGGCCGACGAGATTCGCCCGACGCCCCGCGCGGCGAACGACGAACCGGCGTGCGGCGTGGCGATGAAAATCACCCGGCGGACCGCCGGCTGGGGATCGAAATAGCACCGTTCGGCCAGCTCGAATTTGCCCCGGGGCGGAGCGTTGATCGAGTCCAGCGGAACCCGGGCGAACGAATTCCAGATCGAATGGTCGCTGTAGGTAATCTGCAGCTTGGCGACCAGTCCGCCCATGCTGTGGCCGACGATCACCGTTTGCCGCAGGGCGGGGTCCTGGCCGGCCGGGTCGAGCGTGGCGAGCGCCTCGCGGAACTGGGTCCGTAGGGTCGCGGCTGCGGCTGACGAACGGCCGGCCGGTGGCGTAGCTGAACGCCCAGATCTGGTAGTGGTCGTTGAACCAGGCGTGGCTCCGCAGATCGTTCGCCACGTCGAGCCAGGTCGACGGGTCCGAAAGCAGCCCGTGTACGAAGATCACGGGAATCTTGCCCGGCTGATAGGGCTGCATGAACCGCAGGCCGTCTCCCCGCTCCGCCAGACCGGGATCCAAGAAGCCGAGCACGTTGCCGCGATCGCTGGTCCGCTGGCGATAGTCGACCGGCGCCTGAGGTCGCGGGCCATGGCGAGCGTCTGGCCGCGAACATCCACGCTGCCGACGGAGAGCGGATCGTAGAACTCGAGCACGGCCGCGGTTGCGTCGGAAGAATCGGCGGGACGCAACACGACCGTGGCCGCGAAGGGCACCTGCTGGGGAAGGTAAGGTTCCTCCAGTCGCGCACAACGGCCGGCCTGCCGCACAGCAACGACGGGCACTCCGAACCCCGGGCAAGCGTAATACTGCGTCAATTTGGTTTTGTCCGGCAGGTTGGCGACTTTCACCGTGCCAATTTCACCGGGCTGCCAAGGCAAACCCAGGCAGGCAAACGGAACGGCCAGCGTGGCGTCCGGCTGGTAGATAATCAGCTGCCCGCGCGGATCGAATCGGCCGCAGCGCTCCGCTTCGCCGATCAAGCCGGCCACGCTGGCGTGATACAGCCGCAAGGCCGCTTCAGGCGGCAGGCTGTCGGGCGCATCTCCGAGCAAGCATTGCCAGGCGCACAGCGCCGCCTGGTAGTAATAGTCGGGGCTGGACGGTTGCCCCTGGCGGCTCGCTTCTTCCGCCAGAGCAAAGAAGGACTGCGCCCGTTGGCCGGTGCTGCTCCGGTCGGCCAGCGGCAGAAAGTCGGCCGGGTTGTGCCCGCGCCCTGTGATGGTGAGCTGGGACGATGCGGTTGCGGGAGGATTGCCGTGTCCGGGCCCGCTCCGCCAATCCCCGACGACGGCGCCGAGCGACAGCCGCCCCCGATCACCATTCCGGCGAAAACCCAAGGCAGGTTGCCGCTCGCGAGAATTGTCTGCCGAGGCTGCGCAAAGGAGGGTGACCGTTCGGAATGCCGCGGTGGATCGGCGGCCCTGCCTGCGAACATGCCCTCCTGGCAGCTGCTGCGATTCTGGATTAAGAACCTATCCGCGAACGGCCTCGGAGAGGGGGACAGTCCCCTTTTGCGTCGCAAGCTTGCAAAACGGGGACAGTCCCCGGCCGTCCACGGATACGCTCTAAATCGGCCGCTGGGCGTTCCGACTGCCGGTGTGGCCGGAAGGAATCCTCCCCTGCCGGTCGAGGAAGAGTTGCCGCCCGTTGCCCCGGCCGCAAACCTTGCCGGACGCGCTTAGGTGGTTTGCGCGATGCGATCGGGACAGACTTCACGGTTTCGCCGAGCGGCGCAACCGCACTGCGAAACCGGGTCGGCCCCGTGTAAGATATTCCGATGCCGCCCCGCGTGCCCGACGCCGGCCGAGCGGGACCGGTCATCGCCGGAGCGGTGGAACCGGTCGGATTCCGGTCATCCCTTGCGAAGAAAGAAGGAAGTTGCCGTGCTCCTGAACCGTCGCGAAATCCTGGCGCTGCCGCCGGCGTGGGCCTGTTGGTCGGCGCTGTCTCCGTCGCTCCGGGCGGACGAGCCCCAGACCGGAATCTATGTGGCCGTCGGCTACGGGGGCCGGCGGCTCTATTCGCTCGACGGCGTGAACTGGGAAATCGCGGCCGACTGGCGGATCAATGGCGGCGACGATCGGGATAACCTGATTTCCGTGGTCTTCGGCAACGGCAAGTTCGTCGCCGTGGGCGGGGGCGTGACGGACAAGAACGGTCTCGGCGGGCGGATTCTGACTTCCGCCGACGGCAAGACCTGGCAGGAACATCCCGGCCGGAGCTTTCGAGTCCATCCCGTGCTGTTCGGCGAGGGACGCTTCGTGGCCGGCGGGCCGGACTATCGACTGCTCTGGTCGACCGATGGCGAGACCTGGGAGACTGGCGGCAAGATTTCTCACGAGGCGGCCACCCATTTCCGGATGGGAGCGTTTGGCAATGACCGGTTCGTGTTCGCCGGGAACGGCCGTCAGGACGACCGCGAGATCAGTTGGGCCGTCGTCAGCAAGGACGGCACCACGATCGATGCCGAGCGGAGCGATCTGCCGCCCAGCCTCACGGGGATGGTGTTCGGCGGTCGGCGGTTCGTGATCGTCGGCCGCGGCGGACTGCGGACCAGCTCCACCGACGGGCAAAAATGGGAGCACGAATACCGCGAGCCGGGGATCAATCTCGAGTCGGTCGTCTGGACGGGAAAGCGGTTCTTCACCGCCGGTGAAGGCAAAGGATTCGTCTCGACCGACGGTATCTTCTGGAAAGACTGGTCCGCGCGGGTGCCTTGTTCGGTGCTCTACGTGGACGAAGAGCGCGGCATCTGGATCGGCAGCAGTTGGCCCGGTCACATGTGGAGCTCGGCCGACGGCCGGACGTGGAACCGGGCCAAGGAAATGACCCCCAACGGAATCAACGCGGTCGCTTACAGTCAGGTCTGAAGCACGCTCAGCGGTGTGTCGTCGACGACCGCAGGCGCTCGGTCCGCGCCACGCAACGGCGCCTCCCAGACGCCGCTAGAATTGTCCGCCGCACGTTGCGCTCGGACCCGCATTGATCGAATCCAGCAGCGCCGTGGCCTGCGTGCGGAGACCGGTTTCGGCGGGCTCAGACTGCCGTCGCCGGTCATGTGCCCAGCGACGCCCTTGTGCAAGCGGGCATTGGTCTGACCGAGACGATCAACATCGGCTCCAAGATCAAGCCGGCCACCGCCAACCCGCTGGATGTGAATCAGGACGGTGTGGTCTCGCCGCTCGCCGCCCTGATGATCATCAACGAGCTCGACCTGCAAAGCTCGGCGCAGTCATTCCCGCCGCGACTTTGGCCGACTGCGACCTCAACGGCGACGGCATCCTGACGGCGCTCGACGCCTTGCAAGTGATCAACGATTTGGCCCAGTTCGGTTCGTCAGGCGACCAGGCCTCCAGTGCCGTGGCTTCGCCGTCGAGCGCCGTGGCTTCGCCGGCAGTCGCTTCGCCGGCGGTCCCGAACGCGGCCGTCGCGCCAGCAATCGCCAGCGCCGCCACAAGCACCGCTGCCGCCGGCGCAGGCGGCGCCTGCGGTGGCGAGCGAGGACATCGCCTTTGCCGTCAGCGTGGCCCAATCGGCCTCCGCCCAGTCGGCCCAGCAGCGCTCCGTCGACGGCGTCTTCGCCAACTACACCGGCGAGCTCGACTGAGCACCCGCGATCGCCAGTGGCAAAACGGCGGCGGTGACGGATAATGGGCCGGCCGGGCCGGGTGCGCGTCGGACATGACGCACGGCCGGCTGGGTTGAAAAATGAGCGAGGGACGTATGGAAGCGCCCGGGCCTCTTGAGCTGGCGCAGACAGCGCCGCCGACCGGCGCCTATCGCGGGCGGATGGCTCCCACGCCGACCGGGCTGCTGCACTTGGGCCATGCCCGGACGTTCTGGATGGCTCAGGAGCGGGCTCAGGCGGCGGGCGGCACGCTGGTCCTGCGCGTCGAAGATCTCGATCCGCAGCGCCGTCGCCCGGAGTTTGTGCAGGCGCTCGTGGAAGATCTTGGCTGGTTCGGTTTCCAGTGGCAGGAAGGGCCGGAAGTCGGCGGACCGCTGGGCCCGTATGCTCAAAGCGAGCGGCTGAAGAGTTACCGGGACGCCTGGCGCCGGCTGTACGAGGCCGGCACGATCTATCCCAGCCCGCATTCGCGCAAGGACGTCGATCTGGCTCTGTTGGCCCCGCACGACGGAGCGGGGACCGGCGCGGCCAGCGACGTGGCCGAGGAGAACCCCGAGCCGATCTTTCCGCCCAGCCTTCGTCCAGCGGTCATGCCCCGGCCGACTGATGAGCTTGCCGAACCGACTGAGGTGAATTGGCGATTCCGCGTGCCGGACGGCGAAGCGATCCGGTTCGTCGACGGCCGCTGCGGCCCGACGGCCCGAGTCGCGGGCGTCGATTTGGGTGATTTCCTGGTCTGGCGGCGGGACGGCTACCCGAGCTATGAATTGGCCGTCGTGGCCGACGATCATGCGATGCGGATCAGCGAAGTGGTCCGCGGCGAGGATCTGCTCACGTCCACCGCCCGGCAGTTGCTTTTGTATCGCGCATTGGGCTGGACGCCGCCGGCGTTTTTTCACTGCCCGCTGATGCGCGATGAGAGCGGCCGGCGGCTGGCCAAGCGCTCGGCGGCTGGCCCTGCGAACCCTGCGCGAATCGGGCCGCACGCCGGAAGCCTTGCGGGCCGAATGGCAGTAATCGCGTCGCCGTTCCACGGGCCGACCAAGACCCTATCCGAGAACGGTCGGGGACTGTCCCAATTTTGAGAAGGCCGCCGAGCAAAATGGGACTGTCCCCCTCTCCGGGACCGTTTTCGGATGGGCACTACGTTGCCGCCCGCTTGCGGACCAGCACGACCACGGATCGCCCCTGCACCTGGTAATAGGCCGAGTCGAGCGGCCGCTGGCGGGCCGGGTCGAGAATGTCGTCGGGCGAAGGTTGTGCCGTGTCGATCACGCGAACCCAGTTGCCGACCGCCCCTTCGTGAATGCCGAACTGCACGGGCCGGTCGCCGGCGTTGACCATCGTGTAGACGTCGTCATCGTCGTAGCTGGCGCCGCGGACGCACCAGGCCAGCGTTTGCGATTGCTCGGACATGTCGACCGGCCGCTCGGCGCCGTACCACGAGATATCCTCGCGCCAGAAGTGGGCCCGGGCGATCGAGCGGTGTGACTTGCGGAAGCAGATCGCCAGGCTGACGAAGCGGAACAGATCGTGGTGCTCGTCGAGCAATTGCCAGTCGAGCCAGGTCGTTTCGTTGTCCTGGTTGTAGGGGTTGTTGTTCCCCTGCTGCGTCTGCAGGAACTCGTCGCCCATGCGGAACATCGGCGTCCCGTTGGAGAGCATCAGCAGGGCGAAGAAGTTTTTGACCTGTTGCTTGCGCAGCCGGGCGATCTCGGGCGTCAGACCGTCGTTGCCCTCGCAGCCGCAGTTCCAGCTGGCGTCGCTGGCGCCGTCGGTATTGTTGTGGCCGTTGGCCCAGTTGTGCCGCTCGTTGTACGACACCAGGTCGGAGAGCGTGAAGCCGTCGTGCGAGGTGACATAGTTGATGCTCTGGTAGGGGCGATAGGCCCGGGTCAGATCGTCGGGAAACAGGTCGGCGCTGCCGTAGACCCGGGTCATCAGATCGGCCACCAGCCCGCGGTCGCCGCGGACGAACCGCTGCACCGTGTCGCGATAGCGGGCGTTCCACTGCATCCAGCGGAGGCCGGGAAACTTGCTCCCCAGCTGGAACAGGCCGCCGGCATCCCACGGCTCGGCAATCAAATGGACGCCGTCGAATTCGGCGTCGCCGGCAATCTGGTCGAAGATCGGCGGCCGGCCCAGGTCGATCGCTCCGTCACTGGTGCGGGAGAAGATCGAGGCCAGGTCGAAGCGAAAACCGTCGACGTGCATGTGCTCGACCCAGAACCGCAAGCTGTCGACGATCAGCCGCCGCATGCCGCGGTTGCCGGTCCGCAGGGTGTTGCCGGTGCCGCTGTAGTTGGCGTAGGGCTCGTGCGGATCGGCCGTGAGCAGGTAGTAGGTGCTGTTGTCGATCCCCTTGAAGCTGTAGGTCGGGCCGCGCTGGTCCATCTCGCAGGTGTGGTTGTAGACCACGTCCAGAATCACCTCGATCCGGGCCCGGTGCAGGGCCTCGACCATTTCGCGGAATTCGTGGTGCGGGCTCTTCTCCGGCGGCTGGCAGCAGTATTGCTGGTGGGGCGAGAAAAAGTTCAGCGGCATGTAGCCCCAGTAGTTGCCCTCCTGCGGATCGAACTGGTAGACGGGCATCAGCTCGACGGCCGTCACGCCGAGATCCTGCAGATAGGGAATCTTGTCGATCACGCCGGCGAACGTGCCCCGCCGCTCGGCCGCCACGCCCGAGTTGTCGCGGCGCGTGAAGCCGCGGACGTGCAGCTCGTAGATGATGTGGCCCGACTGCTGGCGGTGGTCGCCGTCCTTCGGCACCGGCTCGAACGTGGGAGCCAACATGCCGAGCGGGGCCCGGCCCAGGTTCGAGCCCGGCACCATCGCCGCCTGCCGGCTGAACGTGGGCGGAAAATGGACGGCCCGGGCGTACGGGTCGAGCAGCACCTTGGCCGGATCGAAGGCATGCCACTGAAACGGACCGCCCGCCGATGGCCCGTCGACCTGATAGGCGTAAAACGTCGCCGGGCCGATGTCCTTCATTCGCAGCCGGCAGTGCCAGATTGGGCCCGACTTGTTGCGCAGGCAGTCGAACGTGTAGCGCAGCAGCGGTTCGGTGAGCGAGTCCTCGCCGAACAAGAGCAGCGTCACCCGCTCGGCGTGCTTGCCGTAGAGGGCGAAGTTGATCGCCTGCCCGTTTTCGACCAAGTTTGCCCCAAGCGGGTACGGCGTGCCCTCGCTCCGTTCCCAATAGTCGTCGCGCGTCACCGGGCAGCGGGCAGGCTTGGGCGCCGCGGCAGCGGAAGCAAGGCCGGCCCGTCGGTGCCGGTTTCGGCCCCGGCAGACTCGGCGGTTGTGCCGTTAGACGCTGTCGACTCGTCCGACGCCGAATCGGCAGTCGGCGCATTCGCCGCGGCATTCGCAGGGTCGACAGGCTCGTTCATCGGCTCGATGTTCCTCGCCAGACAGCACGGGCAGTGCCCGCCACGCATCACAAGATTACAGCGTGCGCAGAGCGCTGCCGGCTGTCTACTCTGTCGCCATCCGGATCCGCGCCGGGGGGGTGGCCAGTCGTGCGATCTCGCACGCCGCCGGCAGCCGGGAATCGCGGGGCCAGAGCCAGGGGCGATTTGCAAGTGCCGTGGCCGTGGACGGTTGAAGCTGCGGGCGCGGGGTTTGCCGATTTTGCCCCGGCGGCCGGATGCGCGCACGGCACGTGCGCAGTCCCTTGACCCGATTGGCCGAGACGACTATCACAGGGCCGCTTTTTGCATCGCCCGGGCCGCGGCAAGCCGTCGCCGGCTGGCCGGGCGCTAGCTTTTTCCGCGAAGTCTCTCCCGGCAAGTTAAACATGGATCCCTTGCGGCTCGTCTCGCTCTCGGTCACGCCGGTGGTGCTGATCTCGGCTTGCGGCCTGATCACGCTGGCGCTCTACAATCGGCTGGGCTTGATCTTGGGCCGGATTCGCGTGCTGCACGGGCAGAAGCTCGCTGTGGTCGAGCGCTGGGACGAGCACCCGGCCGATCGCGGCCGGGAACTGCTGGACCTGCTCGACCGGCAGATCGCCACCGTGACGGTCAAAGCCAAGACCCTCCAGAAAGGGCTGTTCTGCCTGCTGGCCGCGGTGCTGGCGTTTCTGCTCTGCTCGCTCTTGGCCGCCGCGACCGGCCTGCACGCCGCCGCCGGTGCGATTGCCCTGGCGATGCACATCGTCGGCCTTGCGCTCTGCTTTGCCGGCATCGGCTGGGCGATTCGCGAGCTGGCCCTTTCGATTTCACCGCTGGAAGAAGAAGCCGCCTTTCTCGACGCGCTGGCGGCGCACGCGATTGCCCGGGCGGAGAGCAACCGGCCAGACCGCCGCTCGCGAGCGGCCTGACTTTGCCCCGGCAATTCGTGGGTCGGACGACTCTAAGGGCAGTGTCGACTGAGGCCCATTCTTTTTGGCGACGGCCGCCGGTCGGTTAGAATGCAAACCGGCGCGGCCCTCGTGCGCCGACTCATCTCTGCGGCCCACCCGGATTGATCGCGATGACCGAAAACCACCGGTCTGAGCAAGATTCGTCGCCAGACTCGGCCGCTGCTCCGCGCCGGTCGCCATCGTGGCTCGTTTCTGTCCTGATGACGGTGCTGGTTATTGGCGCACTTGTCGCCGCGTTTACGCCTGCCGTTCGGGACGGTCGCCCGTCTTCCCGCGCATTTCCGCGAACAACCTGAAGCAGATTGCCCTGGCACTGCTGCAGTACGAAGTGCAGTACCACGCGTTCCCGCCGGCGTACACGGTCGACGAGCGCGGCCAGCCGCTGCACAGTTGGCGGACGCTGCTGCTGCCCTATCTGGAGAGAAGAGCGGTTTATCAACAGATCGATTTCAGCAAGCCCTGGGACGATCCGGTCAATCTCGAAGCCGCTCGCAACGGTCCACCCATGTTGATATGTCCAGGGGCCGACATTCCCGAAGGTCATACGACTTATGTCGCCATCATCGCGCCGGACAGTTGCCTGCAGCCCGGCCAGCCCCGGGCCCTGACGGACATCACCGACAAGATGTCGCAGACGTTGCTGGTGATCGAGGTCGACGCGGCCCATGCGGTTCCCTGGATGGCCCCGCGCGACGCCGACGAACAGTTGCTCCTCAGCCTCGGCTCAGATTCCAAACTGCCGCATCGCGGCGGCATCAATGCGGTGATGGTCGACGGCAGCGGCCACTTCCTCGAGTCACCGCTCACAGCCGCCGAACTGCGAGCCCTCGTTTCGGTAGCCGGCGGCGACGACGGTCAGGTCAAGCTCGACAAGTGAACAACGGGATTTTGAGTGCCGGGGCAAGAGACGTGAGGTTCGCCACGTCGAGCCTTGTGCGGCACTTCGCACTGGGAATTTGTAATGGAGCGAGCGCAATGGACGAAAATCCGTATCGCGGTTCGATCGCGCCGGGCGGGATGGGCAAAGTGTCCGGGCCGGGAGGATGCCGGCCGACATTTCTCAAAACGGCCGCCGTCGTTGGGGCGATCCTGCTGTTCATTGCTCTGCTGCTGCCGGCACAGCGGAGCGCGCAAGAGCCAGCCCGGCGTAGCCAATGCATGAACAAGCTCAAGCAGATCGCGTACGGGCTGAAAAGCTATCACGATATGTATCACCGGTTTCCGCCGGCGTATGCAGTCGATGCGGATGGCAAACCGCTACACAGCTGGCGGACGTTGATTCTGCCGTTCGTCGAGGAGAATGAGTTGTATCGATCGATTGACCTCAGCAAGCCCTGGGACGATCCGGTGAACGCCGCAGCCTGCGGCAAAATGGTGGATGCCTACGATTGCCCTTCAACGTCCAACTTGGACAACCGTACGAATTATCTGGCGATTGTCACTCCCGACAGCTGCCTGCAGCCCGGCCAATCGCACAAGATGTCGGATATCCAGGATGGATCATCGAAAACCCTGATGTTGATCGAAGTCGACGCCGATCATGAGGTGCCCTGGATGGCGCCGCTCGATGCCGACGAGGAACTGATCCGCAGCCTGGGGCAGCCGGGATCGAAGCTGGCGCATTCCGGCAATGTCGTGATCGCCGTCGCGGCCGATGCCAGCGTGCATAGCCTGGCGATGCCGATGCCGGCCGAAACGCTGCACGCGCTGATCACGATTGCCGGCCAGGAACAGATCGTCATCCCGGATCCGGATTAGCGACGCGGCCGATGCGTGCGACTTACGCTGCTTCGGCCGCGAGCGGCAAAGCGGGCCCGGATACTCGGCGGCGGGCCCGGCGGTGGATTGCTTCGCGGAACTCAAACGCCGCCAGCGGCACCAGCCAACACGCCCAGGCGGCGGCTGGGTAAATCCACGCACCGCCGGCATCGGCCACGGTGGCCGCCCCGCCGATCACCCGCAGCACCACGGCCGAGCAAAGCAGCAAACAGCAGCGCCACATCCAGCGGCGATGCTCGTCGAATCGCCGCCGAACCGCCGCTCGCCAACCCAACAGAGCAGTCAGCGCGGTGCAGATCGCCAGCGTCGCGAACCCGGCTCCCGCCACGGCGCCCGTTTGCGCATAGGCGGCCATCCACAGGCCGCTGGGGGCGAGCAAGCAGACGACGCTCGTGATCTGCAATTTGCCCAGCCGGCGGTGCCAGGCCGGGAAGCGGTGGCGAAAACGGTCGTTCACCAAGATCAAACCGACCAGCAGCGTAACGGGGCCCGTAAGGATGTGGGCATAAAACGCCCGGCCGTAGGCACCGAAGAAATACGACTCGCGTCCGAGCAGGAAATCGCGGCGGAAATCGGGCGGGAAATAGGCCCGATAGCTCCCCACGATGCTCAGCGTGACTTTGACGACGAGCAGAGCGGCCAGCAGGCTCAATGCCCGCGAAGTTGCATTCGCTGTGTGCGGCATGATGCTTGGATTATAGCCGGTGCTCGCGCATGGATCGCACGGCCCTCGCCGCCGGGCCGCACCCGTCGCGACGGCAAGACGAAAAAACCGCTCGGCCAGGATCGGCCGAGCGGCGATGTCTCCGCGCTAGGACTGGCCGTCGTTCTTCAGTCGACCTTGAGCAGCGAAAAGATCATGCTAGGCACGACCGGTTCGCCCTTGGGCGAGGTGGCGACCATTCCTACGTCGCTGCCGCGGGCCGATTGGACAAGTTGCAGCTTGTCGCCGGCTTTGACTTCGCCGACTCCCTGGCAGACCAGCACGGCGGTGTATTTGGCGCCGACGGTCTGTTCGGTGTTCGAGTTGTCGACGTCCTTGCCGTTCTGCCGCAGCCACAGCCGGGCCGAGCCCTTGCCGCCGCTGGGCGAGCCGACTTGCCCGGCCGCGACGACGAAGTAGAAGCCCGCGTCCTTGACGATAACCGTGCCAGCCTCGTTCTCGATATTCTTGGCGGCATCGACCGAATTGAGCGCGACGACCTTGCCGCTGCCGGCGCCCGTCTGCGTCTGGGTGCTGGAGAGCTGGGCATAGGCCGAGTCGGCGATCTTGACGATCGAGAGGATCATGCTGGGCACAATCGGTTCGCCCTTGGGCGTGGAGGCGACCATTCCCAGTCCGCTGCCGGCGGACGACTGGAGCAATTCGATCTTGTCGCCGGCCTTGCACTCCATGATGCCCTGGCAGACGAGCACGGCCGTGAAGCCGCCGTCGATGGTCTGCTCGGTGTTGGAGTTGGCAACGTCCGTGCCGTTCTGTCGCATCCAGAGCCGGACGGTGCTGCTCCCCTTGCCCGCGGTGCTGCCGACCTGTCCGGCGGCCATCACGAAGTAGACGCCGGCTTGCTTGACGCTGACGACGCCGTTGGCGTTCTCGACGTCCTTGGAGGCATCGACCGAGTTGAGCGCGACGAGCTTGCCCGCCGCCCCGGCGGTCTGAGATTCGGTGCTCGACAACTGGGCATAGGCCGATCCGTCGACCTTGAAGGCCGAAAAGATCACGCTCGGCACGGCCGGCTCGCCGCCCGGCTTGGTGGCGATCAGTCCCAATCCTTCTCCCTCTTTGCTCACCGAGAACGCGCATTCGATCGTGTCGCCCGCCTTGACTTCGGCCACGCCCTGGCAGACCAGCACCGCGGTGAAACCCGGCGTGATCGCCTGCTCGGTATTCGAGTTGGCGACGTCCGCGCCGTTCTGCTTCATCCACAGCCGGACTTTGCCCTGCCCCTCGGGCTTGTTGCTGCCGACCTGGGCCGCGGCCATCAGGAAGTAGGTGCCGGCCTCCTTGAAGGCGATCACGCCTTTGGCATTCGAGACGTCGCTCAGGGCGTCGTCGGAGTTGAGCGTGACGCGCTGCGGCGCCATTTTGCCCAGCTGCGTTTCGGAACTGGAGATCTGGGCGTACGACGCCGCCCGACAGGGCGTACACAGAAACAACGCGGCGAGCGCGGCCGCAAGAATCGGCCATCTACAGGGCTTCATCGGATTTCTCCACTGCTGGACCAAGGGCATCGCAACCCGCGATGGGGGCCGCCTGGCCAGTCGAAATCCAAGAGATGAGCCGCTTCCGGCTGCCGGGTGTGCCTGTCACCCGGGTGGCCGGCGGGAGCGCCGGCCCAGGAAAAATCGGCTCGCGGAGCCAGGATCGAAAGATCGCCTGTTCAGAGAATGTGCGCAACTGGCGCCGGCGTATCCTCACGACCGCTGCCCCCGGGTTCGTTGATTGTGCCACGAACGGTTGTTCTGTCAAGCATCCGCGATGTGTGCGGTTGCGGATCGCTGCCGCCGCACACCGTGTCGATTCCGCGCGCCGCGGCATATCCGGCGGCGGCGCGGAGCCTGCGGGATTTGCGGAAAAATACGGCCGAAATCGGGCTCCGGCGAGCGCAGCGAGCAGCACCCGGGCAGGGTGCCCTGCTCGTGGCATCCGATGTGCAAAGGAGCCAATCACCGGCGGCCATACTTGGTGCCGCCGGGCGAAAACTGAGCCCCTATCTTGCCAACAGGAGCATGTTCATGGCCACCGTCCCAGGGAACGATCTGCCGTACTTCGAAGTTGTCCGCACGGCGCACCAAGTTGGTTCGGCTTCAGCAAGTCGGAACGCGAGCGGATGATCGATGACGATCTGCAGGCGGGGCGAAGCATTTCGCTGATTCTGACGGCGATCGTGTTCATGGGATTGGTCATCGGCCTGGTCGGCACGATGCTGGCGGTGGTATTGAGTTAAAGCGCTGGGACTCTTGGGCAGCCGCCCGGAGCGCACCGCGCGGGAGCAAAGTGATGCGATGAACGTCGACTTCACAACCCGGTACCTGGGCAAAGATCTTCAAAGCCCGCTGATGGCGGCCTCGACGCCGCTGACCAGCGAGTTGGACGTGCTGCGGCGGATCGAAGAGCTGGGCGCCGGGGCAGCGGTGCTG
The DNA here is from genome assembly GCA_963839605.1 of uncultured Acidimicrobiales bacterium. Lineage (GTDB taxonomy): Bacteria > Actinomycetota > Acidimicrobiia > Acidimicrobiales > UBA8190 > JBEKVE01. The sequence continues at coordinate 155,385 of CAWIWK010000047.1, read as the reverse complement.
CCGTCGCTGTTCGAAGAGCAATTGAACGGGACGACGCAAGCAGCTGCCTGGGCCGATTTTCAAGGGGCCAGCCCCGACCATCACCGCGAATTGATGCAGTACAATCGCGGGCCGGAAGCCTATCTTGCAGTATCTGGAGCGGGCCAAGCGGGCCGTGTCCATTCCCGTGTTTGCCAGCCTCAACGGCACTTCGCAAGGGGGCTGGCTCGAGTGGGCTCGGCGGATCGAAGCCGCCGGCGCCGACGGGCTGGAATTGAACCTGATGATCCTGGCGGTCGATCCGGCCACGACGGCGGCCGAGATCGAACAGCGCTATGTCGAGATCGTCCAGGCGGTTCGCGGGGCGGTGAAAATCCCGCTGGCGGCGAAAATCGGCCAGCAGTTTTCTTCGATTCCCAACCTGGTCGCGCGGCTGGTCGAAGCCGGCGCCGACGGCGTCGTGCTGTTCAACCGCTACATGCAACCGGAAATCAACCTGAACAAGAAGCGGGTTCTGGCCCACGTCACGTTCAGCACGCCGCTCGAAGCAGGGCAGACGCTCCGCTGGCTGGCGATCCTCTACGGCCGGGTGGCCACTTCGCTGGCGGCGAGCGGCGGCGTGGCCAGCGGGACCGATTTCCTCAACGCGCTCGCCGCGGGCGCGACCGTGGTTCAAGTGGCCTCGGTCCTGTACCGCCGCGGGATCGACGTGTTGGCCGAGATCCGCCGCGACGCCGAGCGCTGGCTGGGCGAACACGAGTACCCATCGACCGATGCCCTCCGCGGCACGCTGAGCCAGCTGCACTGCTCCGACCCGGCGGCCTATGCCCGGGCCAATTACACCCGGGCGATCAGCGCGTTCGTGTCCGAATTGCTCTGAGCTGTCGGGCGTCGTGCTGGGGTGCGAGTTGACGGCCGCGGGGATTGCCCCAGAATGGGAGCGGTGAATCCGGTTTCGACGCGTGCTCGGTGGCCCGATCGATGGACGAATTGCAACGCAGCCCGGCGGACGCCGTCGTTTCGCCTCCCCAGGCGACGCTGGAGCAGCGGCTGGCTTTTTTGCAGTTCACGCCGGCCGACCGCCGGTTGCTGCGCTCGATCGCGCCGCGCCTGAAGGGGTCGAGCGACGCCTTTGTCGAGTCGTTCTACCGGCATCTGTTCGCGTTTCCGCAGACGGCCCGGTTTCTGCAGGATCCGGCCGTGGTGACGCGGCTCAAAGGGGTGCAGCAGGCCCATCTGCAGGCGATGCTCGAAGACGAGATCGACGAGCAGTACGTCGCCCGCTGCCGCCGGGTGGGGGACGTGCATGCCCGGCTCGGCGTGGGCCCGCAGATCGTTCTGGGGGCGTACAACCAGTATCTGCAATATGGGCTGCGCGAGCTGGCGGCTGACGGCCAGCTGCCCTTGGGCAAGTACGCCGAGTGCGTGCTGGCGCTGCTCAAAGCCATTTTGCTGGATGTCGAGCTGATGCTGGACGCGTACTTCACCGAGGCGACCCAGAACCTGCGGCAGGCGCTCGACATGGTGTTTCGCACGAATACCGAGCTGCGGCAATTTGCCCAGCTGACGAGCCACGACTTGAAGACGCCGCTGGCCACGGTCGTCAACCTGTGCGACGAGGCCCTTGATGAGTTCGGCGCAGAGATGCCGCCGCCGGCCGCCAAGCTAGTGGCCGCGGCCAAAGAACGCACCTATCGCATGAGCCGGATGATCGACGAGCTGCTGGAAGTCGCCGCGTCGGGCGGCGACCTGGAGGCCAACGGCGAGATCGACAGCCGCCGCGTGATCGACGAGGTGGTCGAGCGGCTGGCGCCGCAACTGGCCCAGCAAGAGATCGAGTTGCACCTGCCGGCCGAGCTGCCCACGGTCTGGGGCAATCCTGTGCGGCTCCGCGAGTCGTTTTACAACGTGCTCTCCAACGCCGTGAAGTTTTGCGACAAGCGGCCGGGCCGGATCGACATTACCGTCGAGCAAGCGGGCGGCTCCTGCACCTTCCACATCCGCGACAACGGTCCCGGCATTCCGAGCGAGGATCTGGAACGGATCTTCTCGCCGTTCCGCCGGCTCCGCATGCACCAGCATCGGCCGGGCTCGGGCTTGGGCCTGTACTTCACCAAGAACCTGATCGAGCAGCAAGGCGGGCGCGTCTGGGCCGACTCGCATCTCGGCGAAGGCAGCACATTCCACTTGCAGCTCAAGCGCAAGCCGTGACGCGGAAAAAAGGGGACGCGACTCGTTCTTGGCCCCGGCAGTACACGATCGCCGGGTGGACGATCCGACAGGCCGTATTCTAAGCGCGTGTCCGCCAGCACGAGAGGCCCTGTTTTTGAGTCGCGTCTCCTTTTCGCGTCTCCTTTTCGCGGCTTTACGCCGGGGGTGCCGGCCGCGTCGGTCGGCTCGGCCTGCAGGCGTGGCTCGTTGAGCCCGTATTTCTCGATCAACCGATACAGGCTGCGGCGGGTCACGCCCAGGATCTTCGCGGCCCGGGCCTTGTTGCCCTGGACTCGGGCCAGCACGCTGACGACGTGGGCCCGCTCGATGGCCGCCAGCTGCGAGTCATCGCCCACGGGAGTCGCGGCCGGGCTGGGACCGTGTACCATTTCGCTGGGCAGATCGGCACTTTCGATCGTGTCGCCTTCGGCCAGGATTTTGGCCCGCTCGATCGTATTGATGAGTTGCCGGACGTTGCCCGGCCAATCGTAGCGCTTCGAGAATTGCGAGTGCCGCCTCGCTGATCTTCCAGCGGTCGCCGAGGAATTTCTCGACCAGCAGCCGCACGTCCCCCTGCCGGTCCTTGAGCCGGGGCAATTCCAGGCTCATCACGTTGATCCGGTAATAGAGGTCCTCGCGGAACCGGCCGGCCTGCACCTCCTTCTGCAAATTGCGGTTGGTGGCGGCCAGCAAGCGGACGTCGACCCGCAGCTCCTTGAGCGAGCCCACCCGCCGCAGCGAGCCGTCTTCCAGCACCCGCAGCAGCTTGGCCTGCAGGGCGCCGGGCATTTCGCCGATCTCGTCGATCAGCAGCGTGCCGCCGTCGGCCACTTCGAACAGGCCGAGCTTGGTGGCCACGGCCCCGGTGAACGCGCCCTTTTCGTGGCCGAACAACTCGCTCTCCAGCAGCGATTCGGGCAGCGCCGCACAATTGATCGCGATGAAGGGCTTGTCGACCCGGTTGCTGGCTCGGTGCAGGGCCCGGGCCACCAGCTCCTTGCCCGTGCCGCTGGCCCCCTGGATCAGGATCGCCTTGTCGGTCGGGCCGGCCCGTTCGATCAGGCGGAACACTTCGCGCATCGCGGCCGACTTGCCGACGATTTCCGACTTCGGCTCGGAGCGTTCGAGGGCCGCGGCCAATTGCTTGTTTTCCTTTTGCAGCCGATGGCGCTCGTAGGCCTTCTCAATGACCACTTCCAGCTCACCCAGCGGAAACGGCTTGGTCAGGAAATCGTAGGCCCCCTGTTTCATCGCCTCGACCGCGGTCTCGATCGTGCCCTGGCCGGTGAGCATCACGACCTGGCAATCGGGATGGGCCTCGCGGAGCCGGCTGAGCAATTCCAAGCCCGACATGCCCGGCATCATCAGATCGACGATCGCCACGTCGAACGACTTGCGGGCCGACAAGTCCAGGGCCTCGGCCCCGCTCGTGGCTTGCTCGACCCGAAACCCGCGGCGGGCGAACCGCCGCATCACCGTGCCGCGGAAGTCATCGTCGTCGTCGACGATGAGCAATTGAACTCGTTCGGGGGAGTACATCGCGGCAGTTTCCTCGGCTAGCACGTTTGAAATCGATCGCCGGCTTGCCGGCTCCCACGGGGCTCGACGTCCACGTCCATAAAGCAAGCCCCGTGCCCGTCCGCGAAATTAGCCGTCTGGGTTGGCAAACCCGTCCAAATCGCAGGGATCAGCAAAGGAGCCGCCCGGTCGACTGTGCGGATTTGCGACGAAGCGAGCGAATCCGCACGCCTGCGGCTATTCTAGTCCAGCGAGCTTCCCTCTGCGCGATCGGTCCGCCGCGGCGACTCTAGCCGCCAAAACCGGGGCGCGGGCGTCACAAAGCGGGGCGGCGACCGGCCGGCGGCATAAGTTCTGCAAGAGCTCGAGCCGGGCTTGAGGCCGCCGGGCGGAAGCGGCTACAGATAGCAGCCGGCAAGTCGATCAACATTCCTTCTTTGCAGCGAGTACACGCATGTCCAAAACGATCGGCGTCGCGCTGGCAGTGGTTCTGTTGGGGGTCGGAGTGGCCATGCACGCGGCCGACGAGCGCCCCAATCAGGTCCGCGATTTCATGCGGCCCAAGCTTGCGCATAGTCAGAAGCTCCTCGAAGGACTGACGCTCGAGAATTTCGACATGATCGCCAAGAGCGCCCGAGCGCTGAGCCTGCTGAGTCAGGAGAGCCAGTGGCGCGTGCTGCAAACCCCGGACTATCTGCACGAAAGTCAGGAATTCCGCCGCAAGGCCGACCGGCTGACCACCGCTGCCCGGGAGCGAAATCTGGACGGCGCCACGCTGGCGTTCATGGAGCTGACGCTGACCTGCGTGCAGTGTCACAAGCACGTCCGCGACCAGGCGAAGTAGTTGCCGCCGGGCCCGCTTGGGCGTATCGTTCTGGCGCAGGGCCGCCGCCCTGCCCTGCTGTTCACTTAGGCGGTTGGACGGCAGGCGTGCTCTGCGTGGTCCGACTTGCGGGAAGTGCATCATGCGCGCCATGGTTCTGGAGCGCCGCGGCGAGCCGCTTCGGCTCCAGTCGAGGCCGGTGCCTGAGCCCGGTCCGGGACAGGTGCTGGTCCGGGTTCTGGCCTGCGGCGTTTGCCGGACCGACCTGCACGTGCTCGACGGCGAGCTGGCCGACATCCGCTATCCGATCGTGCCCGGGCACGAGATCGTCGGCACCGTCGAACGACTGGGCGACGGGGTAAAGCAATTGGCGGTCGGCCAGCGGGTGGGCATTGGCTGGTTGGGTCACGCCTGCGGCGAGTGCGCTTTTTGCCGCCGCGGCCAGGAGAATCTCTGCGATCGCCCGGAGTTCACCGGCTGCACGCTCGACGGCGGATATGCCGAGTACGTGCTCGCGAGCGCCGATTTCTGCTTTTCGCTTGCGGATGCGAACGATCCGGTTGCCACCGCCCCGCTGCTGTGTCGCCGGGCTGATCGGCTATCGTTCGCTGGTGATGGCCGGGGCGGGCGAGCGGCTGGGCATTTACGGGTTTGGCGCGGCGGCGCACATCGTGGCTCAGGTTGCCCGGCACCAGGGGCGCAAGGTCTATGCTTTCACCCGACCGGGTGATGCCGACGCGCAGGAATTTGCCCGATCGCTAGGGGCCGTCTGGGCAGGCGATTCGGAGACACCGCCGCCCGAGCCGCTCGACGCCGCGATCCTGTTTGCCCCCGTCGGATCGCTCGTGCCGGCGGCGCTGCGTGCGGTGCGGAAAGCGGGCGTCGTGGTTTGCGGGGGCATCCACATGTCGCCGATCCCGAGCTTCGATTACGACTTGCTCTGGGGCGAGCGGGTCTTGCGGAGCGTGGCCAACCTGACGCGCCGCGACGGCCGGGAGTTCCTGGCGTTGGCCCCGCAGGTGCCGGTACACACCGCGACCGAGGCCTTTCCGCTGGCCCAGGCGAATGAGGCTCTGGACCACCTGCGGCATGGCCGCCTGCGCGGCGCGGCGGTCCTGGTGCCCTGACCGCCAAGCGCCGTGCTAGTTGGCACCGGACGTCGTGCTAGTTTGCACCAGCGGCAATGGCGGTGGCGCTCGGCTGCTGGGCCGGGGCGCAGTTATTCTTGACCACCATCACCGGGCAGGGAGCGTGCCGCATCACATGCTCCGCCACGCTGCCCATCAGCACGCGGCCGAGCAAGCCGCGACCGTGGCTGCCCATGACGATCAGGTCGACGTGCTCGTCGGCAGCCAGTTGCACGATCTGGTTCGGCGCGCTGCCCAGCAGCATGCGGTGCTCGCACGGCACGCCCGGATCGGTCGGCTTCAGGGCGAGCAAGGCGGTTCGCGTCGCCGGATTCTCCTCGAGCGGCAGCGGGCAATAGATTTCGCCCACGAACTGGTCGGCGGGCGGTTCCTGCACGTGCAGCAGGATGAGGTGCGAGCGGCGATCCCGGGCGATCGAAGTGGCCCAGGACAGGACCGATTCGGTCACCGGCGAAAAGTCGATGGGGACGAGGATTTTGGCGGACATGGCTGCTCCTCCTTTCTCACCGCCGCGGCGGTGACCAGCGAATGGTTACTTTGGCGACTGTTGTTCCGCGGGTTGGGACTTGGCTTTCGTCCCCTGCGGATTGCGGACGATCTTGTGACAATTCACGCAGCTCAGCGTCAATTGCATGTAGGCCAGCGTCGCGCCGTCCAGATCTTCCTGATCCGCTTCGGCGATCAGGTTTTCGTTGGCGTCGCGGAAGATCGACAGCAGCGTGCGATAGTCGGGACGCGACAGGTGAACCCACTTTTCAATCTGGCTCAGGGCGTTCATGGCCTTGGCGCTGGTCCGAATCTGCTCGAAATCTTCGCGGGCCAAGCCGGCCAGAATTTGTTCCGAGTATTGCAGCTTCTTCTTCATCCAGTAGCTCGGCTCGCCCTGCTCCGGCTTTTCCTTGGCCGGCTCCTGGCCGCGGCCGGGTTCCAGAGCGCCGGCCAGCAGCACTAAGGTCGCGGCGAGCAATACGGTCCGTCTCATGGTTGGATTCCTTTGCCAATCGTGGGGTTGGTGTTACTGCACCGCCGTCCTATTTCTCGCCGATCGCCTTGTGCACGAGCGAGCAGCGGGCGACCAGCCGATGGTGGCGCCGCTTGAGTTGCTCGTGAACGGATCGAATCGCGGCATGCTGCTGCTCCGCCTCCTGGTGCTTGCCCGCCAACTCAGGCAGCGCTTGGCCCGAGCTGCCCCGTTCGAACTCGGCCAGAGCGTGGTCATGCACCGGGGCTTCCTGCCCGTAGAGCGTCAGCGCCGCGCCATGCTCGACCAGTTTCTTGGCGTGCCGCTCGATTGCGGCCGACACGTCGGCCAACTCGCGGCGAGTTTCGGCCAGTTCGTCCTGCCAGAGCTTGAGTTCCTCGTGCCACAAAGCATTGTCATTTTGCCAGCAGGCATGCGCCGCGTGCATCGCCTGGTGGTCGGCCACCGGCGCCGCGGCGGTTGCAAGCTTCTTGGTGCGGGTTGCCATGATTGTCGTCCTCCGCCGGAGTAATGTTTTGCTCGCCACGCGAAACGTCCCACCGGAGGCCGCCGGTGGGCTTAACGACGATGGGCTTAGCCAGGATCGGTTTCAGCCGCCCACGGCGGCGGCTTGCGGAGTCTCGCGGCCCAGCACGTCGCCGATTTGCTGAAATTCTTCGGCCAACGTCAGCATGACATCGTCCAGCGTCACCAGACCGCAGAGCCGACCGCCCTTGTCGATCACGGGCAGCCGCCGGCAGCTCCGCCGACGCATCAGGCCGAGGGCCGTTTCCAGCGGAGTATCCTCCGCGACGACATCCGGATGTTTGGTCATCACTTCGCCGACCGTTGTTGTGCCGGCGTCGCGATCTTCGGCCACGACGCGGAGCACCAAATCGCGGTCGGTCACGATTCCGATCGGCACTTCCCCCTCGACCACCACCAGGCAGCCGACGGTCCGCTGACGCATCCGCTCGGCGGCAGTCAGGACAGTGTCTTCACGGCGAATAATGTCGATGTCGCGTTGGCAAAGCGTTGCGACGGACATGATGCACGCTCCTTCTTGGCTGGGTTCACCAGGGCGGCCGGCTCGCCGCCCACAACTGTCGCTGGAACTACTTTGCATACCGTGTGCCGCCGGTGCGCGGCTTGCCCGCGCAGAGCCGTTTCCCGGCGAAACAGGGCCGAAACAGCGTCGGCCCCCCTACCCTGCGAGGTTCTGCATGATCCTGGCGGGCACAACTTCGTGCGGAACCGCACGCGCCCGCACACCGCTCGTTTCTGCGCGGCGGCCCTTGAAAGCCTGCGGCGAATCGCGAAAACGAGAACGGCGGTCAACCCTGGGCAATTCGCCGGGGCTGGCCGCCGCTGACAACACGTGCCGCAAAGCACTTCCGCTCAGGTCTTGACCGGAATCTTGCGGGCTTTGGCATCTTCGGTCTTGGGCAGAGTGACGGTGAGCACGCCGTCGCGATACTCGGCCGCGGCGGTTTCCTCCTGGACCGGGCAAGGCAGCATGACGCTCCGGGCGAAGCTGCCCGTCCGGCATTCGACCCGGTGCCAAGTCTTGCCCTTTTCCTCTTTCTGCTCCTTCCGTTCACCGGTCACGGTAAGCACGTTGCCGCTCACCTGAATGTTGACATCCTTGGGGTCGATGCCGGGCAGGTCGACACGGACTTCGACCGCGTGTTCGGTCTCCGACAAGTTCAGGTTCGGGACCATTTGGGCAAACGGAAACTCGGCCTCTTCTCCAAACACCTGGGTCACGAAGTCCTGCATTTCGTCGCGCAGCGTTGCCAGCGGGCTGCGGCGAAACCACGGACGAACGGCGCGCGGTTCGCGCTTGGTAATGCTAGTCGCCATGATAGTCCTCCTCCTTTTGGAGAATTGCCCGTGGCGCCTGGCCAATCTGGCAGACTGCGCCGTGCGCGGTAGAAAGGGTTGCAAACCGGATGCCAAAATTTCGCACGTGGCGCGGCGACGCGTCTTTGGCAGCCCTGCGAGCCCAAGCTGCGCAGAGTCAACCGTTTCGGCCCAGCCCGTGCGGCACGGCCTGCGCGATTGTTAGTGCTCGGCTACGATCGAGGCGCGCGGCAGGGGGCGCATGCGCCTCTGGTCGCACGCCGCACGGACGGCGTCACGCGGGGGCATCGCCGCTTTCCCGACCCGACAGACACGCGAGGCGCTGCCTGCCGCGCGACGCCGGAAATTTCTACCACGCGGCCCGATGTTTGCTCCCGCTATTGCTGCGCGATGTTTGCTATAATCCGGCCGCCCTGACCGGTCCGGATTAGCCTGCGCGTGGAAGACGCTCTTGAGGAATGAAGCATGCCCACGGCGAGTGTTACTGATGCTCTTGCCCGCTGGCCGCTCCCGGGCGGCCTGCCGAGCGATTTTGTCGAGGTCTTGGCTGCCCGAGCGCGGATGCTGGCACTCGCGCCGGGCGAATTCCTGTTCCGCGAAGGGAGCGACAACGGCGAGCTGTTTGTCGTGGCGGCCGGGTCGCTGGGACTCGACATGCAAGTACCCGGCCGGGGACAGACCCGAATCCTCACCTTGGGCCCGGGCGATCTGGTTGCCTGGTCGGCCATTTTGGGGGACGGCCGGATGACAACGTCCGCCGTTGCCTTGGAGCCGGCCGAATTGGTGGCCCTGCCGGCTGCTTACGTACTTGAACTGTGCGAGGCGCAGCCGGCTTTGGGGTATCGGTTCATGCGCGGCGTGGCCCAGGCGATTTCCCGCCGCCTGGTGGGCACCCGGTTGCAATTGCTCGATCTGTTTTCCAATTCGTCCCCTGCCTCGCGAGTGTAAGGCCGCATGAACCCGTCCGCTGTCGAAAGCGAGCCGCGTCTGCTGCCTCGCGCAAGTCTCGAGGCGCTGTTCGTCGCGCTCGCGCGGCGGGGCTACCAGATTGTCGGGCCGAAGGTCGAGCAAGGGGCGATCATCTACGGTCCGCTCGCCACGCCCGCCGAGTTGCCGCTCGGTTGGACCGAAGAGCAATCGCCCGGAGCGTATCGATTGCGGCCGGGTGAGCCAAATCGCTATTTCGGTTTCACGGTCGGGCCCTATGCCTGGAAGCAGTTCTTGTTTCCGCCTCAGGCCACGGTCGCGGTGGCCGATCGGACCGCAGCCGGCTGGGAGCTGCGCGACGCGTTCGAAGAGGTGCCGCGGTACGCGCTGCTCGGCGTTCGGGCCTGCGATCTGGCGGCGATCGCCGTCCAGGACCGGACGTTTCTCGATTCGGAGTTCGGCGATCCGATCTATCGCCGACGACGCGAAGCGGCGCTGATCGTGGCGGTCAACTGCACGCAAGCCGCAGCGACCTGCTTTTGCACCTCACTGGGCACCGGCCCGCGCTGCCGGAGCGGCTACGATCTGGCGCTCACCGAAATCGACGCGGGCTTTATTGTCGAGATCGGCTCGGAGCGCGGCGGCGAGATCGCCGGCGAGCTGCCGCTCGAAGCCGTGGCCGAGCCGCAGTTGCAGGCGGCCGAAATGGCCCGGCAACGGGCCGTCGACCAGATTTCGCGCCGGCTCGATACCGAGGGCATCCGCGATCTGCTGCTCGGCAACCTGGATCATCCCCGCTGGGACGACGTGGCGGCCCGGTGCTTATCGTGCGCCAACTGCACGATGGTCTGCCCGACCTGCTTCTGCTCGTCGGTCGACGAGGTGTTCGGACCTGACCGGTGACCACGTCGAGCGGCGGCGGCAATGGGATTCGTGCTTCGACCTGGATCTGAGCTACCAGAATGGCGGCACGATCCGCAATTCGATCCGCTCGCGGTACCGCCAATGGCTGACCCACAAGCTGGCCTCGTGGATCGATCAGTTCGGCACCTCGGGCTGCGTGGGCTGCGGGCGGTGCATCACCTGGTGCCCGGTCGGCATCGACTTGACGGTCGAAGTCGCGGCGATTCGCGGAGACGGCCCGTGAGCGGAGCCGCAACGAGCGACAATCCCTGGCTGGCTCAGACGGCGGTCCTCGAAGAGGTGCTGCCCGAGATCGACGACGTGGCCACCTACCGGTTTCGCTTTGCCGATGCGGACCGCAATGGCCGCTACGGCTTCGCCCCGGGGCAGTTTAACATGGTGTACCTGCCGGGCGTGGGCGAAGTGGCGATCAGCCTGAGCGCCGGATCGGCGGGCCGCTGGGATCACACGATCCGCGTGGCCGGCAACACGACCCGGGCCATCGCCCAGCTGCGGCCCGGCGCGACGCTCGGCCTGCGGGGACCGTACGGATCGAGCTGGCCGCTGCAGGAAATCCGCGGCTGCGACGTCGTGCTGGTGGCCGGCGGCATCGGCCTGGCGCCGCTGCGTCCGGCGGTCTATCACTTGCTCGAGCAGCGGGCCCAGTACGGCCGCTTGACGCTGCTCTATGGCGCGCGGACGCCGCGGGGCTTGCTGTACACCCGGGAATTTGCCGACTGGCGGGCCCGGGGGCTGGAAATCCAAACCACCGTCGATCGAGCCGACGACGAGTGGGGCGGCCAGGTGGGCGTGGTGCCGCTGCTCGTCGATCGGCTGGAGCCCTGGAATGCCGCGGCGACGGCTCTGCTGATGTGCGGCCCCGAAGTGATGATGACCTATAGCGTGCGGAGCGCGGCGGCCCGCGGCGTCGGCACCGAGCGGATGTGGGTTTCGCTGGAGCGGAACATGCAGTGTGCCGTCGGCCTGTGCGGCCATTGCCAGCTCGGTCCGACGTTCGTCTGCAAAAACGGGCCGGTCTTTCGCCAGGATTACATCGAGCCCTACCTGCGAGTCGAGGGTCTCTAATGTCCGCCAAACCGACGCTCGCCGTCTACAAGTTCGCCTCGTGCGATGGCTGTCAGCTCACCATCCTCGCGCTCGAGGACCAGCTGCTGCAACTGGCCGAGCGGGTGCGGATCGCGTACTTCCTGGAGGCCACCAGCCAGGTCGAGCCCGGCCCGTACGACGTGGCCCTGGTCGAGGGCTCGGTCACGACGCCGCACGACGCCGAGCGGATTCGGCAAGTCCGCCGCGACGCCCGGTATCTGGTCACGATCGGCGCCTGCGCGACGGCGGGCGGCATCCAGGCCCTGCGGAACTTCGCCGATCACGCGGCCTGGATGGGCGCGGTCTACGCCCGGCCGGACTACATCCAGACGCTCGCCACTTCGACACCGATCGCCGCGCATGTGCCGGTCGACTTCGAGCTGCGCGGCTGCCCAATCAACAAGCAGCAGTTGTTGGAAGTGCTGACGTCCCTGTTGGCCGGGCGCAAGCCGCGAACGCCGGCCCACAGCGTGTGCCTGGATTGCAAGCGCCGCGGCACGGTATGCACCATGGTCGCCACTGGCACGCCCTGCCTGGGGCCAATTACCCAATCCGGCTGCGGCGCGCTGTGCCCGGCCTACGATCGCGGCTGTTACGGCTGTTTTGGTCCGGCCCCGCAGCCCAATTGCGTAAGCCTGACCGATCAGTTCCTCCGCGGCGGTTTGTCGCGGTCCGCAGCATCCAACCTGCTGGCGGGCATCAACGTCGCGGCGCCGGAGTTTTGCAGCGAGATCGAGCGGCTGCAATCCGGCGGTCAGGAGCGAGCATGAGTGAGCCACGCACGATTCGCGTCGAGGCCCTGGCCCGCGTCGAGGGCGAAGGCGGGCTGTTTGTCCGTCTGTCGGGCGGCGAGGTGGTCGAAGCCCGACTCGACATCTACGAGCCGCCGCGGCTGTTCGAGCGATTGCTCGTCGGCAAGCCGCTGGAGGAAGTGCCCGACATCACGGCCCGGATTTGCGGCATCTGTCCGGTCGCCTACCAGATGAGCACGGTCCATTCGCTCGAAGCGGCACTCGGGGTGACAATCTCGCCGGGCGTGCGGCAGCTCCGCCGTTTGCTCTACTGCGGCGAATGGATCGAAAGCCACGCGCTGCACGTTCACTTGCTCAACGCGCCCGACTTTCTCGGCTTCCCTAGCGGGCTCGATCTGGCGTCCAAGGATCCCAAAGCCGTCGAACGCGGCTTGCGGCTCAAGAAATACGGCAATCACCTGCTCGAGGTGCTTGGCGGCCGAGCGGTGCATCCGATCAACGTCGCGGTCGGCGGATTTTATCGCATTCCCAGCCAGTCGGCGCTGCAAGCACTCATTCCCGAGCTGGAATGGGGACTCGCCGCGTCGGTCGAAGCGGCCCAGTGGGTCGCCGGATTCGACTTTCCCGATTTCGAGAGTGACGGTCCGCTGGTGGCGCTGGTGCATGACGACGAATACCCGATGAACGAGGGCCGGCTGGGAATCGGTGCGGACCGGACCATCGCCGTGAGCCAGTACGAGCAGACGTTCCGCGAATTCCAGGTGCCGCATTCGACGGCACTGCACTCGGTGCTGGCCGAGAATGACCGGCCGTACCTGGTCGGGCCGTTGGCCCGCGTGGGGCTCAACCGCCCGCGGCTGCATCCCTTGGCGGGCAAGACGGCCGACGCGATCGGACTGGCGCCCGATTGCCGCAATCCGTTTAAGAGTATCCTCGCCCGGGCAGTCGAGCTGGTGCAAGCGTTTGCCGAAGCGCTGGACATCGTCCGCGGCTTTGCGCCCTTCAGTCCAGCCCGGGCCAGCTACCAGCATCGCGCGGGCAGCGGCTGCGCGGCGACCGAAAGCGCCCCGCGGCACGCTGTATCATCGCCTGGAGTGCGATGCGACGGGGCGGATCACGTTTGCCAAGATCGTACCTCCCACGTCGCAAAACCAGGCCCAGATCGAGCGCGACCTGCGGGCCTATCTGCCCCGCTGGATCGGCCAGGCCGACGACGTGGCTGGCAGCGCCTGCGAGCGGTTGGTGCGGAATTACGATCCCTGCATCAGCTGCTCGACCCATTTTCTCAAGACCACGATCCAGCGCGACCCATGACCCGCGGCGGTCCTCTTCCAGCGGCGAGCGACGCGGCAGCGTGCATGGCGACTGGTGCGAGTCCTAAGACGATCTTCGGCGTTGGCAGTCCACATGGCGACGACCAGGCCGGTTGGCTTCTGGCCCGCGCGGTGGCCGATGCGCTCTATCCGGCGGCGGCCATCCGCTTGCTGCGCACTCCGGGCGACCTGCTCGTCGCAGATAACCTCGCCGAGCCGCTCGTCGTTTGCGATGCCATTTGCAGTGGCGGCGCACCGGGTACGTTACGGCTCTGGACCTGGCCGACAGATCAGATCGACCGGGGTTGCTTCGGCGGCAGTCACGAACTGGGGCTGCCGCAAGTGCTCGACCTGTTGGCGGCGCTCGGCCGGTTGCCGCGGCAGGTCTGGCTGTGGACGATCGAAATCGAGCGGGCCGCGGCCGGTGAAGCGGTTTCGCCCGCCGTCCTGACCGCGATCACGTCTGAGCGAGTACGCGCAGCCGCGAGCGATGTTTTTTCGCGATCGTAGTCTGGTCGCAAGCCCCACTCAGCCGGGCGTATGGATCGTCAGGGTCGCCGCGGCGACCAGTCCGCCCACGATGTTCAAGATGACGATCAGCAGGCCGACGCCCAAGAGCGTCCGCTGCCCGTCGTCGAGCCGGGCCGGCTCGTCCCGGCGGCGATTCAGCTTGCTGCCAATCACGCCGCAGACCCAGGTCCAGTGCAGCATTACGTGCAGCACAATCAGGCCGGTCAGGGCCGCCACGATGTCGAATTGCCAGACGAGCCAGTCGTCGAGCGACCCTCCCCAGAGTCGCCAGCCGGCGGCGGCGGTTGCCGGCGGAAACACGAATCGCACGATCGCCGACACGCCCATCAGCGCCACGAACACGACCAGCAGTACGCTGTCGAGGACGAAATTGACGATCGTGCGGGAAGGGAGCTTGTTGGGCCGCTTCGAAGCATGGTGCTGTGCGGGCACACGCGATTTCGCCCGCTCGGATGGTTTCTCATCGGCAGAGAGGACAGGCGGCATGGTCTTGAACCGTCAGGGTTTGCACGCCCCGGGCGATCGAAAGCAATCCGGTCGCCAGGACGCAACAAGCAGCAATGCGAATGGCGCGCCGGCGAATCGAAAGCTGCACCAGCGACCCGCTCCAGCCGGCCAGCAGCATCAGGGGAGCCGTTCCGAGGCCGAACACCAGCATTCGCAGGCCGCCCTGCCACATGGTGCCGCTGGCCGCGGCCAGAGCCAGAAACGCATACACCAGGCCGCACGGCAAGAAGCCCGTGCAGACGCCCAGCAGGTACACGTCGCGCAGCACGACGCGCCCAGGAGCGCGCGGAGCATGCCTGGCACGGGGCACGGCAGGGCGTGCCGCCGAGGCGCAAAGGCAACCAGCCGCTCGCCGCGAGACCTTGGGCCACGAGCAGGACGCCCGCCAGGATCGCCAGTGCCGCCTGCACCGGGACCGCGCCGGTCGTCGAACGGTTCAGTTGCCAGCCCGCATAGCCGGCGATGGCGCCGGCGAGCGTGTAGGTCGACGCGCGGCCGGCGGTGTAAATGATCTGCCGCGCAACGTTGGCCCGCCAGTTGGCGGCTCCGGCACCGAGTGACACGGCAAAGCCGCCGCACATGCCCAGGCAATGGGCCGATCCCAACAGCGCACCGGTGAAGATCATCGCCAATTCGATCATGCCGCACTCGCGATCGCGGTTGCGTCGGACTTTTTCTCGCCCAGCCGCGGCTGCGAGGTCTGGTCGGGGGATGGGTCGCCTGGCTCGGCCTCAGTTTCCTGCAGGCGCAGCGAGTTGCCGACCACCAGCACGCTGCTGATGACCATCGCGGCCGCGGCCCAGATGGGGTTGAGCAGCCCGCTGGCGGCCAAGGCGATTCCCAGCGCGTTGTAGACGAGCGACCAGAACAGGTTCTGCCGCATGACCCGCACCGTGCGGCGCGACCAGTCGAGCACCCAGCCGACCCGGGCCAGATCGTCGGCCAGCAGGCAGACGTCGGCGCTGGTGCGCGACAAGTCGGCCCCGCAGCCCAAGGCAATGCCCACGTCGGCGGCGGCCAATGCCGGGGCATCGTTGATCCCGTCGCCGACCATCGCTACTGGTCCTCGGCCTTGGGCAGCTCGGACGGCCGCCACCTTGTCGTCGGGGAGCAATCCGCCGCTGGCCGGCACGCCCAGCAGTTGGCCGATGCGCTCGGCACGTTGCGGATGATCGCCGGTCAGGATCGCCACTTGCAGGCCGCTGGCTTTCAGTCCGGCGATTGCCCGCGCCGCTTCCGGCCGCAGCGCTTCGGCAAAGCCGAACAGCCCGCGAATCTGACCCTGCCAGCCGATGGCGCACAGCGCGGTTCCGGCGGCCAGCGGCCGCGCGCAGTCGGGGCGAGCGACTCGGGGCAGGTCGAGCGCTTCGTTTTCCATCAGCCGCAAGCTGCCCAGCGCAATCTGCCGGCCCGTGGCGTCGCACGCAATCAGACCGCGGCCGGGCAAACTGCGGACTTGCCGCGGGGCGTCCGCTGGCTCAATGGCGGTCGAATCGGCGTACGAACGAATCGCCGTGCAGAGCGGATGCCGGCTGCCCGTGGCGATTGTCAGCGCGGTCGCCAGCACGAGGTCCGGCGACGTCGCCCGCGGCGACGGCGAATTCTTCCAGCCGCGGCTCGTGAGTCGTCAGCGTCCCGGTCTTGTCGAACAGAACCGTGCGCACGCGAGCGAGCCGCTCCAGGGCTTCGCCGTGCCGCACGAGCACTTGCACCCGCGAGGCGGCGGCCGTGGCGCACCAGGCCGCCAGCGGGGTCGCCAATCCCAGCGCACACGGGCAAGCAATCAATACGACTGCCAGGGCCGCCAGCAGTCCGGCTTCGAAGCCGGCCGTGGTCCAGTGCCAGGCGAGGGTGCCGATCGCGGCCATGAAGACCAGCGGCAGAAACCAGGCGGCCGCCTGCTCCGCGAGCCGCGCATAAGGGCCCTTGGACAGTCGGGCCGCGCGCACGGCCGCCAGCAACTGGCCCAGGGCGCCGGCCGCGACAGTCGCTGTGGTGGCCACGAGCAAGTGGCCGTCCAGGTTCAGCGTGCCGGCCAGCACGCGGTCGCCCGGCTCGCGGACCGCGGGCTGACTTTCGCCGGTAATCAGTTGTTCGTCGATCGCGGCGATTCCCGAGCGAATGACCCCGTCGGCGGCAAACCGCTCGCCGGCAACCACGCGGATGACGTCCCCGGGCCGGAGCTGATCGGCGGGCATGATCCGATCGCCATCCGCGCGAACGACGACGACTTCGCTCGGCAGCAGTCGTTCGAGCGCGTCGAGCGTGCGATTGGCCTGGGCTTTGCCCGTGGCCTCGAACCAGCGGCCCAGCGTCACCGCCAGGAGCACGACGCAGGCGATCTCGAAATAGACCGGGCCCGTGCCGCGAAAGACGCTCACCGCGGAAAAGGCCGTTGCCGCGACGACGCCGGCCAAGAGCAGCAGGTCGGTGGCGGCGGTCCGCCGGCGGAGCTGCTCCCAAGCCGACTCGGCCAAGGGGGGCAGCAACAGCCACAAGACGGGCAGCGTCAGCAGCAGGCTCAGATAGCGAAACACGGCGGCCAGCGGTCGATCCAATTGGGCGGCCGCGGCATCGGCCTGATAGACGTCGCTGGTCCACAAGGCCATCGTGAAGACGAGCACGTTGAGCGTCAGGAAGGTCGCCAATCCCAGCCGGCCCAACAGCCCCGTGCAGCCCGCGCCTTGTTGCCGCTCGCGGGCGACTTCGGCCGCCCAGCGGCAGCCGAGGCAGCAATAGCGCTGCGGCGCAGGCTGATCTTCCCGCCGCGGCCGGCGGCCGAACGCCGCCAGCGGCAACCCGCAGTAGTCGCAGCTGTCGGTGGTCGCTGCCGGCGCGGTCATGGGGGCGAAAGCAGCTCGACCTGCAAATCGGGAAACAGATACCGGGCCGTGTAATACACGGCAAAAATCCAGAACCCGAGCCAGATCGCCCGCACATACCAGGGAATGCGGTTGCCGGTGTATTGCAGAAACCGGCGGTCGGCCTCGGGGGTGGAGTCTTCGGGTCGGCTCATGTGGGTCCCTCCTGGCGCTGGCCCGCGGCGCGCGGCGCCAACCGTCGAGCCGAGCTTCGTTGTCGAGCATGGTTTGCTTGGGACCTTCGATGTTGGTGAACATGCCGTTGGCCGCCGCCCACACGAACATCAGCAGGAATCCGGCGCTGGCCAGCAGGTAGTTGACGATCGGCGCGATCGCGAAGGCGCCGTCGGCGTCGTCGCGGTAGGTGTTGATAAGTTCCCAGAACTTGGTGCCGAAACCGTACAGGCACGGTCCGAGCACGATGATGGTGGCCAGCAGCTTGACCAGCGGCCGCCAACCTTTCGTCCGCACGGCGTGTGCTCGTTGCATCAGGGTTCCTCCTCGGACGCTGCGCCCACCGGGTGATAGTCTTCGTAGTAGGGATAGCTTTCCAGCCACGAGCCGAGCCACTGGACGTAGGTCATGATGGCCAGCCCCCGCCGATTCGGTTTGTCCGGGCTGCCCTCGAAGAACCAGGGATAGTCGGGCATCGGCGAGCGCGTGGAGACGATTCGCGGTCGATAGAAGTGCACGGCGTGCCAGTCGTTCGACCGCCGCCCGCCCTCGCGGCTCAAGTCGGGACCGACCCGCCGCGTGCCGAACATTACCGGCCGCTGGAGCGTGTTCTGAAATTCCTCGCTCTTGGCCACGGGGCCAAAGCGGCGCGACTCGTTCGCCACCGGCCGCACGAACTGGCTGTGGCAGTGCCAGCAACCCTCGCCGACGTAGATCTCCCGGCCCAGCTCCAAGGCCTTCACGCAGTTCTCGGCCGTCGGCGCGCCGAACGCCTCGCGAAACGGTTCCGGCCAGCGGCGCTCCAAGTCTTCGAACTGGTACAGCAGGTTGGCGTTGACCAGCTCGGGCACGGTCTGCTCGGGCAAGTCTTGATACATGAAGATCGGCACCAGGGCATTCGAGACGAAGGCGAACAGGAAGAATCCCAGTCCGCCGACGAACAGCACGCCCGATTTACTCTCAAACATGATTTACCTCGACGACCGGCACTGGCCGGCCCGCGGCCGACCGCAAATTTTTTTTCGTTCTTTCGTCCCGAACGTGCCCGGGCCCTCAGGCCGTGGCGGCCATTTCGCTCTCGCCCTGATTGAGCGTGTCCGATCCCGGGCCCGCCACTTGCGGGCTGCGAGCCGTGAAATAGATGTTGGTCAAAAAGCAGAGCAGGCCGGCGAACATCATCAGCCCGGCAAACACCCGCACGACCCAGAACGGGTGCGAGCCGTCGGTCGAGACGTCCCAGGGCTGCAGCGAGGCCCAGTAGTAGCCCTGAAAGATGCCGGCCAGCGTCAAATCGATAAACATCACCGTGACTCCCGAGACGCTCAGCCAGAAGTGCCAGACGCACAGCCGCTGGCTGTACCAGGGCCGGTCGAGCAGCCTGGGAATCAGATACGTCATGAAGCCGTAAATCCATTGGCTGAAGACGCCGAACATCACCAGATGGGCGTGCCCCACGACCCAGTCGGAGAAGTGGATCAGCGCCTGGAACGTGAGCGTCACCTGGAGCGCACACTGAAAGCAGGTGATGAAGTACAGCACCATGCCGGTAAAGAACCAGCGGATCGGCAGGTTGTCGGCCAGGGCCCGTTCGTCGTGCCGGAGGGTCATGAAGAAGTTGATGATCACGGTCGTCACCACGAACTCGACCGCCACGGTCGCGATCACGGCCCCGTACTGCAGGAACATCGGAATCGGCGTGTAGAGGAAGTGGTGGATGCCATTGAGCGGATAGAAGAAGGCCAGGCCCCAGAAGCCGACCAGCGACAGCCCGTGGCTCCAGATCGGCTTGCGGAGCAGGATCGGCACGAAGTAGTACATCAATCCCCAGCCGAGCGGCGTGACGAACAGCCCGACGAGGTCGTGGATGAACAACCCGGCTACCGCGCCGCCGCTGGTTCCGGCCGCGACGTACTGGGGAATGAAGTTGCCCATCGCGTACGTCAGAAACGTCCAGACGAACGCGGCCATGAAATACCACAGGCTGACGTACATCGGGGCTTTGGCCCGGGCGATGGGCGTCATGAAATTGATCGCCACCAGCAGCAGGCCGAGCTGGGCGACCGGGTCGATCCAGACGGGCGTTTCGCCCCACTCCACTCCCTGGGCCTGGCCCAGCAGAATCCCGCCCGCGGTGGCCAGCACCACAATCTGCCAGGCGGCGAAGATCAGGTAGGAAAACGGCCGGCTGAGCACCGGCTTGAGCGTCAGCCGGGGGATGGCCCAGTGCAGGCCGCCCAGAAACGAGTTGGCCAAAAAGCCGTAGGCGATCGCGTTGGTGTGGATCATCCGCCAGCGGCCGGGCGAAAGCAGCTCGATCCCCCGCAGCGGGTTCCAGTGGACCAACTGCAGGGCCATCAAGAAGCCGCCCAGCATCGAGATCGTCAGGTACGTCAGCGCCGCGAGGAAATACCAGAGCACCAGCCGGGTTTCGACCAGCTCGCGCGGTGGTTCGACGGTCGTGTCGAGCGAGGTGTCAGTCATTCTTGGTCCGCAGATTCACCGTAGGGAACGAATAGTCCAAGCGGGTAGACCAGCGCCATCGTCCAGCCGAAGACCAGATGCGTCAGCGCGGCCACCCAGGGCGGGATCAGGTCCAGAATCCAACTGCCGCCGAACAGCAGCGGCTGCAGCCAGCTCAAGATGCCGTAGAAGTTGACGATCCAGATCGCCAGCGCCAGCAGGCTGGCCAGCACCAGCCGCTTGCCCAGCGTCGCCCCCGGGGCGAATCGCGTCAGCAGCAGCTGAAAGATCATTCCGTAGACCATGCCGGTGGCCAGGTACAAGCAGCAGCCGATGGCCAGCGTGATTCCCTTGTCGATTTCGAGCGCCGAACGGCCCAGCGGAAAAGTCAGGTAAACCTGGATCAGCCGCAGCGGGTGCTGTGGCGCGCCGGCCGGTGCCGGCATCAGGACCGAGCCCACGATGTTGAACAGCAGGCTGGTCATGGCGCCGACGAAACCCAACAGCGCGCCCGTCGTGGCGTAGTAGGCGGCGTAGTAGGTCTTGGGCGGCCACTCGCGCGCTCCTCGGCCAGCTCGGTCTCGATCTGCTGCATCCGCAGCCGCAATTGCTCGAGTTCGCGTCGCGTTTTCTCGCGGTCCATGACCCACTTGCTCACTGGGGGCTGCTTGAATGCACGGTTCGACGCCGGTGCGCCGATTCGCTCAGGGACTTTCCGCCGCCGGTTCAGCCGGCCGCGATTCGTCGTCGGCGGGCTGGGAGTCGGCATCGGCAGGGGCCGCCGCTTCCGCCGGTTGGGCCTTGTCGCTGGCCGACGCCTCGCTCGCCGCTGCTTCACCGTTTTCGGCGGCAGACGATTCGCCGGCCTTGGATTCCGCGGCCGAGTCCGCTTTCGCAGCGCGGCGCTGACGCTCCGGACGATTGGCGGCGAGCATCTCCGTTCGGCGGGCGTTGGAGACGAATTCGACGTAATGGACCAGGTCCCAGAACGTCTCGGGCTTGCCCGACAGCTGGGCGCTGAAACCCGGCATCGGCGTGCCGTTGATGCCGCTATAAATCCGGCGGTAGATGTCGCTCGGCCGTCCGCCACCGTGGAACATGCCGGCCGTCAGGTCGGCGGCCCGGGTGGGATGGTCCCAGGCGTCCTTGAAGCCTTGCGGATTGTCGACCGGCTGGCCGCGGCCGTTGGGCCCGTGGCACTTGAAGCAGCCGGCAGTCTCGGTCAGAAAGGCCTGGCGGCCCCGTTCGATCGATTCCTGGTCGTAGGGCGTTTCGGGGGTGAGCGGCCGGACGAGCTTGCCCTGCGCGTCGTGCCAGCGGGCCAGGATCGAATCGACGAGCTCGGGAGTCTTTTCCGGGTCGATCGAGTCCTCCTCGTCGGCTTCCATTGCCAGGGCGTGCTCCAGTTCGCCGCGATGGGTCAATGCCAGCACGTAATCGACCACGGCCTGCAGATCGTCGTCGCTGAGCAGCTTGAACTCGGGCATCGAAGTGCCCCGGGCTCCGTGCCGGACGACGCGGACGAGATCTTCGCGCCGCGGCTTGGAGCCGTAGGGCGTCGAAGTGAATTTGAAGATTCCGCGGCGATAATCGCGCGGCCGCGGATACAGGTATTCGGCCGCGGGCCCGTTGCCATCGCCCGTCTCGCCGTGGCAGCCGACGCAGCGCTGCTGAAACACGGCGGCTCCGCGTTCCAGCGTGAGCGGGTCGACGCCGCCGCCAAGCAACTTGGGATGCTGGGGCGTGCCGCAGTACTTGAGCAGCTCCTGGGCAATGGACTGACGCACCTCGGGTGCCAGCTCTTGGACGTCGGGCCGCAAGGTATACACCGGCTCGGCCGCGCGCTCGCAACCGGCAACCAGGATCGCCAGGAGCACCACGGATAAAACTCGCACGCGCACTCTTCTTCCCCCCAACGGGCGCTACGGCCGGTCAACTCGCTGACGACTAGCGGCGGCAAAGCTTGTCAGGCGTTTGCCGATCGTCAGCCGTGTGGTCGATGAGCGTTAGCAGCTAACGTGCCAATTCGCGCTGCAAGCGCGCCGGGGAGCGGGATCGCCGCGGCAAAATGCCGGAAAAAACCTGCGCCGCGCTGCATGGGAACCGCCATGAGGGCCAACTCAATGCACCTCAGGGATACAGTTGCGTGCGATTCCGCGCACACATGGCCAGCAGTGCCGCGTCCGGCTATTCGGATCGGCCGCGGCAGACCAACAGGGGAAGATCGGCCGTGCGGAGCACCTTGTCGGCCACGCTGCCCAACAGCAGGCGGCGAAAGCCGCTCCGGCCCTGAGTCGCCAGGGCAATCACGTCGCACGACCCGGCCGCGGCCTCGTCGACAATCGCCGAGGCCACGTGCGTGGCGCCGACCACGCGGACGTGGATCTCCGGGCCGGACCAGCCCGCTCCGGTGGCCAGATCGATGGCCGTTGCCCGCACCCGATTCAAGGCGGCTTCGGGTTGCTCGGCACCGCTTGGATCGCCGCTGGCCGCGCCGGGCTCGACAACGTGCAGCAGCGTGAGCAACGCGCCGAAGCATGCCGCCAGATGAATCGCCGGCGCGATGGCCCGCTCCGATTCGGCCGAGAGGTCGAGCGGCAAGAGAACATTGCGCACGCAGGGCGGCGCAGGCGCCGAATGCCGGCGTCGGTTGGGGCCGGATCAAGAGCAGCGGCAGCGGACTGCGGCGGACCATTTCGTCGGCCACGCTGCCCAGGAACGCCCGGCTCACGGGTCCCCGGCCGTGGGTGGTCATGACGATCAGCTCGGCCCCAATTGCCGCCGCGTGCCGGTTGAGCGCGTCGACCACCAGGCCGTCGACGACGGCGCAGCGGGTGCCGGCCGCCCGATCGCCGCACTCACGGGCGGCCAGTTCGGCGAGATAGCGCTCCTCGGCGGCGCGAAAGTCCTCGGCCGAGTGGGGATTGAACGGCGCGCCGGCATACGCCGGGGCCGTGAGCGCGCGTAGAGCCCGTGGAACTCGAGCCAGCTCGAGCGCCGCTCCCGAGCGGTGGGCAATCTCGCGGGCCCAGGGCAAGGCTTGCTCGGCCAGGGCCGAGCCGTCGAGCGGCACCAACAGGGAGCGAAACATGGGTGGCACCCTCCCCTCAGCGCGCGCTGGAAGCCTGCGCCGGCTTGGACTCGGGACGCTGCCCCTCGGCCGCTGTAGCACGGCCGACCTCGTGGACGGCGCGCACGACTCCCGCCCCGGCGTCGTGCCGCAGCGCGAAACCACAGCGCTCGAAGATTCGCAGCATCCGCTGGTTGAGCGGCTCGGTCTGGGCATCACCCGGGTCAGTTTCCAATCGGCGGCGATCTCCAGGCAGAATTCGGTCATTAGTCGCCCCAATCCCCTGCCCTGCCAATCGTCGGGAACCAAGACGGCAAATTCGGCGTCGACGTGGTCCGGGTCGGCGTCAGGCTGGCCACGCCGATCAGTTGCCGCAGGGGATCGCCCGGCACCTCGGCCACGATCGACAGATCGCGGTCGTAATCGAGGAAGCAGAACCGCATCGCCATGTCGTGGGTCGCTTCCTTGAACATGCTTTGAAAGCGGGCCCAGATCGTTTCGGGCGAACTCCGGGCGTGCAGCGCCCGCCAGCGCGGCTCGTCCTCGGGCTTGATCGGCCGCAGCAGCACCTGCGTGCCGTCGCGCAGTTGGACTTGCCGCACGTACCGCGACGGGTAGGGGCAGATCGCCAGATGGCTGAATCGCCGGGCACCTCCCGAGCGAGTCGGATCGACGACGATCCGCGCGTCGAGCGCCATCGTGCCGCCCCGGCCGACCAGCAGCGGGTTCACGTCGATTTCGACGAACTCGGGAAAATCGGTCACGAGGTAGGAGAACCGCACCAGGACTTCGACCAGGCGATCGACGTCGACCGGCTGGCGGCCGCGGTATCCGGCCAAGAGCGGCCAGAGCTGGAGCGATTCGAGCATCCGCCGGGCCAGCGTCCCATCGAGGGGCGGCAATTCGAGTGCCCGATCGTTGAGCAACTCGGCCGTGATTCCGCCCATGCCCACCAGCACGACGGCGCCGAACACCGGATCCTGTTTGGCCCCGACGATCAACTCGACGCTCCCGCTGCGATCGATCATCCGCTGGACGGTGACGCCGTCGAGCCGGGCGTCGGGGCGGCTGGCGCGAGCCGTGGCGAGCAACCGGTCGTAGGCCGCCGCGACGGCCGCGCTGTCGGCCAGATCGAGGGCCACGCCGCCGACGTCGGTCTTGTGGGTAATGTCGGGCGAGGCGATCTTCAGGACCACGGGATAGCTCTGCCGATCGGCCTCGGCCACCGCGGCGCGGGCCGTTTGGGCCAGCATCGGCTGCGTGGTCGGGATGCCATAAGCGGCCAGGAGCTGCTTGGATTGCTGCTCCGAGAGGATCGTTGGGGCCGTGATGTTCAGCTGCCGAAACGCGTCTCGGGCGGCCGTCCGATCGAGCGGCAAGTCGAGCGGAATCTCCCGCGGGGTTTCGTAGAGCACTTCCAGGTTGCGGCGGTAGGAATCGAGGTAGGTCAGCGCCCGGATCGCGTGCTCGGGCGTGGCATAGGTGGGCACCCCCTTCTGCTTGAGCAGGTGCGCACCCTCTTGCACCAGCTCGCCTCCCAGCCAGGCCGCCAGGACGGGTTTGTGGCTTGCCGCAGTCGCTTCGCTCACGGCCCGGGCCGATCCGGTCGGATCGGTCATCGCTTGCGGCGACAGCAGGACCAGCGCGGCGTCGACCCCGCGATCGGCCAGAGCATGGCCCAGCGCCAGGCCGAAGCGCTCAGGCGTGGCGTCGCCCAGGATGTCGATCGGATTGCCGTGCGACCAGCAACTGGGCAGCGCGGCGTCGAGCTGAGCCTTCAGTTCGGGCGACAACTCGGCCAGCGTGCCCTTGCGGGCCAGGAGCAGCGCATCGGTCGCGATCACGCCCGGCCCGCCGGCATTGGTGACGATCGCCAGCCGCGGACCGCTCGGCAGCCGCTTGCGGGCCAGCAGCTCGGCACAGTCGAACAGATCGTCCAGATCGCCAACGCGGACCGCGCCGGCCCGGCGGAGAGCCGCGTCGTAGACCGCGTCGACGCCGGCCATCGCTCCGGTGTGCGAGGCCGCGGCCTGCGCCGACTGGGCGTAGCGCCCGGCCTTATACACGACGATTGGCTTGTGCTGGGCAACCGCTCGGGCGGCCGACATGAACTGCCGGGCCGAGCTGATCGATTCGACGTACAGCACGATCGCGTCGGTCCGCGGGTCGGCCCCGCAGTAGTCGAGCAGGTCGCCGAAGCCCACATCGAGCATGTTGCCGATCGAGACGAAGTAGGAAAAGCCGATTTCCTCGGCGGCGGCCCAGTCGAGCACGGCGGTACACAGCGCACCCGATTGCGAGACGAACGCCACGTTGCCGGCCCGGGGCGAGGTGGCGGCGAAGCTGGCGTTGAGCCGGCTGTGCGGGGCGAGCACGCCCAGGCAATTCGGCCCGATCAGCCGCATGCCGGGGAACTCGGCCTTCGCGGCGGCGACGTCCTGCTCCAGCTGGCGGCCGGCGGCTCCGACCTCGCGAAAGCCGGCCGACAGAATCACGATGCCGCGAATGCCGGCCTGCCCGCACTCGCGGACGAGTTGCGGCACTCCCGCGGCCGGCGTGCAAATCACGGCCAGGTCGAGCGGGCCTTGGGCGTCGCCGACGTGCTTGACAGCGGGCAAACCCTGCACGCTGGCCTGGTGCGAATTGACGGGCACCAGCAGGCCGGGGAACTGCTGTTTCAGATTGTGCAGAACGGTATAGCCGACCTTGCCCGGCGTGTCGCTGGCACCGATCACGGCGACGCCGCGCAGGCCGGAAGATCGAATCCAGATTGTGCACGCTCATGAGGGATTTCCGCGATGTTGCCCAAGGCCGAAGATCATTCGCCGGCCGGCCGCAGCGCGTGCTCGAGCGCTGTGATCGTTTCGGCGGCCTGGACCAGCTTGAGGTTCTTTTCCGAGGCCAATTCCTGCAGCCGCCGGAAAGCGTCTTTTTCGTTCAGTATGAGGGAGTTCATCAAGATGCCTTTGGCCCGCTCGATGACCTTGCGATCGGCGAGGGCCTGCCGCAGGTCGGCCGCTTCCTGACGCAGCGACTGCATTTCGCTGAAGCGGCGGATCGCCAGTGCAATCGTCGGCGGCAAGTCGGCCTGGCCGATCGGCTTGACGAGGTAGGCCATCACGTGGTCGGCATTGGCCCGTTCAATGAGCTGCGGATCGTGATAGGCCGAGACCAGAATCACCGGCGTGGGGCGTTCGCGGAACAGCTCCTCCGAGGCTTCGATGCCGTCCATGTCGGGCATCTTGATGTCGGTGATGACCAGGTCGGGCTTCAGCGTGCGACAGCGCTCCAGCAGCTCGCGGCCGGTCTCGGCCAGCGCCACGACCTGGTGCCCGCAGCGGGGCAGCATCCGCTCGAAGAAATCGCGCATGTCGGGTTCATCGTCGGCGACGGCAATTCTCAGGGCTTGGGGCATGGGGAATCTCGCGGCAAAACGATGCTGAATTCCGCACCGGGACCGTCCCGATCGGCGACGGCGATAGTGCCTTCGTGCGACGAGACGATCCGTTGAGCAATTGCCATGCCCAGGCCGGTCCCCTTGGTCTTGGTGGTAAAGAACGGCTCGAAGACCCGCTTGCGTTGTTCGGCGGAGAGTCCGGGCCCCTGGTCCGCGATGCTGATCCGCACGGCCGCGCGCCCGCCGAGCGTCGTATTCGCACAGCGTATCGTGATGCTGGTCCCTTCGGCTACGGCCTGGATCGCGTTTTGGAGGATATTTCGCCAGACCTGGCCGATCGCGAAGCGGTCGACCGAACACGCCAGGTCGACCTGGCCCAATTCCTCGACCAGCCGAATCCGCCGCGCGGCATGTGCTTCGACCAGATCGTCCCACACTTCGCCAAGTCTGGCGAGGTTCGCAGATTTCGGTCCGCAACGTAATCGGCGCCGCATACTGGCGGACTTCCTCGTACAGCGTCCAGAGGTGGTCTTCGGCGCGCTGCACGCGGGCGATCAAGTCGAGCGCTGCCGGCCGGTCCTCCACGTCCAGAGCCAGCATCTCCAGGCAGGCTTTGCTGCGCTGCAGGGCATTGCCGCTTTCGTGGGCCAGGCCGGCCATCATCTGACCGATCGCCGCCAATCGCTCGGATTGCAGCGCCCGCCGCTGGGCCTCCTCCAGGTCGGAAATGTCCAGACCACAGGTCAGCAGGCCGACCGTCTGGCCGGCGGCGTCGAGCAGGGTCTTGCTCGACCAGTGGATGCGGCGCGATTCGCCCGCCTTGGTCACGATGGTCGAAGTCCAATCCAGCCGGCCCTGCGTCAG
This sequence comes from uncultured Acidimicrobiales bacterium, assembly GCA_963839605.1. Taxonomy (GTDB): domain Bacteria; phylum Actinomycetota; class Acidimicrobiia; order Acidimicrobiales; family UBA8190; genus JBEKVE01. Next base: position 128,016 of record CAWIWK010000047.1, on the reverse strand, counting down.
GGCCCGGTGGAACAGCTCCTCGGCCGCGGTGCGATCGGCAACGCTCAGGAACGGATCGTTCCCGGCTCCGTCGCGGACTTCGTCGAGGCTGTATTGCGTGAGCTCGGCAAAATAGCGGTTGAAGCGGACGATATGTCCGTGCGTATTGCGCAGCAGGACGATCATCTGGGCCGTTTCGATCAGGCTTTCGGCAAAATCGCGCTCCTCGCGAAGCCGTTCCTGGCTGACGCGCAGTTTGCGCTCGGTCTGTTTTTGCTCGACGATCCGGCAGATGCTCGCCCGCAGGGCATCCGGGTTGACCGGCTTGAGCAGGAAATCCGCGGCGCCGTGCCGCAACGCCAGAATCGCATCGTTCAAGTCGGCAAAGCCGGTGACGATGATGACCGCGGCCTGGGGAGCCAGCTTGCGCAGCTGCGGGAGGATTTGCTCGGCCTGGCCGTCGGGCAGGCGGCGGTCGAGAATGACGACCGCAATCTCCGACCAGTCGCTGCGGCCGAGCAGCTCGCCAAGCGAGCTGGCGGTTTCCACCCGCCAAGCGTCGAGCTCGAGGATATCCTGCAGATTGGCCCGGGTGTCGGGGTCGTCTTCGACCACCAGCGCCGCCAGCCGGGCGTGGGGCTGCCGGCGGTCTCGTCGGAGGGAGCCTGGCCAATTCGTTGCATGCTGGAGCGGCCTTTCAGCCGACGTGGCGGGCAAGGTGATCGACCGTCTGCAGCAACTGGCCGACGTCGAAGGGTTTATAGCACACGGCACTTGCCCCGCTTTCCAGCACCGGCCAATCGAGGTACTCATTTCTTTGGCGAAGCCCGTGATCAGCAGCGTCCGGGCCGCCGGGTTCCGGGTTTGGACGGCTTCGAGCACGGCGATGCCGTCGCCCGCGCCGGAGAGCCTCATGTCGATCAGCACCAGGTGGTAATCATGCCGTCGCAGGTATTCCTCGGCTGCCGGCACGTCGTGGGCGATGGCGACCCGGTAGCCATGCTCGCGGAGCAAGTCCCAGAGCGATTCGCAAAAATCGTGGTCGTCGTCGACCACCAACACCAGCGGTTGATCGACCGCGGCCTCGACCAGCCGCTGGATCTGGCCGAAATCGATCGGCTTGGCGACGATCCGCCAGGCGCCGGCGTCGAGCACGGCCCTGGCCGTGTCGCTGCTGGCGTAGGCCGTGATGACAATCGCCACGGTGCTGGCCGAAATCTGGCGAATCTCGCGATACAGCTCCAACCCGTTCATGGCCGGCATCCGCAGGTCGAGCAGTGCCACGTCATAGCTGTGCTGCCGCACCAGCGCGAGTGCCGCCGCGCCATCCTGGGCCGCGTCGACCTGATAGCCCAGGTCGCTGAAGATGTCCTGCAAGTTGGCGCAGGTATCGGCCTCGTCGTCGACGACGAGCAATCGCGGCAGTTTCGCGGTTTCTCCCGTCATGTCTGCACTTCCCGAGTTGGCGATTCGGTTGCCGGGCGCAGGCGGACGGTAAACGTCGAGCCCGTGCCCCAGTGACTTACCACTTCCAGTCGGCCGCCGTGCTTTTCGACGATGGCCCGCGTGATCGACAGTCCCAGGCCGATGCCCCGGGCTTTGGTCGAATAGAGCGGCTCCATGATCTTCGGCAAATCCTCGGGGCGGATCCCGCTGCCGGTGTCGGTCACCGCGACGGCGACCTCGTCGCCATGCTCGCGGGCCGTGATCGACAGCCGGCCGCCGTCGGGCATGGCTTCGCGAGCGTTGCGGATCAGGTTGCCCAGCACGATCCGCAGCTGCCGGGCGTCTCCCGCGACCGCGGGGAATCCGTCCGGGCAGTCCAGCGCCACCTGAATGGCGCTGCCGACCGGGTTCAGTTCCAAGACTTCCGCCAGCAGCGCAGCCAGCGACAGCGGCTGGACGTCCGGCGCGCCCAGCCGGGCGAAATCGTTCAGCGCCGTCACCACGTGATCGGCAACGCCGACCTGCCGCTCGATCCGGGCCAGGTGGGTGGCGACTTTCTCGGGGCTCGGGCTGTTCGCGTGCAGCAGGTAATAGACCGAAGTCTTGATCACGTTGAGCGGGTTGCGAATTTCATGCGCCACTCCGCCGGCCACCTGGCCGATCGCTGCCAGCCGCTCGACCTGCTTCTGCCGCCGGCGAAACTCCGTCTGGTAGGCCAGTTCGATAATCGCCAGGTCCAGATCGAGCAGCTTGTTGAGCGAACGCAGAACGGCGGTCAGCTCGGCGCGGTCGATCGGCGGGTTGGCTTCGAGCGCGACCGTCATGCCTGTCCGCAACCGGGACAACGCCGCGTTGGTGTAGGTCTGGTCGAGGCCGATTTCGACGTGCTTCAGGCCAACGCGCCGGCGCCGGGCGACGTAGTCGGCGTCGTAATCGTCGTGAAACAGACCTCGCAGCCAGGAGCGGAGCGTGCCCTTGAGCCGTTCGATCTGCTCGGCACCGCCGCGAATGACCTGGTGGGCTGCCGGATGGCGGACGATCTCGGCGTAGAAATCGTCGATCAGGCCGACGATGTGCGGCTCGATCACCTGGCCGGCAATGCGAATCCGCTGGACGTCGGCGGACTCCAAGCGACGTAGGCTTGCAGGTCTTGATAGTGCCGGTAGAGCTCGTTTTGCAGCATAAGCTTGTCGACTTGATTTCGGCACGCGCAACAAAAAGCCCGCGCGGCTCTGCCGGAGAGAGTCGTGCGGGCCCAAATGATTTTCCAGGTGTAGCCCGTCGCGAGCTGCTCCCTCGTGTGCCATGCTACCACGTTTGGCGGCGGGGGAAAGGCGCGGCAGGCCGTGCCAGCGAGCGCCGCGCCGCGGCGGAAAATATGCGGGGGAAATCCTGCTCTTGACCGGCACACTGGGGGGGCATAGATTGAAATTCGTGCGAGGTGCTCGTGTCGGGCATTTTCGCGGCAAACCGATCAAAACCCTCCCGTGCGACCTTTCGCGCGGGTGGGTTTTTTTGTTGTCCTGACAGGCGGCATGTTGCCCCGCTGCGGGACTAAACCTTCAGGGCGGGAAACCGCCCATTCACAGCTCGGCGCCGGCCGCGATGCGAAGCCGGTGGCGAGCAGGGAGAATGCCCATGATTGAAGTATCCGCAACGGAACCCCGATCCGGGTTCGACGTCGGCCCGGCGCCGGATCGGCCGCCGACCCTGGCCCAAGTGGCCGCGGCCCGGCTGGCGGCCAGCTCCTACCCGCCGCTGCAAGCACTGACTTGCCACGGCGAGGAGGACGTCGTCGCGCTGCGGGGCCGGGTTTCGAGTTATTACCTCAAGCAATTGGCCCAAACGCTCGTCAGCCATGTGGCGGGCATTCGCGAAGTAAGAAACGAGGTCGAGGTGGTCGACATGCACGCCAGCCGGCCGCCGCGTCACAAGCCCGTCAGGCGGGCCGACCGCAACTGACTGGTTGCAGAGAGAATCGATTCACGGAAGGTTTCTTGTCATCAGGAGGGTGAAATCATGCTGGTACTCAGTCGCAAGCAGAACGAACGGATCGTGATCGGCCCGAACATCACGATCACCATTCTCGAAGCCCGCGATGGCCGCGTGCGGTTGGGCTTCGACGCGCCGCCGAGCACGCCGATCCATCGCGCGGAAATAGCCCAGCGAATCATGGAAGCCGAAGCGTGCGCCGCTGCCACGTCGTTTGAGCGGGAATTGTACCCCGCCCTGTCGGCATCCTGCCTGTAGGCATTGCGCGGCAAGTGCGCGGGCCGCGACCCGGGTCACTCGCTTGCCGCGCCCGGCACGGCCTGACTGCCCGCCGCCAGCTCGTTCGTTCGCCCACCGAGTTGTCCGCTGGCGCAGTTTCGCTCGCAGGCGCTCGGCCAAGAGCGCGAGCCACGCGTCGCAGCCGGCGCCGGTGCGGGCCGAGAGCCGCAGCACGGGAATGCCGGGCCGCACTTGCTGAATGTTCCGCTCGGCCAACTCGACGTCGAACTCGACCGCCGCGGCCAGATCCATTTTGTTGATCAGCACCACGTCGGCCGAGTCGATCAGCGTCGGATACTTGAGCGGCTTGTCCTCCCCCTCGGTCGCCGAGCAGACGAGCACGCGCAGATCTTCGCCCAAGTCCCAACTCGCCGGGCAGACCAGATTGCCCACGTTTTCGACCATGAGGAAATCGAGCGCGCTCAGATCCCAATCGACGAGCGCCCGCGCAACATCTCGGCTTCGAGGTGGCACATCGTGCCGGTGAGGATCTGCCGGGCCGGCGCACCGCTGGCCGCCAGCCGGGCCGCGTCGTTGTCCGTGGCCAGATCGCCGACGACCGCCGCCACCGCATACCGCTCGCCGAGCACGCGGAGCGTGCGGGCCAAGAGCTCGGTCTTGCCCGCCCCGGCGCGGAGACCACGTTCACCGCCAGCAGGCCGCACTCGGCGAACTCGCTCCGCAGTGCGCGGGCCAGTTCGTCGTTCTTTTTCAGAATCCGCGTGCGGAGTTCAACAATGCGCGGAATGGCAATGCTTGGCATCGCAGTGTGTGGGTTCGCAGCGTGAGGGATCATGGTCCACCAGTTCGATTTCGATCAGGTCGAGTTCGCGTCCGGCGACGATCGTGCCGGTCGTGCCGCACGCGGGACAGGTCAGCCGATAAGGTTCGAGCGACGTGTGCACGGCGTCGCACGCCGGGCAGTGGATCGCCAGCGGCACCGGCTCGATCTGTAATTCGGCTCCTTCGCAGGCGGTGCCATCGGCGGCCACCTCGAACGAGAATTGCAAGGCTTCGGCCACGACGCCCGCCAGTTCGCCGACGCGGATCATCACCCGCGTCACGCGGGCCGGGCCGGCGGCCTCGCACGCCGCATCGATCAAGGCCTGGGCAATCGAAAGCTCGTGCACGGCGGCCCTCGCGGCGTGGTGGCAAAGGCGCTCGCCTTACTTGAGTCGGTCTAGCGCCCGCGGACGTCGGCCCAAAAGCCCGGCACGACGTCGGCCGGATGATGATCGGTCACGGTCTTGATGCACTCGGCCGGGCTGCGGTGCTCGATCAGGCTTAAGGCCGCGGCCACGATCGCCGGTGCGCGGCTCATGCCCGCCCCGCAGCAGACGAGCGTGGGAAAGTGCTTGGCCACCAGACCCTGCACGATGGTAATTGCCATGGCCAGCAGATCGGGGTCGTTGTCGGCCCCGTCGTCGAGCGGAATGCGGAGCAGCAGCAAGTCGCGCGGGGCGGGGATCGCCGGCTCTTCGGCTGCCAGCTGCACGATGGCGCGGATGCCGCGCTCGAACTGGGCCCGAAAGTCGCGGCTGTCGCCCGCGTGGCCAACCCAGAGCGGATAGTTGGCGATCTGATTCATCGACCGATTCTTGCGGGGATGGTCCGCCTCCTGGACGCGACGGCCGGAGGCCAGAGGGGATGCTGGCGGCCCGTGAGCATGGCCGCCGACCCGTCAATATATCGAGGTTTGGGCCCCGCCGCAGCCAGCGGCAGTTCAGGCCCTACCGGCCGGCAACCCCCCTCCCCTGCCGATTGCGGTCGCCCGCCAGGCCGGCGCCTGCTGCTAGCGGGCAATCGACCTCGACCTGCCGGGCATTCTGGCCTAAATAGACGCTGGCGGGGACTGCTTTCCCGTCCGAATTTACGTGGCAACCTGCACGCAGCGAACCGTCGTAGCGAGCGGCGCCGCTCGCGAATCCATCCTCAGCACATCCGACTTCGCTTTTCGCCGATGATCGCCATAGCCGCGGCAAACTCCAGCCGGCGCTGGGCAACCCTTGCCCCGTGGAGCGCCGCGCGGCTCGGGGTGGCGGCGGTGGTGCTGGCCGCGGGCGGCTGTCTGCACCAGCCGTTTCATGTGGTGGCCAGCGGCGATGCCGACGTGCAAGCCACGGTCCGGCTGGCCGATCCCAAGCAGCCGGTCCTGCCGATGCGGCTGCCTTATCCCTACGAGCCGACCAGTCCCTGCCGGTTCGTCGCGGTGATCGACGTCGACGGCGTGCTGCTCGATGCGAACGCGACGGGGCTGGGCTCGCGCGGCGAGAACCCGGTCGATTTGTTCCGCCAGCGGCTCGATGCTATTACGGCCTCGCCCGGCGTAGCCGCCGTCGTGCTGCGGATTCATTCGCCCGGCGGCAGCGTCACGGCGACCGATATCATGTGGCGCGACCTGAAAGCCTTTCGCGAACGGACCGGCCTGCCGGTCGTCGCCTGCCTGATGGACGTGGCCGCCGGCGGCGGCTATTACCTGGCCTGCGCGGCCGACACGATCCTGGCACATCCCACGTCGGTCGTGGGCGGCATAGGTTGCATCCTGAACGTCTACAACGTTCAGGATTTGATGGCCCAGTTCAACATCCTCAGCGTGGCGGTCAAAAGCGGCAGCAAGATCGACTTGGGCACTCCGGTCAAACCGCTCGACGACGAGAATCGCAAGCTGCTCCAGCAGATGGCCGACGAATTTCACCAGCGGTTCGAGAAAGTCGTGCTCACCTCGCGAGCCGGGGTGAATCGCGACAATCCGGCCGTGTTCGACGGTCGCGTGTTTACGGCGGCCCAGGCTTTGCCGCTGCACCTGGTGGACGAAATCGGCTATTTTGACGATGCGGTGGACCTGGCCCGGCAACTGGGCGGTGCGCCGCAGGCCCGGCTCGTGTTCCTCCGCAGCGAGGGGGACGAGCCACTGTCGGCCTATTCGATCACGCCGAACGTGCCGCTGCAGGACAAGCTGTTGCCGCTGAACATTCCCGGCCTCGACCGCACCCGGCTCCCCTGCTTCCTGTATATGTGGATGGTCGAGCCATCGGCCGAGAAACTGCTGGGACAATAAGCGCCTATCCGAGAACGGTCGGGGACCGTCCCAATTCTGCGAAGTCTGCAGAGCAAAATGGGACTGTCCCCCTCTCCGAGACCGTTCTCGGGATCGGCGCTGGCGCAGCGCACCGCTGGGCGCACGGCGCGCATTGGAGAGGGGGCTAGCGATGGGGTTGCGGTGGTTGCTTGGGATCGCGGCGTTCACGAGCCTGGGGGCCGCGCTGCTTGCGGCGGCGGAGAACAACCCGATCGTCGAGGATCTCGTGACCGGCGGTATTGCCGTCGGGCCGAGCGCGAAGCTCATTTTGCCAAGGCCCACGCTGGACGACGGCCTGTCGGCCGCCGAGCAGCGCCGCCGGATCGTGGCCGCCGCCGGCGAGCGGCAAACCTGGGACGAGCTGGTGCGGCGCTCGGTCGTGGCGCCCTTTGTCCTCCAGATCGATCAAGGGGGCGAAACGGCCAAGTCGACCGGACGCACGGTCGATCTGGGGTTCGTGGCCTACACGTCCCTCGACCGGCTGGCCGGCGACGATTTCCTCCGCGAGCAATACGACGATTCCCAGGGGGGCGGCGAAACCGAGAATCGACCCCGGGCGAAGTTGCTGGCCGCCGACGTGCTCCGCGCACGGGCTGAAGGTGCCGAGCGAGCCCGGTGACGCCCGCTACCTGCTCGTGGAAATGAACCTGCTCGACCGCGTTTGGATTCGCGCCACGACCCGCAACGTGCGGACCGCTTCCGCCGATTCGGTGACCGTGGCCTCGGTGCTCGAAGCCAAGCTGGCCGACGATCCGGAGTTGGGAGACGTCTGGCGGTCGATCGAGCGCGACGCCTCGGGCCGCCGCAAGCTCGGCCCTGCCCACGCCTACAGCGGGCTGGGCTCGTACATCAAAGCCACGCGGCTGGCCGAGCCGGCCGGGGCTGTCTGGATCGAGTATCACATCGGCTTTGCCGAACCGCCCGACTGGTTCCACGGGGCCAACCTGCTCCGCTCGAAGCTGCCGATCGTGGCCCAGGACGGCGTCCGCCGCTTTCGCCGCAATCTGGAAAAGCAGCCGAAATAGGCGCGTCGTCGGCGTGCACGCAAGTCGTTTCGAGCACGCCGTCGGCGGCCAGGCACAATGAAACCCTAACTTGGGTTCCGTCGACGGCGCCGTCCTGCCGCGCAGAAAGTTGCCGAATCCGGCGATCATCGATATTAATGATGCAGGGTCAGGATCCGCGCTAATGCTGCCGGCCGACGCAGCACGCTGCGCGGGCAGGCGACGCAGTGGGATTCGGCCGTAAATCGGCAGCAGCACTGGTTCGCACGCCGCCGATTTGTCCCCTATAATCGGCCGCGTTGGGCACCCGGCGATCGGGTGCTGGCCGACGTGAACGGCGGAGCCGTTTGCAATGCCGCCCAGCCTTGTTGCGGGGGCGGGTCTCTTCGGCCCTGCATGTGGTGTGCGTCGCGGAGCGCACCCATGACGACGAAATAACGTCACGGGGAGATTTGTGTTTCATTGAGCAAAGCAGTATTCCCAGCGAACCGACGCGAGAAAGGGAGCCGGATGGCCAAAGGGCAAGGGCGACTAGCCGATATCTTAAAGCGGCACGAAGACGATCTGGTGGCCGAATGGGTCAAGGAGCTGAAAAGCGCCGGGTCGGCAAAGGATGCGCGGATCAGCGAGGCCGAGTTGTTCGGCCAGGCGAACGAGTTCGTCAATCTATTGCAAGTCGCCGCCAGCCTGGGCGATGCGACCAGCACGAACCGGCCGGAATGGATGCGGATCGAGGAATTCCTGAGTGGAATTTCGCGGTCGCGGGTCACTCAGGGCTTCTCGTCCGATCAGACCGCGATGTTCGTGTTCTCGTTCAAGAAGCCGCTATTCGCCCGCTTGCGCGGCGAGCTTGGCAAAGATGCCGATGCCCTGGCCGAGCAAACCTGGCAGGCCACCGAGCTGATCGACAAACTGGGGCTGTTGACCGTCCGGGCGTATCAGAAAACCCGCGAGGAGCTGATCAATCGGCAACAGCAAGAGATGCTCGAGCTGTCCACGCCGGTGGTCACCCTGGCGACAGGCATACTGGCCCTGCCGATGATCGGCACGCTCGATAGCGCGCGGACGCAAATCGTGATGGAGACGCTGCTGCAAAAAATCGTCGACACCGGCTCGGAAATTGCCATCGTCGACATTACGGGCGTGCCGACCGTCGACACGCTGGTGGCCCAGCATCTGATCAAGACGGTCACGGCCATTCGGCTCATGGGCGCCGATTGCATCGTGAGCGGCGTCCGGCCGCAGATCGCGCAGACCATCGTCCATTTGGGAGTCAATCTCGAAGGCATCACGACCAAAGCCACGCTGGCCGACGCGTTGTCGCTGGCCCTGAAGCGCACCGGTTGCCAGATCGTGAAAACCAAGGCCGGCGAGAAGAGCTGACTTCCATGGAACGCATTCCGATTCTGGAAATGGGCGGCTTCCTGCTCGTTTCCATCCAGGTAGAGATGCACGACCAGCTGGCCCTGACGCTGCAAGACGATTTGACCGAGCGAATTTCGAAAACGGGCGCCAAGGGCGTGCTGATCGACATCTCGGCCATGGAATTGATCGATTCGTTCATCGGTCGGATGATCGCCAATATCTCGAGCATGTCGCACATCATGGATGCGGCCACGGTCCTGGTGGGCATGCAGCCCGCGGTCGCGATCACGCTGGTCGAGCTGGGCGTCTCGCTGCACGGGGTGAAAACGGCGCTGAGCGTCGACCGCGGCATGGACTATCTCCGCAGCATGTCGCCGGGCGAGGAGTCGGCCGATGGGCGTGATTAAGTCCGAGACGGCGCCGGTCCGCAGCGAGCAGGATGTGGTGAGCGTGCGACAGGTGGTCCGCAAGCTCGCCCAGGAGGCTGGCTTCTCGCTGGTCGACCAGACCAAGTTCGTCACGGCTGCCAGCGAGATCGCCCGCAATACGATCATTCACGGCGGGGGCGGCGAGCTGCATTGGGAAACGCTCGAAGACGGCCTCCGCAAGGGCGTGCGACTGCAGTTCCGGGACCAGGGTCCCGGCATTCCGAATCTCGAATTGGCGATGACCGACGGCTGGACTTCGGGCAAGGGCCTGGGCATGGGTCTGTCCGGCTCCAAGCGGCTGGTCAACGAGTTCGATCTCAAGAGCGAGCCCGGCCAAGGGACGCAAGTCACGCTGACGCGCTGGAAATGATGTTCGATTCGTCGCCGCATCCGCCGGATTGCCAGATCGCAGTCGCCGTCCCCGACGCCAGCTGCGTGGGGGAGGCCCGCCGCGCCGCCAGCCGGCTGGCCGCCGCGGCCGGCTTTTCCGAAGATGCTTGCGGCAAGGTTGCGCTCGCGGCCACGGAGCTGGCCAATAATCTCGCCCGCTACGCGCCGCAGGGCAAGATCCTGCTCCGCTCGTTGGAGCGAAACGGCGGGCAATGCATCGAGCTGCTGTCCGTCGATCCAGGGCCGGGCATGCCCGATGTCGAGCGCTGCCTGATCGACGGCTACTCGACGGGAGGCACGCCGGGGACCGGCTTGGGGGCGGTCCGCCGGCTGGCCACGGAATTCGACATCTTCTCGACCGTTCCGGGCGGAACGGTCGTGCTGGCCCGGATCGCTCCGCAGCCCGCCCAGCCCGCGATGCGCGCGCTGGAGTGGGGCGTGGTTCATCTGCCGGCGCCGGGTGAAACCGTCAACGGCGATGCCTGGCGAATCTGTGAAGAAGACGGCGGCCTGGCGGTGATCGTGGCCGACGGCTTGGGACACGGGCCCGACGCCGCGGCGGCGTCCGATCGGGCGGTCTCCGACTTCGCCGTGGCGGCGCTCGCGTCGCTGGATCAATGGTTCCGGCATCTGCACACGCGGCTCCGCGGCACCCGCGGGGCGGCCGTGGCGGTTGCACATCTCGGTGCCGACCGGAGTTCGCTCCGCTATGCCGGGATCGGCAACATTGCCGGGCACCTGTGCGGCCAGGGGCCGGCCAGCGGCCGCGGGCTGGTGTCGCACAACGGCACGGTTGGAGTCGAAATGCCCCGGGTCCAGGCCTTCGATTACCCCGTTTCCGGCCGGGCACTGCTGATCATGCATTCCGACGGTTTGCGCACCCGTTGGTCGCTCGACGCCTATCCGGGACTGGCCCAGCGACACCCGGCGGTGATTGCCGCGGTGTTGTACCGCGATTTTCTCCGCGGACGCGACGACGTCACCGTCTGTGTCGTCCGCTGCGGCGGGCCGCCAGGCCCGGGGAGCGGCGCCGATGGCTGAATTGGAATCCTTGCGGCCGCCGGACGCGGCAGCACACGAGCAGTTGCGGGAGCAAGCCGAGCTGATCGAGCTGCTCCGCAGCGAGCTGGCCGAGACCAACCGCGGAGTGGTCGCACTCTACTCCGAGCTGGACAGCCAGGCCCACGCGCTGCGCGAAGCGACCGAGCTCAAGAGCCGGTTCCTCTCGTACATGAGCCACGAGTTTCGCACGCCGCTGGGATCGATTCGCAGCATCAGCCGGATTCTGCTCGATCGGATGGACGGTCCGCTGACCGACGAGCAAGCGAAGCAGGTCCAGTTCATTCAGGGGGCGGCCGTCGAGTTGAGCGAGATGGTGGGCGACCTGCTCGACCTGGCCAAGATCGAGGTCGGCCGGTTGAGCATCTCGCCCGAGTGGTTCGAGATGCTGGATCTGTTCTCGGCCCTGCGCGGGATGTTCAAGCCGCTGCTGACGACGGCCGACGTCTTGCTGATCTTCGAAGAGCCGCAGGAATCGATGCGTTGTTATACGGACCACGCCAAGCTGTCGCAGATTCTCCGGAATTTCATTTCCAACGCGCTGAAGTTCACGCTCAAGGGCGAGGTTCGAGTTTCCGCGCGAAAACCGTCGGCCGACCAGGTCACGTTTTCCGTGGCCGACACCGGCATCGGGATTGCCCCGGAATATCACGAAGCCATCTTCGAGGACTTCGTCCAGATCGAATCGACCTTGCAGAAGAAATGGCGCGGGTCCGGCCTCGGGCTGGCGCTGAGCAAAAAGATCGCCGAAATGCTCGGCGGAAGCGTTGCCATGACCAGCGAACCGAACGTGGGCTCGACCTTCTCGGTGACGATTCCCGTCCACTATGCGCCCGGCCCCGCCGACGCGAGCGCCACCGTCGCCGGCGGCGCGGAGCAAGCATCCCATGTCCATTGATTCCCCGCACATCCTGGTCGTCGACGATAATCCCGCCACGCGGTACTCGACCGCGCGCGTGCTGCGCGGCGCCGGCTGGACCGTGTCCGAGGCGGCCACGGGCGGCGAGGCGCTGAAGTTTCTCGACCAGGGAGTAAGTCTGGTCGTGCTGGACGTCAATCTGCCGGATATCCACGGTTTCGAAGTCTGCCGGCAGATTCGTCTCGACCAGCGTTGCGCGCGGATTCCGGTCATTCACCTGTCGGCGTCCTTCGTCAACGATTCGCACAAGGTGCAGGGGCTCGAAGCCGGCGCCAACGGCTATCTGGTCCATCCGATCGAGCCGCCGGTGCTGGTCGCCACGGTCAATGCCTTTCTGCGGGCGTACCGGGCCGAGCTCGAACTCGAGGAATTGCTGGTCCGCGAACGTGCTGCCCGCGACGAGGCCGAACGCGCCAACCGGCTGAAGGATGATTTCCTGGCGACGCTCTCGCATGAGCTGCGGACGCCGCTGCACTCCATTCTGGGCTGGGTGCAAATGCTCAAGCTGGGCATGCTCGAGCCCGGCGAAATGCAGGAATGCGCCGACGTGATCGAGCGCAACGCCCAGGCCCAGGCCCAAATGATTTCCGATCTGCTCGACGTCTCGCGGATCGTCTCCGGCAAGCTCCGCCTGGACGTGCAGGCCGTCGACCTGCGATCGGTGATCGAAGCGGCCGTCATCGCGATCCTGCCGGCAGCCGATGCCAAGGGCACCCGGATCACGAAAATGTACGATGCCGCCGCGGGGGCCGTCATGGGCGATCCCGCGCGGCTGCAGCAGGTCGTCTGGAACCTGGTCAACAACGCGGTGAAGTTCACCCCCAAGGGGGGCAAAATCGAGGTGCTCCTCCGCCGGGTCGACTCGTACGTCGAAATCGCGGTCAGCGACACGGGACAGGGCATCAGCCCCGAGCTGCTGCCGCGCGTCTTCGACCGCTTCCGCCAGGGGGATGCTTCGACCACCCGCTCCCACGGCGGGCTGGGGCTAGGACTGGCCATCGGCAAGGAACTGGTCGAAATGCACGGCGGATCGATATCGGCCCACAGCGCCGGGCTCAACCAAGGCGCTACTTTCACGGTCAGGCTGCCCCTGTCGATCATGCAAAGTCCGCCCGCGTCGTCGACGACAGGACCGATCGACGATTCGGGCCAGTCGGCCCTCGTTGCCGTGCGGTTGGACGGGATACGCGTGCTCGTCGTTGACGACGAGCTCGACTCGCGGAGCATGCTGATGCGGGCCCTGGTCAGTTGCGGAGCCATCGCCCACGAAGTCAGCACTGCGGCCCAGGCGATCGAGGCCCTGGCAGAGTTCAAGCCCCACGTGCTGGTCAGCGACCTGGGCATGCCGAACCAGGATGGGTTCGAGATGATTCGCAAAATCCGGGCGAAAGGTTATTCGGTCAAGGAGTTGCCGGCCATCGCCCTGACCGGCTTCGCCCGGGTCGAGGACCGACAGCGGGCCCTGTTGGCCGGCTTTCAAGTCCATACCTCCAAGCCCATCGAACTGAATGAGCTGACCGCCGCGATCGCCTCCGTCGCGGGCCGGACCGGTCGGACCCTGCTGACCGAGAGCGGCCCTCTGCCGGGCTAGCCCCCTACCGTGCAAGCTGTTCGCAAAGCGGGGGGGGCCTGCCCCGGAACCCAATCGGGTCCGCGGGGTTCGATAACGGCGAGGTGTTACGAACATGCTTACCGCTCTGGCTCTGATCTCTGTTGCCTCCCTGGCGGCCGAACCGCTCGGCCCGGGCGATCATGCCCGCACGCTCACCGTCGGCGGGTTGGAACGCAAATTCGTCGTCCACGTGCCGCCGGCGACACGATCCGAAAAAGCCCACGCCGATGGTGCTGGTGTTTCACGGCGCCGGCTCGAATGCCCGGCAGACGATCCGGATGTCGGGCTTCAGCGACAAGGCCGACGCGGCCGGCTTCCTGGCCGTCTATCCCGAGGGGACCGGCCGCTTTTCCACCTGGAATGGCGGCAGTTGCTGCGGCTATGCCCAGCGCACCGGGGTCGACGATGTGGCCTTTACCCGGGCGCTGCTCGACGATCTGGCCACCGTTGCCACGATCGACGCCAAGCGGGTCTTTGCCAGCGGCATCTCCAACGGCGGGATCATGGCGTACTACCTCGCCGACCAGTTGTCGGATCGCATCGCCGCCATTGCGCCGGTCGCGGGCACGATGGGCAGCGAGACCTGCAATCCCAAGCGGCCGGTGTCGGTATTGCACTTTCACGGCACGAACGACGAGTTCGTGCCGTTCGCGGGCGGCCAGGGCAAAAGAAGCGTGGCCGGCGTGCAATTCACGTCGGTCGAGCATTCGATTCGCTCGTGGGTCAAGGCCGACAAGTGTCCCGACCAGCCGCTGGTGAATGAACTGCAGAACAAGTCGGGCGATGGAATCATCGTCACCCAGAGCACCTACGGCCCCGGCTCCGAGGGAACCGAAGTGATTCTGTACACGATCCAAGGGGGCGGGCACACCTGGCCCGGCCACGAATTCCCCCTCGGCTTCTTGGGCAAGTCGAGCAAGGACGTCTCGGCGACCGACTTGATGTGGGATTTCTTCCAGCGACACCCGATGAAGTGAAGCGCGGGAAAGCCGTGGGGACTCACGCCGCGGCGCCCCTTGTCCGGCCGGCCGCTATCGGCCCTTGGCCCGGCCCGGCGGCTTTCGCGCCAGGTACGCCTGCCGTTTTCGCGGCGACATCCGCTCGATGGCATAGCGGAGCATGGTGCGAGGCATCTGGGCGGCGTGCTCGGCCAGAAACGCGTCGAGCACCGCCTCGTCGCGCTTGCCCACCTCGCGGAGCATCCAGCCCGTGGCCTTGTGGATCAGGTCTTCGCGATCGGCCAAGAGCAGCCGGCCGATGGCCAGCGTTTCGGCAAAGTCGCCCAGGCGGATAAAGTGCTGCGTGGCTACGATGGCGATCCGCCGATGCCACAGGTTCTGGGCCCGGGCCAGCTTCAGCAGCAGCTTGCGACTGCGATTTTCCAAATGTCGCTCCGACGATATGCGGTGCCGAGCTGTCGACCAGGTCCCAGTTGTTCACTCGATCGAGATTCGCCAGATAAAGCTCATAGACATCCTGCCGGCCTTGCTCGTCCGCCCGGGCGTAGCGCTGTCCCAACAGCAGTAGTGCCAGCAGCCGCTCTTCGTGCCAAGGCGAATGGAGCAGCACTTCGATTTCGGGGTGCGGCAACTCGCGGAATTCGCGCACCAGCGTGCGGACTACCGGCACGCGCACGCCGACGAACCGGTCGCCGTGGCCGTACTGCCCGGCGGCCGTTTTGAAAAACGTTGCGGCATGCGCGGCCATTTGCGGTGCGCCGAGCGCGTGCAGCCGCCGGCTGGCTTCGGTGGCGGTCAACTCCGGTCGCTGGACGCCGCGGAGTTGTGGTTTGCGGTCGGACTTTCGACGCACGCGATCGGGCATCGGCGGTTCCTCGTGGCGTTGGATTCGATTCAGCCCGGTGGGTGCTCGCCGGCCGCGCAGACGATTCGCTACGTTTTCCGCGGCAACTGCGGATGCGTCGTTAGGATGACGGCTGCCCCGATCAGGGCTGTGGCGGCGACCAGCGACATCGCCGCCACCGGCGTGGCGGCCCAGAGCAAGCCCACCAGCGAGCTGGAGGCGAAGTCGCCGATCCCGTTGACCGTGGCCAGCACTCCGAAGCCGACGCCCCGCCGCTCCTTGGGCAGCAGCGTCGCGGCGGTCGACGATTCGAGCGTTTCCCAGACACCCATGTACACGCCGGCAAAGGCGAAGGCCACGGCGAAGGGCCAGATCGCCGAGCCGGCCAGGCTCAGGGCTACGGCCGGCACCACGGCCAGGGCGTAGCCGCCGGCCAGCACCCATTGCTTAGGAAATCGGTCGGCCAGGATGCCGCTCACGTAGCACGAGGCCGTGTAGACGACGTTGTAGCCGATGTAAAACCCCATCGCCCATCGCGTGGCGGCCGGCGCGCCCAGCCGCGGCGTCCAGGCCTGAATGGCCCAGAGAATCAAGAGCGTGTTGGAGAACCCCGCCAGTCCGGCGATGCCCACGCCCACCAGGTAGCGGCGAAACTCGTGCGGCAGCGTGCCCAGGCTGTGCCAGAATTTCAAGTGCGGCTGGGCGGTGTGCGGGCGCTCGCGGACCAGCAGCCACACAACCAGCGCCGCGGCGATGCCCGGGATTAAGGTCAATGCCAGCGTCGGCCGCGTGCCGATCGTCGCCACCAGCCCCAGGGCCAAAGTCGGACCGATCACCGCGCCGAGGCTGTCCATCGCTCGCTCGAAGCCGAACGCCCGGCCGTAGGTCGCTTCGGTCGTGGCTTCGGCCAGCAGGCTGTTGCGAACCGGAGAGCGGGCGCCGCGACCGAGCCAGCCGACGACCCGGCCCAGCAGAATGTGCCACCAGTGAGTTGCGAATGCGAAGCTGGCCATGCCCGAGGCGGTGAGGAAGTAGCCCGCCACGGCCAAGGGCTTGCGCCGCGACAGGCGATCGCTGTACCATCCCGAGCCGAGCTTGGCGAAGCTGGCCACCGCGTCGGCCACGCCTTCGATCAGCCCCAGCACGGCCGAGCCCACGCCCAGGCTGGCCAGCAGCCCGGGCATGACCGCGGTCGCCATCTCGTGGCCGACGTCCGAGAGCAGGCTGGCCAGGCCGATCCCCAGGATCGTGGAGTTGAGCCAGCCGAATCGCGGTTCGTCGGGTTTGTCCATCGCGGCGGAATCTTCGATTGGTGCAGCTCCTTAGCTCGCGGGTTGCCGAAGCGAAATGAGCTGGACGTATTCCATCGTGATCGTACCCTCGGCGATCATCGATTCGAGCTTCGGCAGCAGGGTTTTGATCCGCTCCTCCGAGTCGACCACCTCGACGACGATCGGCAGCCCGGTCGACATTTCCAGCAGTCCCGCCTTGTGTACCACGTGATGGGTGCCGAACCCTTCCACGCCCCGCAGCACGGTGGCGCCACGCAGACCTAGCTGCCGCGCCTGCTCGACGATCGCCTGGTAGAGCGGCCGGTCGTCGTGCCGATCCGATTCGCCGATGAAGATCCGCAGCAGGACGCCGGTTTCGCTGACTTGCATGGCAGGGGCTGTCTTCCAGATGGGAACAGTGGCCAGGGGAGCGGACGGCGGACCAAGCACGAGCGGCTGCCGCGCGGCCCGTCTGCCCGCGGACGAGCATCACGTGGGCCCGCTCGAGCGTGAGCAGACCCTGCCCCAAGAGCGGGCCGGCCGTGGTCTCGACGAACGCCGCGATCGGCTCGGCCCGATCGACGAGTTCGACGATCACCGGCACGTGCTCGACCAGCGTCCAGGGACCGCGCGTCGCGCTGCCGCCGGGGCCAAATCCCGCGATGGCCCGGAGCACGGTGCAGCCGGCCAGCTGCGCCCGCCGGGCGGCGGCGACCAGCCGCTCGTAGGTGGGCGTAAGCGGCGTGCGGTCGGCGCTGTCGAGCCAGGCCCGGAGCAGGATTTGCTCGCGCTCTTGCGGTGTGGCTGCAGGTTGCGCGGGCGCGGAATCCATCGCGGGCTCAATTCGTGAGACTCGATTGATCGTCTTCGTTGGTCCGTTCAGACACTGGCCAGCCAAATCCCCAGCCGCACGGCGACCAGGCCCAGGATCAGGCTGCCCAGCAGGTTGGTCAGGGCCTTGGCGAGGGCGCCGTCTTCGATCAGCGCGTTCGATTCGTAGGCGAACGTGGAAAACGTGGTGTAGGCCCCCACGAAGCCGACCGCCACCGCGAGTCGTATATTGTCGCTCACCACGTGCCGCTGGGAAATGATCGTCAGGAACCAGCCCAGAAACAGGCTGCCCGACAAATTGATCACCAGCGTGCCGATCGGAAAGCCCGTGCCGAACCAGCGTCCGCAGAGCGTCGCGACCAGCAGCCGCAACATAGCGCCGGCCGAGCCGGCCAGGCCCACCACGAGGTAGCGTGTCAAAGTATCCATGAATGCTCGCGGTGCGGTTTACGAGTTCGCCGCTTGCCAGAGGGCGTCGAGATATTCCTGCGTCTGGAGCGTGGCGGCCGCCCAGCGGTTTCGTTCGGCGGCATTGCCGGATGCGGCGAGCTGGGCAAAGTCGTCGATCATCAGAATCTCTTGCCCGCGCGGGCTGGGCGTGGTGACGAATGTGGCGTCCTTCCGCGTGGCCATGCCGGTGCGGTGAAAGTAGCCGATCGGAATGTCCGGATTCTGAAAGGCGAAGCTGCCGGTCCAATCGAGGACGAAGTCGTCCATGTCGATCACGCCCTGGGTGCCCAGCAGCTCCAGGTCCATCACCACCGTGCCGGCCGTGTAGCCGATGTCCCAGGTCGAAACTTCGCCGCCGGCAAACGCGATCATGCCCGCCGCCCGGATGATCGCTCCCGTGGCCGGGTCGCGCTCGGTGGACGCGGCCACCCGGGCAATCGGGCTGCGGGGCCGTAGGTACTCGACCACGGCCCGCATCGAATACCAGGCCATGTCTCCCAGCGCCGTCATCGGCTCCTGGGCCGGGTCGAAGCGGATGTTGTTGCGGTCGGAAAACGGAAAGTAAAACGCCGTGTGCAGCGAGCGCGGCTGGCCGATCCGCTCGGGCATCTGCTGCTGGATGGCTCGGGTCCGAGGATGATGTGCGAAGTGCGTCGCGTCCATGAACACCACGCCCCGCTCGGCCGCAGCCGCCGTCATCCGGGCGACCGACTCGCGACTGGCGAACGGTTTGTCGACCAGCACGTGCTTGCCGGCCGCGATCGCCGCCAGCGCGATCGCTTCCTTGGGCACCGTGGGCGTAGCGATGTAGACCGCATCGACATCGGCGCGGGCCAACAGCGCCGCGGTCCCTTCGACCGCCGCGGCATTGCCAAAGCGAGCCGCGAACTCCTGCGCGGTCGCAATCCGCCGGCTCGACACGGCCGTCAGCCGCGCGTGCTGCGATTTGCCGATCGCTTCGGCGATCACGCCGGCAATCATTCCCGGTCCCACGATCCCGAATCCGAACTTCGACATGTTGGTGTTCCTTGCTGGCTGTCGGCAGTTTACGGCTTGCAGCCGTTGGGCAGATATTGAGACTGAGGTTCAATTGCGATGCACCGATGCCGCCAAGTCCTGCGGGCTCGACGGAGACGACCGGCGGTTTCCGACTCTTTATACGACTTTGCGCAGCCCGGAAGTCCCGGGCCCGGCGTGCGGTGCGGAAATCGTCGCGCGAGCGGGCGAGCACGAAATCTGGCCTGGGACGAACTTGGTCCGGAGTCGTACAATGCCGCCCGACAGCGGGACGTCGTTGTTTGTTTTCCAGGGAGGGCAGAATGTCTCGTCGCATCGGTTTTGTGTTGAGTTTCGCGCTCGCGGCCCTGCTGGCCGCCCGCGGCCGCTCGGCCGAATCGCAGGCGGGTCGGGCCGCCGCCACGGCGCCGGCGATCAATCTGAAAACCAGCCGGGTCTACGTCCGGGTCGAAAAGACCGGCTTGGGTCACGTCCACGGCGTGGTCGGCAACGTCAAGAGCGGCTCATTGGCCCTCGGCGTGCGTGGCAATGCCGGCCAGATCGTGTTCGACATGACCTCGTTCACGGCCGACACCGACGAAGCCCGCAAGTACGTCGGGCTGGAAGGTCAGACCGACGCCGGCACGCAGAAGAAGGTCAACGACAACATGCTCGGCGCAAGCGTGCTCGACGTGAAGCAATACCCCACCGCCACGTTCGACGTCGACTCGGCTTTGGAAACCGGCAAGCGGACCACGGCCGGCCACCCGCTGTACGAGCTGCGGGGCCGGTTCACGCTGCACGGCACCATCCGCCCGCTCACCGTGACGGCCGAAGCGGTCGAAGGCGCCAAATCGACCCGGCTGAAGGGCAAGTTCAAGGTGCTGCAAACCAATTACGGCATCACGCCGTATACTGCGGCCTTGGGCGCGTCGGCGTGGCCGACGAGCTGACGATCTGGGGCGACTTCGAGCTGGGGCAGTGAGCACGCGCGCTCCGCTCCACCGTTCTCAGCTGTGACCTCTCTCCCTCCGGGCACTGTGCCCATCACCCTGCCTTCAAGGAACCACCGCGTGATTGCCTTTCCTGCGGTCACTTCGCAAAGCATTCGTTTCCATTACGACCTCTCGACGCTGTTTTACCGGCTGCTCTGGGGCCGGCACATCCATCACGGCCTGTGGCAGGCCGACGAATCGCCGCGCGTGGCCCAGCTGCAGCTCACTGAAACGCTGGCCGCCCTGGCCGGCGTGCAGCCGGGCCAGGCCGTGCTCGACGTCGGCTGCGGGATGGGCGGCTCGGCCATGCATCTGGCCCGCCGCGGCTGCGACGTGACCGGCGTGACCTTGAGCCCCGTGCAGCGGGCTTGGGCCGCAGTCGAAAGCCGACTGCGCGGTCTGGGCGGCCGAGTTACCTGGGTCTGCGCCGATGCGGAGCGGCTTGAATGCCCGCCGGAAAGTTTTGACCTGCTCTGGAGCATCGAGTGCACCGAGCACCTGTTCAACAAGCCGGAATTCTTTCGCCGGGCGGCCCAGTGGCTGAAGCCGGGCGGACGCGTGGCGATCTGCGCCTGGCTGGCCGGCGAGCGGACCGATCCAGCCGCGATTCGCCGGGTCGAAGAAGTCTGCCAGGGATTCCTCTGCCCCTCGCTGGGCACGGCCGCCGACTATTGCGGCTGGTTCGAGGCGGCGGGCCTGGTCGTCGAGCAGAATCGCGATTGGACGGCCCAGGTTGCCCGGACTTGGGAAATCTGCGAGCGCCGAGTGCAACGCTTTGGCATCCGGCATTTGGCCAAGTTGGTCGATCGCGACACGCGGCTATTCCTCGAGCGCTTCGGCACGATCCTCGAAGCGTATCGCGACGGCTCGATGCAGTACGGTGCGCTGGTCGCCCGCAAGGCTGGCTGAGCTTCACGAGGCCGCAGGACGCGGCAGTGCCCCGAGTGCTTTTAGGACATGGAAGTCTTACCGATCACCGAGCCGCGCAGCGAGCGCTTCCGCCGTGCCGCCGGTCTGTTGGCCGGGGCCGCGACGCAACTGATCTTCGTCGCAACCGCCTGGCAGTTGATTTCGTTCTTACGGCTGCCGCAGGGCCGGGTGTCGGCCGCCTGGCTGTGGATCGACGGGGTGCTCGCCCTGCAGTTTGCCGTCACGCACAGCCTGTGGCTCTGGCCGCCGGTGCGGCAGCGGCTGGGCCGGTGGATCACGCGCAGCTTTTACGGCCTCTTTTTTTGCGCGATGACCTGCCTCAGCCTGGGCCTGATCTTCTGGCAATGGCGGAGTGCACCGGCTGCACCGTTTGGCACGCCACGGGTCCCCTGGCCGCGGGCTCGACGCCGGCTACATCGCCTCTTGGCTGGCGCTGTTCTACAGTCTGTCGCTCACGGGGCTCGGCTATCAGACCGGCCTCAAGGAATGGCTGCACTGGATTCGCCGCCAGCCGCTGCCGCGGCGCGACTTTACACCTCGGGGCGCCTACTTCTGGCTACGGCATCCCGTCTACTTGAGCTTCCTGGGCTTGCTCTGGTTCACGCCCACGATGACGCTCGACCACGCCCTGCTGACCGCGATCTGGACGGCTTACATCTTCCTCGGCAGTTGGCTCAAAGATCTGCGGCTGGCCCATTACCTGGGCGAGCCGTACCTCGTCTATGCCGCCCGCGTGCCCGGCTATCCCGGCATGACCGTCGGTCCGCTTTCCCGCTGGCGGCTGCCCGCCCCGGCCACCACCGAGCCCGAGCCGGTCGAAGATATTGCGGCGTGACGGTGCCGAGCCAGAGACGTTGGGCTTGCGGTCACATTCTGTCACCCCAGCGGGCAATTGGTAGAATCGCTCGCGAGCGGCGATGCGGATTGTTCACCGCGGAGAGCGCGGAGGACGCGGAGGCGGTGGGGCACCACTTGGTGAGCCGCGGGTTTCACAGCGTTGCGATTGCACTCTGACGATGTAGGACGCGTTGTCTGAATTCCCCCCTGCTCCAGCAGGCTCCGACCCGAAGCTGTTATGAAAAAGCCCGAGTTTGAACAACTCTACAGAAGGCTAGCGACGGGCGATCTTTCTGCCGTGGCCGATTTGCTTAAGGGCAACACGAATCTGGATACTGTGAGCGAAACTGGCAGAACTCCGCTGATGATCGCGGCCAGCGAAGGTTTGCTCGAGGCGGTGAATGACTTGATTCTGCACGGGGCATCGGTCGACGCGCTGGGTAAACGCAGCACGACGGCCCTCCACGAAGCCGCGTCAAATGGACACACCGCAGTCGTTCGTCGTCTGATCGCCGCCGGAGCCGATGTAAACGCCGAGACGGCCGACGGAGTCACGCCGCTGATGTGCGCAGCGGCATGGGGATATACTCAATCGGCACTGGCACTCCTCGAACTTGGCGCAGACTACGACCGCCGCGACAACACGGGAGCCACCGCCTTCGATATTGCTTGCGAGAAAGGCGAAGGCGATACGGCACAATCGCTCCAACGAATAATGACAAGGCGTCACGAACGTCAATAACGGGGCGCACATTGCTTACGTCACACAATCGTCGCGTCCTTCCGAAGCCGTGGCGGGGCGCCGCGCAGGCAGTCGGGACGTTTCTATAAGTCGTCCGGAACAACAGAGAAGAGGGGAACGGGGTGGGGGTTTGGGGGAGGGGCCTTGGGGCCTGATGGCCCCTCCCCCAGGCCCCGTTCGAAAACGCCGCTGGCCGCAATCGGGCCTTTATTGCGCGGCGTTCTCTTGGCCGGCGCTTCAGTTGCGTATTCCCAAGGGTGCCGGCTTTCGATTGCCGCGCTTGTCACGGACCGTCACCCCGCGATTCACCCGCAGCCTTCTCGTTCTGCAGGAAGCTCTCCAGTTCTTCCGGCTTGAGCTCCCTGCCGCCGCCTCCCATGACGAGGATCCAACTCGTCTCGGCCCGCACTGCCGGATCGGTTTGCGAGACCGCGGCGACTGAGAGCGGCAGATTGGCGTCGGCAAATTTCACCGCGCGGGTCGTGACCTTGACCGTTTGCGTGCCGCCGGCGGGCAGGGTCACGGATTGCGAGCCGAGCGCAGCCGCATGCCGCCCCGAGACCGGCCAGCGACAGTTCATACGTATCCTCGGATTGGCCGACGTTGCTGATCCGGGCCTCAAAGGTCGTTCCCGGCGGCGCGGTGGGAACGATGTCACTCTGGAACTTAACTCCTGGCGCAGGCTGCGGCGAAAACACAACGGTGACGCCCAGTGGCAAAACATTCAAGGTGGTCGAGGCCCGGCCGACGATGTTGGGATTGGTCGCGGAACGTACCAGGATCTCCACGGGATACGCCTTTGGCTCGGCAGTCGGCGGAGGGGTGGTGGTCAGCGTGACCATCTGGGCGTTGTCCGTGCCCGGCGGAACGAGCAGTTGCCTGGGGAGCATTACCGACGGCCAGTGCGGGTCCCACGAAGAGCGCGTGGTCGCGTCGGATATAAATGGCCCGCCGGTCTGTGCGAAGAGCGGCAGGTCGCGGGCCAGGGCGCTGAGTTCAAACGTATCCGGGTCGCTCCCGGGATTGGTGAGCTTCACCGTGTAAGCCGTTTTGCAGCCCAGTCCGGCGCTCGCCGCTTGCGGGCTGACGTCCACCAAGACGCGCCGGTCTACAATCTTCAGCGCGGGCAGCGCCGCGCGGATCCGCTGGATTCCCTGCCTGGTGATCCCCGTGTCGCGCACCAGGAGGGTGTTGAGGGATTTCAGCGCGACAATCGAAGCGATACAGCCATCGTCGACCTGCGTGTCGTCGAGGTTGAGAATGTTGAGCCCGGGGAGCGCCGCGATCGCCGCGAGATCCTCGTTGGTGACAGGGCTCCGAGCGAGAACCAATCCAAACAGATCGTGCAAGTCCGCGATCTTGGCGAACAGGCCAGGATGGCCGCGCCAATTCTCGTCGATCACCACCTGCAGACGGTCCGCCTGGGCGGCTCCCGCCGCGTGCAGGGCATCCACCGCGCTGTACATCCGCAAGGCGTCTGCCTGT
The DNA here is from genome assembly GCA_963839605.1 of uncultured Acidimicrobiales bacterium. GTDB lineage: Bacteria > Actinomycetota > Acidimicrobiia > Acidimicrobiales > UBA8190 > JBEKVE01. Next base: position 104,124 of record CAWIWK010000047.1, on the reverse strand, counting down.
GCGACGAGCCGTTGATTCTCCTCGGCCAGGGCCGTGTTTTGGGTGCTGAGCAGCCGAATCTTGATCGCCTGACTCGCAATCGCTGCCACCAGACCGGCGGCTGTCACCATCAAGAACAGCGTTCTGAGCCGGAAACGCAGGCGCGGTTTCGGGGATTGTTGCGTTCCGCCCGGGGTAGGTTCCGAAGCCATGGACGCCACGAAAAATCCCTCCCAGCCGGTCGACCCGCGGGCGGAGTATGCGACGCTGCGATTCGCCACGCATGGTAGCCGACGTACCAGCGAGCGGCAATTATCGGGTCATTGCCGTCGGCTGACTGACCTGGCCGGCGACCAATCGGGCCAGCGGTGGACAGGCGGCGGCGAGGCGAAAGCCGAGCGCGACGGCCCGGGGTCGATGCAACAGTGCCGCCAGCGCACGGTGGGCGCTGCCGGACGACGACCTCGCGGCGGTAGCGGCGGTTCCAAGCCGCGGCCAGCTGCGGCGCCCCGCCGCGCTCGGCAGCCAGGATGACATCGGCCAGCGCGAAGCCCGACCCGAGGGCGTGGCTGATCCCATCGCCGGTGAACGGCTCGACGTAGCCGGCCGCATCGCCGACGAGGAACACGCGATCCGCCGCGACCGCCGGGCACCAGTGCGTGAGCGGACCGGTGCCCTGCCAATCGAGCGCAGCCAATCCGCACGGCACTGCAATGCCGGCCGATTCGAGCAACCCGGCAATCAGCGCCCCGGGAGTGCCGGCCTGTTTCAAAGCGCCCGGGGCGACGGCGGCCGCCAGGTTGAGCGTGCCGTCGGAAAATTGCACGCTGCCCACGTAACCGGCGCGGCCGATCACCATCCGCAATTGGCCGGGCGGACAATCCTCGGCGGCAGCCGGCAGCAGCGTCCGCAGTCCGATCCAGGCGCCCGGGGCCGTGCGGGCGGGCAGCTCGGTCGTGTCGCGCAAGCTGCGGCGGGCGAGCCCATCGGCGACGATGACCAGTTGAGCTTGGACGGCGACCGGCTGGCGCGCCGTTTGTCTCCAGCAGCACTTCGCGCAGGTCGCTGCTTTGTTCTTCGCTTGCAACCCCCCCACTCCTTGGCCTGGGCACGAGCCGGCCGGCCGTGCCGGGCAGGAACTCGGCACCGGCCGCGATCGCCGCGCGGACCAAGGCCGCGTCGAAGGCGGATCGCGAAACGGCGATCCCGCCGACGAACGGAAACGCCACCACCCGCCGGCCCAAATGTACGACATATTCGCGCAGCTCGACGGTCTCGACGTCGGCCAGGACATGCCCCAGGCCGGCCTCGTGGAGGACTTCCAGCGCCCGGGCGTTGACGCAGCCGCCGCAGACCTTGTCGCGGGGAAACGTCTTGGCGTCGACCAGCAGCACGCGCCGGCCACCGCGGGCCAGACGCTGGGCGGCCAGCGCCCCGGCGGGACCGGCGCCGATCACGAGCGCATCCCACGGGATCGCGGCGGCCCGCTCGGCGTTCATGGTCGCTGGATTGGTCATCGCGCTGCCCCTCGAGGGGGCAATGTAGACCTTGCCGCGGAAAACTGTCAATTGAACCCAAAGTCCACCCGACCGTGCACGCCCACGTGATCGGCAACAGGATGGACACGCGCCCGGTGCGGTGGAATAATCCAGCCCAGCTGGCATGCGGGCCTTCTCCCCCGTGCCTTGTGGGACCGCGACCAGGGACAGGAATCCCGCCGCGATGCGATTTGCCGACGTCGTCTGGAACAATCTGCGGGTCCGCCGCTTGCGGTCGACGTTGACGATCATCGGCATCGCCCTGGCGGTGGCCGCGACGGTGGCGCTGGTCAGCATTGCCCGGGGTTATGCCCGGTCGGCGGAAGAATACTATCGGGCCCGGGGTGCCGACATCGTGGTGGTGCGGGCCGGCGTGGCCGAGCGGCTCACCAGCACCCTGCGGGCCGAGTTTGCCGACCGGTTGGCGGAAATACCGGGCGTGGCCAGCGTCGACGGCAGCCTGACCGAGATGGTTTCGCTGGGCGAGGGCGACCTGGTCGGCGTGCCGCTGCACGGGTTTCGGGCCGAGGGGCCCGGCATGGCCCGGTTCGACGTGGTCGCCGGCCGTGCGCCGACCGCCGGCGACCAGCACGGCGTGCTGTTGGGCAGTGGGCTCGCCACCGCGCTCTCGGCCGAGCCGGGCTACAAACTCGAAATCGAGGGTACCCCCTTCACGGTCCTGGGCATCTTTCGCGGGCACGACGCGCTGGAGGGCAACTCGGTGGTCGCCCTGCTGGCCGACGTGCAGCAATTGATGGATCGCCAGGGTCAAGTCTCGGAATTCCACATCGGCGTCGGGCCCGATGTCGCGGGGCAAGAGCAGCTCAGTGCGATTTGTCGCTCGATCGAAGCGCTCGCCGACGACGCGGGGCGGCCGCTCGGGCTGAAGGCCCTCGCTACACGCGACTTCGTCACCAGCAGTTCCGAATCGAAATTGATGACGGCGATGGCCTACGCCACGTCGCTGGTGGCGCTGACGCTGTCGCTGTTGGGCGTTTTGAACACCGTCTGGATGTCGGTGCTGGAGCGGACCCGCGACCTGGGCGTGCTGCGGGCGCTGGGCTGGTCGCGGCGACGGGTGATGCGGATGATCGTTTACGAATCGCTGCTGTTGGCGATCGCGGGGAGCGCGATCGGATTGGTTCTGGCCCGGTTGCTGCTGGCCGGCTTGTCGCTCAATGCGACGGCCCGGGTGTTCGTCAGCCCCCGACTGGATCTGGTGGCCGTGGCGGCCGGGGTATTGGGGGCGCTGGTCTCGGGCGTGCTGGGTGCGGCGTATCCGGCGCTGCGGGCCGCATCGGTTTCTGCCGCTGAGGCTCTGCGGTATGAATGACGCTTCCGTCCCTGCCGATCATGCCGAGCCTTTGGCCGGCGCCGAGCCCTTGCTCCGCGTCGAACACGTCAGCCGCCGTTACGACGACGGCGCCGTGACCGCGCTGGACGACGTGTCGCTGAGCGTCCGCCGGGGCGAGTATCTGGCGGTGATGGGCCCTAGCGGCAGCGGCAAATCGACATTGCTCAATCTGCTCGGCGGCTCGACCGGCCGGACCAAGGCGAAATCCTTTTCTCCGGCCAGGGCGCTCTCCTGCTGCCGCGATCTGGACCGGTTTCGGGCCCACACGCTGGGCTTCGTGTTTCAGTCGTTCTATCTGCTGCCGACGCTGACGGCGCTGGAGAACGTGCAGATTCCGATGTTCGAAGGCAACCGCGGTGTGCGCGAGCGCCGGGCCCAGGCCGCCCGGCTGCTGGAGCTGGTCGGCATGTCGCACCGGGCCGACGTCGCTGCCCACGCGGCTGTCGGTCGGCGAGCGGCAGCGGGTGGCGATTGCCCGGGCGCTGGCCAACGATCCCAAGTTGCTGTTGGCCGACGAGCCCACGGGCAATCTGGACTCGAAATCGGGGGCGATGGTTCTCGATTTGTTCGATCGGCTGCATCGCGAGCAGGGACTGACGATCGTCGTCATTACTCACGGGGCCGAAGTGGCCCAGCGGGCCGAGCGGATCGTCTGGATTTGCGACGGCCGGTTGTCCGATCATCCCCCTGCCGCGGAGTGAGCGATGCGCCTGGCCTGGGTCGCAGGGCGAAATCTGGTGCGGCGGCGGGCGCGGACCGCGCTGACAATTGCCGGCATCGGCATCGCGGTGACGATCGTCGTGGCCCTGGTCGGCATCGCCGAGACCTCGGAGAGCTCGTTCCAATCGCTCTACGCCGATCAAGGGGTCGATCTGGTCGTGCAGCGCCGCGGCGGAGCGGCCCAGTTGGCCAAGGGAATCCCCGTCGCGCTCGGGGACAAAATCCGCGCCCTGGCCGGGGTCCGCGAGGTGATCGCCGGGCTGATGGATATGGTCTCGTTCGAGCGCGAGGGGCTGTTCATGGTGATCGTCAACGGCTGGGAGCCGGGCTGCTCGGTGCTCGAGCGGATCAAGCTGCTCGAGGGCCGCAAGCTGCGCGCCGGCGAGCCCGGTCAGGTCATGCTGGGGCGAATCCTGGCCGAGCAGTTGGGCAAGCACGCCGGCGACACGGTCGAGCTGTACGCCCAGCCGTTTCAGGTCGTGGGCGTGTTCGAGAGCTTCAGCATCTATGAGAACGGGGCCGCGTTTCTGCTGCTTGACGAATTGCAGCGGCAGATGGACCGGCCCGGCCAGGTGACGGGGTTTGTCGTGATGGTCGAGCCGCACGGCGATGGGCCGACGATCGAGCGCGTGCGGCGCGCGATCGAACAGCTCGATCCCGAGGTGGCGGCCACGCCCTGCGCCGCGTTCGTCCACTCGCTGCAGCAGCTCAAGGTGGTGCGGACGATGGCCCTGCTCGTGTCGCTGCTGGCGGCCGTGCTAGGGGCCTGCGGCATGCTCAACACGATGGCCATGAGCGTGCTGGAGCGGCGGCGGGAGTTTGGCATCCTGCGGGCGATCGGCTGGCGGCGGAGCCGGATCGTGCGGCTGGTGCTGCTCGAGTCGCTCTGGCTGGCCGCGGCCGGGGCCGCTGCCGGCGTAGTGGCGGGCATGATCGTGCCCCGGCTGTTGGCCTGGTATCCGCCCACGGCGGTGCTGATCGGCGGGCAGGTTTCCTGGAGCGCGGTGGCCGCCGGGATAATCTTGGCGCTGGCGACGGCGATCCTCGGCGCCGCCTGGCCGGCCTGGACCTGCGCCAGCATTCCCCCCGCCGAGGGCCTGCGGAGCAGCGCCTAACGAACCTCTGGCGCGGTGCCAATGGCCGCGGGCTCGTCGGCACGTCCGCTTCAGAACGACACGCCCACGCGGGCGATCAGGCCCGGCGCGACGTCGAAGTTGAAGCTCGAATCGCGAAAGATAAATTGCCGGTCGAACACGACCCCGCATTCGGCGAACAGCGTGGCGAAGCTTTGCTGGGCGGTGATGCCGAGCATCACCCGATAATCGCGGGTCTCGCCGCGGGTTTTGGTGCCGGCCGCGTTTTCCATGTCGATCTGATAGGCCTGGGCGTTGTACTCGGCCGTGGCGTAGACCCAGTAGGGCCCGCGGGGGGTTTCGCCGCAGTAGCGGGCGATCCGGGTCTTGGGAAACATCAACCGGAATTCCCAGCGGTCGTTGGGCGCCAGATGATGCCGCCGTAGGGAATGAACTGATCGATCACCCGATTCCAGTAGGCGAAGCCGAACGCCCACCGCAGATTGGGCGACGACTGATAAAAGAACACGAACCGCCCGTCGAACATGTAGGCGTTCGAGTCGAGCTGCTTCTGCAAGTCGGCATTCACCTGCGGCGTAAAGCCAATCTGAAAATCGAACGGGCCGCCGCTAGCGCTCGACAACTGCAAGTCGGACGAAATCTGGCTGACCGAGGCCGGCAGCGGCACGCCGGTCGGCCCCGTCCAGAACGACGTGTTCCAGGTCGGCGTCCAAGTGAAGATCCACTGATCGTCGATCGCCCGCGAATAGCGCAGATTCGAGTTCCACTCCAGGTCCTGGAACGAACCGGTCGTACCCCGGGCCGGCACGGTCGGCATCCAAGTCATGTCGTCGTACGACGACCAGCCGAACTTGTAGGGCTGGACTCCCCGATTGCCGTACGTGAATTGCCGCGTGAACGGATCGTAGTAGCGGCCCATCGGCGTCAGCGCGGGATCGGCCAGCGGCACGTTGACATCGAGCGGCAGCACGCCGGTCGGCGGGAAACTCGCGGGGTCGACGTCGTCGGTAACCACGGCCTGCGGCAGCGCTCCGCCCAGCGGTGCGGCCCGGGGCTGCGGCGGCGTGGGGGTCAGGTTGGGCGAGGTTGCGAACGCCGGCGGCATCGGGCCCGGCAGCGGTGCAAAGGGCGCAGCGGACTGCGCGCGGAGCCCGACTGGCCCAGCAAGGCTGCCGCCAAGAGTAGAGATTGTGCGACCACGGGGAGGCCGTCCGATGCTGCATGGCCCAGGCGAACGCGGACCAAAGAGCCCCCTGAATACGCGAAACGGCCGTTTCGGGCAAGTTTGGTTTGAACCGCCGGTGCTCGCGGCCACTGCCGGCAGGCGAGTGCTGGCACCGCTTATGGTTGGCTGCGCCGCACGTACCAGCAGAAGGTCGGGAGCCCAGGCAGTCAAAACGCACTGCTGAGGATCAGTTCCTGCCCCGCGACCGTGCCCAGGGCCCGCCAGAGCTGGCCGTCGATTTCGTTGGCCACGAATTGCACGCTGCCGTCCCCCATGACGACGTTCACGCCACCGGGATGCCAGCTGCGGGAAGTGATGGCGGCGAACGTGGGGCCGCCGTCTTCCTCGTTCACGCCGTTGAGGTCGATGTCCACGTTGCCGGCCGGGGTTCCCAGGATCCGGGTATTGGGAGTCCAGGCGGTCGTGAAGCCCGAGGCGTGGGTGTTCCCGTCGGACCATTCGGTGTGGGCCAGCAGATACAGCCGGCAGGAGCCGCTGAAATACTCCGGCGCGATCGCGTGCGGATCGGCGGTGGGGGGCGGGATGCTGTTGGGGTTGTTGATCTGCGCAAGCCGACGTTGTCGCAGATGTAGCAGGGCTGATAGGTTTTCACCTCGGCCCCGAACAGGGTTTTGCTCAGTCCGTCGATGATGTGCCTGAAGCCTAGCGAACGGTTCGGCCCGAAGGCGGTGCGGTTTTGCGGGCCGGCAAACCCGCCCCAGACAAACCAATCGCCGGTACACCAGCCATAGCTGATGACGCCCGACTGCCCGTAATCGTGGGTCGAGACGGCCGTGTTCGATTCGCTGGGGCAGATCAAGATCGGGACGTTCAGCCCGATGTACGGCTGCATGCTCGGGTCTTCTTTGTTGATCTTGAAATTCAGGTTCTGGTAGAGCGCCTGTCCTCCAGATAAGGCAGCAGCCGGGCCGGCACGCTCCAGGCGCCGTCCCAGGTGACGCCCGCCGCCACGCTGCCGCTCAGCACGATCGAAGGGGGCAGCACGTGCAGGGCCGACTCGTAGTTGTGCGTGGCGATGCCCATCTGCCGCAGATTGGCAGTGCAATTGGCCCGGCGTCCGGCCTCGCGGGCCGCCTGAATGGCTGGCAGCAGCAGCGCGATCAGGATGCCGATGATCGCGACCACCACCAGCAGTTCGATCAAGGTAAACGCCCGGCGGCGCGGCCAGGAGGAATGCGGGGTGGGCATCGGACAGCTCCTCTCGTCGAAATTGCCCCGCGATGATCTTAGCGGCGCGATCGGCCTCGGCAAGCAGTTTGAGATCGAATTCTCGCAAAGCACGCCGGGGCCGGGGGCTCACTCCGACCCCCCCGACCGGCAGCCAAGTTGGCGTCTGCTGAGGGCGGGCATATGCCGTTTTCCGACGGGCGGCGATCAGTCCGGGGTCCGCTTCAGCAGCTTGCGTTGCAGGGAACGGCGGTGAATGCCCAATAAGCGGGCCGCCTCGGAGACGTTGCCGCCGCAATCGGCCAGCACGCGGTGGACGTGCTCCCACTCGGAGCGGGCCAGACTCAGCGGTTGGAAGGTCTGGCCGGCACCGGCGAACACGGGCTGCTCGGCGAGGGAGAACGCGGCCAGAATGTCGTCGGCGTCCGCCGGCTTCGTGACGTAGTTGTCCGCCCCCAGCCGCATCGCGTCGACGGTGGAGGCGATGCTGTACGAGTACCTGGCCCAGGGCGCGGCCGGTCTCGTCCCCTGGGCGCCGCTCACCGACCGCGACGCCGAGGGGCGCGCCGTGGCCGGGGCCCCGGCCATGGCCGAGGCGGCGCCGGCGCGGTCCGGGCGGCTTCGCCGAGCACCTCGACGAGGTCCCGGTGCTCCTGCTCGTCCTGGCCGACCTGCGCATGCTCGCCACCGTCGACCGCGACGCCGACCACTACACCATCGTCGGCGGGGCGTCGGTCTACCCCTTCGTGTGGAGCATCCTGCTGGCGGCGCGTCACGAGGGCCTGGCCGGCGTCATCACCACCATGGTGGTGCGACGTGAGGCCGAGCTGCGCGCCGCCTTCGGCGTCCCCGAGCACATGGTGGTGGCCGCCCTCGTGGCCCTCGGATATCCCGTGCACCAGCCCCGGCGCCTGTCGCGCACCGCCGTCGAGGCGTTCGCCACCATCGACACGCTCGACGGGCCGCCCTGCTCGCACCGGGCGCCCCTGCGGCGACCGACGGCGTGGGCTGAGGGGCGGGGGCGACCGAGGCGTGGCGCGCCGGCGCACCAGGGTGATCGAGTTCCGGGTGGAGGACACCACCGGCGTGGTGCGTGCCATGGACGAGCTGAGCGAGGCGCACGACGGCTGGATCAACCTCCATCCGGGCGTGCGGCCCGAGGACGAGCCCGCTCCCCAGGGGGGGTTGAGCACCATGCTGCTGGCGGGAGCGGTGCACGACGTTCCGGTGTGCACGTGGGTGGCGGGCGCGGTGACCAGGCAGGGCCTGCAACCCGACTCGGTCGGCGTGCAGCGCGCCGCGGGCACCAGGGTGCGCTCCCGCATCACCGCCGCCGGCGTCCCCGTGCCCGAGGGGTGGCGCCTGGCCCAGGACCACCCTCGGCGCGGCCTCGTGGTGAACCCCCCTGCGGGAGAGGCCCACGAGGTGGTGCTGGCGTGGATCCTCGAGGTGGGTGCGGTGCTGAGCGCGGTGCGGCTCACGGGCGAGTGGCGGGCCGAGGTCTTCCTGCCCCTGTGAGGGCGCCCGCCCGCCGGGCATGCCGTTCAGCCCGCCGGGGCCAGGGCGACCACGGGCGCGGCCAGACGGAGGCCGCCCGCCGACCCGTCGAAGGGGGCGCCGCCGAAGGCGAAGACCCCGCCGTCGGCGGCCACCTCCCAGTAGCCGCCCGCCACCTCGGGGCGCGGCGCCACTGCGACACGACCGGTGCGGCGAGCGGCGCCCCGCCCATCGATCCGTCGAAGGGGGCGTCGAAGGCGAAGACCCCGCCGTCGGACGCCACCAGCCAGTAGCCGCCGTCGCCCGGGGTGGGGGAATCCCCACCACGGCCGGGCCAGGTGTTGTCCCCCATCGACCCGTGGAAGTCGGCGTCGCCGAAGGCGAAGACCCCGCCGTCGGACGCCACCAGCCAGTAGCCGAGGCCGTCGGCGCTCGGCGCCATGCCGACGACGGGGGCGGCCGCGGATGCGGCCGAGCGAGCCGTAGAAGCCGGCGTCGCCGAAGGAGAAGACCCCGCCGTCGGACGCCACCAGCCAGTAGCCGGCCCCGTCGGGGGTGGGTGCCATGCCCACGATCGGTTTGGCGAGGTGCGTCGCGCCCATCGACCCCTCGAACGGGGCGTCGCCGAAGGAGAAGACCCCGCCGTCGGACGCCACCAGCCAGTAGCCCCGGCCGTCGGGGGTGGACGCCATGCCCACGATGGGTTCGGCCAGTGCCGTGGCGCCCATCGACCCCTCGAACGGCGCCCCCCCGAAGGCGAAGACCCCGCCGTCGGCGCCCGCCAGCCAGTAGCCGTGGTCGGGGGCGGGCGTCACGCATCCCGGGCACGACAACGGGGGTTGGACGGCTGATCCGGTGTGCTGGGGGTCGTGGCGGAACTGGGCCAGGTGCCCGCTCCCGGCGTGGCGCCCAGCGCGTTCTGCACCTGGTAGTCGGCGACGAACCCGCGGTCGCCGCTCGGGTCCGAGGGGGCGTGACACCCGCCACCACGATGTCCATGCCGCTCACCGGATCGGGGGTCACGAGGGGCGGCCCTGGATGCTCAGGTTGGCCTGCGTGCCGTCCCAGTCCACGTCCTCGCCGTCGAGGTTGTCGGCCGAGGTGGTGGGATCGGGAAGGAGCAGCGCCCCGCTGCGCCCGTCGAGGATGTTCCAGCCGAAGGTCGACCCGAACACGACGTCCTGGTACCCCGGGGACAGCGAGGCCGTGGCCACCCCGCCGTAGATGCTGGCGGGGTTGCCGGTCACCCCCGGCACGTAGTCCTGCGACACCGGGCCCCACAGCACGTTGCCGTTGGGGCCGGGCGGGTACACCGCGCCGCACCCGCCGCTGGCCCGGCGCCACCCACGTGGGCTCGACCACGTCGAGCACGCCCGTCTCGTCGAGATCGGCCAGGGCGGGGCGACGCCGGGGTGTACCCCGACAGGCTCGTCTGCCACGCCGGGCTGCCGTCGGCGTTCAAGGCGGTGACGGCGGTGGCGTCCCGGCTCGGCTCCAGATCCGACCAGTAGCGCCCGTGCCCGAACACGACCTCGTCCCCCGTCCCCTCGAGGTCACCCACCGACGGGGACGAGGTCACCACCTCGTCGTTGCGGTGCACCCAGACCACGCCGCCGGTGCCGTCCTCGGCCCGCACCACGCCGCCGTTCCAGTCATAGAGGGCACCGGGACCGGCCGAGGAGTCGCTGCCCGCCACCACGAAGGGCTCGTCCCCGCCGTCGAGGTCCGCCACGGCCGCCGACGAGAACGTGCTGTCGGCCGTCTTGCGGGGCCACCCCAGATCGGTCGCCCCCGTGTCGGCGCTCAGCGCGTACTGCGACAGGCTGACGCCGCCCATGACCAACGACGGCTGGCCCGAGCCGGTGATGTCGGCCGCCGGTGGGGTGGCGTACTCGGCGGGGTCCGGCCCGAACCCGTCGAATTGGTCCGACAGCTCGTGCGACCACCGCAGCGCGCCGTCAGGGGCGAAGTCCTCCACCGCCCCGTGGTCGACCCCGAGGGTGGCGGGGGTGCCGGTCGTGACGTCACCGGCGTCGACCGCCACGTCGTCGAGGCCGTCTCCGGAGGCGTCGGGCACCACGGTGGGGGAGGAGTCCACGGCGTAGCCCGTCTGCACCGGCCATCCCGCCACGGCCGAGCCGTCCGACAGGTGCAGGGCGTAGACCTGGCCGGTGTCGCGCGACCCCACCACCACGCTCGCCCCGTCGGCGTCGAGGGCGGCCAGGTTCGGGGACGACTGGAAGATGTTCCCGGGCACGAAGGTGGCCCACTTGCACGACACGACCAACCCGTCGCCCACCGTCTGGGGCGACGACGGGCACCCGGTGGGCTGGGCGCCCGCACCCACCTGGTCCGTGGTGAGGCGCGCCGCCGTGGTCACCACCACCACCGCCACCAGCACCAGGGCGAGGTGTGCGGCGAGGACGCGCCGGCGCACGGTCCGGCGCCGGCGTGCCGCCCTGCGGGCGCTGCGACCTGGGGGAAGGAGCCGGGGTCACGGGGAGAAAAGACTATGCGGGCACCGAGGGGGTCCCGGCACGCCCGTTGTAACCTGCGCCGATGCCTCCTCTGCGCATCGGGGTCCTGGGCGCCGCCCGCATCGCGCCGGCGGCCATCATCCGCCCCTGCCGAGCCGTCCCCGACGCCGAGGTCGTCGTCGTGGCCGCTCGCCACCGCGACCGTGCCGAGGCGTTCGCGGCCAAGCACGGCATCCCCCGTGTGGCCGACTCCTACGAGGACCTCGTGTCGGATCCCGGCATCGACGCCGTCTACAACCCGCTCCCCAACGGGCTGCACGGGCGCTGGACACTGGCGGCGCTGGCGGCGGGGAAGCACGTGCTGTGCGAGAAGCCGTTCACCGCCGATGCCGGCGAGGCACGCGCCGTTGCCGCCGCCGCGCCCGCCGGCGCGGTGCTCATGGAGGCGTTCCACTACCGCTACCACCCGCTGTTCGAGCGGGCCCGCCAGCTCCTCCAGGAGGGAGCGGTGGGAGAGGTGCAGCGCATCGAGACGTGGCTGTGCTTCCCGCTGCCGCGCTCTCCGACATCCGGTACCAGCTCGACCTGGCCGGCGGGGCCACCATGGACGCGGGCTGCTACGCCCTGCACATGGCCCGGCACCTGGCGGGTACCGAACCCGAGGTTACCCGGGCACGCGCCAAGCTCCGCTCGCCGGGGGTCGACCGCTGCCATGCAGGCCGAGCTCGCCTTCCCCGGCGGGGTCACCGGCCGCGCCACGTGCTCGATGTGGTCGTCGCAGCCCGTTGCACGTCGCCTTCCGCGTCACGGGGGACGCCGGCGTGCTGCGCGTCCTCAACCCCGCCGGTCCGAACATCTACCACCGCCTGACGCGGCGGGGTCGCTCCGGTCGGCGTGTCGAGCACCTGAGCAAGCGCCCGACCTACGAGTTCCAGCTCGAGGCCTTCTGCCGGGCGGTCGGCGGGCGGGCCGCCTCCATCACCGGTCCTGACGACGCCATCGCCAACATGGAGCTCATCGACGCCGTCTACCGCGCCGCCGGCCTCGAGCCGCGTCAGCCGACCGCCTGACCAGCTTCCCGGGCCGGCGCCGTCTGGGCGCACAGAGCGGCGATGTCGAAAAGTCCTGGTCAGGGGTATGGCCAGTGGGTGATGCGCATCTGTAACGCCGCGGTAACAAGCCTGTTCTAGAAATCCACCAGGCCGGTGGTTGTGTGATCGGCCTCCTCAGGCGGGAAAGGGGCTCGGTCAATGGGCATTCGGCGGGGGAAGAGTCTGCGGGCCGTTCTGGTTGGGTCGCTGCCCTTCGGGGGGACGGTCGTCGGTGGGGCACCCCGCCGCCGTGTCAGGCGCCTGATCCGAGCAGCCCTCATCGTCGGCGTCGTGAGCGCCTCGCTGTCGGTTGTGGCCATCCAGGGAGCCGAGGCGGCCAACGACACGGTGACGACCTGCGCGAACAGCGGTCCGGGCTCCCTCCCGGCCGTGGTGGGAGCGGCCGCACCAGGGGACACCATCGACTTCGCGGTGTCATGCCCGCCCGGTTCACCGATCACGTTGACGTCGACGATCACTCTCACCCGTGACGTCACCATCGCCGGGCCCGGCGCGAGCACCGTGGCGGTGAACGGGAACAACGCCGTCCAGCTGTTCTTGGTCGATCCTGGCGTCACCGCCGCCATCTCGGGGTTGACCATGGAAGGTGGGGCTGGCTACGCAGGACTCGCTGTTGGCAACGAAGGCACCCTGACGGTGAGCAACTCCACCTTCACGGCGAACGGGGGTGGTGGCAATGGGACCCTTTACAACAGCGGCTCCTTGACCCTCACCAACTCGAGCTTGATCGACAACGTCCCCGACCAGAACACCGGCGACTATGCCGGATTCTGGAACGATGGCGGGAACGCCACGGTGACCGGCACCACGTTCTCCGGAAACTACTCGTACTCGGGGGCAGGTGGGATCATCAACGGGGACGGTGGCACCGTCGTCGTCTCCGGATCGACGTTCAGCGGGAACTCGACCGGCTTTTCCGCCGGCGCCGTGACGAACGGCTGGGCCGGCGATGGCGGGACGATGACCATCACCGACTCGACCTTCACCGACAACTCGGGCAATCAGGGCGCAATCGCGGTGGGCAGCGGGACCGTCACCATCGCCGGCTCGACCTTCACGAGCAACTCCGGACACGGGGGTGCCATCGACGTCGCCGACGCCGCCACCAGTTGCGGTGCGTGTGGCCCCTCGGGCACCGTCCACGTCACCGGCTCGACGTTCACGGGGAATTCTGGAACCGACACCAACGGCGGAGCGATCGACAACGGCAGCGCCGGCGGCTCGGGGATCGTCACCGTCTCCAACTCCACCTTCACCGGCAACTCTGTCTATTCCGGGCAGTCGGGTGGGGCCATAGCCAACGAGGGCGGCACCATGACCGTGACCGACTCCACGCTTTCGGGCAACGCGGCGGGTTCCGGCGGCCAGGGCGACAACATCTACAACACCGCCACCCTCAACCTGGGCACCACCATCGTGGCCAATCCGGGCGCCGACGGTAACTGCTCCCTGGGTACCTTCACCGACCTGGGCTACAACCTCGCCGACGACACCTCGTGCGGGTTGAGCGGCACCGGCGACCTCTCCGATACACCGGCCGGCCTCGACCCCACCGGACTGCAGAGAAACGGCGGCCCGACCCAGACCATCGCCCTGGAGCCGGGCAGCCTCGCCATCGACGCGGTGACCGGTCCCTCGCTGTGCCCGGCCACCGACCAGCGCGGGTACAGGCGACAGACGCCATGTGACATCGGGGCCTACGACACCGACGCCGACCCGGCCACGCCCACCACGCCCACCATCTCCAACCTGCCCGCCTCGGGTACCTACGGGGGCGGCTTCACCGCTGTGGTCTCGACCAATGGCGACGGGACCACGTCGGTCACCTCGTCCACCCCTTCGGTGTGCACGGTGTCGGGTTTCAGCGTGTCATACATCGCGGTGGGGACGTGCACCTTGACCCCCCACGTGACCGCCGGCACCGTCTACCGCGCCGCCAGTGGCAGCCCCGTGAGCGTCGCCGTCGGCCCGCCCGCACCGACCACGCCCGCAATCGTCATCACGGGGTCGGCTCTTCCCACATCCTCGGGCCCGGTCACCTACACCGTGACCGTCACCGGGAGCGGGGCCACCCCGACCGGGTCGGTCGCCGTCTCCGACAACCAGGGCGGGAGCTGCTCCATCCCCATCCTGAGCGCCGGGTCGGGGAGGTGCGCCATCGACGAGTCCGCCTCATTGAGCCCCTATACCGTCACCGCCGGCTACTCCGGAGACGGCAACTACTCCTCGGGCACGACCTCCCTATCCGTCATTGCCAACACCTGCGAGGCCGACGCCACCTGCAACGCCACCGTGAGCAGCGCCAGCCAGGCGGTGGAGGTGACCGCCACCGCCGGCACCACCACGGCCGCGGTGGTGATCACGGTGGCACCGCAGGTCCTCAATTGCGGCTCGGGCTCCAACAACGTGGCAGCGGTGTCCACCCTCACCGACTCCCACCTCCCGACCGGTTCGGACCTGACCGTGGTCGACACGGTGGCCCATCTGCCCAGCGTCAAGGGGGTCGCGATCTGCTACCAGCCGATCACGGTGCCGCCCACAGCGCCGGGGTTCCTCCGCAAGTGCCACGGGGCACACTTCGTCGCTCCGTGCTACAAGTCGCTGACCGAATCGGGCGGGAGCGTGGTGGCCACCCTGGAGGTGCCGGCCGGGGACCCACGGTTCCACGTCGGGGCGCCGACGCCGTCGGTGACCAGTTACAGCCCCGCCTCGGTCAAGCCAGGCCACACGCTCACGATCAAGGGAGCAAATCTCTCCGAGATCACAGGGGTGACCATCGACGGGCTTCCGGCGGCCATTATCAAGACCGCACCCACGTCGGTGAGTGTCACCGTGCCCGCCAGGGCCAAGAGCGGGGTCGTGGTGGTATCCAGCTCGGCCGGGGTGGGAAAGGGGCCATCGGTCACCGTCTCCGCACTACGAATCACCGTGCTGTCCCCGAAACTCAGGCGATCCGAGCACCGCGCACGAATCACTCTGCCAACCGCGACGCTTGGGCGACACGAACACCGCAAACACTGAGCCACCATCGGGGATTCGGGTGTCGGCCCCGAGTAGCCCGCCGGTATGTCACCACCTGAGGCGTTCGCCGAGGCCCTTGCGTTGATCGGTTGAGTCCGCAGGGGATCCCGGGAACCTCATCGGTGGCCCGGTCGTCGCACACGTGGTCACATGGCGCTGCCAACGCCAGCGAGTCAGTTCTCGGCCACCATCCCCGTCCGGGTGACATCGACCCCCGGCCCTCGGACCGACGAGGCGCCAGGTGGGATCGAATACGACGGGCGGACATGGCAAGCTGGAGGTGCCAGAGCGCGGTTACATCCTGGGTGCACGAACGCCGAGGGGGCCGAGTGGATGTGAACCGAAGGCTTACCCGCTCGCGGGTGGGACCTGCACGGGTCGAGGGGATCGTGCCACGGGTCGCATGCATGACCGGGCTGTGCGTACTTGCGGTGGGTCTGGCCTCCTGCGCCTCCAAATCGACACCCTCTTCGTCGGGCAATCCCGGGTCCACTCCCGCCATGTCGGCCCCGGGCGGATCGGGCGGCACCAGTCCCTCGCCGGGGGTTACGCCCACCTCGGTCACCGTGGGCCAGGTCGACGATCTGTCGTTTCCCATACCGGGGCTGTTCAAAGGGGCTGAGGACGGTACCGAGGCCTACCTCGCCTACATCAACGCCAAGGGGGGCGTGAACGGCAGGAAGATCTACCTCAACGCCCAGGACAGCACCTTCGAGCCTGGAGAGGTGGCCACGGAAACAGCCGCTCAGGTGAAGAGTGACTTCGCCTTGGTTGGCGGGTTCTCCCTCTTGGACCAGGCCGAGAAGTCCCTCATCGACCTAGCCCACATGCCCGACGTGGGTATCTCACTCAACCCGGGCATGGTGACCGACCCCAACCTCTACGGACCGATCCCGAACACCATCGACGATTACCCTCTGAACTTCTTCAAGTACATGGCCGGCAGGTATCCGCAGGCGGTGAAGAAGGTCGGCATCATCTGGGAGAACGCCACCGCTTCCACCAAGGCGAACGAAGACGCTGCGGAATCGGGCATGAAGGCGGCGGGCTGGAAGGTCGTCTATGACCACGGCGTCGGGCCGTTCTACACCGACTTCCTGCCCGACATCATCGCCATGCGCAACGCCGGCGTGAAGCTCTTCTTCTCCACCGAGTTGCCCGACAATTACGCCGCCGACGTCGCCAAGCAGTTCCAGCAGCAGAGCTTCCGCCCCATGAACGTCGAGGCCGCCGCATACTCCGGCCAGTTGCTCAAGTTGGCGGGGAGCGCAGCCAACAACATGTACATCGAGCAGAGCAATGCCCTGTACCTGGGCCAGGACGCCAAGACCGTCCCCGCCGTCGGGCTGTTCGACACGTGGATGCACAAGGTGGACGCCAAGCCCAACTTCGAGATCGAGGCCGTGTTCGGCTGGGCGTCTGCCCAACTCTTCGTCCAGGCGCTCTCCCAGGCGGGCAACCCTCCTACCCGGGCTGGCCTGGTCCGAGCCCTCAACAAGGTGACCTTCTTCGACGCCGGGGGCCTGATTCCACCGGGCGATCCCGCCGCAGCTGTCCCCTCGGGTTGCTTCGTCTTGGCCCAGGTCCAGCAGGGTGTGATCAAACGGGTCGCCCCGAGCCCGCCCGTCGGGTTCTACTGCGGGGACGCGGGGTACCTGAAGGTGCCCGGCTACAAGCCGATCGTGCGGCCCTCGTCGTGAGATGAGCGAAGCCAATGAACCGAGGACCGGAATCTCCGGTGCAGACAGGTCGGGCCGGATTGGGGTGGCCCGGCCACAATGACCTGCGGGGCTCGACCGACCGACGCTGCTGCCTCGGCAGTTGCGCCGGTAGCGAGAAGCTATCCGGCACCATTCCGACGATCTCCTATTGTGTCGCTTCGTGGCCACGCCCAGTTTCGAGCTGATCTGTGAAGTCGAACCTGCCACCCGGCCTGATCTCATGCACGTACGGCACCAGATCGGAGTGCTCAGCCCGATCGCTTCGGCATTCCTCATCCCCGACAACCACATCGGTCGGGCGACGGTGTCGAGCATCGCCGTGGCCCACGAGGTTGCACTGATGGGCGGTCGTGCCATCGCCTGCCTGAACGCCCGCGACCGAAACATCCTGGGCTTTCGCCGAGATCTCCTCACGGCGGCTGCGTACGGCGTCAGCGAGTTCCTCTTCGTCTACGGAGATCGGCCCGAGACCGGTGCCCGTTCGGACGACCTCACGGTGCGGTCGATGTTGGCCGAAGCACGGGGATTCGCCCATGGCGAGGTTGGCGGGGAGGGGCGCTTTCGGCTGGGCGTGGCCTCGGGACTCCAGGGCCTTCCGGCGTGGAAGGAGGACGCCGACTTCCTCCTCGCCCAGGTCACGTTCTCTGTCGATGATCTCTTGGAGTGGCGGGGGTCCGTCCGATTCGACGGGCCCGTCTATGCCGGTGTCATGGTGATTGCCAGCCCCCCGATGGCCAGGAAGCTGTCGTCGGAGATCCCTCAGCTCGCCGTACCCGGGCCGGTCATTGATCGCATCGAACGAGACCGCATGGCCGGCGTCGAGATCGCCTGCGAACTCATCACTGCGATTCGGGACTCAGGCGCATTCGACGGCGTGCACCTGATTCCGGTGTCTCGGTACCGGGAGATGGCGTCGCTGCTGGAGGGTCGCATCTGAGCCTGCCCGGGGCCCGCCAGGGGGTCCCGCAGCTGATCTCGACTGCGCCTCGGCCAGACCGGGCGCGGCGGCAGGGGGGTCGGTACTCGGGGATCCGGCACACACGTCCAGTCCGGCTGCGGCCGCGCGAGAGCCAAACCTCAAATTGAAGTACCCGGATGTCACCCGACCCGTGATCATGGCGGTCAACATCCCCGATGGCGTCTGCCGGCCCGCCGCCAGGAGCCAGGACCAGGCGCCCGTCCTCTCTGGTTCCCAGCCATCGTCCAGGCGCCCTCTCGGATGTCGGCAGGAGCAGCGGTCCGCTAGGAATGGGGCGATGATCGTTGCGGTCGACACGGCGACGGTGGCGTCCCTGGCCACGGCGGCGGGCACCCTGGTGCTGGCGGTGGCCACCTTCTCGGCCGTGCGCTCCTCCAACCGGTCGGCCCGGATCGCCGAAGGTGCGCTCCAGGAACAGCGGCGCCCGGTGCTGGCCCAGTCCCGGCTCGACGACCCCAAGCAGAAGATCATGTTTCTCGGGGGTCACTGGGTGAGCGCCGACGGCGGCCGAGCTGTTGCCGAGTTGTCCGAGGGGGTGGTGTACCTGGCCATCAGTCTACGCAACGTCGGTTCGGGGATCGCGGTGTGCCAGGGCTGGACAGTGTTCCTCGCCGACGACGCGGTGACTCGCGGCAGCCATGCGCGTCTGGAGGATTACCGGCTGCAGGCCCGCGATCTCTACATCCCTTCCGGCGACGTCGGCATGTGGCAAGGGGCGTTGCGCAACCCGGACGATCCGGTGCGCATCCAGCTCGCTGGCGCCATCGAACAGCGGCGGCCGCTGATGGTCGAACTGCTCTACTCGGACCTGGTGGGCCGCGAGCGGACCATCTCGCGTTTCGGCCTCTTCCCGATGCCAGCCAACGACGTCTGGCTCGCAGGGCTCAACCGGCACTGGTTCCTCGACTGGGAAGGCCCACGTCCCGACAACTTGTGGCGGGCGGCGGGCGAGGTGGTCCAGCAGGACTATGCGGCCTACGGGGCGCGTGCAGGTGCGGTCGAGTCGGTCGATGACGGGCCTGGGGTCCTCGACTCGCGGCCGCCCATGGAGATCGAGCCCGAGCCCGGCTGATCGCCTTCTCAGACCGGGTATCCGGTACTCGGGGTACCCGACCGACCACTACCCACCTTGAGGATCCCCAAGCCCGGCGCAGCATGTGCCGAACGCACCCGGCCCTGTGCCCGCGGTTACGGCGACACCCAGGCGGGAGTGCCCAGCGGGTGCACGGCTCAGAAGACGCCGGCGGCCAGCCCGGCGGCGAAGGTGGCACCCAGCTCCTCGGCCGCGTCGCGGTCCGAGGCGGTCAGGTCGCCCACCACCGTCACCGGTGCCAGCACCCGGCGCCAGCGCAGGCCGGTGGCGATGCGCTCGACGCTCGCCACCGCCCCGTCCACGTCGGTGTCGCCCTTGACCACGAGGGCGTAGGGCAGCCCCTGGGTCCGGCTCAGGCAGGGGTGGTAGATGCGCTCGAAGAAGTCCTTGAGCGCCCCCGACATGTACCCGAAGTTGGCCGGGGTGGCGAGGAGCACGCCGTCGGCCCACAGGACGTCGTCAGGTCCCGCTTCGAAGGCCCCGGCGACGCGCACCTTGAGCTCCTCGCCGGCTGCGGCCGTGATCCCCTCGACCGCGGCGTCGCGCAGCTGCGTGGTGGTGCCGGTACGCGAGTGGCCCACCACGAGCAGGTGCCGCCGCGCACCGGCATCGGGGGTGGTGCCGGGGACCGCCGGCCCGGTCGCGTCGGGGCGCACGCCTCCGATCGTAGGGACAGGGCCCGGTCGGGACCGGTCGGGTCCCGCGGCGTGTCGCGCTGCGGTGGACGAGGTGGCATCATCGCCCTATGCCCGACGAGCCCGCCGGCGCCGATGCACCCGGCGCCCCGCCCCGGGTCGGAAAGCGCACCGTCTCCCCGGCCATGGTCCTGGCCGTGGTGTGCGTGGGCCAGTTCATGGTGGTGCTCGACCTGTCCATCGTCAACGTGGCGCTCCCCTCGATGCAGCGCGACCTGGGCTTCAGTACGGCGGGCCTGCAGTGGGTGGTGAACGCCTACGCCCTCGCCTTCGGCGGGTTCCTGCTCCTCGGCGGACGGGCCGCCGACCTCTTCGGACGGCGGCGCATCTTCATGCTCGGACTGTGCCTGTTCGCCGGTGCCAGCCTGGTGTGCGGCCTGGCCCAGGACCAGGCCATGCTGGTGGGGGCGCGCGCCCTGCAGGGTCTCGGTGCCGCCGTGCTGTCCCCGGCCACGCTCACGATCCTGACCGTGACCTTCCGCGCCCCGGCGGAGCGGGCACGGGCCCTCGGGGTCTGGAGCGCCATGGCGGCCGTCGGGGGCGCGTCGGGGGCGCTGCTCGGCGGCATCCTCACCGACCTGTTGTCGTGGCGGTGGATCTTCTACATCAACCTGCCCGTCGCCGCCGCCGCCCTCGTGGCCGCCCGCGTCGTGCTGGTCGAGACAGCGCGTCGAGGGGGAGCGGCGCGCCCTCGACGTCCCCGGCGCCGTCACGGTGACCGCCGCCCTCGTGGCGCTCGTGTACGCCGTGGCCGGCACCGACACCCACGCCTGGTCGTCGTCGGCCACCATCATCCCGCTCGTGATCGCCGCCGCCTTCCTGGGCGCCTTCGTGGTGGTGGAGACGCGCGTGGCGTCCGCCCCGCTCGTGCCCTTCCGCCTTCTGCGGTCACGGGCGCTGGCCGTGTCCAACGTCGCCATGCTCTTCGTGGGCGGCGCCATGTTCTCGATGTGGTTCTTCGTCTCGCTCTACCTCCAGGACGTGCTGCACTTCTCTCCCCTCGTCACCGGCCTCGGCTTCATCCCCCAGACGGCCTGCATCGCCCTCGGGGCGCAGGTGAGCGCGCGCCTGGTGCCGCGTATCGGCGTCCGCCTGCCCCTCGTGGCGGGGGCGTTCATGAGCGCCGGCGGCCTGGCGTGGCTGTCGCGTGCCGGGCCGGGCGGGTCGTACTGGGGGTCGGTCTTCGGGGGCGCCGACCTGGCCACCTTGGGCATGGGACTGGCCATCACCCCCCTCGCCTTCGCCGCCACCGCCGGCGTGGCCCGCACCGAGGCGGGCCTGGCGTCGGGCGTGCTCAACACGAGCCGCCAGGTGGGCGCGTCCACGGCCCTGGCCGCCCTCGCCACCCTGGCCGCCAACCGCACCCACGCCCTGCTGGTCGCAGGCGGACCCGGTGCGGTGGACGCCTCGCGTCGCGCCGCCGCCCTGTCTGGTGGGTTCTCCCGGGGTCTCGCCGCCGCGGCCGGGGTGGCGCTCGTGGGAGCCGTGGCCGCCCTCTTCGTGCCCCGGCCCGCCCCTCCGCCGGCGACCTCGGTGCCCGCCCCCGTCGCCGACAGCACGGCGGTGGCGTCCTCGCCTCCGGGGTGACGGTTTAGACGAACCCCTGCCAGTTGGCCGTGGACGGCTCGGCGGCAGAGGCCGGCCCGCTCCCGAACACGGAGAACACGTTGGCCATCATCCGCCACAGCACCGAGGTGACCCCGGGGTACGCCGGGTGCACGGTGTTGGCGTAGATGCGCGGGGCGTCTGAGAGCCTCGACACGAACGACGCCGTGCCGCTGGCGAGCACCCCGCCGCCGCCCGGCACGGTGTAGTACGTCATGTCCGAGTAGCGCCCCGGGCCACGGTTGGGCACGGGGGAGTGGGCGAGGATCATGACGTTCTCCGGGGATCCGGGAAGACCCGGCTCGTAGCGGTCGTACTCGCCCACGACGACGAGGGGGAGATGCGCCCCGTTGCCGACGCCGGTCCCGGCGAAGACCCACGCCCCGGCGTCGGCGATGACCATGTCGGCGTGGGCGTCGACGTCGACGTACTGCGATCCGATGAGCTGCTGCTCGGGCCGGGGGACTGGCGGGTCGGGCCAGTTGGCGGTGACCTCGGCCGGGTCCGAGCCCCACAGCGGGTCCTGGCTGGCCAGGTCCGTCTTGTAGCAGACCTGGTGGCGGTCGGGCCCGAGCGGCGAGTCCTCGAAGCGCACGTGGCGGTAGACGGCGTTCGCACCGAGGAAGGCCAGGTTCGTGCCCTGCCCGAGTGCGGTCGCCGCCCCGTCGCGCATGGCGCTCGACCAGTACTCGTCGTGGCCCAGGCTGAAAAGGCTCCGGTGGCGCAGCAGGCGGGTGGGGTCCTGGTGGAGATCGACGTCGGTGAAGTAGGTGGCGTCGAGGCCGAGGCTCTCGACCATGTAGACGAGGGGGAACTCGTTGCCGAGGAAGTCCGGCGCCCCCCATCCCCGTGCGTCGTAGGGACGGTCGAACGACACCACCCGAGATCGGTCGGCGCCTCCCGCCTCCCCCTTGGCCCCGTGGCCCGGGCCCACGTAGAGGCTGCGCCCGCCCCAGGCGTTGTAGGCCTGCCACGTGGTCACGGAGTGCTGCACGGCGAAGGCGGCCGTGCTCGTGTCGTCGCGGATGCACAGCGGGATGTAGCCCGCGCTGAGCCCGTTGTCGCTCCCCGCCAGCTTGAACAGGTACGCCCCCGGGGGCCACGTGTGGTCGATGCCCACCCGCAGGGTCGGCTGCCACTGGCACTCGACCATGAACGTGACGGGATCGGTGATTGGAGGAGGTTGGGCCGTCGCGCCCGACAGCACCGCTGAGCTCCACACCAGGCGCCCCCCGAGCCCGCCGTAGTAACCCATGCGGTACAGCTCGACGGTGTAGGGCACGGGCGGAGGATCGATGTAGAGCGTCACCTCGTCGCCGGCGACGGCGCTCACGTGGTCGGCGTACCCGTAGATCTGGGTGGTGGCGCTCACCACCCAGTCGAGCGTGCCCGGTCGCAGGTTCTCCTCGACCAACCACGCCGCCGACGGTGCCCGCATGCCCCCTTCGAGCGTGACCTCGTCCACCGCCCCGGTGGCCCGGGTCCTCGCCTTGGCGTGCCCTGTCGCCCGGGCGGACGCCCCACGCCGGGACGACCCCGGCCCGGCGGGGCCCAGCGCCCGGTCGACGCCGTACGCCGCGCCACCCAGGGCGGCGAGACCCAGGCCCGTTCCCGAGGCGCGCAGGAACCGGCGGCGGCTCAGCGGGGGTCGGCGGCCGTCCTGTGCCGGAACACGGCCGTCGTCCCGGTTCGGTGAGGCCGCGTCGGGCGGGGGCGCGTCGGGCGGGGAGATCCCACGAGTTTACGGGCCAGGCGGACCCGGTCCCGATCGGGCCACGGGCGCCCTGACCGACCGGCGCCCCGCCGCGCCCGTGCATGGCGAACGTATGTTCGATACCATCGCACCGTGGCCGAGCCGGTGCCCCAGCCCGTGCAGTTGCGGTGGCGCAGGGCCGACGACGACGGCGGCCAGCCCATGCTCTTCGCCGAGGAGGAGCTCGTCGAGCGCCACGTGGGCATCGGGGAGTACCGCGGCCTCGAGTTCCTCCACGTGAACGCCAGGCGTGTGATCAACGAGGTGCCCGCCGCATCGCGCATGCCCTTCCGCTACACCATCAACGCCTACCGGGGCTGCAGCCACGCCTGCACCTACTGCTTCGCCCGCCCCACCCACGAGTACCTGGGCCTCGGGATCGGCGAGGACTTCGAGCGCAAGCTCGTCGTCAAGGTGAACGCGGTGGAGCGGGTGCGGGCCGAGGTGCGCTCGGCGCGCTGGCGCGGCGATCACATCGCCATGGGGACCAACACCGACCCCTATCAGCGTGCCGAGGGCCGGTACCACCTCACCCGGGGCATCGTCGAGGCGCTGGGGCAGGTGGGCAACCCCTTCTCGATCCTCACCAAGTCGACGCTCATCCTGCGCCACCTCGACCTGCTCGTAGCGGCGGCGGCACGGACCGACGTGCACTGCAACCTGTCGATCGGCACGCTCGACGACGAGGTGTGGAAGCTGACCGAGCCCGGCACCCCCCATCCCCGTCGCCGGGTCGAGGCGGTACGTCGTCTCAACGACGCCGGCATCCCCACCGGGGTCCTCGTGGCACCGGTCATCCCCGGATTCTCAGACGCCCCGGAACAGCTCGAAGCCGTGGCCGCGGCGTGCGTCGAGGCCGGCGCCACGTCGGTCACGCCCATCGCCCTCCATCTGCGACGCGGCGTGAAGGAGCACTTCCTGGCCTTCTTGGCCCGCGAGCGCCCGCAGCTGCACGCCGAGCTGTCCCGGCGCTACGGCCGCTCCGCCTACCTGGCCCCCGCCGCGCAGCGTGTCATCGAGGAGCGCGTCCATGCCGTGGTCGACCCTGCACGCCGCGGCCGCCGTGGCGCGGACCGGGTGGGGCACCCCGGCGCCGAGCGCGGCGGTCCGGCGGGCGAGGACCGGGGGACACCCGGGCCCGAGACCGCTGCGAGCTCGGCACCCGCCGTCCAGCACGCGCTGTTCGACGCAGCGCCCGCCTCCCCATGCGCCGACGCGCCGGGGGCGGATGGGCCCTCTCTCAGGCCTCGATGAGACGGCCGTGGAGGTAGTCGTCGTAGGCGCCCAGGTCGAGCAGCCCGTGCCCCGAGTAGGAGAAGAGGATCACCTTCTCCTCCCCCGACTCGCGCGCCGCCAGCGCCTCGTCGATGACGGCCCGGATGGCATGGGCCGTCTCCGGAGCGGGGATGGTGCCCTCCGTCCGGGCGAACTGCAGGGCGGCGTCGAACACCTTGCCCTGGGGGTAGGCGACGGCCCGCATCCGGCCGTTCTTCACCAGGTTGCAGATGATCGGGGCGTCGCCGTGGTAACGCAGGCCGCCGGCGTGGATGGCGGGCGGCACGAAGTCGTGGCCGAGGGTGTACATGGCGAGGAGCGGCGTCAACCCGGCCGTGTCCCCGAAGTCGTACTCGAAGCGACCCTCGGTGAGGGTGGGACACGACGACGGCTCCACGGCCAGCATGTCCACACCGGCGTCAGGGACATACGGCAGCGAGATGCCCGCCAGGTTCGAGCCGCCCCCGCACGAGCCGATCACGAGGTCGGGGCGCTCCTCGCCCGCCATGGCGAGCTGCTCCTTGGCCTCGAGGCCGATCACCGTCTGGTGCAACAGCACGTGGTTCAACACCGACCCGAGCGAGTAGTGCGAGTCGTCGCGGCCCACGGCGTCACCCACGGCGTCGCTGATGGCGGCGCCGAGCGAGCCGGGGTGGCCCGGCTCGCCCACGGGTGAGGGTTCCACGTCCGCTCCCCAGACCTCCATCATCACCCGGCGGTAGGGCTTCTGCTCGAACGAGGCGCGCACCATGTACACCTTGCACTCCAGGCCGAACAGCGTCGTGGCGAAGGCCAGGGCGCTGCCCCATTGCCCCGCACCGGTCTCGGTGGTGAGGCGGGCGGCGCCCTCGGCCTTGTTGTAGAAGGCCTGGGGCACGGCGGTGTTGGGCTTGTGCGATCCCGCCGGCGACACCGACTCGTCCTTGTAGTAGATGCGCGCCGGGGTGCCCAGTGCCTCCTCGAGACGCCGGGCCCGCACGAGGGGCGTGGGCCGCCACGAGCGCAGCACGTCGAGCACCGGGCCCGGGATGTCGATCCAGGGCTCGACGCTCACCTCCTGGCCGATGAGCGCCATGGGGAACAGCGGGGCGAGGTCGTCGGGACCCACGGGCTGGCGGGTACCGGGGTGCAAGGGCGGCTGGAGCGGCTCGGGGAGGTGCGGAGCGACGTTGAACCAGGCCTCGGGGACCCGGTCGGGGGGGAGGATGAAGCGCATCGTGCCTCCTCGACAAGACGGCCGGCACCACCGGCACCGGTGCGTGTCGAACGACGCCCGGCACGCTGCACTGTACCGGCGCCGGCATCTGCCAACATGACCGGATGCCGGCCCACCACCACGACCGGGGCACGTGGATCATCGATCTCGACGGCGTGGTGTGGCTGGCGGACCAGGCCATCCCCGGCTCCGCCCGAGGCGTGGCCGCGCTGCGCGGTGCGGGCCACGGGGTGCTCTTCGCCACCAACAACGCCGCACCCACCGTGGCCGAGCTGCGCCAGCGCCTGGGGCGCGCCGGCATCGAGGCCGCTGCGGCGGAGATCCTCACCTCGGCCCAGGCGGCGGCGTCGATGCTCGAGCCCGGCTCGACCGCCGTCGTGTGCGGGGAGGCGGGCGTGCTCGAGGCCCTGGCGGCGCGTGGCGTGCGGGTCGTGGCGCAGGGACCCGCCGACGCCGTGGTGGTGGGATGGACCCGGCAATTCGACTTCGACCTCCTCGCCACCGCCGCCAGCGCGGTGCGTGGCGGGGCGCGGCTCGTCGGCACCAACGAGGACCCCACCCACCCCACGCCGACGCGGCTGCTGCCCGGCTCCGGCGCCATCCTGGCGGCCGTGGCCACCGCCGCCCAGACCGAACCGGAGGTGGCGGGCAAGCCCCACGAGCCCATGGTGGCGCTCTTGCGGGCGAGGGCACCCGATGCCGTGCGGGTGGTGGGGGACCGGCCCTCGACCGACGGCGCGCTCGGCGCGGCGTCTGGGGCTTCCCTTCGCCTTGGTGCGCACCGGCGTCACCTCCGACGGGCGCGAGCCCATGGTCGTCCAGCCCGACGAGGAGGCCGACGACCTGCAGGCGCTCGTGGCCCGCCACCTCGAGGGCGGCGGCCAGTAGGGCCCTATGCCCCTTGCTGCCACGCGCGGCGCGCCGTAGCGTGACCCTATGACCGAGAACGATGGACTGCGCCGTTACGTGGAAGCGGGCATGGCGCTCACGCAGATCACGCGGGCACGTGCCGAGGAATTGGTGCGAGAGCTCATCAAGACCGGCGAGGTCGAGCGCACCCGTGCCCAGGACTGGGTGGAGGACCTCGTGCGCGCCAGTCGTGACCGCTCCGAGGCTCTCGTCGCCACCGTGCGCGGTGAGGTGCGCCAGCAGCTGAAGGAGGTCGGCTTCACCAACATGGACGACCTCGCCAAGAAGGTGGCCGACGTCATGGCCCGTTCCTCGGCCGCGGCCCGTCACGCCACCGGCCGCGACGGCGCGGCGAGGAAGGCCACGGCCAAGAAGTCTCCGGCCACCAAGGCACCCGCCAAGAAGGCGGCGGCCAAGAAGACCGCGGCCAAGAAGGCGGGCACGAAGAAGGCGGCGACCAAGAAGGCCACCGCCAAGAAGACCGCGGCCAAGAGGGCGGGCGCCTGACTCCTGGAGCCGTCCGCCGCCGGCTCGACACCGAGCTCGTGCGGCGGGGACTGGCCGCCTCCCGCGAGGCGGCACGCGCCCTGGTGGCGCACGGCGCCGTGCAGGTGTCAGGGGCGGTGGCCGACAAGCCGAGCCGCCTCGTGTCGGCATCGGAGCCCGTCGTGGTGGCGGCTGGCACGCGCCGGTTCGTGTCCCGGGGCGGGGAGAAGCTCGAAGCCGCCCTGGAGCGCTTCGGCGTCGACGTGGCGGGTCGCCGCTGCCTGGACGCCGGCGCGTCCACCGGCGGCTTCACCGACTGCCTGCTGCGGCGCGGCGCGGCAGAGCGTCCTCGCCGTCGACGTCGGGTTCGGGCAGATCGACCCGGCGCTGCGACACGATCCCCGGGTGCGGGTCCTGGAGCGCACCAACGTGCGCGCCTTGGGGACCGACTCGCTCGAGGCACGCGGCGCCACCGGAGGGTCCCCCGAGGCCGGGTTCGAGGTGGTGGTGGCCGACCTGTCGTTCATCTCGCTCTCCACCGTCGCCCCCGTGCTGGCCGGGCCTCTGTCCGCCCCGGGTGCCGATCTCGTCCTGCTGGTGAAGCCGCAGTTCGAGGCGGGACGGGTCGAGGCCAGCCGAGGCCGGGGGGTGATCCGCGACCCCGCCGTGCGCCGGGAGGCCCTCCGGCGGGTGGCCTCCGCCTACCTGTCGCAGGGAGCCACCATCATGGGGGTCATGGCCTCACCCGTCCTCGGCCCGGCCGGCAACGCGGAGTTCCTCCTCCTCCACGCCCGGGCCCGGGCCACGACCGCAGCCGCCGCGCCGGAGATCTCCCCGGTCGTCGAGGCCGCCATCGACGCCGCCGTGGGGGCGGCGCCCGACGCCGGTCGGGTGGCCCCCACTCCGACCCCCCCTGCCGGCGGGGCCGGGGAGGAGTAGACGGTGGCCACCTTCGCCTTCGTCGTGCACCCCGCCCATCCCGAGGCGTCGGACATCGCGGCGCGGGCCGAGCGCTGGCTCGTCGACCGGGGCCACGCCGTGGTGCGGGTGGACGACGAGGACGGCGCGGCACGGCGCGCTTCGCCGAGGGCCCCGACCTGGCCGTGAGCCTCGGCGGGGACGGCACCATGCTGCGCACCGTGGCCCTGGCGTGCACGCCCGGTGTCCCCGTGCTCGGCGTCAATCTCGGCCGCCTCGGCTACCTGACCGAGGTGGAGCCGTCCGGCGTCGAGGCCGCACTGGAACGCTTCCTCGCCGGCGACTACGCCGTGGAGGAGCGCATCACCCTCGAGGTCGACATCGAGTCCGGTCCGCCGGGGTCGCCGTCGGCCACGACCGCCGTGGTGCTCAACGAGGCGGTGGTGGAGAAGACCGTGCCGGGCCACACCGTGCGGGTGCGGGCCTCGATCGCCGGTCGCCCCTTCGTCACCTACGCCGCCGACGGGCTGCTCGTGGCCACGCCGACCGGCTCGACGGCCTACAACCTGTCGGCGCGGGGCCGATCCTCAGCCCCGGGCTGCGCGCCATCGTCCTCACCCCGGTGTCGGCCCACATGCTCTTCGACCGCCCCGTCGTGCTGGATCCCGAGCAGTGGGTGCGCCTCGAGATCGAGGGGCCTCGTCCCGCCGTGCTCGTCCTCGACGGCGAGACGGCGCGCACCCTCGAGCCCGGGGACGCCGTGGTGTGCCGGGTGGGCCCCACCCCGGCACGCTTCGTGACGTTCGGCCCGCGCGATTTCTTCTCCATCCTGCGTGCCCGGTTCCACCTGGCCGACCGCTGATGAAGGCCCCGGCGTGCTGATCGAGCTGCGGGTCGCGCGATCTGGGCGTCATCGAGTCGGTCGTCCTCGAGCTCGGCCCCGGCATGACGGCGCTCACGGGGGAGACCGGGGCGGGAAAGACGCTTCTCGTGGAGGCGCTCGAGCTGTTGGTGGGCGGCCGCGCCGACCCCGCGCTCGTGCGGCCCGGGGCGAAAGAGGCGCTCGTCGAGGGACGCTTCGTGGTCGACGACGACGACGAGGTCATCCTGGCGCGCGCCGTCCCCGCCCGGGGCCGGTCGCGGGCCTGGGTCGACGGGCGCATGGCCCCGGTGGCGGCCCTGGCCGAAGCCGGGGCGCGTCTTGCTCGACCTGCACGGCCAGCACGCCCACCAGTCGCTGCTCGACGTGGGCGCGCAACGCCGCGCCCTCGACGCCTTCGCCGGCACCGACCTCGGCCCCCTCGAGGCGGCGCGTCTGGCCCGACGCCGTCTGCTCGACGAGCTCGGCGCCCTCGGCGGCGACGAGCGGGCCCGGGCCCGCGAGATCGACCTGCTGCGCTACCAGCTGCACGAGATCGACGACGCCGCCCTGGCCGGTCCGGACGAGGACGCCGAGCTCGGCGCCGAGGAGGATCGCCTGGCCCAGGCAGCGGCACACCGCGACGCGGCGGGCAGGGCCCTCGCCGCCCTCGACGCCGGGGACACCGACGACGGGGCCGGTACCCGGCGCGGCGGTGGCGGTCCGGGGGCGGTGGTCGACCTGCTCGGCACGGCGCAGGCCGCGCTCGAGACGAGCACCCCGCTGGCGGCGCTGGCGGCGCGCCTCGCCGGGCTCCAGGCCGACGCGGCCGACGCCGCCTCGGAGCTGCGCCACGTGGTGGAGACCTGGGAGGACGACCCCGAGGGCCTGGCCCGGGTGCGCGAGCGCCGGCAGCTGCTGCGCGAGCTGTCTCGCAAGTACGGCGACGGCACCGCCGGCGTGCTCGCCTTCGCGGCCGAGGCGCGGGCTCGCCTGGCCGAGCTCGAGGCCACCGGTGAGCGGGCCGCCGCCCTGGCCGCCGAGCTCGAGGTGGTGGAGGGCGACCTGGCCCGGGCCGAGGCGGGGGTGGCCGACAGCCGCCGCGCTGCCGCGCCCGCCCTGGCCGCCTCCGTGCAGGAGCGCCTGCGCGAGCTGGCCATGCCCCACGCCCGGCTCGAGGTGGCGGTGGAGGGGCCGGGGCCGGCCGACGAGGTGACCTTCCTCCTCGGTGCGAACCCCGGAGAGCTCGTGCTGCCGCTGGGCAAGGTGGCGTCGGGCGGCGAGCTGGCCCGGGCCATGCTGGCCCTGCGCCTGGTGCTCACCGACGCCCCGCCCACCATGGTCTTCGACGAGGTCGACGCAGGCGTGGGGGGCGAGGCCGCCCAGGCGGTGGGCAACGCCCTGGCCGAGGTGGCCCGGCGCCACCAGGTTCTGGTGGTGACGCACCTGGCCCAGGTGGCCTCGTGCCGCGGCGGCGCAGATGGGGGTGCGCAAGGAGGTCACGAAGGGCAGGACGGTGGCGCTCGCCACCCCGCTGGCGGGCGAGGAGCGGGTGGTCGAGCTGGCCCGCATGCTGTCGGGGAGCCCGGGGTCGGCCACGGCGCGTCGCCACGCCAAGGAGCTCCTGCACGCCACGAGCGGGGCTGACGGCCTCCACCGGTAGCCTGCACCTGTGGTCTACCGTGAGGCGATGCAGGGGGAGAAGTGCCCGTGACCAAGTACGTCTTCGTCACCGGCGGCGTGTCCTCCTCGCTCGGCAAGGGTCTCACCGCGTCGTCGCTGGGCCGGCTGCTCAAGTGCCGCGGCCTGCGCGTGACGATGATCAAGCTCGACCCCTACATCAACGTCGACCCGGGCACCATGAACCCCTTCGAGCACGGTGAGGTGTTCGTCACCCACGACGGGGGCGAGACCGACCTCGACCTCGGGCACTACGAGCGTTTCATCGACGTCGAGCTCGGCCGGTGGTCCAACGCCACCACCGGGTCCATCTACCAGGAAGTCATCAAGAAGGAACGACGCGGCGACTACCTGGGCAAGACGGTGCAGGTCATCCCGCACGTCACCGACGAGATCAAAGAGCGCATCCGCCGCCTGGCGTCGGAGGAGACCGACGTCGCCATCGTGGAGGTGGGCGGCACCGTCGGCGACATCGAGATCGTCCCCTTCCTCGAGGCCATCCGCCAGTTCCGTCACGACGTGGGGCGCGACAACGTGTGCTACGTGCACCTCACCCTCGTGCCCTTCCTCGCCCCGTCGGGCGAGCAGAAGACCAAGCCCACCCAGCACTCCGTGACCGAGCTTCGCAGCCGCGGTATCCAGCCCGACATCATCGTGTGCCGCTCCGACCAGCCCATCTCCGAAGGGCTCAAGCGCAAGATCTCACTGCTGTGCGACGTGCCCGCCGAGGGCGTCATCTCCGCCGTGGACGCGCCCAGCATCTACGAGATCCCCCTCGTGCTCCACGACGAAGGGTTCGACCGCGTCGTGTGCCGCACCCTCGCCATCGACGACACCGTGCACCCCGTGGACCTGTCGGGGTGGGAGAAGGTCGTCTCGCAGGTCTCCGCGTCGGAGCGTCCGGTGCGCATCGGCGTGGTCGGCAAGTACGTCAACCTCCCCGACGCCTACCTGTCGGTGGGGGAGGCCCTGCGCCACGCCGGCTTCCACCACGGGGCCAAGGTCGAGGTCGACTGGATCCAGGCCGAAACGGTCCCCGACCTCCTCACCACGGAGCGCATGACCCAGCTCGACGGCATCGTCATCCCCGGCGGCTTCGGCGAGCGCGGCGTGGAGGGCAAGATCGACGCGGCCCGCTTCGCCCGCGAGCGCGACATCCCGTGCCTCGGATTGTGCCTCGGGCTCCAGGTGATGGTGATCGAGGTGGCCCGCAACCTCGCCGGCCTCGACGGGGCCAACTCGCGCGGAATTCGACACCCTGACGGCGCATCCCGTCATCGACCTCATGGACGAGCAGCACAAGGTGGTCGACATGGGGGGCACCATGCGTCTGGGCTCGTATGTGGCCCAGCTGGTGGAGGGGTCGAAGGTCGCCGACGCCTACGGCACCACGGTGGTGTCCGAGCGCCACCGCCACCGCTACGAGGTCAACCCCCGCTACCGGTCCAAGCTCGAGGACGCCGGCCTGCGCTGCTCGGGCACGTCGGCCGACGGGGTGCTGGTGGAGTTCGTGGAGCTGCCCGGGCACCCATTCTGGGTGGGGACACAGGCCCATCCCGAGTTCAAGAGCCGCCCGGACCGGCCCCATCCCCTGTTCCGGGAGCTGCTGGCCGCCGCCCTGGCCCGAGCCGAGGGTCGCCTGCCCCGCCTCATCGCCATCGACGCCGACGTCGGTGCCGCGCCCTGAGGTCCTCCGGCCCGTCGGTGCCGGCGCCTGAGGGTCCCGCCCAGGGACCGTCCGCCGCCGGCTTCCGGCACCTCGGGGACGAGGTCCGGTTCGAGGGATGGCGGATCTCGGTGGTCGAGGCCCGCTTCGCCGCCCCCGACGGCGCCGTCTTCACCCGTGACGTGGTCCGGCACCCCGGCGCCGTGGCGGTGGTGCCGGTCACGGCGCACGGCACGGCGTTGCTGGTGCGCCAGTACCGCGGCGCCCTCGACCGCCTGCTGCTCGAGATCCCCGCCGGCACACGCGACGTGCCGGGCGAGGAGCCCGAGATGACGGCCCGGCGCGAGCTCGAAGAGGAGGTCGGGGTGCGGGCCCGCACCATGGAGCTGCTCGCCACCGTGTACAACACGCCCGGCTTCTGCGACGAGGAGACCCTCATCTACATGGCGGGCGGCCTCGAACCGGGGCAAGTGGCCCGCCACGGTGAGGAGGAGCATGCCATCGAGGTCCTCGAGGTGGCGCTCGGCGACGTGGACGCCATGGTCCGCGCCGGCACGCTGACCGACGCCCAGACCGTGCTCGGCCTCACCCTGGCGTGCCAGGCATGGCGCGCCGGCGGGCACGACGAGGTGCCCGTTCCCGCCGGACCCGGCCCCACGGGCTGACGGGGTCTCCGTCGTGGCCCGCCCCGGTCCCCGTCTCGGCCACGGCACCGACGTCGTGGCCGACGTCGCCGACGACGCCCACCGCCTCAGCCGGGGGGCCGAGGAGTACCTGACGTGGCTGGCGGTGGAGCAGGGCCGCGCCCGCAACACCGTCGCCTCGTACCGACGGGACCTGGTGGGCTACGAGACGCACCTGGCCGGACGCGGCGACACCCCCCTCGACGCCGACACCGCCGCTGTCGAAGGCTTCCTGGCCGCCCGGCGCGCCGCCGGCATCAGCCCCGCCTCGGTGGCCCGGGCGCTCGCCGCGGTGCGGGGACTGCACCGCTTCCTGGTGGAGGAGGGCGGTGCGCGCCACGACCCCACCGCCGACGTCCGGCCCACGCGCCCGGGACGGCGACTGCCCAAGGCCCTCGACGAGGCGGACGTGGCGCGCCTGCTCGACGCCACCGCCGGCGACGACGTGTGGGCGCTGCGCGACCGGGCCATCCTCGAGGTCCTGTACGGCATGGGCATCCGCGTGTCGGAGCTGGCGGGACTGTCGCTGTCGGATCTCGGGTCGGACACGGGCCTCGTCCGCGTGCTCGGCAAGGGTGACAAGGAGCGCCTCGTGCCCGTGGGCCGCTGCGCGCGCCGCGCCCTCGACGACTGGCTCGGGCCACGGGGCCGTCCCTGGCTCGAGCCCCGGCGATGGGCGCGCCGCGGCGACGCCGAGGCGGTGTTCCTGAACGCGCGCGGTGGCCGGCTCACGCGCCAGGGGGTGTGGGGGGTGCTCAAGAAGCGGGCCCGCGCCGCGGGCCTCGAGGACCGCGTGCACCCCCACGTCCTGCGCCACTCGTGCGCCACCCACATGCTGGCCCACGGCGCCGACATCCGGGTGGTCCAGGAGCTGCTCGGACACGCCTCCATCGCCACCACGCAGATCTACACGCGGGTCACGCTCGAGCACCTGCGCCACGCCTATGAGCAGGCACACCCGCGCGCCGGCGGGGGTGAGGGCAGTAGTCTCGCGTCGATGCCCAGCGACGCCTCGACCGTCGATCACCGCGCCCTTCTGGAGGAGGAACGCCAGGAGCTGGTGGCCAGGCTCGACGAGCTCGGCCTCTCGGGCTCGGGGCTCACCTACGACTCGAACTTCGCCGATTCCAGCCAGGTGACCGCGGAGCGTGGTGAGGTGGAGGCCCTGGGAGCGAAGCTGCGCGAGACGCTCGAGGAGGTCGAGCAGGCGCTCTCCAAGCTGTCCGACGGCTCCTACGGCGTGTGCGAGGACTGCGGCCAGCCCATCGACCCGCTGCGCCTCGAGGCCAAGCCCGCGGCGCGCCACTGCATCAACTGCGCGTCGAAGCACTGACCGGGGCGTCGCCACCATGAGCGACGCCGAGTGGTTCCCGGCCCCATCCGGGCCCCCATCCGGGCCCCCGCCCGAGCCCCCGTCGGCCGGGACACCGCCACCGGTCTCCCCGGCGCGGCGCGTCGACCCCCGCACCGTGATCTGGATCGTCGCCGGGATCGCCGCGGTCGTGGCCCTCGTGCGCATCGGCGACATCACGTCCTACAAGATCTTGCTGTTCGCCGCCTTCGTGCCATCGGTCATGCTCCACGAGGTGTCCCACGGCGTGGCAGCACTCGCCCTCGGCGACGACACGGCCAAGCGCGCCCGGCGCATCAGCCTCAACCCTCTGCGCCACGTCGATCCCTTCGGCACCGTCATCCTCCCCGTCATGATGGCGCTCAGCGGTGGCGGCGTCCTCGGCTACGCCAAGCCCGTCCCCGTCGACGTGGGGCGCCTGCGCAGCCCCCGCAACCACAGCGTGGTGGTGTCGCTCGTCGGACCCGGGGTGAACATCGTGCTCGCGCTGGCCTGCGCCCTCGCCCTGCGCCACGGCGTGGTGGCCCACACCCGCGCCGTGTCGGGCCTCGGGTCGCCGGCCGGTGTGGTGCTCGGCGACCTGCCGGGCTGGGCCCAGTACGTGTTCGTGCTCGGCTTCGTGAACGTCCTGCTGGCCGCGTTCAACCTCCTGCCACTGCCCCCGTTGGACGGATCGGCGGTGCTCGAACGGCTGCTGCCCGTGCGTTGGTTGCCGGGCTACTTCCGCATCCGCCCCTTCACCATGTTCCTGCCCCTCCTCGTGGTGTTCGCCTTCCCCTCGGCCTTCGGGCACGTGTTCGGGCCCGTCCAGCAGTGGTGGGGGAGCCACCTCGCCTGAGCGTGGCACCGTCCCGGCGGCACCGTCCCGGCGGCACCGTCCCGGCGGCACCGTCCCGGCGGCACCGTCCCGGCGGCGTCCGCGGGCCTCAGGCGTCGAACCCGCCCGGCGGGGGGAGCAGACCGGCGGCCCGCATGGCCCGGTCAAGGGTGGGTCCGGCCACGGCGTGGGCACGTTCTGCTCCTTGCGCCAGGACCGACGCCACGTAGCCGCGCTCGGCCTCGAGCTCGGCACGGCGCTCGCGCACGGGGCGCAGCAGCTCCACGAGCGCCTCGGACACCGCCGCCTTCAGCCGGCCGTAGCCGGTGAAACGCCCCGCCAGCTCGGCCGGGTCCCCGCCCTCGGCCGCGGCCAGCAGCTCGAGGAGGTTCGACACCCCGGGCCGTTCGGCGCGGTCGTAGCGGACGTCGGCCTCGGTGTCGGTGACGGCCTTGCGCACCTTGCGGTCGATCTCCTCGGGGGGGTCGAGGACGAGCACGGTGCCGAGGGGCGAGGACACCGACTTCGACATCTTGCGCGTCGGCTCCTGCAGGTCCATGACGCGCGCCCCAGGCCGGGCAGGGCCGCCTCGGGGACGACGAAGGTCTGCCCGTAGCGGTTGTTGAAGCGCGCCGCCACGTCGCGGGTGAGCTCGAGGTGCTGGCGCTGGTCCTCGCCCACGGGGACCCGCTCGGCCTCGTAGAGCAGGATGTCCGCCGCCATGAGCACGGGATAGGTGAACAGCCCCACCCGGGATCGCTCCTGCTCCCCGCCCTTGTCCTTGAACTGCGTCATGCGGCGCAGCTCCCCCATGGTGGCGGTGCACTCGAGCAACCACGTCAGGCGGGGGTGCTCGGGGACGTGGCTCTGCACGAACACCGTGCACACGGCGGGATCGAGCCCCACCGCCAGCAGGCTCGTGGCCGTGTCGAGGGTGCGCCCGGCCAGGAGGGCGGGGTCGTAGTCGAGGGTCATGGCGTGGAGGTCCACCACGCAGAAGAAGGCCTCGTGGCGGTGCTGGTCCGACACCCAGTTGCGGAAGGCCCCCAGGTAGTTCCCCAGATGGAGATCACCGCTCGGTTGCACCCCTGAGAGGACCCTGGCCATGGCGTGCCATGGTACGGGACGGCCGCGCCGGCACCGTCGGACCTGCTCACCGGGCATGCGCAGCACCGGGGGACCCAGCCGGTATGGTCGGGACCGTGGTGGCGCACGTCTCGACGCCCGTCTTCGAGGGTCCGTTCGACGTGCTGCTCGCCCTCGTGTCGGAGCACAAGGTCGACGTCTACGACATCCGGGTGGCCGAGATCGTGGACGCCTTCATCGCCGAGATGGCGGCCCGACAGCCCTTCGACCTGCAGACGGCCAGCGAGTTCCTCGTGATCGCCGCCATCCTGGTCGAGCTCAAGTCCCGCAAGCTCCTGCCCGGTCCCGACGAGGTCGACGACGACGAGGAGCTGGCCGGGTTCGAAGAGCGCGACCGCCTCCTCGCCCGCCTCCTCGAGCTGCAGGCCTACGCGGCGGCGGCCGACGCCTTCGCCGTGCTCATCGACCGCACCCGCCGCTCGGTGCCCCGCATCACCGGGCTCGAGGAGCGCTTCCGCGACCTCGCCCCCGACCTGCTGGCCGGCCTCACCCCGGCCCAGCTCGCCGCGGCCTTCCTGAAGGGCACCACGCCGCGCCCCGAGTTCGTCCTCGACCTGTCGCACGTCACCGTGGAGGCCGTCACCGTGTCCGAGGCGGTGACCGAGCTCGAGGAGCGCCTGCCGCGCGACGGGCGGGCGTCGTTCCGGGAGCTCACGTCGCACTGCACCACCCGCATGCAGATCATCGTGCGCTTCCTGGCGCTGCTCGAGCTGTGCAAGCGGGGTTGGATCACCCTCGACCAGGGCGAGACCTTCGGCGACCTCGTCGTGGTGTGGGTCTCGGGCCCGTCCGTGCTGTCCACCGTCGGTGGTGGCGACGGGGTCGAGGAATACGACGGCTGAGCGACGGTCCGTGCCCCTCTCCGAAGAGCACCGCGCCATCGAGGCCGTCCTGCTGTCGGCGGTCGAGCCCGTGCCGCCCAACATGCTGGCCGAGCTGCTGGAGATGCCCATCGAGCGGGTGGAGTCGGCCTGTGCCGAGCTGGCCGCCGGCTACGAGGAGGAAGGGCGCGGCTTCGTGCTCGCCCGGGTGGCAGGCGGGTACCGCTACCAGACCCACCCCGACATGGCCCCCTTCGTGGAGCGCTACGCCATGGAGGGCGTGTCGTCGCGCCTGTCGTCGGCCGCCCTCGAGACGCTCGCCATCGTCGCCTACCGCCAGCCCGTGTCGCGGGCCCAGATCGCCGCCCTGCGCGGCGTCAACGTCGACGGCGTGGTGCGCCTCCTCGAGCAGCGGGGCTACATAAACGCCGTGGGCCACGCCCCTGGGCCGGGGGCGCCCGTCCTGTACGGCACCACCGCCGCGTTCCTCGAGAAGCTGGGCCTCTACGCCCTCGACGAGTTGCCCCCCGTCGAGGAGCTCCTGCCCGGTCCCGAGGTCGTCGAGCAGCTCGAGGAGCGCCTGCGTCCCGGCGCCGATGCCTGAGCCGGGCCAAGGGGAGCGGCTCCAGAAGGTCCTGGCCCGCACCGGGCTCGGCAGCCGCCGGGCGTGCGAGGAGCTGATCGCCGAGGGCCGTGTGACGGTGAACGGCGAGGTCGCCACGCTCGGCCGGCGGGTGGACGTCGCGCACGACGTGGTGCGACCTCGACGGCGCCCCCCTGGCCGTGACGCCGGGACTGGTCCACTACCTGCTGCACAAGCCCCGGGGCGTGCTCACCACGGCCGACGACCCCCAGGGGCGCCCCACCGTCATCGAGCTCGTGCCGGCCGACCCCCGCGTGTTCCCGGTGGGGCGCCTCGACGCCGACAGCGAGGGCCTGCTGCTGCTCACCAACGACGGCGACCTGGCCCAGCGCCTGGCCCACCCCTCCTACGGAGTGGAGAAGGAGTACGTGGTGGAGACGGCCGGGGTGCCCACCCCCGGTGCCCTGCGGCGTCTGCGCCAGGGGGTGACCCTCGACGACGGCCCGACGGCACCGGCCCGGGTGGGGGTGGTCGCCCCCGGCGTGCTGCGCATCGTCGTGCACGAGGGCCGCAACCGCCAGGTGCGCCGCATGTGCGAGGCCGTGGGGTTCCCCGTGCGGCGCCTGGTGCGGACGCGCATCGGGCCGCTGTCGGACCACCGCCTCGCCCCCGGCCAATGGCGGGTGCTCGCGCCCGACGAGGTGCGCGCCCTGGCAGCGGGCGCGGCCCCGCGTCCGCCCTGGCCAGCCGCGCCCGTCCCGCCGGACGGCCCATCCGGCCTGGATAGCATGCCCACCATGCCGCCCGAAGCCGCCCGGCGACGCGCCGCAGTCGTGGGCACGGGGCTCATCGGCGGGTCCATCGGCCTGGCCCTGCGGGCCCGGGGCTGGCACGTCACCGGCTCCGACGCCGACCACGCCAGTGCCGAGCGGGCGCTGGCGCTCGGCGCCCTCGACGCCGTGGGCGAGGACACAGAGGCGGAGATCACCTTCGTGGCCACGCCCGTGGGCGCCGTCGAGGCCGAGGCGCGGCGGTCCTCGACCGGGTGGCGCGTCCCGACGCCGTGGTCACCGACGTGGCGGGCGTGAAGGCCCCCCTGGTGGCGGCGGTGCCCGACCCGCGCTTCGTGGGTGGGCATCCCATGGCCGGCTCCGAGCAGGTGGGGGTGGAGGGGGCCGACGCCGATCTGTTCGTGGGCGCCACGTGGGTGCTCACGCCCACCGCCACCACCGATCCCGGTGCCTTCGCCCGCCTGCGCACCGTGGTGGGCAGCCTGGGGGCGGAGGTGGTGGCGCTTCCCCCCCGAGCAGCACGACACCCTGGTGGCCATGGTGTCGCACGTCCCGCACCTCACGGCGGCCACCCTCATGAACCTGGCCGACGACCGCGCCACCGAGCACGCCGCCCTGCTGCGCCTGGCCGCGGGCGGGTTCCGCGACATGACCCGCATCGCCGCGGGCGAGCCCGCCATCTGGCCCGACGTGTGCGCCCAGAACGCCACCGCCATCGTGGCCACCTTCGACGCCCTGCTGGGCGAGCTGACGACGATGCGCGACAGGGTGGCGTCGGCCGACCGCAGCGGCCTGCTCGAGGTCCTGGGCCGCGCCGCCACGGCGCGCCGCTCGCTCCCGGCCCGGGCCGTGCGCCCCGAGCGCCTGACCGAGGTCGCGCTTCCCCATCCCCGACCGCCCCGGTGTCCTGGCCGACATCACCACGCTGGCCGGCAACCTGGGCGTGAACATCGCCGACCTCGAGATCGCCCACAGCGCCGAGGGCGACCGGGGCGTGCTCGTCCTGGTGGTCGACGCCGACACCGCGCCGCCTGCAGGAGGCCATCGTCGAGCGCCGGCTCCCACGCCACGGCGTGGAGGTTGCAGTGACCGCCGCGCCGCCGCCACCGCCGTCCCCGGCCGACCCCGCCGCCCCGTTCCTGGTGACAGGGGGCAGGCCCTGGCCGGCACGGTGCGCGTCCCGGGGGACAAGTCGGTGTCGCACCGCGCCCTGCATCCTCGGCGCCGTGGCCGACGGCGCCTCGACGGTGGTGCGGGGCTGTCCGACGGCCACGACGTACGTGGTGGCACCGGCCGCCGCCCTGCGGGCACATGGGGGCCCAGGTGGACGGGCGGTGGTGTCGCCCGAGGGCCGGAGTCATGCGCCCCCCGACCCCACCCCCTCGACGCCGGCAACTCGGGCACCACCATGCGGCCTGCTGGCCGGGCTGGTGGCAGGGCCGGGCCGTGGGCCACCGAGGCTCGTACGGCGACGCCTCGCTGTCGGGCCGGCCCATGGACCGGGTGGCCCTCCCCCTTCGGCACATGGGCGCCGCGGTGGTAGGGTACGGGGCGCGATGCCTGCCGCCGCTCACCGTCCGGGGCGGGGCCCTGTCGGGGATCGACTACACCACGCCGGTGCCGAGCGCCCAGGTGAAGTCGTGCGTGCTGCTGGCCGGGTTGGCCGCCGCGGGGGAGACGGTGGTGCGCGAGGCGGTGCTCACCCGGCTCCACACCGAGGAGCTGCTCACCCGGTGCGGGGCGGACGTCACCGAGGAGGAGGGTGCGGACGGCTCCCACGTCGTGCGGCTCCGTCCCGGGCCCCTGGCACCCTTCGAGCTCGACGTGCCCGGCGACCCCTCGCAGGCCGCATTCTGGCTGGTGGCGGCGTGCGTGGTGCCCGACAGCGCCGTGACGGTGCCGCCTGTACGTGGGGCGGGGCGGCGCGGCTACCTG
Source organism: uncultured Acidimicrobiales bacterium (assembly GCA_963839605.1). Classification (GTDB taxonomy): domain Bacteria; phylum Actinomycetota; class Acidimicrobiia; order Acidimicrobiales; family UBA8190; genus JBEKVE01. Next base: position 63,937 of record CAWIWK010000047.1, on the reverse strand, counting down.
GACGTGCTCAGGCGCATGGGGGCGGCCGTCGAGGAGGTCCCCGCCACCGGCCCCGGGGACCTGGCCGCCACCGCCGACGTCACGGCCCGGTGGCGCCGGCCGCTCGAGGGCACCGTCGTCCACGGCGCCGAGATCACGGGCTCGACGAGGCGCCCGCCCTGGCCGTGGCGGCGGCCTGCGCCCTGGCGACACCGTGTTCAGGGACGTGGGCGAGCTGCGGGTGAAGGAGTCCGACCGCCTGGCCGGCGTGGCCGAGCTGGTGCGGGCCTTCGGTGCGGGGGCCGAGGTCGCCGGCGACGACCTGGTGGTCCACGGCGCGGCCCGTCTCACACCGGGCACCGTCGACGCCCGCGGCGATCACCGCATGGCCATGGCCGGTGCCGTGGCCGGGCTGGCGTCGGGGGAGGGCACCACCCGCATCACGGGGTGGGAGGCCGTGGCCACCAGCTATCCCCGCTTCGCCGACGACCTGGCGCTGCTCACGGGCGGGGCGCCGTGAGGTCCTCACCGGTGCGGGTGGTGGCCATCGACGGCCCGGCCGGGGCGGGCAAGTCGACGCTGGCCCAGGCCGTGGCCGACCACCTGGGCGTGCAGCGCCTCGACACGGGGGCGATGTACCGGGCTGTGGCCTGGTCGGTGCTGCGCCGACAGGTCGATCCGGCCGACACCGAGGCCGTGGCCGCGCTGGCCCGGGACGCCCGCATCGAGGTGGGCGACACCGTCACCGTCGACGGCGAGGACGCCACCGCCGGGATCCGCTCTGCCGCCGTGGACGGCGCCGTGTCGGCCGTGGCCGCCAACCCCGCCGTGCGGGCCGAGATGGTGGGGCGCCAGCGGGCCTGGATCGAGGCGCGCGGTGCGGGGGTGGTCGAGGGACGCGACATCGGCACGGTGGTGCTGCCCGACGCCGATCTCAAGATCTACCTCACGGCGTCCACCGAGGCCCGGGCCCGGCGCCGCGCCCAGGAGCGCGCCGACGGCCGCAGCGTGGACGACGTGCACCGCGACCTGGAGCGGCGCGACCGCCTCGACTCCACCCGCCTCGTGTCCCCCCTGCCCGCACCGGAGACGCGGCCGAGGACGCCACGGTGATCGACTCGACCGGCAAGTCCGCCCACGAGGTCCTCGAGGAGGTGCTCGCATGGCTGTGAGCAACGACGAGCGTGGCCGCGGTGCGGCGCACCGGTGTCCCATGCCGCTCTTCGTGTACCGCGCCGTGCGGGGCGCGGCCCACGCCGTCAACCGCGTCTACTGGCGGGTGGAGGTGGAGGGGGCCGAGCACGTCCCCGCCACCGGACCGGTGGTCCTCGCCCCCGTGCACCGCAGCTTATGGACTTCTTCGTGGTGTCGGAGGTCACGCCGGCGCAAGATCTTCTACATGGCCAAGGACGAGATGTGGCGGTCGCGCCTGCTGGCCTCGTTCCTCGACGCCGTGGGGGCGTTCCCCGTGCACCGCGAGGCGGCCGACCGCCTGGCCCTGGACCGGGCCCAGGACGTGCTCGAGCGCGGCGACGTGCTCATCTTGTTTCCCGAGGGGACCCGGCGGGTGGGTCCGGTGGTGGAGGACCTCCACGAGGGGGCCGCCTTCCTGGCGGCCCGCACCGGTGCGGTGGTAGTGCCCATCGGCATCGGGGGCACGGCCGCGGCCATGCCCAAGGGCTCGAAGTTCGTGCGCCCCGTGAAGGTCCACGTGGTGGTGGGCGAGCCCCTCGCCGCCCCCGAGCGCTCGGCACAGCGGCCGCGTGCCGCGCACCCAGGTGCACGCCCTCACCGAGACGCTGTGCCGCTCGCTGCAGGCGCTGTACGACGAAGCCGAGCGGCGCCGCCGCCGCCGCCCGGCGCTGAGGGCGCGCCACCACCGCACCAGCCGGGGGCGCACCCGCGGCCAGCGCCACAACGCCAGCAGGGCCAGCACCCCGGCCGCGCTCGCCCCCACCCCCTCGTCGACGCGGTGGGGGCTGTAGGAGAACGACACGAGCGACGTGCCGGCCGGCACCGCCACCGCCTGCACGAGGCCGTGGCGCTTCACGGTCACGGCCCGGCCGGCACCGGGCTGCGCCGACCCCGCCGGCACCACGGGTCGCACCGTGGCCCGCCACCCCGTCGTGAACTCCTCGGAGCGCACCAGGGTGGCCGGCCGCGGCGTGTGCACCCGCACCGTGACCGCCCCCCACGGCGTGCTCGACACCACGTGGGCGCTGCCCCCCGCCGCGCCCTGGACCCAGGCCATGCCGGCCACGCTCTCGGTGAAGACCGAGAACGGCCCGATGGTGCCGTCGAAGCGCCACCGGCCCGGGGCCACGTCGTCGCGCAGGGAGCCGTCCACGCGGTAGGTGCCCTGGCCCTCGGTGCGCACCACGGCGGCGCCGGCCCCCGCCGCGCCGCTCGCCTGCAGGACGATGCCCGCACCGGGCACGGCCCGGGCGCCGGCCACTGTGACCGTGGTGGCACGCCCCGGGCCCAGGGCGGCGGCGCCGATCCACGTGGTGCGCGATCCGTTGGGGGAGAGCACCCCCACCCGCAGGGTCGATGCGCCATCCGGCGTGCCCGGCAGGCGCGACACGGGCACGGTCACCGACGTCACCGACAGCACGGTGCCGAAGAACTGCACACGGTCGCGGCCCGGGACGAGGGAGACCACCGTCCGGGGCGCCGGGGCGTCGACGTAGGCGCCGGGCGCGGTGGCGGCGGTGTGCGGTCGGCGGGCCGCGGCGGGGTCGGGCCCCACCGGCGGCAGCCGGACGCTCCCCGGCGCCGTGCTCGTGGCGGGAACCTCGGGGGGTGCGGTGACGAGGTGGACGAAGTACTCCGGCACCGACACGAGCACCCCGAGGTCGAGCGAGGAGAAGGTCCCGTCGGCGAGCCCGGCCGGCGTCATGTTGAGCTGGAGGTGCGTACCCGTGGACCGGTCGTAGCCGGCGTCGACGACGGCGCCGTAGCCCTGCACGCTCACGAGGTGGCGCAGGATGGTGAGGTCGGGCTGGCCGAGCCGGTTGGTCTGGAACGGGTAGTAGCGGTCGGGGTCGAAGATCGCCATCCGGGGCAGGCCGCCACCGGGTCCCGGTCCGAGGTCGGTCACGGCGTCGGCCACGGCGTCGGCCCACGCGTCGTGGGCCGAGGTGGCGGCGTGGGGGTCGGGCACGCCCTGGATGAAGACGTTGAACACCACCAGGTCGACCACCACCAGGGCGCCCAGCAACCGGGGCATGGCGCGCGCCACCCGGTGCCGGCCCACCACCAGGGCGGCGGCGGCCACGGCGATGGCGCTCGGCACGGTCAGGAACGCCACCAGCTTCCACAGCGACGAGCCGCGTCACGGGCCCGGGCACGTGCACCAGGTGGGGGAACCACGTGCCCCCGGCCAGCAGCACCACCTGCAGGCCGACCACGGCCAGCGGGGGGAGCAGGGCCAGCACGACGTCGGAGCGCACGCCGGCGGGGACGAGCCGCCACCGCCGGTCCGGCGCGGGTGCCACCACCGCGCCCGGCGCCGGTGCCGGCGCCAGGAGCATGTGGTCCACCCAGGCGGCGAACAGGACCGCAACGGCCAGGTCGACCTCGAGCAGGTTGCGGGCCAGGAGCCGTTGGCGGTTGAACAGCGGCAGGTGGAACAGGACGTGGCCGAGCGGGGTGAAGTCACCCCACGTGAGCACGAGCCCGATGACGACGATGGCGTACCAGATGCGCCACGACGCCGCCTCGGGGTGGCGGCGGTGGCGGCGGGCCAGCAACCCGAAGAGCCCCATCACGGGCAGGATCCCGATGTAGCTCGACACCTCGGGGAGGTTGTAGGTGGCGAAGTACGACAGCGGGAACCTGTGCACGCTCCCGAACACGAGGGGGTCGAGCCCGAGCACGGTGAACGGGTTGTTCGATGACCCGGACGTGAAATAGGCGTAGTCGTGCAGGGCGCGCTGGCTCTGGGCCTGGGCCAGGGCACCCGGCACGAGCTGCACCGCCGCCAGCAGCAGGCCCACCCCCACGCCCCACCGCGCCGCCCACGACGAGCGCCAGGCGCCGCCCCGGGGTCCGGACGAGCAACCACAGGGCGAACACGACCAGGACCGCACCCCCGTCGAGGATGGGCTCCGCCGACCCCGACAGGCCCATGAGACCGATCGACCCTGCCAACAGACCCACCCACGGGCGGCCGAGCGCCCCTCGGGGCGGTTGGGATGCGGTCCAGGGCGCCGAAGGCCCACGGGAGCCAGGCGGCCGCCTCGACCACGTCGAGGTGCACGCTCTGCGCCGCCATGAACCCGCCGTAGGTGAAGGCCGCCGCACCCAGCCCCGCCGCCGTCCAGGACCGCCCGAGCACCCGCAGCAGGAAGAGCATCCCCGTGGCCGCCACCACCTCCACCAGGGCCTGGTTGGCGACCCAGGCCACGGTGCCCGGGAGGATCGCGAACAACCAGGTGGCGGGGTAGGCGGCCCCGGCGTTGAAGGCCGACAGCAGGGGGGAGCCGCTCCACAGGTAGGGGTCCCACAACGGCAGGTGACCCCGGCGCACGTCGGTGCCCACCAGTACCCGCAGCGGGTAGTTCTGGATCAGGTTGTCGCCGACGAGCCACGTCGCCCCGAAGGCGGCGGGCAGCCCGAACAGCGGGCGGGCACCGCCACGAACAGCGCCGTCAGGCGCGCCCAGGGCCGACGGCACGCCGCGGCCAACCCCCTTCGCAGGTTCCCCACCGGTCCGCCCGCGGCGACCGGGTCAGCGGCGACGGTGGCGTGGGCCGGTGCGCAGGACGACCCGTGCGTGGGCGCGCCTGTGCGGCATGTCGGAGGTGCGGGGCATCAGAAGCTGCGGGGGCGGGCGAAGACGGCGCGGACGAGCGGCTCGAAGTGCTCGAGGGTCTCGGTGGGGTAGTCCGGGTCGAAGCTGGCCTGGTCCCACTCGTCGGCGAACCGCTCACCCAGGGAGAACCACGCCTCGCCCCGGTACTGCTCCCGGGCGTCGGGGTCGCCCCGAAGTGGTGGTAGTAGTGCCGGCCCTGGAAGTCCTGATGGGTGCGGATGACGTCGAAGACCTCGTCGCGTACATAGGGGCGGAGGATCTCGGCCGCGATGCGGGGGTGGTTGGGGACCGACACGTACTTGCCGACGTCGTGGCACAGCGCCGCCACCACCATCTCCTCGTCGGCGCCGGCCCGCTCGGCCCGGGTGGCGGTCTGCAGCGAGTGCCGGAGCTGGTCGACGGCGAACCCGTCGACGACGTCGCCCAGGGCCTCCAGCATGCCCAGGACCCGGGGGGCCACCCGCGCCTGGCGCTCGGCCGTGCGGGCGCCGATCTCGGCCCACTGCTCGGCGGTCGACTCGTCCATGCTGCGGAAGCTGGTGGCGGTGCTCATGGGCGCCATTGTCGCGCCCCGGGCCCGCCACGCGCCGGAGGGCACCGCCCGCCGTCAGGGTGCCGGGGACCCGGCGCCGGGGCCACCCGCAGCGGGGAAGGACGCCGACCGCCCGGCCCGAGCGGGCACGGCGGCCACGAGGGAGGTCGCCTCGAGGGGACAGCACACCACCGGCGCCCACAGGTGGCGGCGGCGCCGCGCCGCCCCGGGTTCCGTACGAGCACGGCGGCGAGCACGCCCCCCGCCGCCGAGGCCGCACCGGCCACGACCACGGCCCGGTGGAAGCCGGCGGAGAACAGCACGGGGTGCAGGTAGCTGCGCCCGTCCAGGCCCGACAGGGCGGGCAGCACGGCCACGGCGATCAGGCCCCCGGCCCGGGCCACGTCGTTGTTGACGGCCGAGACGAGCGAGGCGTGCTCGGCCGGCGCCGACGCCAGGGCGGAGGCGGTGAGCGGTGCCACCGTGACGGCGAGACCGACGGCGAGCAGCGCCACGGCGGGGAGCACCTCGGTCAGGTAGTCCCCCGAGGGGCCGACGAGGCGGAACAGCACCATCCCCGCGCCCACGAGCACCGGACCCACCGACATCTGCAGACGGGGCCCGATGCGTGCCGCCAGCGCGCCCGAGCGCGATGACAGGGCCAGGAGCACCACCGTCAGAGGGAGCAGGGCGACGCCCGAGTCGAGCGGCGAGTAGCCCGACACCTGCTGCAGCTCCACGGGCAGGAGGAACAGGGCCCCGCTCAAGGCGGCGTAGACCACGAAGGTGACGGCGTTGACGGCGCTGAACTGTCGCACGCGGAACAGCGAGAGCGGCAGCATGGGAGACGCGGTGCGGTGCTCGCGCGCCACGAACAGGGCGAACAGCACGCACGAGCCGGCCAGCACCCCCGCCACGGCCCCCGACCCCCATCCGAGGGCGGGGGCCTCGATGAGGGCGGTGGTGAGCCCCAGCAGCGCGGCGGTGACGAGGGCACCCCCGGCGACGTCGACCGGCCCGGTGGCACCGGGGTCGCGCGACTCGGGGACGTGGCGCAGCGACACGACCACCACGACGACGGCGAGCGGCAGGTTGATGACGAAGATGAGCCGCCACGACACGGCCTGCACCAGGAAGCCCCCGAGGAACGGCCCCACCGCCGTTCCCACCCCGCCGAGCCCGGCCCGACGCCCCGATGGCGCGCGAGCGGTCCTCGGGCGCGAACGACGCCTGGATGATGGCGAGCGACCCCGGGGTGAGCAGGGCCCCGCCCACGCCCTGCAGGGCCCGCGCCCCGATGAGGACGCCGGGATCGCCGGCCACGGCGCACAGGAGCGACGCCAGGGCGAACCACACCACCCCGATCACGAACACCTTGCGCCGGCCGAAGTGGTCCCCGAGCGATCCGCCCACGAGCAGGAGCCCGGCCAGGGCGAGCAGGTAGCTGCTCAGCACCCATTGCAGGCTGGACACAGCCAGGTGGAAGTCGCGGCCCATGGACGGCAGCGCGATGCCCACCACCGTGGAGTCGATGGCGGCCACCGAGGACCCGAGCACCGTCGCCGCCAGCACCCACCGTCCCGCCGCGCTCGACAGCCGGAGCCCGTCACCGGCGATGTCGGCGCCGCCCTCGCCGCCTGCGCCGCCCCGGGCGCTCACCCGGCCAGCTGGGCCAGGACCTCGGCCGCCGACACGTGCCGGTCGCCCAAGGTGCCGCCGCCCCCGAGGGGACCACCCCCGGACCCGTCGGCGGAGGCGGCCGGGGCGGGCGCGCCGAGGCCGAGGGCCATGGCCGCGGCGAGGCCGCGGAACAGGTCGCGCAGCTCGGGGGGCGGCGGGAAGTACTCGTCCTCGTCGGTGACGTGCACCTCTTCCACGCCGTGCACGGGGGCGAGCCGCTCGAGCACCGCCGCCACCAGCTCGTCGGGGGCCGACGCCCCGGCGGTGACCGCCACCGTGCCGGACAGGTCGCCGGGCAGCTCGGCCGCTTCGTTGACGCGCAGGACGCGGGCACATCCCGACGCCCGGGCCACCTTCTCGAGCGCCCGGGTGTTGGAGGAGTTGTACGAGCCGATGACCACCACGGCGTCGGCCCGCCCCGCGATGGCCTTCAACGCCGCCTGGCGGTTGGTGGTGGCGAAGCACAGGTCGGAGCGGTTCGGCATCCACAGCTGCGGGAAGCGCGTGCGGGCCCGGTCCATGATGTCGGACCACTCGTCGTGGCTCAGCGTGGTCTGGGCCAGAAGCGCCACCGGCGTCCCCACCTCGAGGTCGGCGGCGGCGGCGTCGACGTCGTCCTCGGAGCGCACCAGCCGGACCGAGTCCGGTGCCACCGCCATGGTGCCCACCGCCTCCTCGTGGCCCTCGTGGCCCACGTACAGCACGGTGTAGCCCTTGCCCGCCCGCACCTTCAGCTCGTGGTGGACCTTGGTGACGAGGGGGCACACGGCGTCGACGACCACCCGGTTCCGGTCGCGCGCCGCCTCCACCACGGCCGGCGCCGACCCGTGGGCCGACAGCATGAGCGGGGCCCCGGCAGGCACCTCCGACACGTCGTCCACGAACACGACGCCCTGGACGCGGAACTGCTCGACCACGTGCCGGTTGTGCACGATCTCGTGGTAGCAGTAGACGGGCGGCTCGAAGACCCGGACCATCCAGGCCAGGGCCTTGATCGCCTTCTCCACGCCGGCGCAGAAACCACGCGGCGATGCCAAAGGACGCGCTCGACCGGCACGCACCCAGGGTAGCGGCCGCACCCCGCCTTCCCCCGCCGTGCGCCGGGCGGTGGCCCGGGCCCCACCGGGTAGCCTGAAGGCCATGTCGGCGCCCCGGGTGGTCGCGGTGGCGGCCGGGTCCCCGGCACGGCGCGCCGGCCTCCAGGTGGGCGACGAGCTGCTCTCCGTGGACGGACGGGTCCCGCGCGACGTCATCGAGTACCGCGTCCTGGTCGACGAGGCCGACCCCGAGATCACGGTCCGGCGGGGTCACGAGGAGCTCGTGGTCCAGCTCGACAAAGAGGCGGGGGCGGTGCCGGGGATCGAGGTGTCCTCGGCGGTGTTCGACCGCGTCCGCACGTGCGACAACCACTGCGAGTTCTGCTTCATCTACCAGCTGCCCAAGGGCATGCGGCGCAGCCTGTACCTGAAGGACGACGACTACCGGCTGTCCTTCCTGTACGGGAACTTCACCACCCTGACGCGCTTCACCGAGCTCGACCTCGAGCGCGTCCTCACCGAGCGCCTGTCGCCGCTGTTCGTCTCCATCCACGCCACCGACCCCGCACTTCGGGCCCGGATGCTGCGCAATCCCCGCGGCGGCACCAGCCTGCGCTGGCTACGGGCCCTGCTCGACGGGGGCATCGAAGTCCACGGACAGGTGGTGGTGTGCCCGGGTGTGAACGACGGTGACGCCCTCGAGGCCACGCTGGCCGGCATCGTGGACGAGTACCCCGACCTGGCCACGGCGGCGTGCGTGCCGCTGGGGGTGAGCGACCACACCCCGGAGCAGGCCATGCGGCCCCACACCGAGGCCGAGGCGGGTGCGGTCGTCGACACCGTCGAGCAGTGGCAGGAGGTGTGCCTGTCGGTGCTCGGCCGGCGCCTCGTCTACGCCGCCGACGAGTACTACCTGCTGGCGGGCCGGCCGTTCCCCCCGGTGCCGGCGTACGAGGGCTTCCCCCAGCACGAGAACGGCATCGGCATGGCGCGCGCCTTCGAGGCCGCGTTCCTCGGCGACGGCGCCGCCGCCTACGGCACGCGCCCGGGCTTCTTCTCGTGGGTGGACGGCGCGCCGGCGGCGGGGTACCGCGCCCGCGCCTCGCCCCTGCCGGCGACGCCGACGAAGGGGAAGGACAGGGCGCGGCGCCTACCGACGGGACCCCCGTCGCCATCCTGACGGGCGAGACGGAGCGGCCGTGCTCGAGCCCCTGCTCCGGGCGCGGCTCGGCGCCGCGGCCGGGACGGGTCCGGCGCCCGTGCGGCTCGTGCCCGTGGCCAACCGCTTCTTCGGGGGCAACATCGCCGTCACCGGTCTGCTCACCGGGGCCGACCTGGCCCGGGTGCTCGAGGCCGAGCCCCCCGGCCACCGCTACCTTCTCCCCGACGTGTGCCTGTCCGACGGGCGCTTCCTCGACGGCACGACGCCCGCCGACCTGCCCCGCCCCGTCGAGGTGGTACCCACCGACGGGCTGTCGCTGCGGCTCGCGCTCGACGCCGGACCCGCCATCGCCTCCGGCCCGGCTCCGGCGCCCACGGCCGCCCCCGCCCGGGTCCCCGTGGCCCTGCGGAGCGCGCCGTGAGGCGCCACGGGCCGTGAAGCGGCCCGGGCAGAGCACGCCGGTCGTCCCGGCCAAGCGGGTGGTGGGCGGCCCGCCCCTGGTCGTCGTGGCCGGGCGTCCCAACGTGGGCAAGTCGACCCTGGTGAACCGCTTCGTCGGACGACGGGCCGCCGTCGTGCAGGAGAAGCCCGGCGTCACCCGCGACCGCCTCGAGCTCGAGGCGGAGTGGAACGGGCGGTCCTTCGTGGTGGTGGACACCGGCGGCTGGCTCGGCCGCGGCGACGAGCTCGACACCAAGGTGGCCGGCCAGGCCGAGCGGGCCGTGGCCTCCGCCGATGTCGTGCTGCTGGTGGTGGACGCGGCGGTGGGGATCACCACCGAGGACGAGGACGTGGCACGCCTGCTCGCCCGGGCCGGGCGACCGACGCTCGTGGTGGCCAACAAGGTGGACAATGAGCGGCGCGAGGCCGACGCATGGGAGTTCGTGGCCCTCGGGCTGGGCGATCCCTGGGCCGTGAGCGCCCTCCACGGCCGGGGGACCGGCGACCTGCTGGACGAGGTGGTCCGGCGCCTGCCTCCCGAGCCCGATGCGCCGGCGGTGCGCCCCGGGACAGCCGACGAGCACGACGGATCACGGGCTCACGAGGACGCCGTCGACGCGGCCGACTTCGACGAAGCGGCCGACTTCGACGAGGACGCCGACTCCGGCGAGGACGCGGGCGACGCACCGGACGGCGGCCCGGCACCCGGCAGGGGCGACGCCACCCGGGTGGCCATCGTGGGGCGCCCCAACGTGGGCAAGTCCACGTTGTTCAACCGCGTGCTGGGGGAGGAGCGCTCCGTCGTCCACGACCTGCCGGGAACCACACGCGACGCCATCGACACCATGGTCGACACCCCCGACGGGCCGATCTGCTTCGTGGACACCGCCGGCATGCGGCGTCGATCGCGGACCGAGGAGGGGACCGAGTACTACGCCATGGTGCGTGCGCTGCAGGCCCTCGACCGGGCCGACGTCGTCATCCTCGTCATCGACGCCACCGAGGGGGTGACCCACCAGGACCAGCGGCTGGCGGAGCGCATCGGGGCGTCGGGGAGCCCCGTGGTGGTGGTGCTCAACAAGTGGGAGCTCGTCCCCGCCGAGGCGCGCCACCGGGTGGTCGACGACGTCGAGGACCGGCTCGCCTTCCTGGGGGAGGCGCCCACGCTGAAGGTGAGCGCACGGACCGGCCTCGGCGTGCACAAGCTCATGCCCGCACTGGCCCGCGCCGAGGAGGCGTATCACCGGCGCATCCCCACCAGCGAGCTCAACCGCGCCGTGCGCTCCATCCAGGCGGCCCACCCCGCTCCGGGGGCCCGTATCCGCTACGCCGTGCAAGGGGCGACCGACCCGCCCACCTTCACGCTGTTCGCCACGCGCCGGTTGCCCGCTCCGTATCTGCGCTACGTGGAGCGCAAGCTCCGCGAACAATTCGGCATCGGGCCCACGCCGGTGAAGTTCCGGGTCAGGGTGGGTTCGTGATGCCGTGGTGCGAGCAGTGCGAGGCGGTGGTGGAGGACGACGAGCTCACCGACGACGGCGAGTGCCCCACCTGCGGGGACCGGCTCGTGGGCAGCCGCCACATCCCGTGGCACCTGAAGCTCCTCATCGCCGCCACCGTCGTCTACCTCGGATGGCGCGCCTACCAGGGCGTCACCTGGGTCGTCCACCACGCCTGACGCAGCGCGGCCCGCCCGGCACTCAGGCGACGGCGCTCACCCGTGACAGGTGGGCGGCGCACGTGCCGCTGTCGGCGTTGCTGTTGGTGGCGTCGGGGCAGGTCGTGTCGTTCCGAGCGCGCCCCGGCGATGAGGGTCCCCTTGAGGAAGGCGAGCTGGAGGTCGGTGCCGGTCAGGGTGGCGCCGTCGAGCACGGCCCGGCTCAGATGCGCCCGCAGGAGATCGGCCCCACTCAGATTGGCGTCGCGCAGATCCGCGCCGACGACGTACGCGTCACGGGCCTGCGCACCCACCAGGTCGGTCCCCACCAGGTCGGCGTCGTCGAGGTAGGCGAACTTGAGATGGGTACCCGCCATGTCGAGCCCGGCCAGATCGGCGTACTCGAGATCGACGCCCGGACCGACGAGGAAGCCGCCGCCGATCTCGGTCCAGTAGGGCGGCAGCGCCTTGGCGTGACCGACCACGCCACCGGAGGACGCGTCGAACATGGTGGCGTCGGTGAAGTCGGCACCGGTGACGGTGGCGCCCTTCAGCCGGGCGCTCGTCAGGTCGGCGTGGCGGAGGATGGCGTCGGTCAGATCCGCCCCGCGCAGATCGGCGAGGCGGAGGCTGGCGCCGGCCAGGTTCGCGCCGCGCAGGATCGCACCACGCAGGTCCGTGTTGCGCAGGACGGCGCCGGCCAACTGGGCGTGGGCCAGGTTGCACCCAGCCAGATCGGCGCCCGGCCCCGGGACGCAGGTCTGCGCCGCGGCGCTGCGTGCGGCCGCGGCCGCGGCCGTGCCCGTGGTCGTGGTCGCCACCGCGCCGAGCAGGACGATCGCCGCCACCAACACCGGACGGAGCGCCCGAGCGGCCAGGCGCCGCAACCGCCGGGTCTCCGATCGCATGGTCCTGGCTCCCCCCTGCATCCGGCCGGGCGCCGGTGCGCTGCTGCGGCCCTCGCCACTGGTTGGGTCGACCCGCCTCCGCCCACGGTTTAGCGCCTCCGGTGCGAACGTGCCCGACGGCGACGGGGCCGGGACCTTCGTCCCTCCGCTGCCCTGTGGCACCACCCGGCGTGACGTACCCTGGCGGCGTCGTCCGGGGCTATGCCCGTTGTCGGCCGCGGCTCGGGGACGAGCGTGGCGGGGGGCCGGGTGGGGGGGGTCGAGCGAAGGCATGGCGAGCACCGAGCCGCCGGACGGGGACGTGACGGCCGGCGCAGGCCGGACGCCGGTCCGCTATCTCGCCTCGGGCGACGAGGCGGGCAGCGCCCCCGAGGACCGCCCCTTTCGTCCCGATGTGGAGGGCCTGCGGGCCGTCGCCGTCCTGCTGGTCGTGCTGTACCACGTGGGCCTGGCCGGCTTCGGGGGCGGGTACGTGGGCGTGGACGTGTTCTTCGTCATCTCCGGCTACGTCATCACCGGGTTGCTGCTGCGCGGAACGTGCCTCGACCGGCCGGACCAGCCTGGTGGCGTTCTACGGGCGCCGGTGCCGCCGCATCATCCCCGCCGCCGCCCTCGTCATCGTGGTCACCGTGCTCGCCACCCGCGTGCTCGTCGGCCTGAGCGGGGGCAGCAGGTCGCCTCGGACGCGCGGTGGGCGTCGGTGTTCCTGGCCAACTTCCACTTCACCGCCACCGGGACCAACTACTTCCTGGCCCAGCGCCCGCCCTCGCCCCTGCAGAGCTACTGGTCCCTGGCCGTCGAGGAGCAGTTCTACGTCGTGTACCCCACGCTCTTCCTGATCGTGGCGGCCGTCGGGCGCAAGATCCTCTTCGGGCCCGCCTGGGCGTGTTCCTCGCCGTGGCAGCCGCCGTGTCGTTCACCTGGTCGGTGATCCAGACCTCGTCGAGCTCGCTCGTCGCCTACTTCTCGCCCTTCACCCGTGCCTGGGAGCTCGCCCTCGGAGGGCTCGTGGCGGTGGGGGCCTCCCGCTTGCGCCGCCTGCCACCCGTCGCCGCCACCGCCGCCACCTGGGTCGGGCTGACGGCGGTCATCGGCGCCGCCGTCGGGTTCTCGAACACCACCCCCTACCCCGGGGCGTGGGCGGCGGTCCCCGTCCTCGGCACCGTGCTCATCATCGCCGGCGGGACGGCCAACCCCCGCGACGGGGCCGAGTTCGTCCTGGGCCGGACCGCCTTCCGGGCGGTGGGGCGCTGGTCGTATTCGTTCTACCTGTGGCACTGGCCCGTCCTCATGATCGCAGCGCAGTCCCAGGGCAAGCGCACGCTGGGTGTGCCCGCCAATCTCCTCCTGGCGGTGGGCGCGCTCGGGTTGTCTGTCCTCACCTACCGGTTCGTCGAGAACCCCATCCGCCATGCCCGGAGGCTCACCGGCCACCGCTGGGTGAGCGTCGGGACGGGGGTGGCGCTGAGCGCGGTGTGCGCCGGGATCGTCACCGCGGCGGTTCCGGCGGTGGCGGCGGTGCCCGCCGCCACCCATGCCGTCCCGGGGACGGGGGAGCCCCCGGCGTCTCCCGCCGCCGTGGCCCGGGCCGTGGCCCAGGCCCGCCTCATCCGGGCCGTGCCCGCCGACGTGACACCCAGCCTGGCCGCCGCCCCCGACGACTGGGGAGGCGATCCGGCCGACGCCGTGGGCTGCGAGGCCACCCTCACGATCACCCGGCTCCCACCGTGCGTGTTCGGGGACGTGCACGGCACCCACACCATGGTCCTCTACGGGGACTCGCACGCCCTCATGTGGTTCGAGACCTTCGACGCCATCGCCAAACGTGCCGGGTGGCGCCTGGTGGTGCTGGGCAAGGACTGGTGCCACGCCGTGCTCGTTCCCCACACCAATCCGCCCGGCATCGGCACGCCGGGCGGGCGCTTCACCCAGTGCGACGCATGGCACACGTGGGCCACCAACCGGATCAACGCCCTCGATCCCGATCTCCTCATCGTGACCGAGGAGCCCGGGGGCGAGTCCTATCCGAGCGGGCACGCCTTCACCCCGGCGCAGTGGGAACAGGGTCTCACCCGGGCCCTCGACGCCTTCACCTCACCGGGGACGAAGAAGGTCGTGCTCGGGAACATCCCCATCACCGCGCACATCGATCCCAACTGCCTTGTGCACCACGCCAGCGACGTCCAGGCCTGCTCGGCCTTGCCCAAGCCGTACTACGACGACATGGAGGAGGCCGAGCTGGCAGCCGCCCGCCAGAGCGGGGCCCGCTATGTCAACGTCACGCCGTGGTTCTGCTCGACCACGTGCACCGACATCGTCGACGGCATCGTCGTGTACAAGGACACCGACCACCTCACCGCCACCTACAGCCGCTACCTCGAGAACGACATGGCCATCGCGTTCGGGTTCCCCACCATCGGTTGACCCGGGGGGCGGGGCGCGCCGAGTCGACCGTCGTGGAGAGCCCCGCGGGGAGGGGCTGCGCTCCACCCGGTTTGCAGGTCTGCGGCCGGTCCCCGGGAAAGGGGGCGGAGTCCGCCGGTCGCAGGCACACGGGCTGTGGCGCAGCTTGGTTAGCGCGCTTGACTGGGGGTCAAGAGGTCGGGAGTTCAAATCTCCCCAGCCCGACCACGAAGGTGCAGGCAGCGATGAGCGCCGTCGTCAGGAGGCGCGGCGCCCGGGACGGGACTCGTCGGGGTCCAGCGGCTCGCCGTGGGGCGCATTGGCGCCGCCGCGACGCCAGTACCCCTTGGCATCGATGGCGGAGCGGTCGAACCCCCGGGCGACGAGGGCGGCCGCTACGGCCCGCACCACCTTCATCTCGCCTGCCACGTAGGCGTGTCCCCGCCCCGGCAGGAACGGGACCTCTTCCGCCGCAGCCTTCAAGCGGGCAACCTCACCGGGCTCGGCGTCAGCGCGCTCGATCCACCTGATCTCCACGTGTTGGTCGGGCGCCAGCCGGAGGTCGTGGCCGTCGACATGCTCGGGTAACTCGACCACCATCACGCCGGGGACGCCCGACAGGAGGGACTCCGCCATGATGGACATGCCGGGGAGCGCCGTCTCGTCTCCGATGAACAGGTGCCAGGCAGCGGCGTCGTCGAGCACCACCTTTCCGCGGGGCCCGATGGCGTCGAGACTGTCACCGGTGGTTGCCTGCGCCGCCCACCGAGCGCCCGGACCGTCCCCGTGCACGACCATGTCGACCGTGACGGTGGCGTCCGCCTGGTCGGCTGACCGGATGGTGTAGCGCCGGTTGGTGACACCTCCGTCCGACCCCGGGATCCGCAGCATCAGGTCCTGGCCGGGTCGAAAGCTGAGGTGGTCGAGACCCGGTCCGCCGAAGGTGACGCGGCGGTAGTCGTCGGTGATCGCTGTCACCAGCGACACGGTGAGCGGCCACACGGCGGCGTCCGCCAACGGGCTTCCGGGCTTTCCGACGAGCGCGAGCATGGGGTCATCGCCGCCATCTGACGATCGGGGAGCGTCCATACGCTGACTTTCTAGCAAGTGCGGGATGACCGCTGCGAAGCTGGCGTCCCGTGGCTGGCTGCCCACTTCGGTTTGCCCTGCTCCGCGTGTCTTTGGGGCCTGTGCCGGTAGCCTTCCTCCGTGCTCGGGCACCATCGTCGTCGCCGTGCAAGCGAGAAGGCGGCACACGGGCTTCCGGGGGGTGTCCTCGGTCTGCTGGTCGTGCTCGGTGCCGGATGCGCAGGTGCGGTGCCCATATCGATCTCGACCTCCACCTCCGCCTCCACCCCCGTCTCGACGAGCCCGCCGGCCGTGCTCTCGTTTCCCCCTCCGCCTGCGACGTCCACGACACCCACGAGCCCGGTTGGGCTGGCGTCGGTCGAGTGCACGACGGCCCAGCTGACGTTGGCGCCGGGTGCGCAGGTATCGGAGCCGACCGGCCAGGCGTCCATCCTCCTGGTGCTCACCAACCACAGCTCCAGCCCGTGCTTCATGGTCGGGTATCCCGGCATCGGGCTGTACGACGGCGGCAACAACCTGCTGCCGATGTCGTACGAGCGTCACGGCGACCAGGTCGTCACCGATGACACGCCGACGAGAGTGGACCTCGGACCAGGGATCAGCGCCTTCGTGACCGTCAACAAGTACCGCTGCGACCTCGGCGACAAGCAGGTTGCGGCGCTCCTCCGGCTCATCCCACCCGACCGGACCGGGTCACTCACGCTGAGTCTCTCGGGCATCGCCCGAGACATGAGCTACTGCGGTCAGGGTGATCCGGGATCGGTCCTGTCGATCTCCCCGGTCGAAGCGACTGTGGCCGCCACCCGCTCTCACTAGCCGCTCGGAGGGGCATGACAGCCGCCGGCGACACCGCGCACCTGGGAGCTACTGAGGACTCCCACAGAAGGACGGGGCGTCGTCGAAGTCGCCCGTGGTGGCGTCGTAGGTCCAGATCCAGGCGCCCGTACCCGCCACGTGCTCGTAGTGCACCGTCACCTCGGCGTCATCGGCATTCCATGTCAGCGGGCCTCGATAGCCCTCGAGCGCACTGGCAGACGGTGCGACGATCTTGGGGATGGTCGAGGACCGGAACACGATCTCGGCTTGCACCGGACTGTACCCAGCCGGTCGACCGGGAGAGCAGTTGCGCCATTGCGGCTCCACGTAGCGATGGCGCAGCACCTGAGCGCCAGTCGGGATCTGACGATCGAGATCCCGGACGATCTCGTGGAGAACCCTTTCCGCCCGGGTCGTTTCCCTGGGCAGGGACGGTCAGCGACTTCTGCTCCATACCGACGATTGCAAAGATGGCGACAATCACGCTGACGACCACCACCGCCACTCCGGCAAAGACCAGCGGAGCCACCCAGCGCTGTCGCTGGTCGTGCCTCGCCATCGCCTCTTCCAATGAGGCCCGAGAGTGGTCCGTACTGGTCATGCAGGTCCCGCCAAGCGTAGAAGGTCGCCGGTCGTCACGCCTCGGCGTACGGGTGGTTCAGTTCGGGTAACGGAGCTTCCCAGAACTGGTTCCCCGTTGTTCTTTTAGGACGGTTGAGCGTACGCTTTCCGGTGGTGACAGACGTCGACCAATCCGACGGCTCCTCATGGAATGGTCCGGAATTCTGGGATGATGCCCCCAAACACAGAGCACCGGCAACCGTGGGTGCGGAGGTGCTCGTGGGGATCCTCATGATGCTGGCGATACCCGCTGCCTTCGGAGCTGCTCTGGCAGCCTTGGCGTGGGGGACCGGTCACATGTTCGTCTGGCATCTCCCCTAGGAGCAGGGGAGCCTGCGTGAGAGACACCGGCCCTTCGAGGGTGAACGCGGTCGTCCGGGGCATCGGTGGGGTGGTCCTCGGCGTGGCTATCTGCTCCGAGGTCATCGTCGGCTTGATGGCTGCGTACATCGTCAGTTGGCTCTTGGCTGGGTGGCCTCGCCTCGTGTACCTCGCCGCGTCGCTGCTGTTCGCGGTCGCCGGCCCCATCGCCATCATCGGCTATTTCTTCATCACTCCGATCAAGGGCGATCCGGTGAGCTCGCCACGCCGGTACCCATGGCCTTTGGCACCGTAGCCTTCTGGAACGATACGGAGGCGTGGGGGGCGATCACGACACCCGACCGTCCCGGACTCGGTTTCGTGAGCTTCGGCCAGATTCGAGGCGTGGAGGGCTATCGCGAGCTGATCGCCGGCCAAGATGTCGAGTTCGAATGCGCGCCACAAGGGCCACGAACGGGG
Source organism: uncultured Acidimicrobiales bacterium (assembly GCA_963839605.1). Lineage (GTDB taxonomy): Bacteria > Actinomycetota > Acidimicrobiia > Acidimicrobiales > UBA8190 > JBEKVE01. The sequence continues at coordinate 46,016 of CAWIWK010000047.1, read as the reverse complement.
GTGGAGCGCAGTCTTTCCCACGGCGACGGCTCGAACAAGGGAGCTGTAGTGGCTGGGACCGAACAGCGCGCCCGTGATCGGCTTCAGGAGCTCGCTTCCGGGGCCGAAGGCCACCCACGACTCGCCGGGGGGATCGCGTAGGTGACGAGGGCCTTGGCCACGAGCTCCTCGGCTCCCGATGACCGCATCGACACGTCGATCACCGCCAGGGTCTTGCCCAGCTTGATCACCACACCGTCCGCAACCACGTCCACGGGCTGTGGCCGCCGAAGGAAGTCGATATGGAGGCTCGTGGACAACGCCGCCACCACCGGGCCGATCTGGGCGAGGAGGGCTGACCATGCCACGCCATCGGCCAGTGTCATGAGCGCAGGGCCGGAGACGGTCCCGCCGGGACGGATGTGGGCTTCGGAGATCGGGAGTCGGAGCCGCACGCCCGAGTCGGTGACGGCCTCCACGGCGTACGGCGCACCGTTTTCGACCAGCAGCTCCTGCAGCGCAGCAACGTCCATCTTCGGCATCGGCCGGCACCTTATCGCCGACGCTCGGGCCCAACCCCGCCGGGCGCACTGCTCTCTAGGGGTCCGAGGGCGTCACCCGGAAGGTCAGGTACTCGACCCGCCACTCGTCGCGGGTGAGCTCGTCGCGGGCCACCACCTCGGCCTCGAACCCCTCGTCGGCCATGAGGCGGCGCAGGTAGCCGAGGTCGCCCGAGGTGCCGAAGAAGATGAGCATCGTGCCCTCGCTCGCCAGGTGCCGCTTGGCCTGCCGGAAGAACGCGGTCATGGCCCGGTAGCCCTCGTCGGCCATGGCCGACTCGATCAGGTCGTGTGGCGCGAACCACCGGAAAGGCGGGTCGAACACGATGAGGTCGAATCTGCCCTCGACGTCGGAGAAGACATCGCTGCGGCGCACCTCGACGAGCGCCGCCACGCCGTTGCGGGCCACGTTGGCCCGGGCCGCCTCGAGGGCCCGGGGGTTCGTGTCCACGGCCAGCACGCGGGCGCCGCGTCGCGCCGCCAGGACGGCGTTGACGCCGCTGCCCGTCCCCATGTCCAGGACGTGGGTCCCCGGACCCGCCTCGGCGAGGACCGCCTCGCCCAGGAGCCGGGACATGGGTGTGACGGGCATGACCTCGGGCGGCACCACGATCGAGGCTCCCAGATACTCGAAGACGCGGTCGACGCACCCGTCGACCAGCTCCTCGGCATAGGCCCGTTCGTGCCAGCGCCTGATCTGCTCGACGTGGTCCGGGGGCAGGGTGGGGCGGTACCCCCCGTCGTCTGCCGCTGCCATCCCCCGATCATGCCCCCGGTGCCATACGCCGACACGGCAGCCGAGGCGCGTACCCGAGGAGGTCACCCGGCCGGAGACGGACCGACCCGGGTGTAGGTGAGATCGAAGTCGTCTTCCCACGCGCCGCCATGCCTGGCGATCTCCCACCGTCCGGCGATGGTGCTGCCGGCGGGATCGATGCGCCCGGTGAAGCGCTGCGAGAAGTCGGGCTCCTCGGCGTGGCGCTCCAGGGTCCATACCCCGCCGGCGAAGGTCATGGCGTAGAGGCGGGCCACGCCCCGTGCATCGAAGTAGTGCTGGCGGTACACGCCCGCGACGGGATCGAAGCCGATGACCGCCATGCCGTCCGGGGCGTCGGGATGATCGACCTCCCATCGCTGGATGACGAAGCGTCGCCCGGCCATCCACTCGAAGGTGGTGAAGGCCGCCGGCGCGTCGGCGGGGTCGGGGGCGAAGCCCGCGAGCATGCGCCAGGTGCCGATGAGCGGCGTCAGCACAGCCATGGCGTCCGGCGGGGCGGCGTCTTTCATGGAGCTCCTTTCGGATCGTCCCACGGCGAGCTCCCCGGTCTTCGCCCCGGGGCCGTCGGGGCCGGGTCGCCGGTCGTCCGTGGCAGGGGAACTGCCGCCGACAACCGCCGTGGCACCCCGTTCGTTGCCGATCGTCGCGCAGGCCGTACGGTAGCCTCCACGCCATGAAACTCGTGGTCATGATCCCGTGTCTCAACGAGGAGACGACACTGCCGATGGTCCTCAGCACCATTCCCGAGGCCATCGAGGGGATCGACGAGATCGAGGTCCTCGTCATCGACGACGGGTGCACCGACAACACCGTCGAGGTGGCAAGGAGCCTCGGTGTCACCCAGTTCGTCCACCATCCCCGCAACCGCGGCCTGGCCCACTCCCTGCGTGACGGCATCCAGCGGGCCCTCGAGCTGGGGGCGGACGTCCTGGTGCTCACCGACGGGGACAATCAGTACCCGCAGGAGCGCATCCCCGATCTGGTCCGGCCCATCCTGGAGGGCACGGCCGACACCGTCATCGCCGACCGCCAGGTGCAGACCATCGAGCACTTCTCGCCCACCAAGAAGGTCCTGCAGAAGGTGGGCACCGGGGTCATGAACCTGGCGGCGGGCACCGACCTGCCCGACGGGACGAGCGGGTTCCGCGCCTATTCCAAGGAAGCGGCCATCAAGCTGAACCTGATCGGCAGGTTCAACTTCGCGGCGGAGACGACCATTCAGGCGGCCAACAAGCGCCTCGCCCTCGCCACCATCACCATCGAGACGAACCCGAAGACCCGGGAGTCCCGCCTCTTCAAGTCGTCGTGGGAGCACGTCCGCAAGAGCACCATCGCCATGCTCAACAGCTTCACCATGTACCGGCCCTACACGGTCTTCCTGAGCATCGGCGCCGTCTTCTTCGTCGTCGGGCTCGTCCCCTTCATCCACTACTTCTACCTGGTGCTCACGACCAAGAACCCCAACGGCGCCCACCACATCCAGTCCCTCGTCATCGGCGCGGTGCTGCTCAACGTGTCGTTCGTGTCGGTGACGCTGGGCATCGTGGCGAACCTCATCCGTGTGAACCGGTCCCTCATCGAGGACACCCTCGAGGTGATCAAGCGCGCCCAGTTCAAGGTGGGTGCGAGCGACGCCGACCCGGTGCACCACGGCCGGCCTCAGGTCGAGGCGGTCCGCCCGCCGTCGTCGGGGGCGGGCGCGTCGTCGAGGTAGGGCCCGAGCCGGCGGCGCCGTCGCCAGCCCCCCACGCTGCGCCAGGGGTGGAGCACGGCGGTGAGCCAGGCCACGTCCACCGGACCGAACCAGCCCGATGGCACGCCGGCCGCACGCGGCGCCGGGGCGGCCAGGGGGTGGGGATCGGGGCCGACGGGGAACCCGAGCACGTGCTTCCTCTCCTCGCGGTCGCCGGACACGACACCCTCCTGTCGTTCGGGACGCCCATCGTCGCACGTCGCCGCGCCCGATCGGGGCGCCTCGTCGGGAGGTAGGCTGTCGAGGGCGGTCGCGCCTCGGCGAAGAGCGCAAGGGAGCGAGCCATGAGCCAGTCCACAGCCCCGTACCGCGCCACGTTCACCCGCATGGACGAGTCCACGGCGGAGGAATGGGCGGGCATCATCGGCCGCCACGGCGAGCAGACAGAGGCCCTGCCCGCCCACCTCCTCGAGCAGCTCCGGCTCCTCGATGCCGACTCGGGCGGCTTCGCCGTCGACCGGCTGACCCACAGCCTGCAGACGGCGCGCCGGGCCGAGCTCGACGGGCGCGACGACGCCTACGTGGTGTGCGCCCTGCTCCACGACATCGGTGACGTGCTCGGGCCCCGCAACCACGCCGACATCGCCGCCGCCATCCTGCGGCCCTGGGTGTCCGATGCGTACCACTTCATGGTGCAGCAGCACGGTGTGTTCCAGGGCTACTACTTCTGGCATCACATCGGGGGAGACCGCAACGCCCGCGACGCGTTCGCCGGCCACGAGCACTACGACCTCACCGAGGAGTTCGTGCGCGAGTACGACATGCCCGCCTTCGACCCCGCGTACCCGACGCCGCCCCTCGAGCACTACGAGCCGCTCCTGCGCGCCTTCTTCGCCGACAACCGCCATCCCTCCTGAGCGGCTGACCCTGCCTCAGCCCGGGCCGGCGCCGTGGCGTCGGGCCCCGCGGGGCAGGGCCCGACGGGCCCGGCGGTAGGCCAGCACCGCCGGCCACACCGTTCGGCGCACGCGGCGGTGAGCGAGCACCGCCTTCTGCTCGACGGGGGCGAGCTTGGGCGCGTCCTTGGCGTCGTACCAGTCGTGCCAGGCCACGTCGAAGCGACGGCGCCGGGTGGCGGCGTCCACCTCCACCGCCGAGCGCCGCAGGACGAAGCCGAACTCGATCCCGGGCGGGAACTCGTCCATGGGCAGGACCCCGTCCACGAACTCCCACTGCTGGTCGAGGTGGTCGATGCCCCACAGGATCACGTCCAGGAACTCGGGCGCGTCCCAGCAGTGGACGTGGATGGATCGGCGACGATGCAGGTCGAGGAGCTCCTCGTGTGACGGCCCCCCGGCGGTGGGTGCGATGTCCCGGCTCGCCAGCCACTCCGCCAGGTGGTCGTCGCTCACCTCCTCCACCCCAGCCTCGTGCTCGGCCACGAGATGCGACAGGGGAGTGGCACCACGGCCCTGGTCCTTGGTGCGGTGCCGGTCCGGGAGCAGCACCATGGCCACGCCTCCGGGCCGCAGGACGCGGTGGATCTCGGCCAGGAAGCCGATCGGCTCGGCCAGGTGCTCGAGGACGTGGCTGGCGATCACGAAGTCCTGGCTGGCGTCGGCGACAGGAGCCAGGCGGTCGGTGTTGAAGTCGGCAATGACGTCGGGCTCGGTGAAGCCGGCACGCGTGGCGTGCTCGGGGAACAGCACCCCGCTCTCGCCGGCATGCCAGCGGTCGACGTAGGAGACAGCCGTGCCGGGCAGGGCGAGCTCGAACGGATGCTGGCCGGGGCCCACCTCGATGCCCGAGCCCACCAGATAGCGCGCCAGCAGCCGCCGGGGCCGGATCACACGGCCGCCGCCCCCCGATGTCGTCCCCATGCCTCCGCCTCGCCGTTCTCCGAAGGAGCCTCCCGACCCTACCGGTCGATGGGGCCGCGGGCGCGGGGCCTCACACCCCCGACAGCTGGCGGGGACGCGCCGCGGGGCGCGGCGCCAGGAAGGGCCTGGGCGCTGCGGCCCTCGCCCGGCGCCCGAGGAAGGCCACCGTCACGAGGGCGCCCAACAGCACGAGGGCGCCGAGGGCCAGGACCGCACCGAGGGCGAGTCCGGGCGGGACGTAGCGCCACGTCACCACGCCCCGCCCGGGAGGGACCGCCACCGCCTGCACGAGCCCGGTGCGGGTGACGGGCACTGTCTCGGTGCGACCGCCGGCGTCGCTTCGCCAGGTGGCCGTCCACCCCGGGATGTCGGCCACGGCCCGGACCACCTCGACGCCGTGGGGCGACGACACCGCGGCCGACGTGGGGGTGACGGCGGTACCGGTGAGGCGGCGCACCGTCGCCCCCGTCGCGCTCCGACCCCCGAGGGGCTGCACCGTGAGCCCGGGGCGGGCCAGGGTGTTGCGGAAGACCGAGAAGAGCCCGTCGTTCCCGGCGAAGGTCCAATGGGGCGCCACCACGTCTCCCTGCAGCTGCCCGTCGGCGACGTAACGCTCGCCCCCGGCGGTGACGACGGCGGGGGGGCCGAGCCGGACGGCGCCCGCAGCCGCCCGGGCCACGAGGGCCACGGCGTCCACCGCCCGGCGCGCTCCGGCCGTGAGGGTGTCGGAACCGCTCTGCACGGGGGTCCCCAGCCACACCGTGGCGCCGGCCGGGGTGAGGACCCCCAGTCGCACCCCTTCGGTGGTCGGCGACGGGCCGCGCCACGGCACCGACACCGCCGTCACCGACAAGGGCATGCCGAAGTACCACGAGGTCCGCCCGCCTGCGGCCACGGAGCGATCACCCGCCCCCGCTGCCGGTGCCGGCCCCGACACGGTCGGGGAGGTCATGAGGTACTGGGGCAGGCTCAACAGGAGCGTGGTGTCGAGTTGGTCGAACGTGGTGGTGCCGGCAGCGCTGGGCGTGAAGACGTTCTGGCCGCCTCCGGTGGCGAGGTGGGCGCCGGTCACAGCGGCGTAGTCGCCGTCGACGATCGAGCTGTAGCCGAGGGCCGACGGCGTCGAGGTGTCCGTGTTGGCGTCGGGCATGCCCAGGGTCGTGAGCCCGGCGATGTCGATCTGGTCGGGGTCGTAGATGGCGAAGCGCCCCGCCAGGCCGAGGGCGGTGACGGGTCGGGTCGCGCCCGGCGCGCCGGCCCGCGCCCGGCCGAGAACGGGGCGGGGGCGCTCGACTGGCCGGCTGTCACGGCGGGCGTGGCCGGCGCACCGACGCCGGCACCGATGGTCCACACGCACAGCACCGAGAACACGACCAGGTCGCAGATCACCACGCCGATCAGCAGGCGACTGCGCAGGGCACGCCCCAGGTGCGGGCCGACGACGAGCAGTGCGGCGGCGGCGGCGGCGATGACGAGCGACGGCACGAGCCACGGCTTCAACCCGCCGGCCACCACGGCGACCGGCGGTGGGACCCCCAGCCAGCGCAGGAACCCGGCTCCCCACGCCAGGCCGACGACGGCGATGGCCATCGCCCCCAGGGCGGGCACCACACCCAGGACGGTGCCCACCCGATCGGGACGACCGGCCCGAGCGCCAGCGCGGTGCCGGCGCCGGGCGCCGAGCCAGGCGTCGGCCCAGTAGGCGAAGAGCACCGCCAGCGCCAGGTCCATGACGAGCACGTTGCGGCTCTGCAGGCGCTGCCCGCCGAACAGCGGCACGTGGATGAGCAGGTGCCAGGTGGGCAGGTTGCCGCCGAGCGCCAGTACGAGGCCCACCGCGGCGACGACGTGCCAAACGAGCCACTCCGGGACGGGGCGGCGCCACCGGAGCTTGGCCAACAGGGCGAAGGCGGCGGCGACTGGGAGGATCCCCACGTAGCCCGTCACCTCCGTCAGGTTGTAGGTGGCGAAGAAGCCGGGCTGGCCGAGCGACCCCGTCCCGCCCAGCGCGTCGGGGACGAGCAACAGCGTCATCCACCGCAGGGGGAGCGAGCCCGAGGTGAAGAGGGACGCGGTGCGCGCCGCGCGCTGCGAGCCACCCACGGCGAGGAGGCCCGGAGCCCACTGCAGCGCGCCCAGCCCGACGCCGATGGCGCCTGCCGTCGCCATGGAGGCCAGGGACCAGCGGCGGCCGGCGCCCGAGCGCAGCAACCGCCACGTTGCGTACGGGACCACGACGAGAACGGCGTCGTCGATGGCGCGGGGCTCACCGGCCAGGATGGTGAGGCCGACGGCCACGCCGAGCACCGCCGTCCACCCGGCGCGCCACCGCACGGGACTGTCGCGTCGCTCGGTCAGGCGGAGCAGGGCCAGCAGCTCGACGGGCACCCAGCTGACGCCGGCCACGAGACCCATGTGGGCGACCTGCGCCGCCATGGCGCCGGCGAATGCGAAGGACCCGGCACCGAGCCAGGCCGCCACGGCCGACAGTCGCGACGCCCGGAGGAAGAGGTAGCACCCGACGCCCGCCACCCACCACGTCACGACCAGACCCGCGGTCCACGCCGCCACCCCCGGGAGGAGGGCGAAGAGCCACGTGAGCGGGTACGCCGCTCCCGCGTTCCAGCCCGCCAGGAGCGGCGCTCCGCTCCAGATGAAGGGGTCGAACAGTGGCAGCGTGCCGTGGCGCAGGTCCTCGCCCACGAACACCCGCAGGGGGTAGTTCTGGCTGAAGTCGTCACCGGGGAGGACGGGGTGACCGGCGAGGGCGGGGACGACGAAGACGAGCACGGGGAGCAGCACCAGGCTCGTCACGCACGTCCGCTCGACGGACCATCGTCGGCGCCGTCCGCCCACCGCCGCCTCGACGTCGGGGCGCGCCTCGGCGGCGAAGGTGGAGACAGCCACGGCGGTCACTCTCCCAGGCGGTCCTGGGACGATCCTGGGACAGCCCTGGGCACAGCCCGTGCGATCGGGGGCCTGTCGGGGATCAGAGCCCTCGACCCGGGACCGGCGCTGGGTAGGGTGAGCCGCGGTCCCACGGCACGTCCGCTGCGGGCCCGTGCCCCCATGACGATCGACGTGCAGACCGCCCCACCCAGCCCGGCGCGCCACGCACGCGAGCACGGCGTGGCGCGCGCCCGGGTCGTGCGCGTGACGCTCGCCGTGGGCGGGTTCGTGGCGCTCGTGGCGCTCCTCGACGCGGCGTCGCTGCACGCCGTGGTGGGGAACTCCGACGGTGCCACGGTCGTGCTCGAGGGTCAGGCCATGAGCACGGGCAACGCCCTGCTGCACCACTGGTCGTTGTCCCTCGACTCGTTCTGGACGATCGACGCGCTCTTCTACACCGTCGCCGTCCCCCTGGCCGGGGTGACGCCGGCGTTGCTGTCGTGGGTGCCGGCCGTCATCGCCGCCGTGGTGGTGGTGAGCGCGGCGCTCACGGCACGCAGCGGCCACCGTGGTGCGCCGGCGGTGGCGGCCATGGTGACGGTGGCGGCACTGCTGGCGCTGCCCGGTCACGTGCTCGCCGACTATTTCCTGCAGGGGCCCCTGCACGTGGGCACGGCGCTGTGGTGCCTGCTCGCCTTCGCCGCCCTGCGGCGCGGCCGCTTCGGGTGGGGATGGGCGGCGGCCGTCGTCCTCTTCGCCGGCGGCGTGCTCGGGGACTTCCAGACCGCGGTCATGGGGATGCTCCCCGCGCTGTGCGCCGGGGTGGTGGCGGGCCTGCGGACGCGCCGTTGGCGCCGCGCCGTCCCCACCGCCACCGCCCCGGTGGCGGGCGCCGCCCTGGCCCTCGTGGTGCGGGCCGTGACCCTGGCCGTGGGGACCTTCGGGGTGACGAGCGCGCACCCCACCGCCACGGGGCTCCGGCTCGTGTCCAACCTGGGCCTCGTGGCCACCTGGGGGGCGCGCATGCTCGGGGTGGGGGGCGGGGGCGGCGGCGACGGCGGCGTCCCCTCACCCCTCGAGCTCGTCCACGTGGTGGGAGCGGCCGTGGTGGTGGCGGGGGTGGCGGTGGCGGCGGTCCGCCTCGCGGCCGGGGTGCTGCCCGGCCACGCCGCTCCGGCGGGGCCACCCGAGGCATGGCACCTCGAGGATCTCCTCCTCTTCGGCCTCGTGGGGGACCTCGTCCTCTTCGTGACGCTCACCTACAGCCCGGATCAGGACTTCTCGCGCTACCTCACCGCCGCGGTGATCTTCGGCGCCGTGCTGGGGGCACGCCTGGTGGCCCGGGCGGTGGCGGCGGCCACGCCCCGGCGGCGCTGGCGCATGGGCGTGGTGGGCGTGGTGGTGGTGGCCGCCTTCGGTGCCGGCGTGGGGTTCACGCTGCGCGCCCCGCAGCCCCGCCGCCCGGTGACCCAGCTCGTGCACTTCCTGGAGGCCCACGGCCTCGACCACGGGGTGGGCGACTACTGGAGCGCCTCGCTCACCACCGTGTCGAGCGACGGCACGGTCACCGTCCGCCCCGTCATCGCCGACCCCACCGGCCACATCGGGCGCTACGACCGGCAGTCCGACCAGACGTGGTACCGGGACGGCTCGTTCGAGTTCCTGGTCTACGACACGGCCATGCCGTGGGGAGGGATCACGCCGGTGTCGGCCCGCCACACCTTCGGCCCCGTGGCCCACACCTACCGCGTGGGCACCTACCGTGTGCTCGTGTGGGCCCACCTTGTGGTGGTGCACGGCACGGGCTGACGCCCGGTGCGGCGCCGCGGGCCGCCGGACGTGACGTGGGTACCGCCAGGCCATGGGGGGCAGGGCCTGACGGTTCCCGCGTCACTCTGAGCAGGCCAGGTATCAAGCACTGCGCAGTGTCCTGACGGCCATGACAATGCCCGCCACGGAACCACCCGTGCGTCCCCAACGATGACGAAATCGGTGCCCGGGACCGCGCCGGCCCTGCAACGCCGACCTCGCGGGGCGTCTGCGTGTCAGGGCCTCGTGCCATGACGGCAGCACCAGATGGCAGGGCCCGCCGAAGGGCCGCCACCCGGGCGTGCCAGACGGTCGGTGCTGTGCCTCAGCCGGCCTTGTCGTGCGGGACGATGCGGCACGGGATCGCCGCGTTCTCGTCGAGGTGGTAGCTGGCGCAGACCCGGTGGTACCCGTCGGCGACCCAGAGTGGCGTGCCCCGCACGAGCAGCACGGGCGACAGCTTGGTGCCCGCGTCCACCTTGCCGAGGTCCTTGGAGACCTCCTTGTTGTCGGCGTCGAGCAGCGGCAGGCCGCTCGCCCGGAGGATGTCCTTGGCCATGTAGTACTCGAGACCGGTGGCCCGCTCGAGCGCACGCGCCAGGCGCTTGGCCCGGTCCGGCTCGAGCAGGAGCGACAGGTAGGTGCGGGCCGCGGGGAAGTCCTGCTCCTCGGGCTCGGTCTTCCAGTGCTCCCTCGGTGCCTTGGCCATGTGATGCCTCCGGTGTGGGCGCGGGTCTCGGTGGGAGGGGCGACTCAGGGACGGACGATGACCTTGCCGGCGTCGGGGTCGCGCTCGAGGCGGGCGAAGCGCTCGGGGAGCTGCTCCAGACCCACGGTCTCGGTCACCATGGGCACGGCGTGGAGCGTATGGGTGTCGAGGGCGTCGATCGTGTCGAGGAAGTCCTCACGCCCGTAGTACACGCAGAAGCGGAGGTCGAGCTCCTTGCTCATGGCCCAGAAGGGGAAGATGGTGTCGTTCTGCGGGCAGATGCCCACCACCACGACCCGGCCGTCCACCGCCGCCACCTCGATCGCCTGCTCGATGAGGCCCGGGCGGCCGCTGCACTCGATGACCACGCTCGGCCCCCCGCCGCTCGCCTCGGCGATGGCACCCCCCACGGGTCCGGCGGCCGGATCGACGACGGCGCTGGCCCCGAGCGCGCTGGCCAGGTCTCGGCGCAGCGCCGAGGGCTCGCTCACCACCACGGTGTCGACCCCCGTGGCCCGCGCCCAGGCCACGGCGGCCAGGCCGATCGGCCCCGCCCCCAGGACCGCCACGCGGTCCGTCGCCGACACCTGACCCCGCCGGAAGGCGTGGCGCACGATGGCCAAGGGCTCCACCAGGGGCTGCTCGTCGCGCCCCACCGAGGCGGGGAGCTCGAACAGCTCGTCGCCGCGCGCCGTGACGAACTCGGCGAACCCACCCCAGCGCTCCAGGCCCACGAGCTTGAACTGCGCACAGTGGTCCGCCCGGCCGGCGACGCAGTAGGCGCAGCGCCCGCATCCGGCGAAGGGCCGGACCGAGACGGCGGTTCCGAGCGCCCACCGGTCGGCCTCGACGCCGTCGCCCAGGGCGAAGACCTCACCGGCGATCTCGTGGCCGAGCACGGTGCCGGGCTCGGCCAGCTGGCTGGCGAGATGGAGGTCGCTCCCGCAGATCCCGCACCCCGTGACCCGCACCAGCACCTCGCCCGCCGCCGGCGCCGGCGTGGGCACCTCGGCGAACTCGAGGCGGGGACGGTCCTCGCAGAGGACGGCCGCTCGCACCGTCAGGCGCCGATGACGACGACGGGAGGATCGGCCATGCCGTGCTGCTCGGCGCAGGCGGCGCGGTAGAAGGGGAGGATGGCGTGGGCGTCGATGACCATTTCGACGTTCCCCTCGGCGTCCAGGTTCAGGTTGGCACCGTGGATGGCGAACCAGACGTCGGTGTCACCCTCGTTGCTGGCCGGGACGTGCAGGGTGTGCACCGAGCCGGCCGGCTCGTAGAGGTACGACCCGGCCGTGTTCACGACGTCGGCGTACTCCTTGTAGAACCACGATCCGGTCTGGGTGAAGGCGTAGACGTGCCCGGTGTGCTTGTGGGTGGGGATGGTGGTGTCGGGTGGGAAGTGGTTGCGCACGATCCATACGCCGCTGGCCAGGTCCACCTGGAGCAGCTGCAGGGTCGCCCCGTCCCCGATGTCGACGAAGGGGAGCTCGTGCTCGCCCCGGTGCAGGGCGGTGGGGGGAAGGCCGGTCATGGTCATGGGAGCACCTCCTGCCGGGACACGACGCGTGGACGCCCGGTGGAGCCCACGTTACAGAGCGTGGCAGGGCCCGGCACGACCGGGGCCGGGCCCCGAAGGCCCCGTGCGACGTCCTCAGGCGCAGCGCCGGCGGGCGAGGAGGCTCCGTGACCGGGCCGCCTCGGCCAGCGCCGAGAAGCACACCGGGCACAGGTTGGCCCCGTCCCGCACCCGCACCGTGGCCCCGTCACGCACCCGCACCGTGGCCCCGTCACGCACCCGCACCGTGGCCCCGTCACGCACCCGCGTCACGAAGCGCGCCCCGCAGTTGGCGCACCGCAGTTCCTGGGGGAAGAAGTCGGACAGGCCCGCCAACAAGGGAGCGGCGCCGCGTCCCGGCCGCCCCTCACGCGCCTGGCGGCGCAGGGTCCCGGCGTCGTCGTCCATGGCGTCACCTCTGGTCGAGCTGGGCAGGCGGCGGCGCCGCCCGCACCCCACAGACCCCTTGCCCCGACCTCCCCGCCCACCTCCATCGGAATGCGTGGGCGCGAACTTGACAGCTGTGGTGGCGGTGGGCCCGGCGAGATCCACAGGAGATGCTCAGCGGAGCATCACCGTTCCCAAAGGGTTCGGGGCCACAGTGGGAGAACAGCACCGCGAAGCGGCCGTGACCGCTGGACCCGCCGACCGGCACTTCCCTGGCCCGGGCGGACCCGCCCCATCCGGGCCGGGGGAGGTCGCAGGCCCCGGTCACGGCCGCTTCGCCCCTTCCGCCTGCCCGCCACCGGTGCCCCGGCCGGGTCGTCGCCCGGCGTAGGGGGTCAGCCCACCAGGCGCGGCAAGGCGGCCGCGCCGTCGGAGCGGGCCGCCCACTGCTCGCACCAGCGGACGAACTCGTCGGCGACGAGGGCGGGCGACCACAAGAACCCCTGCGCCTGGTCGCACCCGCACCGGGACAGGAACCGGCGCTGCTCCTCGAGGCTCACGCCTTCGGCGATGACCTGCATCCCGAGAGCGTGCGCCATCTCGACCACGGCGGTCACGATCGGTCCACCGTCGTGCTCGTGACCGATGCGGTCGACGAAGGACTTGTCGATCTTGACCACCCCCACCGGCAGGTTGGACAACGATGCCAGGGAGGAGTACCCGGTGCCGAAGTCGTCGATCGCCATGCACACACCGAGGGCGCGCAGCTCGCTCAGGGAGCGCCGGGTGACGGCGTCGTCGGTCATGATCACCGACTCGGTCACCTCGACGCTGATCCGGTGCGGCTCGATGCTCCCGACGTACAGCGCGTCGCGCACCGCCGGGCACAACGACGGGCTGGCCAGCTGGCGCGCCGACACGTTGACGGCCAGTTGCCCCAGACGCGGGCGCCGTCCTTCCCCGTCCCAGCAGGCCAGATCCGATGCCGCGGTGCGGAACACCCACTCGCCGAGGGGGACGATGAGCCCCGTCTCCTCGGCCACGGGGATGAACTCCGCCGGTTGGAGGATGCCCCGGGTGGGGTGCTCCCAGCGCACCAGGGCCTCCGCCCCGAGCACGTCGCCGCTCGTGAGCGACAGCACCGGTTGGTAGTGCAGGCGCAGCTCGCCGTGCTCGATGGCGTGACGGAGCTCTCCCTCGATGGTCAGTCGCTTCACCACCGCCCGGCGCTGCTCCTCGTCGAAGATCTCGAAGCGGGCCCGTCCCAGCTCCTTGGCGCGGTACATGGCGGCATCGGCGTCGCGCAGCAGCGTGGCCGCCTTCGAGTCCGGGCCCGGCAGCACGATCCCGATGCTCCCGGTGATGACGACCTCCCTGCCCCCCACCACGAGCGGCTCGGCCAGCGCGGCGAGGATGCGCTCGGCCACCCCGGCGGCAGCGCTCGCCCCCCCGATGTCGTGGAGGATGAAGGTGAACTCGTCGCCGCCGAGGCGGGCCACCGTCTCACCCGAGCGCACGACGCGCTGCAGCCGATTGGCGACGGCGCGGAGCAGGTCGTCGCCGGACTGGTGCCCGAGGCCGTCGTTGATCACCTTGAACCGGTCGAGATCGAGGAACATGACGGCCAGTCCGGACCCCGAACGCGCTGCGTTGGACAGCTCGAGATTGAGGCGGTCGAGGAACAGGGCCCGGTTGGGGAGCCCGGTGAGGTGGTCGTGCATGGCCTGGAAGGCGAGCGCCTCGTTGGCCGCCACCTCGTCGGTGACGTCCTGGACCGTGGCCACGTAGCGGTCCGCCGTCCCGACACCGGACCTGACCGGGGCGGCCAGGACCCGCACGTGGCGGACGTCCCCGCCGGGGCGCTGGAGGCGGAAGCTGGCGGTCACGTCCTCGCCCGTGGGCCACACGGCGCGGGCCAGCCCGGCCACCCTGGCCCGGTCGTCGGGGTGGACGCAGGCCAGCCAGCCCCGCTTCTCCAGGAACGCGGCGTCGACCCCGGCGATCTCCTGCAGCCGCGGGTTCAGGTACTGGGTGGCACCGTCGGTGCTGAGCTCGAGGATGCCCACCGGGGAGCACGATGCCATGGACTGGAAGCGGCGCTCGCTCTCCATGAACGAGCGCACGGCCCGGAGCCGGCCGCGCCCCAGGTCCCACACGAAGCCGGCCATGGCTATGTTGAGGAGCAGGGCCATGCCGAACACCACGCCGGGGGCCACGAGCGGATTCGCCGGCCCCGGTGCGCCGGCCAGGGGACGTACCCGCAGCGTCCACTGGCCTTCCTCGTCGAAGTGCACCACGTTGGCACCGTCGGTGCCGAGGGAGCCGGCGGGGGAGGCCACCACCAGCTTGCTCTGCTCGGTGGTCCCGCCCGAGAACAGCTCGAGGCTCGTGTGGGCGCCGGAGGGGCCCATGGCGCCGAGCAGCTCGTGCCCGTCGATGAGCGCAGCCACCCACCCCGTCAGGTCGGCCTGGCGCTGCGAGGCGGTGGTGGGCGTGCCCCTGTACACGGGGACCACGAGGACGAAGTTGCCCCGGTAGGCCGGCCCACTGGCAAGCGTGTCCTCCAGGATCACCTGCGCCTTCCCCGTCTCGGTGGCGACGCCGAGCAGCTGGCTCATGGTGGGGACGGTGCACAGGTCGTAGCCGAGGAGGGGGAAGGGCGGGATGAGGCCGCTCACCGCCACGTAGCTGGCGACGCAGTACGACGGCCGCGACCCGGCCGGGACCACGGCGAAATCGGGGAGCCCGTCCCCCCGGGCCTGGGCCACGAAGGCGGGGAGGGCGGTGTCGCTCACCAGGGAGATGAAGCCCACACCGCGCAGTCCCGGGTAGCGGCCGTTCAGATCGGCCTGGCGGACATATGTCCGGAAGGCGGCGTGATCGAGCAGTCCCGGCTGGCTGAAGAGAGCGGCCGTGCTCGCCGTCTGGTCGCTGTAGTCCTCGAGGGTCGCGCCCACCGAGTTGGCCAGCTGCTTGGCCTGGTCCACCTGTTGGGTGCGGTTGTGGTCGCGGTTGGACACGTACCAGCCCCACGTGCCGGCCGACACCGCCACGGACCCGAACACGAGGATGGCCACGGCCGCGACCTGCCACAGCCGCATCACCCGCCGTTCGCGCATGTTGGTGGTGGTCGTCGTGCGCTCGGCGTCCTGTGCGTCGCGAACCGGGCGCTGCCATGGGCGCATGCAAGGCCATCGGCGCCGCCTGCCACGGCCAACAGGGACTTTGGTCCCGATCTGGCCGGCCCCATCAGCCGGCGCCCGCCCTCGGGACCACGATGTGCCGGCCCCGGTGGCGCTCGCCGCCGCCCGGGGGCCCCTGTAGCGTCGCCCGCCATGGCCGTCTACGCCCTGGGCGACGTGGTGCCCACCATCGACCCCCATGCCTTCGTCCACCCCGACGCCGCCGTCATCGGTGACGTCACCCTCGGGCCCGACGCCACGGTGTGGCCCTCCGCCGTGCTGCGTGGCGACTACGGCTCGATCGTGGTGGGGGCCCGCACCTCGATCCAGGACGGCACCGTGGTGCACGCCGGGCCCGGCTTCCCGACCGTGGTGGGGGCGGGCTGCGTGGTCGGCCATCTCGTGCACCTCGAGGGATGCATTCTCGAGGACGAGTGCCTGGTGGGATCGGACGCCGTGGTGCTGCACCACGCCGTGGTGGGGACCGGGGCCACGGTGGGGGCGGGCGCCGTCGTCCCGCGCCAGTTCCACGTTCCCCGGCGCGCTGGCCCTGGGCATTCCCGCCGTGGTCCGGCCCGGGGCCTCGCGCCCGGAGATGATCCGGGTGGCGGCCGAGGAGTACGTCAAGAACGGCCGGCGCTACCGCGCCGAGATGCGCCGCATCGACTGACGCCGACCGGCGGATGCCCGGGCCGGCTCGGCCTCAGGCCTCCTCTTCGCCGACGTCGAGGCTGCGCAGGACCACCGCCACGGGCGGAGCCGGGTAGCCGCCCATGCCCGGACGCCATCCGGCCGCCACCTTGCGCTGCGCCGGGCCGTCGTCGGCCCACACGTGGCAGGTGTTGCACGAAACAGCGTGGCGCTGTTGGCGGCGTCTCCGAGCGCAGCCCGGTCGCGCCGCATGGCGCGACACGACTGCCACCGCCTGCACCACCGCGGTTCCGATGGCGCGGGCCATCTGATCGAGGTGCGTGCACCCGGCGGGTCCCCCCGAAACGCTCCTGCACCGCACACGTGTACCCCCGTCCAGCACGCATCCCCACCATGGCCTCGAAGGCGCCGGTGATCCCGGGGCACTCGGCGTGGGGGAAGCGGTCCATCCTCGCGCGCGCCGCCACGATGGTGAGGTCCTCCGTGCGCACCTCGACCTCGAGCTCCATGTCGTGCACGTGCTCCACGCTCCCGGCCGCGGCCGCCCACGGGCGGTCGTCTCGAAGGCGGGCGGTGACCGACACCGTGTCGCCGCGGTCGAACGCCTCGAACTCGAGCGACCGAGGCACGGGTACGGGCGCACCGCGCGCCCCGTCGGCGTGCGGGCCTCGGACGGGTCGGGCGGGGACGGCGAGACGGAGTGCGGTGCGGGCATGGAGGGATCATCGCCGCCCCGACCGCACGCCTCAACACGCCCCGGCAGCCGACCCCGATCACGGGGCGGGTGCGCCCGGGCCCCGATCCCGGTCCCCACGCCTCCTCGGGAGGGATACGTCCCGCGTCAACCCTCCACCTCGACATGAGGTTGACGGTGAGAGATGGGCTCCGCCTGCCCCGTTCTCCTCGGTCCCCGGCACGGGATGGGCCGGTCACGAGGGGGCGGGCGCCATCACCGCCGTCGCCCCCGGGGACGCCGTCGGTCCACGGACATGCATTTCGCCTTGTGGCCGAAGGGGATATCGGGGCGGGCGGGTCGGCACACGACAGGTGCGGTCGACCGTCGGTCCGCCCCCGCTTCACAGATCCGTAACTACCCTGGTGTCACCTCGCGGATAGGATGAACCTGCACCTGAGGTGGAGGAGGGAGTCCCCAATGGCCGACCTTGCGGCACACGCCGCCCAACTGCCGGGCATGTCCGAGGCGCCGCACGACACCGAGGGCTTCCGCGGGCCCCAGGTGTCCGCGCTCGTCGGCATCACCTACCGGCAGCTCGACTACTGGGCCCGCACCGGTCTGCTGCGCCCCTCGATCGCCGAGCACCGGCGGCGGGACGGCGCGGCGCTACGCGTACACCGATGTCGTGGAGTTGGAGGTCATCGAGCGGCTGCGACGCCGGCATCTCGCTGCAACGGGCCCCGCGGGCCGTGGAGTCTGCCGCGGCGGGCCTGGTGGTGACCTGGCGTCGACCAACCTCGTGCTCGTAGGGCCTCGAGACTCGGTCCTGGCGCGCAGCGCGACGGCGAGGTCGTCGACCTGTTGAAGGGCGGCCAGGGCGTGCTTCAACATCGTCCCGCTGTCCGGGCGTCCTCGAAGAGCTCGACCCGCCATCTTGCAGATCGACCGGGACCGGCGGCGGCGCCGTCCACACCCGCATCTGGCCCACACCCGGACTAGCGGGGGAGGCCCCCGAGAGCTGACGGTGGAAGCCAGGCGGGCGCTCTGGGTTGTCGGTGGCCATAGGCGTGCTTCGCCCACGACTCCGAGCGGCACTTCGCCGAGCTGCTCGACTTCTACGGCGTGCGGTGGGAGTACGAGCCCGTCGAGTTCGTCCTGGAGTGGCACCCCGACGGATCGCCCGCGTCGCCTTCCGCCCCGACTTCTATCTGCCCGACCACCGCTTCTTCATCGAGCTGACCACGCTCAGCCAGAAGCTCGTCACCCGGAAGAACGCCAAGGTGCGGCGCCTGCGGGAGCTGCACCCCGGCGTCGGGATCAAGCTGCTCTACCAGCGCGACTACCAGGCCCTCCTGGCCAAGTACGGGTTTCCCAAGCCCTCCTCGCCCGCCGCCTAATCTGACGGCGTGGTCCCCCCGGAACGGGCGTCGACGGGACGTCGGCGCGCCCCTCGACACCCACGAAGACCTGCGGCACTCGCCGCTCGAGGCCACCCACCGTGCCCTCGGGGCGAAGCTCGTGGGATTCGGGGGATGGTGCATGCCCCTCGCCTACCCGGGGGGCACGCTGGCCGAGCACGGACGTGCCGGCGCGACGCCGTCGCCTTCGACGTGAGCCACCTGGGCACGGTCCGGGTGACGGGGGAGGGGGCCTTCGACCTGCTGCAGCGGGAGCTGAGCAACGACCTGCGCAAGGTGGCGCCGGGGCGGGCCCAGTACACGCACCTGCTCGACGAGGCCGACGGTTCGGTCCTCGACGACATCATCGTGTGGTGGCTGTCGGAGGACGTGTTCGACGTCATGCCCAACGCCTCGAACACGACCCGGGTACGCGACGCCATCGGCGGGAGCGACACCACCGACACGAGGGCGGTGATCGCCGTGCAAGGACCGTCGGCCCGCCGCGCGCCTGGCCACGGTGGCCCCCGACGCCGCCACCGTGGCACGCTTCGGCGTGGCGCAGTTCGAATGGGAGGGCGTCACATGCGTGGTGGCCGGCACCGGCTACACGGGGGAGGACGGCGTGGAGTGCGCCGTGCCCGGCGCCGTCGCCCCCCCCGCTTCTTCCAACGCGTGCTCGACGCCGGCATCGCCCCCGCCGGCCTCGGGGCGCGCGACACCCTGCGGCTCGAGGCCGGCTTTCCCGCTGCACGGTCACGAGCTCGGGCCGGGCATCACGCCCCCTGCAGGCGGGACTGGGCTGGGTCGTGGGGTGGGACAAAGGTGACTTCAGAGGACGCGCCGCGGTCGAGCGCGAGCGGGCCGCCGGCCCGGCCCGGCGCCTGCGGGGCCTCGTCACCGACGGGCGCCAGCCGCCCCGTGCCGGGGCGACCGTGCTGGCCGGCTCCTCCGCAGTGGGCGTGGTCACGAGCGGGAACTTCTCCCCCGTGCTCGGCCGGGGCATCGCCCTCGCCCTGGTCGACACGGCCGCCGGCGTGGGCGAGGGGGACGAGGTCGGGCTCGAGGTGCGCGGCCGGCGCCTCGACGCCACCGTGGTGCCCCTGCCCTTCGTGGCGCCCGGGAGGGCGGAGGCGGGGAGCGGACCGTCATGAGCGGCTACACGCCCCACACCGACGCCGAGATCGCTTCCATGCTGGGTTTCCTCGGCCTGGGCTCGCTCGACGAGCTGTTCAGCGTGGTGCCCGAGGCGCTGCGCCTGGCCGGTGGCCTGGACATGGCCCCGGGACTGCCCGAGCCCGACGTCTTCGCCCACATGGAGGACCTGGCCGCCGCCAACCGTCCCTGCGGGCGCGACCTGGTGTGCTTCGCCGGAGGCGGGGCCTACGACCACGAGGTCCCGGCCGTGACGCGGGCCCTGGCCTCGCGCTCGGAATTCGTGACGTCCTACACCCCGTACCAGCCCGAGGTGGCCCAGGGCGTGCTCCAGGCGGTGTTCGAGTTCCAGACGCTGCTGGCCCGGCTTTCGGGCGTGCCCATCGCCAACGCGTCGCTCTACGACGGGGCCGCCGCCCTGGTGGAGGCGGTCAACCTGGGCGTGGCCGCCACCGGGCGCCACGACGTGTGGCTGTCGCACGGCGTCAACCCGGCATGGCGCGCCGTGCTCGGCACCTTCGCGGCGGGCACCGGCCACCGTCTGCACGACGTGCCACTGCGCCAGGGCCACACCGACTGGGCCGCCACGGTGTTCGACGACACCGCCGACCCCGGCGTGGTGGTGGTGGCCTACCCCAACTATCTGGGGTGCCTGGAGGACATCGCCGAGGCCGCGGCCGTGTGCGACCGCCGCGGGGCGCTCCTGGTGGTCGCCTTCGACCCCATGTGCGCCGGCATCCTGCGCAGCCCGGGGGAGTGGGGGGCAGACGTCGTGGTGGGCGAGGGGCAGCCGCTCGGCATGCCCCTCGGCTTCGGCGGTCCGTATCTCGGGCTCTTCGCCTGCGGGGCCGAGCACGTGCGGCGCCTGCCCGGCCGCCTGGTGGGCGAGACGGTCGACGCCGAGGGACGGCGCGCCTACGTGACCACGTTGCGCGCCCGCGAGCAGGACATCCGGCGCGAGAAGGCCACGTCGAACGTGTGCACCAACCAGACCCTCATGGCCGTCACCGCCGCCGTGCAGCTGGGGTGGCTGGGCACCTCCGGCATGGCCGAGGTCGCCCTGCGCTCGGCGCGCGGTGCGCACTACTGCCGGACCGGGCTCCTGGGCGTGGCCGGCGTCGAGGCCCTGACGACGGCGCCGATCCTGCGCGAGTTCGCCCTGCGGCTCCCCGTCGGGGCCGATCTCGTGGTGGAGCGGCTGGCCGACGAGGGCTTCCTGGCCGGGATCGCCCTTCGACGACACCTACACCGACGGGCGCCGCGACGGTCTTTTGGTGGCGGTGACCGAGCGCCGCACCCGGTCCGAGATCGACGCCTTCGTGGCCGCCTTCGACAAGGCGGTGCGCTGATGGTCGACGACCTCGTCCCCCGCCCCGCCGCGGGCGGCCGCGCCGCCAGCACGCCCCTGCTCGGCCACGACGCCGAGCCCACCCTGTTCGAGCTTTCCGAGCGCGGGCGCCGGGCGTGGCAGCTGCGCACCACCGACGTGCCCGAGATGTCCCCGTGGAGGACCTCGTGCCCGAGGGGCATCGCCGCCAGGCGCCCCCGGCGCTGGCCGAGGTGTCCGAG
Source organism: uncultured Acidimicrobiales bacterium (assembly GCA_963839605.1). Classification (GTDB taxonomy): domain Bacteria; phylum Actinomycetota; class Acidimicrobiia; order Acidimicrobiales; family UBA8190; genus JBEKVE01. The sequence continues at coordinate 25,144 of CAWIWK010000047.1, read as the reverse complement.
CGCGACCTGGTGGGCCACTTCACCCGTCTTCAGCCACCGCCAGTTCTCCGTCGACCTCGGGGCCTATCCCCTCGGCTCGTGCACCATGAAGTACAACCCCAAGGTGTGCGACGCCGTGGCCGGCCTGCACGGCCTGGCCGACGTCCACCCCGCCGCCCCGGCGCTGTGCACCCAGGGCTGGCTGCAGCTGCTGGTCGAGCTGGAGGAGGCGCTGTCCGCGGTGACGGGCATGGCCGCCGCCACGCTGCAGCCCGCGGCGGGCGCGGCGGGCGAGCTCACGGGGCTGCTGCTCATGCGGGCCTGGCACGAGGCCAACGGGAGCACCCGCCACAAGGTGGTGATCCCCGACTCCGCCCACGGCACCAACCCGGCGTCGGTGACCCTGGGCGGCTATGAGGTCGTGACCGTGCCGAGCGACGCCCGGGGCTGCATCGACGTCGAGGCGCTGCGGGCCGTGCTCGACGAGGACGTGGCCGGCATCATGCTGACCAACCCCAACACCCTCGGCCTGTTCGAGGAGGACATCGTGGCCGTGGCCGACGCCGTGCACCGTGTCGGCGGCCTGCTCTACTACGACGGCGCCAACCTGAACGCCATCCTGGGGGTGGTGCGGCCCGGGGACATGGGCTTCGACATCGTGCATCTCAATCTGCACAAGACCTTCGCCACGCCCCACGGCGGGGGCGGTCCGGGGGCGGGACCGGTGGCCGTGTCGCCCCGCCTGGCGCCGTTCCTCCCCGGTCCACGCCCGGTGCGGGTGGGGGAGGGGCCCGGGGCGCGCTACGAGTGGTCCACGCCCGAGCGCTCCATCGGGCGCATCCATTCCTGGCACGGCAACGCCCTCGTGCTGGCCCGTGCCCTCACCTACATCCTCGTGCACGGCGGTGACGGGTTGCGCGAGGTGGCCGAGCGCGCCGTGCTCAACGCCAACTGGCTGCGAAAGCGGCTGACGGGCACGCTCGACGCCCCCTACGACCGGCCCTGCATGCACGAGTGCGTGCTGTCCGCCTCGTCACTCAAGCGGGCGTCAGGGGCGAAGGCCCTCGACGTGGCCAAGCGCATGCTCGAGGAGGGGTTCCACGCCCCCACCGTCTACTTCCCCCTCATCGTGGACGAGGCGCTCATGATCGAGCCCACCGAGACCGAGAGCCTCCAGACCCTGGAGGCGATGGCCGACGCCATCGAGCGCATCGTGGCCGAGGCCGGCACCCCCGAAGGGGCCCGGTTCGCGGCGGAGGCACCGCACACCACGCCCGTGCGGCGCGTGGACGAGGCGCTGCGGCGCGCAACCTGGTGCCGACGTTCGACGCCCGTCCCCAGCCCTGAAAAGGGGCGTCAGCCCCCGCCGCCCGATCGATGCGGCGTCAGATCGTGGCGAGCGTTCCGGGAAGGATCGAGGCGATGCCGGATGGGCCTGCGCACATCGTCAGCGCCCCTTTGTCCTTCCACAACGACGTTGCCGTCCCTCCATGATTCCGCACGCGGAACCTGATCTTCAGCTGTCCGATGTCACCAGTCGGACAGTGGTCCTTGCGAGACGCCGGACCGGTGAGATTGTTGGGGTACCGCTGCTTGAAGAGCGTCGTCAGTCCGGTTGACCACTCGATCTCCAAGACCCCCATCTGACCGGACTCGATCTCGACTCCGGAGCCTCCGGTGACGATCGCGTCGTTGCACCCGGACCAGTAGATCGGAGAACCGGGTGCGGTGGAGATCGCCCTCCAGGACGTGCATGCGACCTGGCTCGTCGCCGATGCAACTCCACCGGGTACGAGGACCGCCGACATGACGACTGCGATGACGACCGCCATGCCGGCGCAATTGCGTGGTCGGAGCATGGAAACCCCCCATCTGTGAGCGCACGTCCACCAGGTGGCAGCCCGTGACGCAATCACACTCGGTCCACGCGTGGCAGTGAAAGAGCAGAAGGTCCTGAACGGCGGACGGACACCGCGTCCTGCGCTGTTGCGTATGACGTGATGCGGCCACGCCAGGACGGTGCGTGGTACCCGGCCGGCGTTCGCATCGGTGGCCGGTCGAGCGGCATCAGCTGTCGCCGGCCTCCACCACCGTCTGCTTGGCCTCGCGCTCGGCGTGGTGGTCCGAGATGGCCTGCATGATGGCGCCACCCACCGCACCGATGAACTCGGGCCGGTTCTCCGCCGCCCAGTCCCGCGACGCCTCGAGGGACCCCAGGGTGCCCTGGAAATGGGGGACGACCTCGCGGGCGAACAGCTCGTAGGAGTGCAGCGTGGCGGCGCGGTCGGCCCACTCGTGCGCCATGAGCAGGAACGTGCCGAAACCCCCCGACTGCGCCACCAGGCGCTCGATCTGGGCCACGGCCATGGCCGGCGTGCCCACCACCGCGAACCCCGTCTCCATGAGGGCGTCCACCAGCTTGTCGGGGTCGAGCGTGGCAGGGGCGAGAGGGAGCGCAGCCACCCGCTCGAAGTAATCCACCCACTTCGCCAGGCCGAAGCGCACGTCCTCCCGGGCTTGTTCCTCGGTCTCGGCGATGTGCATCGGCCCCACCAGGCGCCACCGCCGGCGGTCCATGGTGGTGCCGGACTCGGCGGCACGCTCCTCCATCACCTGCCAGTGCGAGCCGAGGACGTCGAACCCTCCGGCCGAGGTGGCGCCGATCGACAGCAGCGACAATCCGAAACGCCCCGCGGCGCGTGGACCGGCGGGGGAGATCTGCGCCGCCACCGCCACCTCGAAGCGCGGGTGGGTGTAGGGCCGAAGCTGCACGCGGGCGTTGCGCAGGGTGAACCACGCCGTCTCCCGGGTGACGAGCTCATGGCCGTCGAGGAGGGCCAGGATGGCCTCGAGCGACTCCTCCATCATGTCGCGCTGGTGCATGGGGTCGATGCCCATCATGAAGGCGTCGGAGGGCAGCGCACCGGGCCCGACGCCGAACATGACGCGCCGCGGGTGAGGTGGTCGAGCAGCACCATGCGGTCGGCCAGGATGAGCGGCTGATGGTAGGGGAGCGAGCTCACCCCCGTCCCCAGGCGGATGGTGCGCGTCCGCTGCGAGGCCACGGCGATGAAGACCTCTGGGGAGGCGATGATCTCGTAGCCCGCCGAATGGTGCTCGCCGATCCACGCCTCGTCGAATCCGAGCTCGTCCAGGCGGACCACCAGCTCGAGGTCCCGCTCGAGCGCCAGCGTGGGGTTCTGGCCCACGGGTGGAACGGGGCGAGGAACATGCCGAAACGCAGGGGCCAGTCCATCCGCAGGAGTTTACGGCCGTGGCTCACTGAAGGCGGCGGCGGCGAAACCGGTGTCCCTACGGTCGCTCGGCGGACACCTCATCCTTGCGGAGCTGCACCGACAGGATCTCCCCGCACAATCCGAGGCATTCGTCGCAGATGACCGGCCGATCCCCCTCCTCGGGTGCGGGCGCCGCCACGAGCGATTGCACCTCGGCCCGTGCCTTGGCGCAGAACGAGCAGTGCAGCTCGTTGCCGACGGGGACGGCATCGAGCGTCGGGTCCGTCGCAGGCCGCCCCGACGCTCTGACACCGACGGCGGCCATGATGCAGGGGTCGCAGATGTACACCCCGCCCGGCCCGGCCACGAGCTTGCGCACCTGTCATTGGGCGCGTCCGCAGAACGAGCACACGCGTTGGTCGGTGGGTTCCTCCTGGCGTCGTCGTCGCCACCGGCGGACGCCGCCGTCCTCGATGATCTGGTGGACGCGCTGATGGCTCACGCCCAGGGCCCCGGCCACCTCGCGCATCGACGCGCCGGCCAGGTGGAGGCGTCGAACCACCCGCCGGTAGTCGGACTTGGCCCCCTCGAGCTGGTCCTCGGAGCTCGGTGACGCGGCGTGCGGCGGCGGAGGCTTCCGTGAGCAGGTTCTCATCGATGGGCATCTGTCTACGCTATCTAGACAGAGAGCCGGGATAGTGGACCGTCGCGGCCGTCGGGTGTTCCGGCCCGAGGGCCGCGCCCGCGTATAGCATTTCTGCTATGTCAAGTCGATCGAGAGCGGTGACCGTCGTCGCACGCCCTCGCCCGGCCACGCCCCGGCGTCCCGCCCCCGGCCGGGGGGCGGATGCGTTGGCCCGCTACGAACGCACCCGCACCTCCATCATGGTGGGCAGCGCCGTCGCGCCGCCCGCAAGCGGGCACAGATGAGCCAGGTGGAGCTGGCCGAGGAAGCGGGGATGACCCAGCCCGCCATCGCCCGGCTCGAGAAGGGCCTCGTGTCGCCCACCGTCATCACCCTCGACCGCATCGCCCGGGCGCTCGGCACCGAGCTGGTCATCGACTTCGAGCCCACGCCGGGGGTGCGCCGGACACCAACGCCCCCTGCGCCGCGCTGAGCGCCCCGTCTCCGTCCCCGTCACCGCCGGGCTCGGGGCACCGGCGAATCAGGCCGGCGGTGGGGGAGGAGGTGGTGGGGGTGCGGACGGGAAGAACGGCGGGGGCGGCGGGGGGGCCTGGGGCGCGGACGGGGAGAACGGCGGGGGGGCGGGGAGCGGCGCAGGCACAGGGGGCGACCCCATGGGCGACAGCGGCCCGTCCGGGGTCATCTGCACGGCCTGGCTCGCCTGTTGTGCCGCCGCCTGCTCCAGGCGCTGTGCCTGCACCTCGTCGATCCGGGTCGACGCCGCGCACAGCGAGCACACAGTGAAGTACTTGGTGCCCAGCGGCACCACAGGGACGAAGAACAGCGCGAACACGCCTAGAGCCGCACGACGGCGTGAGCACAGGGACGCTGGCAGCGCTGGACAGCAGCAGGACGACGCCGGGGGCTCCTTCCTGCGTCTGCGGATCCCGAAGATGATCAGCATGGGCGACCTCCCGACCCGTGACGGCGCGAGCGTAGCGGCACGACCGTCCTCCGGCGTGCACTAGCGTCTCGCCGATGCGCAAGGTCGCCATGGCGTCTCTCGGTGCCATGGCAGCGCTGGCAGCTGCCTGCGGGGCGACGAACAACTCGTCGGGGACCCAGACGGGCGCCACCAAGGCCACCATCGGCGTCCTGAACGGCAAAACCGGAGCGCAGATCCTGTCGGCCGCCACCGCGGCGGAGCGCAGGGTCGGTGCGGCCCGCTATGTGCTCACGGCCACGAGCGGTTCGCAGCACCAGACCATCTCCGGCGACGCCGCCGGCGACGACGCCCGACAGACCGTCAGGTTGGCCTCGCAACAGGTCCAGGTGCTCGAGGTGGGCGGCGCTGTCTTCGTCGAGGGCAACGCCGCCGGACTCGGGTCGGCCATGGGGCTGTCCACGGCCACGGCGGCGAAGTACGCGGGCAAGTGGATCGCCGTGCAGAAGACCGACAGCGTCTACAGCGCCATCGTCGACTCGGTGTCGCTCGACAAGACCCTGTCGGCACTACCCCGACCGGCAAGCTGACCATCACGGCGCCGGTGACGGTGGACGGGCGTCAGGCCGTCGGCGTGCACGGTGGCCTTCCCCAGGGGACGCAATCGGGTGTGACCGGATCCGAGACCATTTACGTCGCCACCACGGACCCGACCGTCCCCCTCCAGTTCAAGGGGACGGCCAGCACCGGCGTCACCGACGTGGGGACGTTCACGCACTGGGGGGAGAAGCTGCACCTGAGCGCCCCGTCTCCCACCGTGCCCTACGCCACCGTCACCGCCAAGTGACGAGCCGCGCCGGCTGAGGCACGCTATCCGACCACCGCCTCCTGCAGGGGAGCGGACAGGCCCCGCCGGGGCCAGATGATGTCGTCCACGATGCCGTAGGCCACCGCCTCCTCAGCCGTCATGAAGTTGTCGCGGTCGAGGTCCTTCTCGACCTGCTCGAGCGGGCGCCCGGTGTGATGGGCGATGACCTCGGCCATGCGCCGCGTCATGGCCAGCACCTCGCGCAGCTGGATCTCCATGTCACCGGCGCGCCACGCGCTCCGGCCGATCCCTGATGGATCATGATCTTTGCGCTCGGGAGGGCCAGGCGCTTGCCCGGAGCGCCACCGGCCAGCACCATGGCCGCCGCCGACATGCCCATGCCCACGCACACCGTGGACACCTCGGGGCGGATGTGCTGCATGACGTCGTAGATGGCCATGCCGGCGTAGGCCGGCCGCCGGGGGAGTTGACGTAGAGCGAGATGTCGCGCTCGGGATCCTCGGCCTCGAGGTACAGCAGCTCGGCGATGATGAGGTTGGCGATCTGGTCGTCGACCTCCTGGCCCAAGAAGACGATGCGTTCGCGAGCAACAGGGAGTAGATGTCGAAGGCGCGCTCACCGCGCGCCGACTGCTCGAGCACGGTGGGGATCATGGACTGGCGCAGGGCCGTACCTCCTCGCTGGGGTTCGCCTCATGGCACATTATCTCATTTACGAGATACCACATGCGGTGTACCATGGGGGCCGAGCGACGGCCCGCGCACCGCGACGCGACCACAGGCCGCTGCAGGCGAGGAGCCGGTGACGACGCGGCGACACGACCCGGTGTTCCCCGGGTTCCGGGACATGGCGCAACGGCGCAAGGACCTGAGCGAGGCCCTCGTGGCGCGCCGTCGCGCCGTCGGGTTGTCCCAGACGCAGGTGGCGGCGCGCATGGGCACGTCGCAATCCGCCGTGGCCCGCCTCGAAGCGGGGGAGGGCGACGTCCGGCTCTCGACCCTGGAGCGTTATGCCGAGGCCGTGGGCCTGGCCATCGACTGGAACCTGGGGGAGCAGGGCCGGTGACCGTCCCGCCCCCGCACCGGGGCCCCGAGGCCCCGCACTTCGGGCTCGCACCTCCCGACGACGACCCGTGGCGGACCTCGGTGCGCCGCGCGCCTCTTCGAGCAGCGGGTGGTCTTCTTGTGGGGGACCCTCGACGACGCCACCGCCGGGCGCCTGGCGGCGGAGCTCATGACCCTCGACGCCTCGGGGGACGACCCCGTCCATCTCCACGTCGACTGCCCCGGAGGGAGCCTCGAGGCGGCGTTCAGCCTCATCGACGTCATCGATCTGCTCGGGGTGGACGTCACCGCCACCTGTGTGGGCCAGGCCGTGGGCCCCGCCCTCGGGCCACTGGCGGTGGCGCATCACCGTCGGGCCACGCCCCACGCCCGCTTCCGCCTGGCCGAGCCCGTCCTGCCGCGCCAGCGGGCGAGCGGGGGACCTCCGGGCCTGGGCCGACAGCCAACGGGCCCAGTTGCGGCGGTTCTGCGAGCGCCTGGCCGAGGCCGTGGGGCGGCCCGTCGACACCGTCCGAGCCGACCTGGCGAGCGGCGTCTTCCTCGACGCCGAGGGCGCCCGCGCCTACGGGATCGTGGACGAGATCTGCGCGCCCGGTGCACACGTCTACCCGCTGCCGGGACGCCCGCTCGGTTTCCGCCCACGTCCCTGAGCACCACCGGCGGGGAAGGACCCGGCCCCGACCGCCCGACACCCGTCGCACGGCGGCGCTCGAGAGCCGTGCCCGACGCCAGGTCACGGGCACACTAACTTTACATAAGATACATTATCGGCGGTGGCAACTAGCCGGATGACGTACCCAAAGGCGTCTGACCTGGACCTTTACGGCGCTCCAGGAACGTGCAGGAACCGGGCATGAGCTAGCGCCGCCTGGCAACCGGCCTCCCACTGACCCTCGTCATCCTGAGCCGGGACTAAGCCCCGAGATGCGAGCAAAGAGCACTCAGTTGCTGGCCCTGACGCCAAGAACGTCTGCCCGTTGGCCACGCTCTGTGCCACGTTGAATCCGTCCTTGTAAGCGACCGATTCGCCAGATGAGCACCCCCCGAGAATGCTGGCCGCCAGGACAACGCCCGCTACGGCGCCCCAGGGGGAACGGTTCACGGTGCCAAGGTCTAGCCGGGAAGGGATGTAGGCGCAGGCTCCCGCCCGAAGGGGGCGGTCCGCTAGCAGCGGATGCCTGCGTACAGACCCTAGTTCACCCCATCTGACCTGGTGAAACAACTGGGAGGTGTTTAGCTAACACCTTTGCAACTAGAGTTGCAGGTACCCAAAGGGAGGACACGAATGAGCAGGCGCCCGCGCACGCCTCTCGCGAATCGCCACACGGCTGCCGCGACTTCGTCGCGCCCTGACGGCGACCGGGTCTCCCTGAAGCCTCTCACCTACCGCGAGGCCGTCCGCAAGCTGTTCGCGGTCAAGGCCCCCGCCACTGGCGCCGACGCATATGACAACGACGGGAAGGAGGCTGTCGATGAGGACGTATGACTGGCCTACTGAGCCGCGCCCCAAGGACCCTGCCTAGTTACTGGCCCTCCACCAGGCGCCCGCACCACCGCCTAAACCGCACCCACCGAGTTGGGTTGGCCTCCAGGACCGCCGCCAGCCTCTCAAAGTGCTCAAAGTGACTCGCGTGGCCGGTCACTTTGCGGAGTTCAACGACGGTGAGGCTCCACATCTTCCAGCGGTCACAGATGATCGACTTCAGGAGCGACTGGACAAGCCTCACGCTTACGCCGCGGTGTTTTTCCAGGACCGCCAACTCCTCAAAGAAGTTGAGTTCTAAGAGGTATTCGTAAAACAGACTCGGATCTTCTGTTGACGCCTTGATGACGGCGTCCCGCAGATCCGTTGTTTGGGGCGACTGTCGGATCTTGACCCGGACATCGGTCATTTCCTTGCTGTTCCATCGCTCGGAAAAACGCGCTGCCGCCTCAGCGTGTCGGTGGCGACGTTCCAGGGCCACGCCCACTATGGCGACCACAACTCCCAAAGCAATGAACACGGTTGCCCACGCTGTTATCCAGTCGGCAAGACTAGGTCCCGGCGGTGGCGAGACGATCTTGACCGGCAGAGGCACCGCCCACATTGGCTACCTGTCTATCAGACGCCGATATGGAAGGGGTCGTCCAACCGTTTGACGCATAACCCTTCGCATCCGGGCCGAATCACTGATCTTGCAAGTGGAGTAGCGGAAATCGTGCTCCCCGACGTATCGCCCGAGGTGCTTCCGACTGACGTGGTGGTGCGTTCCATCCAGAGACCTCTTGAGTTGACTGTAAAAGTTCTCTACCCGGTTGGTGGTGTAGCCGTTGCGAACGTATTCACCGGCTGAGTGGTCAACCTGCTCATGCTTGGCGAACATTTCACCGACGGGCCGATAACTCTTCCACTTGTCGGTCACTAAGACAGAGCCGGTCGGGTCCACGTTCTCAAGGATCAATGAACCGAGAGTGATCCCCGACACGTCGGCGACGACGCGGGAGCGGACCTCGCCTGTTTCGTGACTGATGATGGACACCACGGGCGCCTTGTCTGTCCCACGCCCGTCCTTCTCAGCCCCACGCTTGTAGGCGTGCCGGTTCTTAGGATCGCCCCCGATATACGCCTCATCGGCCGACACGGTGCCGGTGAACCGCTCACCGAGCATCCCTGAGTGCATCGCCTCGCGGATTCTGTGGTGCATGTGCCACGCGGTGGTGTTGGTGACACCGAGTGTTCTGTGAAGCTCAAAGGCGGCAACGCCGTTCTTGGCCGACACAAACATGAAAATGGCCATGAGCCATTTCCGCAGGGGCACCTTCGTGTCTTGAAAAATCGTGCCCACCAGGACCGAGAACGGCCGACGGCACCTGGCGCACTTCCAGAGGCGCCGGTAGGTCACGTTCCCGGCCTTCGTGGTCCGGTGGCCGCTCCGGGCCTTGAGGAAGTAGGCGCGCCCCACGTCGCCACAGTGGGGGCACACAGGGCCAGCCTCGCCCCAGACCATCTCTTCGACCGCCTCCCAGGCGGCCGCCTCGTCCGAAAACTGCTCGGCGAGGGAGCAAATGTTCATCTCTTCCATCGCCCCATGATGGCAGGGGGCTGTAACACCCAATCCGGCCCCTGACCTGGGGTTTCGGACTACAAGCGTGTCATTTAGGAGGCGTCATGAGAGACCCCGCAGACCGATGGGCAGCGTGGCTGAGAAGTCGTCAGTCAGGCCGGGACAGCCAGCTCGTCAATCCGCTTGGCAAGGTGCTCCAGGATGCTCTGAAGGTTCCCCAGGGCGACCGCCAATAGGGCCTCGGTGTTTTCCCTGTTGTCGATCATCTCGTGGACCTGGGCGTCCAGCCTGGCGAAGGATTCGGTCACGAACTGTTGGTAGGTGTAGGCGGTCATGGCCCCGAACCCTACGACCACCCGTCCAAACGTGCCTTTGGGTACGTCATCCGGCTAGACGCCTCGGCGGTGGGGACTGTCTATCTGGCGTACCCAAACGGTCGTCACATCAGCCCCTTTCGCCACAAAAACCGGCCCTGACCTGGGCCTGAGCGTTACACCCACCTGCCACGATGCGGGTATGGAGATGAACCTTTCGACCCTCGCCAAGCACTTCTCGGACGAGGCGGCGGCGTGGGAGTTGGTCGAGAAGATGCGGTGGCCGGACGGCCCCGTGTGCCCCCACTGTGGCGATCGGAACCGGGCCTACTTCCTCAAGCCCCGGAGCGGCCAGCGGACGACCTCGACGGGCAAGGTGAGCTACCGGCGCCTCTGGAAGTGCAAGGCGTGCCGCAAGCCCTTTTCGGTCCTCATCGGGACCATCTTTGAGCGGTCCCAAGTGCCCCTGTCCAAGTGGCTCCTCGCCCTGTACCTCATGAGCGCCAGCAAGAACGGCATTGCTGCCAACGAGCTTCGGCGGACCCTGGGCGTCACCCAGCCGACCGCATGGTTCATGCTCCACCGGCTCCGCGAGGCAATGCGCCTGGGCACCACGGAGCGGTTCACCGGGACCGTGCTGGCCGACGAGACCTACATCGGCGGGGACCCGGAGAACCGCCACGCCTGGCAGCGCGAGGACGGGCACGACGGACGTGGGACCGACAAGGCCCCCGTCGTTTCGCTCCTCAACACCACCACGGGTGAGGTCCGGTCCAGGGTCGTCGCCAACGTCAACGGGCTCACCCTCGGCACCCTCATCCTCGACAACGTGGACCCGATGGGATCGACCCTCGTCACCGACCAGTGGAAGGGCTACCTCCCCATCGGGGAGCACTTCGCCAAGCACCAGCGCGTGAACCACTCCAAGGGCGAGTACGTCCGTGACGGGTTCACTACGAACCCGCTGGAAGGGTTCTACAGCCAGCTCAAGCGCAGCATCGACGGCACGCATCACAACGTCTCCGTGGAGCACTTGCAGCGGTACGTCGATGAACACGATTTCAGGTACTCCACCTGCAAGATGAGCGACACCGCCCGGATGGAGCGCATCATTGACCAGGCCCAGGGGCGGCGGTTGACGTACCGGAAGGTGGCGTCGGCGGCGTCCTAAACCCGACGCGGTAGTCCCGATCGGTCCCGATTTCCAGCAGCGAGAACTCCAAAGGATCATTGGGGTCGCGACGTTCCTCCTCTGGCCGCAGTCTTAGGTCCACATCGAAACGCAATTCGATCTGAGTGTGTCCACGGGGATCAATGCGTACGACCTCGTTGGGCGAGCGCGGGACGTCTCCCAACAATGTCGTGAGCCACGCCCGGCAGGTGATCGGGTCATCGCTGTTGTTCACCAGGGCGACGTCCTCGGCAATCCACGTCCAGTGCTCGTGATCATCGCTGCGCTCTCCTCGCACCCCACGACCGCCCATATCGACACTGATCGGCAAGGACCCAGAGGCTCTAAGCGGATAGGCGGCGTCCCGGACGTCCATCCTCACCCCACCGTCAGCGAGGACGAGCCCGTGGGCATAGCCAGCCATAAGAGCCCACCGGGTAGGAGTCCGAACGGGGTGCCTGGGGGGGCTCAGTTTGCCCTTACGTCCCCGGCGCTTGGTCCTCTCCCACAGTTCCAGCAGGACCAGCCCGACGCCCCCGAATCCCGCTGCGGAGGCATACCCGACCTCCGTATTGGAACTCACTAAGCCGCCGACGGCCCCGGCCACTCCGGCGATCACAACGGCCACCAGGGCCGAACGAACGTGGGAGGCGTACCCGCTTTCAGCCATTGGACGGGACGATAAGCGGCGCTCCTCAGTCCTGCTCGGGCTCCTCCTCGCCGTCCTCCAGGTCCTCCGGATCGACACCGAGAATGGCCTTGAGGTTCTCGTCGAAGGACCCTGGCAGGCCGATTTCCTCGTCGTAGTCCGGGTCGGGCACGGCGGCTCCTCTGGTCTGCCTCCAGCGTACCGGGGGCCATTCAGCCCACTCCCGCCGAGGGTTTGGGTACGTCAGATAGACAGTCCCCTCGGCGGTCTTGGTAACGCAGGTGGCCCGGTCCGCAGGGGCGTTTCAGCACGGATAAATGCCCGCTGACCTGGCCTTTCTCACCCCTGCGCCGCGCCCCGTCGGCGTGCGCACAGGCACGCCGCTGTCCGTCAATCCGCCGCCAGATGCGTGGCGAACCACCGCAGCGTCCGGTCCCAAGCGTCTCGGGCCGAGGCTTCGTGGTAGCTGTCGCGGGCGTCGCAGTGAAAGCCGTGCCCCGCCTCGGCGTAGCGCACGATCTCGGCCTCCACGCCCGCCTCGGCCACGGCCCGGCGCAGCTCCTCGACCTGTTCGACGGGGATGCCCTGGTCCTCGTCGCCGAAGAGGCCGAGCCACGGCGCCTTCAGGTCCGCCGCCGCCTCCACCAGGGACGGGAACCCGAATCGGCCCTCGGTCACGCCTCCGCCGTAGAAGGTCACCCCGGCCCCGAGCGGCAGGCGGGCCGAGGCCAGGAAGGCCACCGTTCCCCCCATGCAGAACCCGACGATCCCCGTGCGCCCGGGCTCGAAGCCGGCATCGCCCAGGTGGGCCATGGTGGCGTCGAGGTCGGCGAACACCCCGTCGCCCGACAGGGCGGAGATGTGGGGCATGACCTGGGCCAGGTCGCCGTACTCGATCACCGGGTCACCGGTCCGGTGGAACAGGTGCGGAGCCACGGCCCGGTAGCCCGCGGCGGCGAAGCGCCGGGTGACGTCCTCGATGTGGCCGTTCACCCCGAACGCCTCCTGGATCACCACCACCGCGCCCCGGGGGGCGCCGTCGGGCTCCACGTCGTAGAGCCCCATCTCCCCGTCGCCCGTGGTGAGCGTCACCGTCGTCGCCATGCGGTCTCCTGCCTGTCGTTCTCGGCGGCATCACCTTGCCACCCGCCCCGGACGCGGGCCATGTCGGCCGTCACAGCGTCCGCACAACACGCCGCCAGCGTGCACAGGGTCACGGCGCGGCCCACGTTGTCACGTTGTCGGGTCACGAGAGGAGAACCGCGATGACACAGTGCCCAGGAACGCTCGTGGTCCACGAAGACGGGACGCCGGCGTTCTGCTCCGTGCGCGGACACATCGGACCGTGCCGGGCCGATCTCGCCTTCAAGGCGCACAGGCTGGTCCAAGCGTGTCGCATCGTCTTCGTGGGACGCTGCCCCGAGTGCGCGCACCGCGATCTCGTCACGGCCTACCGCCCCAAGGGTCTCGCCGGCATCGCCTGAGGATCGCCCTCCCCCGCCACGCCTGCCGGCGACGGACGGAGGGCGGAGGTCCGCCCCACCAGCTATAGCATTATTGGGTGATTATATACTTGACAAACTCGCTGCCAAGGCGCAAATTTCTGCATGGAGCCATTCACCCTACGGGCAGCCTCAAAAGCACTCGCGGATGAGGGCGCAGCCTGGGAGCTTTTCGAGACTCTCAGGTGGCCCGCTGGGCCGGTGTGCCCCCACTGTGACGAGACAGGGAACCTCACATACCTAGAGCCCCGTGACGGCCCTAGAAGGACCCCTACGGGCAAGGTGAGCCACCGTCGAGTGTGGAAGTGCAACGCCTGCCGTAGGCAGTTCACGGCGCTAATCGGCACGATCTTTGAGGATTCCCGTATCCCCCTCGGCAAGTGGCTCATGGCCGTCTACCTGACAGCCTCTGCAAAGAACGGCGTCAGTGCCCACGAGCTGCACCGGGACCTGGGGATTACGTACAAGAGCGCGTGGTTTATGAGCCATCGCTTGCGCCTGGCAATGTCCCTTTCCCCTGCCGCCGAGATGTGGACGAATTCCACAGTGGTTGCCGATGAGACATTCATCGGCGGCAAGCCTCGCAACCGCCACGGCGGCACGATCATGAAGGGTACGAATAAGCACGCCGAATCTCGGAAAACTGCCGTGCTCTCTCTGGTGAACAAGGAAAAAGGGGAAGTGCGGTCAAGGGTGGTTACGGACGTGACGGGGGCGACGCTCAAAAAGGCCATGGAAGATCAAATGGACTTCGACAGCACCACCCTCTACACCGACAAGGGGTCGCACTACGTGGCCCTGGGGCAAGAGTTTGCTGTACATGAGGCGGTAGACCACGGCGCCGGGGAGTACGTGAGAGGGCCAGTGAGTACGAACCTGGCAGAGGGCTATTTCAGCCAACTAAAGCGGTCAATCGACGGTACTCACCACCACGTTTCCCGTGAGCACCTTGACCGCTACACCGGAGAATTCGATTTCCGCTATGGAACGCGCAGACTGGCCGACTCGGAGCGGGCCGTAAGGATCGTGGAACAGTCAGAGGGAAAGCGACTCAGCTACTACCGTTTGACCGGGCAGGGCGTTCGTCCTCCGATTGCAGGGCGTCGTCCAGGTCCTCAGGCTTGACCGCCAGTAGAGCCGTCATAGCCTCTGTGGGGCTGAGAGGCTTGAACGAGACGGGCTTAGAGGCTGGCCCCCTGGGAGGCTGAGGTCTTTTAGCTGCCATACGCACAAGGCTACCGGCTAGTCCTGGGAGTCAAACGATATGGGTTCTAACGGATTGTCTAGCAGGACTTGGGCTCCCGCGGGTGGGCCAACGTCAATCACGTGCGCAGGAACCTCAATCTCTCGGATGTTCCCAGAGAAACCGTCCTGAATCGGCACTTTCACCATCACTGCCATCCCGACCCACGGCGGGACTTGCTGGGGTTCTGTCGTCATGGATCGCCACTGTACGCACCTGCGCCCAGAATTTCTCGGCCGCCTCAGGGGGGGTCACTCCGGCCCCGAAGGTCACCGAACCATCCTCGAAAAACGAGACAATGTCGCGGCGCTCAACGTACAACCGGAACAGACAACCCGGGGGGGTTGGGGTGGGGGGCGAAATCACCCGACACTCAAACGTCCCCGGCAATAGGGTGGGTCCGGTCTGGGTATCTAATAGGTCCGTCAAAACTTCCCCCTGAGGTCGCCCGGCGTCGGTAGACGCGCATACACCTCAATTCTCCCACTTCGTGTCAACCCGCCTCCCTACATTGCTGGGGGATGGGCTGGAGGCGGGACGATTCGACCCTGGCCTTCGATCCATTTTGCGAGGGCACCGTCCTCAATCGCTGAGTCAGGTCCAAATCGCCCACGAACGAAATGGGAACCTGGGACTAACTCCTGTAACCGCTCAAATTCCTTGTAGACATCCTCTGGATTCGATCCGGCCTCAAAGCACGCCGTGATTGCGACATGCTCGCTACGGGCGTGAGACCTGATCATGTTGACTAACTCGTCGTCATGCAAAGAGTGCCCGAGAATGAGCACACGACTGGCCGATTTGAGTGCAACTTCAAAAGCTCGCCAAATTTCACCGACGACCCTGTCGTCCTTGTAA
The DNA here is from genome assembly GCA_963839605.1 of uncultured Acidimicrobiales bacterium. Lineage (GTDB taxonomy): Bacteria > Actinomycetota > Acidimicrobiia > Acidimicrobiales > UBA8190 > JBEKVE01. The sequence goes on along the minus strand of CAWIWK010000047.1, from coordinate 9,687 downwards.
CTCTTGTTCGGATCAGGCAAGAGAAGCGCAGGCTCCAGTGTGTCGTTAAAGGGTTGCCGCAGATCGTGAGCGACGACCTCTCCCGATTGGCGATACCACCCCACGCGGCCGTGAAGATAAAGAATCGGGGTTCGGCTTGGAACCTGAGATAACAAATCGCTTGTATGGACCGGGCGCGTCCCGTAGTGAGCAGAATCCTCCCCCCAGTAGGGGCGCCGTCCTAGCCCAAAGAGCCCAATTTCGGCGGACGGGTCGTAGTTGGTAGTTGCGACAATGAGGGAGGCGTCCTCGGTGATTCCAAGGGTGTCGCGTATGAGTCCCCTGTAGGCCTTTTCAGCGGCGACTGTGCTAACCCTGAGGATGTCGAAATTGTCGTAGAGGGAACGATGAATCTCGCCTAACAACTGCTCTGCTCGATGCTCATTTTGCAAGAACCATTTGGAAAGATCTGGGCTCGGGTCGTCAAAGTTTGGCATTCCAAGACGTAAGAGTGGCTTAATCGTTGGGAGGGAGCGACGCCACGCGAGAAATTCGCCTATGCGCTTCTCAAAGTCTATTCCGGGGTCGTCTGCGCATGGTCCCGCAAGCCCAAGCGCTGACGCAGCACCCGGTGCATTTTTGTCCAGTTGCTGGCGCAGCGACACCCGCCAGTCAGCCATAAGCGGCATAAGTTCTGTCTGGCCAAGCTCTCGACTAGCACCGGCTCCCGTAATGATCAACCACGATTCGGCCATCCCCGCCGATCTCCCATTTCGTAGGCTTACTTACCGCCGACCCCTTCGCGCTGCGCTGGATCGCTTGCCTCGCGAGGTCTTGGGCGTGGACCGATCGTGCGCGTGAACCTTGGTCCCGTCTCGCTTGGTGTATCCCGGGACACGAACGAGTTTGTTGCCCTTCTGAGTCTCGGCCATCTCTTCCTCCCAGAATCCGCTCCCGCCCAGGAGCGATGCCACAACTGTAGTTACAGGGGCGTCATTTGTCCACAGGGCTGAGCTGGGGTTTTCCCGAGTGGCGCAGACCGTTACACCCTCGGAGCGCGATGGTTGGCCAAACGTCCCAAAGGAGAAGACAAATGGAGAATCCCCTAATCGGTCAGTACGTGTTCGCCAAGCTTCCCGGTAACCGAGAAGAGTGGTTGCAGATCCACTACGTCAATGAGCGTGAGAGGACCTTGGACGTGCCTTGGCCTCCTGTGAACCCAGTACCGACACATCGCGACGGCGCCGGGCCGATGATTCAAATTCACGACTGTGTCTTGGGACGACTGCCGTTCAAGCTGATTCGGCCTCGTCGGTCGGGGGGGCGGCCGGGGTTGTGGGCATCGGTTCAATTTTGTTGTATTCAATGCGTCCCCGGCCGTTATGCCAGCGTTGAAACTGATCTCGGAAATCCATGCGGGCCGTCACCACCGCAGGATCAGGGGCCTCGCCCTCCGTCTCGGGTATCCAAAGCATTGCCTGGTAAAGCACGGTTCTCCCTGGCGGTATCTCCTGACGTGAAGCATCGGGGCCAACGGGCATGAGGTTCTCTTTCAATTTGAGCGATTGCTTCTCTCCATCGAATTTGATGTCGCTCAATCTCACATGAACCGGCTGCAATGCCCAATCACGGTCAGTGTTCGTGAGCAGAACATTACCAACCAGCTGAAAACCAAAAGACGGAACATTCTGCACATAACAACTGTCGGGCCGTTGAGACGCGACAAGGCTGCCACCAACCATGCTCAGGACGGCAATGGTTCCAATCACGAAAACGATCAGACCAATACCACCCCAGAAGAGAACCAACCAGGGCCACGCGGGAAGCTGGCTTATTCCGCGCACTATGGATACCGCCAGAGAGGCAAATCCAAGGGCGAAAACAAGGAGGGCACCCATCGTGACGATTCGGCCATAGTTGTCGAGTAGCCAGACTCCTCTTTGAAACCAGCCACGTCGAGGTTGCACCATGATCTGGGGGACAGGGGTGTTGGCCATGCCCTCAGTGTGACCCAAGGGGGCCGGGAGCGCCCTGATCCGAGGGTCCACCAATGCAACAAGCGCTCTTCGGCATCATGGGGCCATGAGCCAATACCGAGCGTGCAGCAAGTGCGGGAAACCCACCCCTGACGCCTACATCGCCACGTCTGAGGCTGGTCCTCCCCTGAGATTTCGGCCGATCTGTCTGGCGTGCCAGCGCCAGGATCGGGACGACAGGGCAAAAACCCTGGGTTCGTTAAGTATATAATCACCCATTATTGCTATATGGCAGGAACGCGGCTACCCCTCTGACGGCGCTTCTCTTTTTCGAGGACCACTACGCTCGTGCCCGAGGACACTTCGGACTGCGTCGTCGTTCGACACCATGGATGTGGCGTCGATCGAACGCAGCGACCAGGAAAGGCGGCCAGTCGATGCCCACCATCCACGTCCCGAGCCCGCACGTCTCGATCGAAGAGGTGTCCACCGCATTGCGCACGAAGTTCGGAGACAGCTACCGGATCGCGCCCTCGATGACGGCGAGCGGATTTGGCAAGGAAACTCCTGGGGACGCCAATACAGCCGTGGTGAAGGGATTCTGGTTCGACCGTGCGAACATCCGGATCGTTCCGGGCCCCGACGGTGCCGAGATCGAGGTGAGCCCGGGTGCCACCTATTTCGGCCTGGTGCGCCTTATCGACCGAGTAGGCATCGCAAGAAGGGTGCATCGCGCCCTGAGCCAATCTGCCGCTCTCGGTCGTCCAACGTGACGAACCGAATCGATCGGCGAGAGGCCTTGCGCTCCTGTTGACCGCAGCAACCGCTCCGGACAGATGGATACCTCATCCTGATGCGGATAGCGATGACGCCAGCGTTGCAGGCGCATCCGACGTCAGCCAGGGGCCGGGGCTGGTGCCAAGCGTCGGGATGACCGTGGCATCGACCCCGTGGCGAGGACCTCGCGCTCCAGACGAGCAGCGCGGCATCTTGCGGCGTCGCCACCATGGCGCCGGGACAGCGCCGATCGGCGCCCCGGCGCAGATGCCCTAGCCTGCACGGCGATGGCGACCGAACTTCTTCCACGCCCACCCCGACGACGAGGCCATCGCCACGGCGGGGACCATGGCGCTCATGGCCGATGCCGGCCACCGCGTCGTGCTCGTGACGGCCACACGCGGCGAGCTGGGCGAGGTGCCCGAGGGACTGCTCGCCCCGGGCGAGACCCTGGCCGAGCGCCTGCGCCCGAGGTGGCGGCGGCGTGCCGCGTCCCTCGGGGTGGCCCGCCACGAATTCCTCGGCTACGGCGACTCGGGCATGGCCGGCGAGCCCACCAACGACGACCCGGCCTGCTTCTGGCAGGCCGACGTGGAGGAGGCGGCGACCCGCCTGGGCGGCCCTCCTCGACGACGAGGCGGCCACCGTCCTCGTCGCCTACGACGAGAACGGCAACTACGGGCACCCCGACCACATCCAGGTGCACCGCGGCTCGGGCTGCCTGCCGCCGAGATGGCGGGCACGGCGCGCGGTTCTTCATGGCCACCACCAACCGTGACCACCTCCTGGCCATGGCCGCCCAGGCCGGCGACTTCGGCATGGAGATGCCCGACGAGCAGCGCGCCATGATCGCCATCCTGGGCGTGCCGGCCGAGCGCATCACGACGGCGGTCGACGTGGGTGCTGTTCTCGACCGCAAGCGCGGCGCCATGCAGGCCCACGCCAGCCAGATCAGCGACACCTCGTTCTTCTTGTCGATGCCGCCCGAGGCTCTGTGGTGTGGGGCACCGAGCGGTACATCCGGGTGGGTCTTGACGCCCCGCCTGCGCCTCGTCGAGGACTCGCTGCTCGACGCCGGGCGCTGAGCCCGCGCCGCCCGGCGCGGTGTGCGGCTGGCCGAGTGACGGAGCCCGTCAGCCCGCCGGGGACAGGGCCAGGGTGGCGGTCAGCGTCAGCTTCTGCGAGCCCCGGTACAAGGTGATGCGCGGCCGCCTGCCCCACCGACGTGCCCTGCACCAGGTTGGTGAGGTTCTGCGCCGAGGTCACCGCCTTGCCGTCGAAGGCCACGATGACGTCGCCCGACTCGATGCCCGCCGAGTCGGCCGGTGAGCCGCTCTCCACCGACACCACGACCGCCCCCGAAGCGGGCACGAGACCGTAGGCCTGCTGCTCCTGGGGCGTCTCGTCGGCCACCTCCACCCCCAGGTAGGGCTTCACCTGTCCGGCCGTGCCCCCGGCGCGCAGGGTGGCGAGGAGGCTCTCGATGGTCGACGAGGTGATGGCGAAGCCGATGTTCTGGGCCGGGGCGTTGCCCGTGCTCGACGAGGCCACCGCCGTGTTCATGCCCACCACCTGTCCGGCCGAGTCCACCAGGGGGCCGCCCGAGTTGCCCGAGTTGATGGCCGCGTCGGTCTGGATCATGTTCTGCAGCGCTCGCCCGCTCCCCCGTTGGCGTCGCCCGCCTGCACGGTGCGGTCGAGCGCCGGCACGATGCCCGAGGTCACCGTGGGCGTGCCCGCCGAGAGGCCGAGGGCGTTACCGATGGCGATGACGGCGTCGCCCACCTCGAGCTGCTTGGAGTCACCGAAGGTCACGGCCTGCAAGGTGGCGGGCGGCGCGTTCAGCCGCAGCAGGGCCACGTCGTTGGAGGGGTCCGCCCCCACCAGCGTGGCGGGCAGCGCCGTGGTCTGGCCGTACAGGGTGACGGTGATGGTGGTGGCGCCCGAGATCACGTGGTTGTTGGTGAGGACCTCGCCCGCGTCGAGATGATCATCCCCGTGCCCTGGTCCTCGGTGGGACCGCCCCCGAACAGGGCGTCGCCGCTGCCGGGGCCCTTGGCGTCGATCGACACCACGTCGGGCAGGACGCTTCTACGATGGTGGGATCTGTGCCCCGCCGGCCAGGGCCGGCCCCGGCGTGACGGTGCCCACCCGGACCGTGGGCGTGCTCGTGGCGCCGTTCCCCGTGCCGAGCGCCTCGGCGATCCCGGCCCCGGCGCCGCCACCCACCACCGCGGCGACGACGGCCACCACCACCCAATGCTGGGCCCAGTGGCGCGGCGGTGGCGACGTCGGCGGCTTGGGTGGGGACGACCCCCACTCCCCCGCCGGGGCCACGCCGGGGGGGCGGCTCCCGGGCGCCAGCGACGAGGTCCACGCCCCGGCGTAGGGATCCGCCCCCGTGCGCCACACGGGGGCGGTGGGCCCGGGGTCGGGGGCGCCCCCTCCCGTGGCCGGGGTCGTGACCTGCCCGGGCGTCGGGGCCGGCGGGAACGGGGACGCCGGCGACGAGGAGGGGACGGCCGGTCCCGACGCTGCGCCGTTGTCGTCGCCCTGGTGGTCCACCGCTCGCGCTCCTGTCCTGCGGAGGCCGGGGCGACCGCCCGCACCCTGCCGATCTCAGACTACGGAACGAGCACGGGCCACGGGGCCCGCTGGCCGTTATTCTCAGCACCTCCACAGCAATCCGAGGCGCACGGCGGGGTCCCGACGCGGACCACGTTTCTCCCTGTCCCGGCGCCGACGGTAGCGTGGTCCTCCGCCATGGCCCGCAGGATCGACATCGAGCTCACGAGCTCCACGCGACGACGGCACGTGGACGTGGCGCCGCCCCTGGCGCGTGCCAGCCCCGGGGAACCCTCGAAGGGACCCTCCTGCCCGACGGCGCCAAGGTGGGCGACGTGCTTCGGGCCGACGCCGAGTTCGAGATCGACGGCATCGTGGTGACGGCCGTGCTGGCTCCCAAGACCGATGCCCGGGGCGGGACCCTCGAGCGCATCGAGATCATCGGCTCCGGACGCGACAGCGCCCCGGGCGGGGTGTCGGTCATCCTCGCCCCGGGCGGGCGCCGGCGCGAGGAAGGCGGCCGGCGACGCGACGAGGGCACGGGCCGAGGGGCGGGGCCGCGGCCCCGCCGGGACGGGCCCGGTCGTGGTGGCCGGCCCGACGACGAGCGTGGCGGTGAGCGCCGCCCGGCCCGGGGCGCCGACGGCCGCGACGCGTCGGCCGCACGCGGTCCCCGGCCCGAGCGCGCGGCGCGACCCGATCGAGGGGCGCGGCCCGAACGCGGCCCGCGCCCCGACGGAGCATCCCGGGGCGATCGGCCGGCCCGGCCCGACACCGGCGAGCGCGCCGGGCGCTGCCCGGCCCGGGGCGAGCGGCCCGAGCGGCCCCGGCGTCTGCAGACCGTGTCGACCAACCGCAACGCGGCGCTGGCCGAGTTGCGACCCGAGCAGCTGCCGGTGGCCGAGCAGCTCCTGCGGGGGGGGCATCCCGGCCGTGCGCCACGCCATCGAGGAGCAGAACACCCGGGCCCGCAACGAGGGGCGGGCCGAGGTCTCGCCCGATCCCCTCCTGGCCATGGCCGAGGAGCTCCTCCCCCGCATGAACCTGGCGGCGTGGAAGGACCGGGCCGTGGCGGCGCGAACGCCGGCAAGGACGCGCCGCTGCGCGAGGTCCGCTCCGTGGTGGCCGCGGCGTCCACGGTCACGCTCGACGACGAGGGCCGCGAGATGCAGGTGGCGCTGCGCGACGCGCTGCCGCAGACGCGGTGACGGCGCTGCGCGACGGATGGCTGGCGCGGATCGTCGCCGCCCTCGACGACAGCCGTGTGGCCGACGCCCTGCGCGTGGCGGCGCGCCCTCCCGAGCCCGCGGCACGCGTCCCCGCCGAGCTGGCCGTGCGGATGGCCGAGGCGGCGGGCGGCGCCATGGACAGCGCGGGCTGGACGAGGCCGAGTGGTTGGCGCTGCTCGACGCGGTGGTGTCGTCGCCGTGCGGCGCACCGTCAAGCCGCCGGCCTCCCCGCCGCGGCGGGAGAGGCGTTCCGCACCTCGGCCCGCCGGGCCGCGGGCCTCGTCCCCGAGGTGGCCCGGTTGCTCGGGCTGCCCATCCCTCCCCCGCCCGGTCCCCGCCGGCCGAGCGCCACCGGGGCACGCGCCACCTGATCGTCCCGGGCGGGGCGGCGCACCCCGACGGTGTTGGGGTCAGCGCAGCACGCCGTGGTCTGCCAGGAACGCCGCCAGCCCCTCCACCAGGGCCAGGCCCGCCACCTCCCCGAGGGGGACCCAGGCCGCCTCGAGGGCGTCGCCCGCCGCCACCGGTGCGTCCGCGCCCCCGACCACGTGCACCACGAAGTCGAGGATGACGAAGTGGTGGGCGTTCCCCATGCGCTCGGCCCATCCGAGGAACGCCCCGCAGCGCACCTCGAGCCCGGTCTCCTCGCGCAGCTCCCGCTCCACGGCGGCGCCGAGCGCCTCACCCCACTGCACCCTGCCCCCGGGGATGCTCCAGCGCCCGGTCTCGGGCTCGTGGCCCCGCCGCACGAGGAGCAGGGCACCGTGGCGCACGGCCACGCCTCCCACGGCGACCTCGGGCGTCCCCGGGCCGCCGCCTCGGCCCGGGGCGGCGCTCACCCCAGGGCCCGGTGCATGGTGATGAGCCGTGCCTTGAACCCCGCCGCCTCGAAGAAGCCCTTGGCGCTTCTGTCGCCGGGCAGCGCGGTGGCGTCCACGCCGAGGCAGCCCGACGTGGTGAACCAGGCCACGAGGCCGTCGAGCAGGGCCCGGCCCACCCCCACGCCCCGGGCCGCGGGCTCCACGTAGTAGCCCTCCACCACGCCCAGCGACGCGTCCCCCACCGCCTCGAGGTGCCCGATGGCCAGGCCCACCACGGCGTCGTCCACCGTGCCCACGAGGACCCGGCGCCGCCTGTCGGCCAGGACACGGTCCAGGCCCCCGGGCCGCAGCAGCGCCCGGGCCAGCAGACCGGTCTCGCGCCGGGCGAACAGGGCACCGCCCCGCGCCACCTGGAGGGCGTCGAGGGCCTGGCGGCACAACTCGGCACACCGCTCGCCGTCGTCGCCACGCGCCGGGCGCATCCCCTCCACGCGACGGCCCCGGCCCGGCCCGGCGCCTAGGGCCCGGGGGGTGCTGCGGCCGCCAGCAGCTGCTCCACGCGATGCAGGATCGTGCGGCGCTGGCGGTGGGCGGCCTCGTGGGCGCGCACGTCCTCGAGCTCGGCCGCCGACAGGCCCTCGAGACGCTGCACCACCTGCGAGGCGGACAGGCTGTCGTAGCCGGGGATGGCGAGGGCGGGGTCGGGACCGCTGCCGTTGCCGACGGCGCCCCCCGTGGGCACGGCGTGCAGCACCGCACCGCTGTCGGCCCGCCCCGGCGAGGCGCCGGCGCCGGCGTCACCGCCGGACGGCGCGCCGCCCGAGGGCTCGGCCTCGTGGAGGGGGCCCGGTGCCGCGGACGGCGCCCCGGCGCCCTCCCCCGCCGGCGCCGCCGCTCGGAGGGTCCGGCCAGGGGCCGAGGGTCTCTTCGATCTGGCGACGACCCATCTGCACGGCGACTGCCCGAGGACCCGCGCCGTGCGCACCTGGCGTTCCACCCGCTGGCGGCCCTGTCGACGAGCTTGGGGAATTCCTCGACCACCGTGACCGCCAGGCCGGCGGGTCCGAACACCGCCACCTCGAGCATGCGCTCCGTGGGCGACTTGCTTCGGTCACCTGGCGCCCTCCTCTTGGCGGTGTCGCACCACGGGACGGCTGCTCACACGCAGTCCCGGCAAAGCCCCTTCTCGGGATCGGCGAGCTGGCTGGAGTGCTTGACGAGGAAGCAGGAGCTGCAGACGAACTCGTCGGGTTGCTTGGGAAGGACCCCGCTCAGAGCCCTCGGACCGGTCGTCGGGCTCGACCGCCTCTTCGTCCTCGGCCTCCTCCTCCTCGACGACCAGGCGCTCCTTCAGGATCTGGTCCAGGCTGGCCTCGACGTCCTCGTCGTCGACCTCCTCTTCCTCCTCGTCACCCTCTTCTTTTGCCGGATTGGCCACGGCGGCCACGGCGGCCCACGGGCACGACCACGACGTCGGCGTCGTCCTCCTCGACGTCGACGATGTCGGCCACGACGTCGTCGTCGTCGTCATCGTCGACGAGGGAGGCAACGTCCAATAGATCCTCTTCGTCGAGGACCTCTTCGAGCAACTCCTCGTCCGCGAGATCCTCGAGATCCTCGGTGTCGAGCTCCTCGGGTTCTGCCACATCATCCAGGTCGTCGGCCACTTCTGCCCTTTTGGGTCGTCTAACGCCGCGGGAGCATATCGGCTCCGATCGACCGTGCCGTTCACCGCGACAGGGCGGTCCTGGTCCGACAATCTGGGGGTGCGGGGCGGCTGGGCCCGGGGACCTTTGGTGCCATCTCCACCAGCCCGGCGGCACCCGCTGGGGTATGGTGGGACGTTCTCTACTCGGTCCCCGGGCCACCCTCCGCCTCTCACAGTAATCCCCCCCTCGCCACCCACTCCGACGGTAGGACCGGCGAAGCAGCTGTAGGGGCGTCTGGGACTGGTGAGAACAATGGCTGCCACGCTCTTGGCGCTAAGCGGAACCGTTCGACCCCGACCAGGAACTTCCCCCATCGCCCCTGGTCAAGGCGGCGACGAATTTTCGTCCGGAGAATCGCGAGAACGTCGGGCGATCAGCTCGGCACGGCGGCCGACCGCCGGGCCTCGGCCCGTCGCTCCGAGGCGAGGCGCTCGAGGTCGTAGTGATCGTGGTCGACGTAGCGCATGGCCTCGGCGATGAGCCGGTGCCCGGCCTGTTCGGCCATCAGGCGGTGCATCTGCTGGGCAACGGCGCGGTAGGCGGGATGGCCCTGTTCCCCCGAGCGCAACTCCAGCATGTGCATGGCCTCGCGGGCGTTATCTGCATGACGTAGCGGACCCGCCAGACATAAG
>CAWIWK010000046.1:0-78141 GCA_963839605.1 uncultured Acidimicrobiales bacterium | reverse complement strand
AATCATTGTGATTTACGCGACCTTGAGGGGTCGGCCGTCGTAGGTCCATCGGAACGGAGCGGCCCTTGTGGTTGTAGTCGTTGATGAAGGCGATCACCCGTGCCGCCAGCTCGTCGGTCGACGCGAACTCGCCGTGCTGGAGCAACCGCCGCTCGAGGATGGAGAAGAACAGCTCCACCTGGTTGAGCCAGCTGGCGTGGGTGGGAGTGAAGTGCAGGTGCACGCGGCGGTTCTTGGCCAGGAACTCCCGACCTTGGCGGTCATGTGGGCCGAGAGGTTGTCGGCGATGCAGTGCAGGTGCAGGGGCTTGGAGTGAGCGAGACAAGGTCGGTGAGGAACTCGACGAAGTTCTCTGACCTGGTCGAGTCGGTCATCCAACCGGCCACCTCGCCGGTGTGCACGTTCAGCCCCGCGAACAGCACCGGGTGCCGTGGCGCGTGTAGCCGTAGTCGCGGCGCACCGGTGCACCGGGTCTGGCCGGGGTGGTCGGGTTCACCCGGGACTTGGCCTGGATCTGGGACTTCTCGTCCACCCTCCACACCACGGCGTTCACGGGCGGCTTCAAGTACAGACCGCAGACGTCGGCGGCTCTCTCCCAGAAGTCGGGGTCGTGGCTCGTCATCCACGACTGGACCTGCCAGGGCTTCAGGTCCAAGCCCGTGCAGATCCTCCAGCACTGCGACGCCGAGATGGGCGTCCCGTGGTCCGCCATCGCCTGGGCCAGCGCTTCCATCGTCCAGCGGGTCGCCCCCTCCGGCGCCGGCTCCGTGACGAGCTTCACGAGCAAAAGGACATCGTCATGGTCATAGACGTGGGGCCGACCGCTGCGCTCCTCGTCTTCGAGGCCCACCAGACCGAACGCCTCGTAGCGCTTTCGCCACAATCCGACCTGGTTGTAGTGCATGCCGACGAGCTCAGCGATGGCCCGGTTGGGTTCCCCGTCAGCCGCAAGCAGAACGATGCGAGCCCGCTGGGCGATGCGGGCCTCGACCGTCTTCGCCCGCACGAGCGCCTCGAGCTCGGCCCGATCACCACGACGCAACTTCAGCGGAGGTAGTCGCATGGCTACAGCAAAGCACATCACTGTAACTTCCGCCTAGCTGGTCTGGTCCAGACCGGTCATGGCGGAAAGTCCCATGTCGAGTTGACGTGCGGGAACGAGTCGGTGGGCTCGGGCATGCCGAGGGCCCGGCACAGCGGGCCCCAGCCGTCACCCGGGCTTCATTCGACCAACCGGTCGGCGGGTACCGCCGTGCGCACCTGCTCGTTGTGGCGGTCGAGGCCGCCACGGCGGCGTCGTGGTGGCGCCAATCCGGCGTGAACCGGGCGTCGAACACCGAGAAGATCATCTCCTCGAGCGGCGGCGGCATGCCCTCCACCCGGCGATGGCGGCGAAGATGGTGTCGTTGGCGCTCTTCCACCAGGCCTCGGCGTCGGTGCGGGTGGACAGGAGCACGAGGGCATCGGGGTAGCGTTCCATGGAGCACGTCGTAGAACGAGGCGCACGGCCAGTCAACGGCGGCGACATAGCCGTCGAGAGATCCTCCCAGTCCTCCGTCCTCGCCCTGTGCCGCCTTCTTCCACTCCGCCACGTCGTCGGGCTGATCGAACACCTCGATCATCAATGTGGGTAGTAGTGACACCTCCCGCCGAGCTGGCCTCCGAGCGCCAGCTTCAGCGAAGCGCGTCCCCGTCCGGCCTAGCCCTGCACCCACGATGCGAAGTGCCATGGCACCAGACACTAGGAAACAGGGCTTCCTCGGGCCAGCGGGCCCGTGGCCGTCCCTCGAAGGGCGTGGACGTGCCCGTGCCGACTTCATCGTCGGCGGCCCACCTTCAGCTTCCAGGTGGCACCATGACGGGCATGGTGGCGGCCTGCGGGGAGATCGTCATCGACTGTGCCGACCCCGGGCGCCTGGCCGCGTCGGGCGCAGGCACTCGGCTGGGAGGTCCAGGAGCACGGCAGCGGGGCGCTGTGGATGTCGGAGACCGGGGCGTCGTCTCCCGGGCTCCTGCTCGTGTTCGTGGCCGCCCGGCGCGGTGAGGCGCGCACCCGCTTCTGGCCGGTCGTGGCGCCCGCCATCGGCGACTGCGCCACCGAGGTCGGCAGACGCGCTGGGGCACGCACGGTGCCCGGGGCGGGCGACGGCCCGTCCTGGAGCGTCCTCGCCGACCCCGAGGGCACCTGTTCACGGGTGGTCGATCCGGGCGCGGCCCCGAGCAGGGGACGCTCAGCGTGGCCGGCCGCCCTCGGCCTCCCGCAGCGCCTGGGCGGCACGTCGCCGGCCGTCCCGGGCCCGTTCCATCGCCGCCTGGGCCTGGGCCAGGGCCCGATCGGCCCGTCGGAGCTCCTCGGCGGCGGTGCGCCGGCGCTCGACCACCTCCTGTCGGCGACGGCGGGCCTCCTCCACCATCCGCTCGGCGTCGGCCAGCGCCGTCGCCGCCGCGTTCACGCTTGTCGCCCGCGCCGCCGCGGCCTCGTCGGCCCGCACCGGTTTTGAGCCGGCGTGGGGCGCCGCGCCCGCCCCGCCACGTCGGCTCGCCGGCGCACCCTGCGGTGAGCCCCGCTCCGCCCCGGTCCGGGAACGACCACCCGGCGCGATGGATCCGAGGTCGCCGAACCCGACGTGGGTGAGCGCTTCCACCAGTCGACCGCGGCGCAGTGCCGCACCCGCCTCCTCGGTGGCGGCAGCCGCCTCGAGCGTCGTCTCCAGCTCGCCCTGCACCGCCGTGGTGACGCTGCGACCCGTGTCCGCCGCGTCGTGGCGGGCGAAGGCCACCAGGTCCTGGACGAGCCGCCGGCGGCGCAGGGTCACGGCCCGCACCTGGTCCCTGGCCCCGCTGGCCTGGGCCCGGGCCAGGTCCTGGCGCAGGTCGACGAGCTCGCCCACGGCGTCGCCGTGCCGGCGCGCCAGCTGATTGGCGAGCCAGGCCGCCCGCGACGGCCTGGCCAGGGCGCGCAGGCGGCGGCCCCCTGTCGGTCGCCGCCTGCGGCGATCTCCCGGGCGCGGTCGTTGCGAGCGGCGGTGAACTCCTCGGGAGCGAGGCCGTACAGCGCGTCGGCGATCTCGTCCACGCTCATGGGCACGGCGGCAGGAGGGGTGCCAGCGATCAGTCCGGCAGCACCAGCACCAGGGCGAAGCCGTCGTAGCCCTTGCTGCCCACCGTCTGGATCTCGGTGGCGCTCACCCGCCGGTCCGAGGCCAGCATCTCGTTGAGCTGGCGCGTGCCCTGCACCGACGGGTCGGTGCTGTCGGGGTCGGCCACCGCCCCCTGGCGCACCACGTTGTCGACGACGATGACGCTCCCGGGACGGGTGAGGCGCATGGCCCACTCGAAGTAGGTCGGGTTGCTCGGCTTGTCGGCGTCGACGAACACCATGTCGAAGGACCGGCACCCTCCGTCGACAGGTCGGCCAAGGTGTCGGCGGCACGGCCTCGCGCACAGACACACGCTCGAGCAGTCCGGCGCGCCCGAGATTGACCCTGGCCACCTCGGCGTGTGCCGGCTCGAGCTCGAGGGTGACGAGCCGTCCGTCGGGCGGCAGCGCCCGGGCCAGCCAGATGGTGCTGTAGCCCCCGAGGGTGCCGATCTCGAGGATGGAGCGGGCCCCGTGCATGCGGGCCAGCAGGTACAGGAGCTTGCCCAGGTTGGGGGTCACGTTGATGGGCGGCAACCCGGCGCGTCGGCTGTCGTCGAGGGCGGCCTCGAGGGCGGGGTCGGCGGGGACGAGGAGGTCGGTGATGTACCGGTCCACGTCGGTCCACAGGTCCTGGCTCACACCCGCATCCTGCCCCATCGGCGCCGGGCCGATGCGTCCGGGGCCACGGTGACGGGGCGGCGCCCGCTGTGTCTCGGACGGCGGGGACGCCCCGTGCGTCTCAGACGGCGGGGACGCCGGGCTCGCGCTGCGTCCCGGCACCGGCCGTGGCGGCCCGGAACCCCCGGGGGTCGAGGGGCAGGTACCGGTCCTTCGGGATCTCCGTGCGGCCCTCGGCGAAGGTCCGGGCCGACACGCCGTCGGCGTCGTGCGGTGGCCACACAACGCGCACCGCCCCGGTGTCGGGATCCCAGTCCGTCACCCGCACCCGTTCGAGACGGCCGCACAGGTGCGCCACGACCAGCTGACCGGCGACGGACCTCCACGCCATGACCGTCCCCCTTCCGCCGACCCCGGGGCGGGACCCGGCCGAACCCCGGCCGACGCGCCCCGTGGCGTGCGCACCACACAGGCCGCCGCCCGTGGGGCGGCGCCCCGGCGTCCCGGTACCGACGGACCGGGCGCCGGCGACGACACCCTCACACGGCGAAGCCCGCGCACAGCTCGTGATCGCCGACAGACCGCTCCACACCGGCGCCGAACCGCATGACGCCGGGTGGTGCTCCTCCCTTGTCCTTCGCTGAAGGGTGGTCGAGCGCGGCTGGACTTCCCGCCGTCGGTCCCGGTGCCGGGGCCGACGGGCTCCACTCTCACGCCGCCGGCCTGGGGAAAACAAGAGGAAGACATTGGGGATTCACGCTGCGCCGACCCCCCGACCGCGGTGCGCCAGAAGCGCAACGTGCGGCGTGTCGGGCCCTAGGCTCCCGCCATGGCCATCATCCGGATCGCCGCCCGAGGATGCCGCCGTCCCCGTGCAGAAGGCCGACGCCACTTGGGCCGTGCACTGCACGTCGTGCAGCCAGGGGGCGGGGGAGATCCTCAGCCTGGGGGCGGTGACGCTGAGCCTCGACAACGCCAGGCGCCTGGCGGATCGCCACAACCGGGTCGTCCACGGCATCGAGCGCTGACGCCGCTCCCCCGCTACGAGGCGGGGCGGCAGTCCATGACCCAGAAGCCCGACGGCAGCGCCGTCCACGACGACACCGTCATGCGGCTGCTCGACGCCAGGCGCTCGTACTCGGTGCGGCTGCGCTCCCTGCCCCCGTAGAACACGAGCATGCGCAGGTCGAGCTCGGTGTCGGGTGAGACGTCGGTCGGCTTCTCGATCACGAGCACCCGCCCCGCCGATCCGGCCGCCGCCGCGCAGTTGCGCAGGATGTCGACGCACTGCTCGTCGGCCCAGTCGTGCAGGATCCAGCTGAGGACGTACACGTCACCACCCGACGGGACCCCCACGAAGAAGTCGACTCCACCACCGTGCACCGTCCCGCCAAGGCGGGGTCGCCGGCCACGGCGGCAGCCGCACGCGTCGCCGCGTCGGCGTACTCGACGATCGTCCCCTCCACCCCGGGCAGGGCGGGGAGGAGCTGGCGCAGCAGCTCACCGCTGCCTCCCCCCACGTCCACGAGGCGGGCGAGGCCCGACCAGTCGTAGGCGGCGAGCAGCTCGGGGGCGAGGGACCGGGCGTGGACGTTCATGTCGTTGTCGAACGAGGCCGCCATCTGGGGGTGCTGCGCCATGAGACGCCACGGCGGTGCCCCGTTGGCCCGCTCGAAGGCGGGCTCGCCCGTGCGGATCGAGTGCAGCATCTCCCTCAGGGCGGCCTCGAAGAACTGCATGCCGAGCTGGAAGGCGGCGTTCCTGCTGTCGGGATGGCCGGCGACGAGCAGGCGGCCCGCGTCGGTCAGCTCCACCCGCCCTGGGCCGGTCTCGAGGATCAGCTCCCGCTCGGCCAGGTGGTGCAGCACCCGCTGCAGCGCGTCGGCGTTGGCGCCCGCCCGCACCGCCAGCTCGTCGACCCCGGTGACGCCCGAGGCCACCAGATCGGGGATCCCCAGGGTGACCACGGCCCGGACCGCCTCGAGCGTCACGAGGTTCTGAGGAGTGGTCACCTCGGCCAGGACCTGCGCCGGGCTGCGCGGCCCGCGCAAGCGCCGCTGCACGGTGGTGAGGGCCCGCCGTGCGGCGCGCCGCCCCAGCTGCCTGCGTCCCGACGCGCTGCGCATCATGGGGCCTGCATCGGCCATGCGCCTGCGCCACACGTCGTGTGAGCTCATGGCACCGAGTCTGGCACGCCCCTCCGCCGCCGTACGCGGAGCCTCGGGACCTCAGAGGGCGACGGGCCCGGTACCGGCGTAGGGCGACATGTCCGTGCCCGGGTAACGCTCGGCCACGTCCACACGGCCATCGACCGGGGTGGGGGGCGCACCGTCAATGTGGTGTTCGGGCCCGGCTGAGGCCCGCCGCTACAGGTGGTTGAACCCTCCCGCCTCGGTGGGGCCCATGGGCACGGTGACGGGGTGGGTGCGGAAGTGGTCGATGGCGTCGCGGACGTCGTCCATGAGGATCTCGGCCAGGTCCCTCGTCACGCCCCGGCGCACCAGGACCCGCTGCACCGCCACGTCCGACAGCGCGCCGGTGAGCGTGTAGGCCGGCACCTGCCACCCCCGCACCCGCAGACGGTCGGCCAGGTCGAACAGCGTGTACCCGGGATCGGCCCCGTCGGCCAACCGCCACGCCACGGCCGGGATGCCCGTGCGCGGGTCGCTGTCGCTCACCAGCTCGAAGGGACCGAGGCCGGTGATGGTGGCGGCGATGTAGCTTCCCGTGTCGTAGGCCTCGTCGTGCACGCGCCGGTACCCGAGGTGTCCGAGGCGGACGAAGTCGTAGTACTGGGCGATGACCTGCCCCGCCGGCCGCGAGAAGTTGATCTGGAACACCGGCATGTCGCCGCCCAGGTAGTTCACGTGGAACACGAGGTCGGCGGGCAGGTCGGCCACGTCGCGCCACACCACCCAGCCCACGCCCAGCGGGGCCAGGCCGAACTTGTGGCCCGAGGTGCTGATCGACTTCACGCGCCCCACCCGGAAGTCGAAGCGCAGGTCGGGGGCGCAGAACGGTGCGAGAAAGGCACCGCTCGCCCCGTCGACGTGGAGGTCGACGTCGATGCCGGTCCTGTGCTGCAGGTCGTCGAGCGCGTCGGAGAGCTCCGCCACCGGCTCGTACAGGCCCGTGTAGGTGACCCCGAAGGTGGGCACCACCACGATGGTGTTCTCGTCCACGCGCTCGAGCATGGACTCGGCGTCCATGCCGTAGCGGCCGGGGGCCATGGGGACCTCGCGCATCTCGACGTCCCAGTAGCGGGCGAACTTGTGCCACACCACCTGCACCGGCCCGCACACGATGTTGGGGCGCTCGGTGGAGGCACCCGCCGCCGCCCGCCGGGCCCGCCACCGCCACTTGGCCGCCATGCCGCCGAGCATGCAGGCCTCGGAGGACCCGACGGTGGAGGTCCCCACCGTGTCGGCGCCGTCGGGGGCGTTCCACAGGTCGGCCAACATGTGCACGCAGCGCCGCTCGATCTCCGCCGTCTGGGGGTACTCGTCCTTGTCGATCTGGTTCTTGTCCATGGAGATGTCCATGAGGCGGTGCACCTCGGGCTCCTCCCACGTCTGGCAGAACGTGGCCAGGTTCTGCCGGGCGTTTCCGTCCAGGATGAGCTCGTCGGACACGAGGCCGAAGGCCTCCCGTGCGGGCCGCTCGTGCTCGGGGAACCGGTACGCGGGCAGCGGCCCGGACAGGTCCTCGCCGACGGTGACCGTGTCGAGCGGGCGCGGCAGGGCGGACCGTCGGTGAAGGGCCATGGTCCTCTCCAGTGATCGTCGGGGGTGGTGTCGCCGTGCGGCAGGCTACCGGAGCGGTCGCGCCCTCACTCCGCCACGTCGGGGAGCCGCCCCAGCACGGTGTCGCTCAACAGCATGTCGCTCAGGGTGCGATCGGCGTGGCCCGCCCGCCACACCAGCATGCGCTGGGCGTGATCGAGCACCACGGCGCCGTCCCCGACCTCCGTGCCCCACGACGGGTCGGCGGCCAGGTCGAAGCAGCGCCACTCCCCCGACCCGAATTGCACGTAGGCGGCCTCACGCGAGCGCAGCACGGCCAGCTGCTTGGACTGCAGGCGCCGGTCCCAGGGCCAGGGGTGGGGACCGAAGGGGATGTACTCCCAGCGCCAGTCGTACTCCCAGTGCGCGGCGTCGCGCCACCACGGCGGAGCGACGTCGTGGAGGAAGGGGGTGAGGGGCAGGCCGTCGCACTGCGCCGGCACGGGCGCGCCGAGGACCTCGCACAGCGTGGGCAGGATGTCCACGTTCTCGGTGAAGGCGTCCACCACCTGCCCCCGCGACTGGCGACGCCTCGGGTCGGCCACGATGGCAGGCACGTGGTAGCTCGCCTCGAACAGCCCGCCCTTGCCCAGGGTGCGCTGGTCACCGAGCTGCTCGCCGTGGTCGGAGGTCACCACCACCACGGTGTCGTCCCCCATGCCCAGGTCGTCCACGGCATCGAGCACCCGGCCGAGCTGCTCGTCGACGTCGGAGATCATGCCGAAGTACTGCGCCTGGAGCATGCGCAGCTCCCGCTCCCCCGGCGTGGGCTCCGCCGCCAGCCGGCCGCAGAAGGGCGTGGGCGCGCCGGCGCGGCCCGTGGCGCGGGAGCGGCGTCGGGGTCATAGGCGCTCGACCACGCCCCGGCGGCGGCGTAGGGCGGGTGCGGGCGCCAGAAGCTGGCGTGGGCGAACCACGGAGCGTCCTGGCGACCGAGCCAGGCGATGACGGCGTCGGCCAGGAAGGCGGACACACCGTGCTCGGCCGGGCGGTCGGGCTCGGTGGCGAGCGCCGTGTCGCCGTCGGCGGGGACGTCGTAGCCGAGCTCCCCGAGCCAGCGCCGCCATGCGTCCTGGGCGTCGGGGAGATCGAGGCCGATGTCGAAGCCGGGTGGGAATCCCTGGTACGTGCGCAGGCGCGGATCCCCCGGGGCGGTGACGCGGGGGTCGACACCCTGGTCGGTGTAGCCGAACACGGTGGGGGCGTAGCCGAGGCGGCGGGCCATGCGGGCCACGTTGTCGAGACGGTCGTCGAGGGGGGTGCCGTTACCCACGACGCGGTTGTTCATCTGGTACGTGCCCGTGTACAGGCACGCCCGGCCCGGTGCGCACGGGGCGGCCTGGCTGTAGTGGCGGGCGAAGCGCACGCCCCTGGCGGCCAGAGCGTCGAGGGTGGGCGTGCGCACGACGGGGTGGCCCGCCGCCGACAGACAGTCGCCGCGGAATTGGTCGAGCGTGACGAGCAGGACGTTCACGGCGCCGGCCTTCGCCCCGCGGGCGGCACGACGGCATCGAGGAGCCGCCCGTCCACCCACCCCGACCACCCCGTGGCCGTGAGGACGTGGGCCCACGCCCCGAGCCGTTCGAGCACCTGCAGCGACAGGCCCGGGGCCAACGTCGCCACCAGGTGGCTGGATGCGTCGGGCTGGGCCCACACCGCCATGCCCGAGGCGGGGACCACGGCGTCGGGCGCGAAGGGGCGGTGTCGCCCCCCGGTCCCCGCCTCCCCGGCACGCGGCCCGGGGCCCGGTGGGGCGCTCGGCACCGTGCGCAGCTGGTGGCGGCGGAAGGGCGAGGCGGCCAGCGCCTTGCGGAACAGGTGGACGTAGACGATGACGCTCACCGCGAGCACGGCGTAGGCGAGAGCGGGCGCCCCGAGACCGAGGAAACCGTCGTAGGAGGCGTGGCCCGCCACCGCCACCAGGTAGGCGCCGAACACGGCCCGCCGGCTGCCGGTGCCGGTGCGCAGCCGCCCGTAGGCGTATCCCGTCACGCCCGTCCACGACATGTGGCCGAGGTTGCCCACCAGGGCCCGCGCCGGGGCGGTCATGGTGAGGGCGAGGTGGGCGGCGGTGGCCGGCGACAGCTTGTAGGCCAACCCCACGTCATAGGAGCGCAGGATGTACGACAGCGTCTCGATGGCGGCGAAGCCGAGCGCCACCGCCGATGCGTAGATCATGCCGTCCACCGGCTCGTCGAGGTGCGGGGAGCGGCGCGTGCCCAGCACCACCACAAAGAACTTCGACCCCTCCTCGATCAGGCCCACGAGGACGGCGCCGCCGATGACCACCACCACGGCGCCACTGAGGCGGGGTCTCGTGGCCGACTCGAGCGCGTAGGCCAGGGCCACGGCGATGATCGACATGCAGTAGAGCTTGGCGATGAGGCGCTTGGGCTCCTTCTCGTACCGGTCGCGGCTGTAGACGAGGGCCAGCCACGCCAGCGAGGGCACGAAGGCGGCGATGGCTGCTTCGGTGCGTATGTCCATGGCGCGTCCGGCACCGGACCAGCGCGGCCCGGCGGGATCCCTCTATGCGCTGACCGCCACGGCCCGCAGCGCCGGGCGTGGGGCGACCTCGGCGGCGGCGGCCACCTCGGCGCGGTGGCGGGTGGCCCATCCCGGCCCGCGCACGACGTACGACAGGCGCTCGCGCCAGCTGGTCGACGAGGCCACGTCGCGGAGCATGCGCGGTACTCGTGGGTGGCGATGCGGGCGGGTTGAAGGTGCCGATGTTCTTGGTGAGGCCGTAGACCACCCGCTCGTCCTCGGGTTCGAACGTCCCGAACAGGCGGTCCCAGACGATGAGGATGCTGCCGTGGTTGCGGTCGAGGTACTGCTGGTTCGAGCCGTGGTGGACGCGGTGGTGCGACGGCGTGTTGAGCACCGCCTCGGGCGGGCCCAGCCGGCCGATGGTCTCGGTGTGGATCCAGTACTGGTACAGGAGGTTGACGCCCCGGGCCGTCTCCACCATCGCGGGCGGACGCCGAAGAGCGACAGCGCGCCGTACGGCACGAAGGTGCCGAAGGCCTCGGCCACGGGCTGGCGCAGCGCGGTGGACAGGTTGTAGTGCTCGCTCGAGTGGTGCACCACGTGGATCGCCCACATGTAACGGCTCTCGTGCATGAAGCGGTGGTCCCAGTAGTAGACGAAGTCCCAGCCGGCCACGGCCGCCCCCAGCGCCAACGGGCCGGTCCCGAGGTCGGGCAGACACGGTCGCCGCCACAGGCGCTCGGGCGTGGTGCGCGACGCCCAGGTGGTGGTGACGACGACGCCCGCCGGCCACCACCGCCGCCACCCCGCCCACCGACGACACACGACGCGCCGCACGGCCCCGACGTCACGGCGGCCGTCGGCGGCGCGGCGGGCGGTGCTCCTCGCTGTCGTCGTCCACCACCGCCACCGCCGTGGCCGGTGCCGACCGGGCGACCCGGTCGGCCACGGTCGTGACCGCCGCCGCCCCACCGCCCCCACCACGAGCGCCTTGGCGTAGCGGCCCCTGCCGGGCGTGAAGGGGCGCAGCAGCCTGGGTCCCACGAGCGGCGCCACCAGGCTGCCCACGCCCATGGCCAGGCTGGCCAGGGTGTCGCGGCGCTCGTAGTCCCCGGCATTCGGCCCCCGCCGGGCGGCGCGGCGGCGCAGCCACCAGTACTCGGCCGCCATGGTGGCGAAGTAGAAGGGCACGGCGATGACCGTGAGGTCCCTGGGGTTGCTGTCGTCGCCGGGCGCCCGCCGCATCCCGCCCATTGTGCGCCCGGCGCACCGCAGCCGTCGACCCCAGCCCCAGCGGGGCGGGCTCCGGTCCGGGGCTCAGGCCCCCAGGGCGTCGAGCATGCGGGCCGCCTCGACGTGCACGCCCGTGGTGAGCTCGTGGATGTCGGGCACGAGCTCGGCGCAGGCCATGAACCCGAAGGCCACCTCGCGCCGGTAGGTCACCACGGTGACGCCGAGCCCCACCCCCTCGATCAGCGGACCCATGGGATAGATCGAGCTGACCTCGGCGCCCGCCACGAACTGGGCCTGTTCCGGCCCGCGGATGTTGGAGATGAGGACGTTCACCACCGGGGGGAGCACGTTGGCGGCGTGCACCCCCGACAGGGCGCGGATGAGCGGTCCGAGGGCCGTGGTGGGGGTGAGCGACGCCAGGCCGGCGAAGAGCCCCTGCCCGGACCGGGCGTAGACGTCCTTGACGGCGGAGGCGGACCGGGCCACGAAGGCCAGGCGGTCGGCCGGATCGTCGAGGTGGACGGGAAGCCCGTAGAACATGAACGACAGCTGGTTGCCGTTGGCGCCGTCCTCGGCCGTGCGCTCCGACACCGGGACCCCCGCCACCAGGGGACGGCTGGGGAGCTCCTCGCGCTTCACGGCGTAGCGCCGCAGCACCCCGGCGCACAGCGCCACCAGCACGTCGTTGACCGACACGTCGGCCACGGCCCGGATGCGCTGGATCTCGTCGAAGGCGATGGAGGTGAGGGCCACGGACCGCCGGGCGGTGAGGGCGTGGTTGTAGGCCATCCGGGGACCGGTGAAGGGCAGGGGCACCTCGCCCGGGGACCGCACGAGGGCCGCCGCCGACGCCGCCGCCCGGGTGAGGCCGCGCACCACGGACCGGGGCCGGCGCAGCAGGTCGTCGACCACGGCCCGGCCCACGTCGACGGGCCGGGGCGGCGCGGCGGGCTCCCACGACGGCTGCACGGCCGGTGCCTCGGGGAAGGGCTCCAGATCGAAGAAGGCGGCCAGGGCGTAGATGCCCGACACCCCGTCCACGGCGCAGTGGTGGATCTTGGCGATGACCGCCATGTGGTCCTTGTCCATCCCCTCCACGAACCACGCCTCCCACAGGGGCCGGTCCTTGGGCAGCGGGTAGGAGGCGATCTCCGACGCCGTCTGGGCCACGGCCTCGAGACCACCGCCTTCGGCCAGCACGACGTGGTGCAGGTGGCGCTGGAGGTGGATGTGGGGATCGTCGGTCCACGCCGGGGGGCCGATGGGCATGGGGCGCAGGCGGCGGCGCAGCGGCTCGATGAGGTGGAAGCGCTCGGCGATGCGGGCCTGGAACTGCTCGTAGTCGCCGCCGCCGGGAATGGCGGAGCGGTCGAGCACCAAGGTGGCGAGCACGTGCAGGTGCTGCGTCGGCGACTCACCGGCGAGAAAGACAGCGTCGAGATCGGACAGGCGCTCCAGGACACGGACTGTATCGGCGCCCCCTCGGCGCCACAGGGATCCTCGTCGACCTGGTCAGTCGGCCCCCGCCGCCGCCGGCGCGCCGGCCAGACCGTGCAGCAGGAAGGCGCACAGCTCGGCCGCCGTCTCGCCGATGGGGGGAGGGCGGGTCTCGGCGGCGCGGACCGACATGGCCCCGTAGCAGCTGTTGCCCGACGAAGGTGGTGGCCTTGTCCGGGTCGAGCAGGCGGAAGCGCCCGACACCGTCCCCTCCTCGATCACGTCGCGGATGAGGCCGGCGATGTCGAGGCCGATGACGTCGAGCTCGGCGCCCACGGCGGGGGCCGCGGGGCCCGGGCCTCCCTGGGTGGCGAGTGCGAGCCGGAAGAAGGCGGGATTGTCGTCGATGCGTTCGAGCATGGCCACGACCAAGGTGTGCAGGCGCTCGACCGGGTCGTCGTCGCGCTCCCACGCCGCCACCACGGCGTCGAGGAGCAAGGCGTGCATGCGTTGCAGGCAGGCCCGCAGCAGCTCGTCACGGTTGGCGAAGTAGACGTACAGGGTGGAGCGGGCCACCCCCGCCGCCGCGGCGATCTCGTCCATCGGGACCTCGGTGGTGCCGCGCTCGCCGAACAGGCGCCGGGCCTCGTCGACGATCTGGTCCCGGCGGAAGTCCCGGATGATGGCCTTGAGCGCGGCGGGCGCGCCCCTGCCCACCTCAGGTGGCCCGCACCGCGGCGACGGGCGAGAACGCCACCGGGAGGTGCTTCACCCCGTTGATGAAGTTGGACTGGAGCCGCTCCACCTCCCCCGACACGTGGATGTCGGGGAGCCGGTCGAGGAGGTGCTCGAACATGACCACGATCTCCATCCGGGCCAGGTTGGCGCCCAGGCAGAAGTGGGGGCCGCCGCCGCCGAAGGCCATGTGGGGGTTGGGGCTGCGGCCGACGTCGAAGCGATCGGCGTCGTCGAACACCGTCTCGTCCCGGTTGGCCGACACGTGGAAGAACACCACCTTGTCGTCGGCCACCCGCTGGCCGCCGATCTCGGTGTCCTCGGTGGCCTGGCGGCGGAAGTTCATGACGGGGGTGACGAAGCGCAGCATCTCCTCCACCGCCGACGGCAGGAGCGAGCGGTCGGCGGGCAGCTCCCACTGGTCGGGGAATGTCGAGAAGGCCACCATCGCCCCCGACATGAGGTTCCGGGTGGTCTCGTTGCCGGCCACCGCCAGCAGCATGAAGAACAGGTCGAGCTCGAGCTCCGACAGCCGCTCGCCGTCCAGCTCGACCTGGGTGAGGATGCTCATGAGATCCTCGCGCGGGGCGGCCCGCTTCTTCTCGTAGAGCTCGGCGGCGTAGCCGAACAGCTCGGCGCCGCCAGCGCCGCGTTCTCCTCGGCCACGACCTGGGCGCCCTGGTACTCGGCGTCCTCGCGCCCGATCATGCGGTTGGACCAGTCGAACATCTTGTCCCGGTCCTCGGACGGGACCCCGAGCAGCTCGGCCAGCACCACCAGCGGGAGTCGGCGGCCACGTCGATGACGAAGTCGGCCGTGCCCGTCTCGCACACCCGGTCGATGATGTCGTCGGCCACCACGTGGATGCTGTGCTGGAGCTGGCTGATGGTGCGGGGGGTGAAGCCCTTGTTGACCAGCCGCCGGTAGCGCGTGTGCAGGGGCGGGTCCATCGTCACCATCATCAGGCGCTGCTGCTCGAGCTGCTCCTCGGGCATCTCCCACAGGAAGGTCCCTTGCGGTAGGAGGAGAAGCGCTGGGCGTCGCGGTTCACCGCCACGCAGTCCTCGTGACGGGTCACCGCCCAGAAGCCGGGGCCGTCCGCCTCCTCGTGCCAGTAGGCGGGGGCGTGGCGGCGGAGGTAGGCGAACCACTCGTGGGGCACGCCGTCCACGAAGTTGCGGGAGTCGGTCAGGTCGACGGGAGCGGTATCGAGGTCCATGCCGGACGCACCTCCAAAAAATCGGACACTGTGTCCGATATCGTGGATGATAGGTCCGATAACGGCACGGGGCAACGACGCCGCCCCGACCTGGGCGGGCCCCGGCGCAGGGGGCGGGGGTCCTTTACTTCCGCCCCACCTGCGGCGACAGTGGCGTGGTCATGGCGGTGCGCACGCAGAGGAGCGGGCCGGCCACGCCCGCCGGGCGGTGACCACGCGTGCGTCCTGGGCTCGATCGCCCTGGTGGCCGTGGTGGCGGCGGGCGGCACCGTGTGGCTGGTGGTGCGCGACGGGCGGGGGCGCTCGACGGACCTCGAGCCCCCGCGTCCTGCGGCGCCTGGCCTTCGTGAGCACCGCCGTCGTGCTCGTCACCCTGGTCTTCGTGCGCCCCTGGGTGGCCGACCTGGTCATCGCCGCCGCCGCCCTGGGGGCGCTCGGGGCCGTGCTCGGCCTGCTGCGCGTGCTGGAGGGAAGCCGCTCGCCCGCCGGCCTGGGGTCCATCGCCGCCGCCATGGCCTCGGTGGTGGTCGGGTCGGCACTGGTCACCGCCGGTGGGGCGGCCGTGGTGGTGGACGCGGCGGCGGTGGTGGGGAGCAGACCGGTTCCCGTGCCTCACGAGGACCAGGTCCTCGTCCACCCGGTGCTCTACCAATTGCTCCGGGGGCCGATGTGGGCGGCCCACCCCCGTCCCCCCGCGCTCACCCTGGCCGCCGCCTTCGAGCGCGACCTTCCCGCCTCGCGATGGGCCGCCGCCGTGGTCCACGCCGGGTTCGGCGTCCGGTCCTTCACCGCCGGGGGGTGCTGGATCGACCCGCACGCCCCGCCGCGCGGGGCGACGGTGTCGAGCACGGCCGAAGGCGCCTTCTCCATCGAGCTGCACGAGGTGCTGCAGAGCCACCGCCCCCTCGTGCCCTGTCCCGGTGACGGCGCCGGTGCACCGCCGTCGACCCTCCCCCCCGGGGCGGTGGTGGCGCTGTGGCTCGCCCCCGGTGTGCGCGACGGGCTGGGCGGGGTGTCGGCCCACGGAACCACGCCGTGGGTGGGCCGGCCCCATGGCCTGGCGGTGATCGGTCTGACCGGTGGTTTCGGACGGTGGGGCACCAACGGGTGCGCGCTGCTCGCCTCGTGCCGCGCGGGTGTGCCCGATTACGTCACGCCCACCTACGCCCTCTCCCACGAGGTCCTGGAGAGCGCCACCAACCCCTACGGCCACGGGTGGTTCGCCGACGCCCCCGTGCAGTGGTCGGCCCGCTACGTGCTTTCGCACGGTCCCCGGATCGCTGCTCGGGACGGCGCCGGTGTTCCAGGGCGAGGTGGCCGACCTGTGCGAACCGGGCCAGCCCGACGCCGGACGCGTCGTGGCCGGGAGGCTCGGGCCGAGCCGCATGGCGGTGGCGCCGTTCTACCGGCCCGGGGTGGGGTGCACGTCGTGAGCGACCCGTCCGCACCGGCACGGGGCCGCGTCGAGCGGCTCCTCGAGCGCGGGCGCCCGGTGGTGCTGCCCGCCGTGGTGCTGTGGCTCCTGGCCACGGTGGTCTCGGCAGGAATCTTCCACCCCTTCGACGTCACCGAGTACGCCCAGTACGCCCATGCCGCCCTGCGCGCCCCGTTGCTGCACCATCTGCCGCGCGAGTACCCGGCCCCCGCCGTGGCCATCTTCCTCCTGCCCCTCCTCCTCCCCTTCTCCTACCCGTGGGCCTTCGCCGTGTTCGCCGGCGTGGCGCTCCTCGTCCTGGTGACGAGCTACCGGCGGGTGGAGGCGGAGGGATGGGACGAGCACGGGGCCCGCCGTCTGCTCGCCTACCTGACCCTCGGTGCCGTCATGGTGCTCACCGGTCGCTACGACGTCTTCGCCGTGGCCTGCGCCTTCCTGTCGGTGCGCGCCGCACGGCGCGGCCGGTGGGGACCGGCGTGGACGTGGAGCAGCGTGGGGGTCGCCGTCAAGCTCTTCCCCGCCGCCTTCTGGCCCGTCTTCCTCGTGGCCGAGTGGCGCGCCACGGGACGTTTCCCGCTGCGGCGCCTGGCGTGGATGGCCGGCGCGGCGCTGCTCGTGGCCGGGGTGCCCGCCCTCGTCGACCGCGGCGCGGCCCTGACGGTGCTCCACTACTACCTGCACCGCCCCACCGAGATCGGCAGCCTGCCCGCCGGCCTGTCGGTGCTCGTCGACTGGCACGGCGTGTCGTGGCTGACGAGCTTCCACAGCGCCAACATCGTGAGCGGCGTCACGGGCGGGATCGCGCTCGCAGTGGAGGCGGTGGCCGCCGTGGGCTGTGTGTGGACGTGGTGGGCCCAGGCTCGGGGGCGCCTCTCGCTCGAGGCCACCTGCCTGGCCACGCTCACGCTGACCGTGCTCGGGTCGAAGGTGCTGTCGGTGCAGTACCTCATGTGGCTCATGCCCCTGTGGGCCCTGTACCGGCCGCGGGTGACGTGGTTGCTGGCAGCCACCGCCAACCTGGTGGTGTTCCCCTACGCCGCCGCCGCGCAGAACGTGGGGCATCTCTCCGACCACGCCTTCGCCGTCACCCTCACCCTGGCGTTCTTCGGGCGCGACCTGCTCGTGGCGGCCGGCACCGCCGCGTGGCTGCGCTCGGAGTGGCGATCCACGGCCCGCCCCGACGCAGCACGCCTCGGGCGCGGGGTGGGCCCGGTCAGGACTCCGACGTACCCGGGGTGAGCACGGGGATGGGCACCTCGCTGCTCGCCGACATGTTGTAGGTGATGCCGAGGGGGGCCACGAGGCCCTGGGTGGTGAGCGCCAGGGACACGGCCGTGCTGGTGGGGGCGGAGCACGATCCCCCGCACGTCACGGTGACCGAGACGTCACCGCTCACGGCCGGCGTCTGGGTGAGCTGCGTCGGGTCGCTGCTCGTGGAGCACAGCGGCGCCGGGTTGACCTTGAGCAACGGTGCGTTGCCGGCCACCACCTTCTCGATGGGCGTGGGCGATCCCGACTCGCAGTACAGACCGCTCGTCGAGCCCGGCGCCCACGCCGCGTTGGTGGGGCTCTGGGCCACGAGCGACGTCTCGATGGAGGCGGCGCGCGCCCCGGCGGTGGCCCCGTCGTGCAGGGCCGAGTTCTGGTACGCCAGGTAGCACCCGGCGATGATGCCGAACAGGAGCATGAAGGCGATGGGGGCGACCAGCGCGAACTCGACGATGGTCACGCCCGACTCGTCATGACGACGGGAGCGGGCAAAGCGCCGGGTGGACGGGTGGCGTCTCATCCGATGAGCGACAGCTCGCCGCCGCCGGGCAGCGTGTAGGGCTTGCCCAGGATCGAGATCTGCGTGGCGCCGTCGGTGTTGAAGTCGTCCACGATGGCCGTGCCGTTGAGGGTCACCGACCCCGTCGACTGCGCCGGGGCGTCGGACGCCGACCACCCAGTGCCGTAGCCGGTCTGCAGGGTGCCGCCGGCGTAGAACGGCACCCCGCCGCCTTGGCCGTCCCAGTAGTCGAGCGGTGCGTTCGCCCCGTAGTTGGTGAGCGATGCGTTGTAGACCACGCCGGTCAGGTCGACCGCCGCCCCGTCACCGGCCTCGGCGTCGAACCCGTAGTTGGCCTGCTCGCCGGGGTCCTGGTACAGCACCATGCCCGGAGAGCCGTCGGTCCCGGCGTAGGGCCCGGTGGTCGGGCCCTGCAGGCTCACCTTGGCGCCCGCCACGCCGCCGATCATGACGGAGAAGTTGTTGCCCGTCCCCCAGATGCTCGTGTCCTCCTGGATCGGCGAGTCGGTGTAGGCCTCGACGCCGTAGAGCGCCGGGCTGCCCCCGCCGCACGACGTCTTGCTCAGCATGCCCTGGTCCACCTCGTGCTGGGGCTGGGCGCCGGCACCGGCCGGGGCGCTGCTCATGACGTCGGCGGGCAGGCACGGCGCCCCGTTGCCGCCCGTGGTCGTGCCGTTGAGGGTGTTGCCCAGCATCGGATAGGGGTTCTCGCTCGTGATCACGACGTTCGTCCCCGTCACCGTGTCCGACGCCGAGCGGGGGTTGATCCACAGGCCCTGCTGGAAGATGTAGACGCCGGGGTAATCGCCCGAGACCGCCGAAGCCGGGTAGGCACTGCAGTCGGCGAAGTTCACGCTCCCGGTGAGCTCGACCGGCTCGGTGTAGATGCCGGGCTTGAGGGTGGCGGTGGTGGGCGACACGCTCGTGTAGGTGACGGGACCCCCGTTGCCGGGACACCCGATGTTGGCGCTCGTCACCGGGTCGGCGGGCGCGGCCGGGGCCACGAGAGGGTCGGAGATCTGGCTGCTGCCCAGGGTGAGCTGGTTGTAGTCCACCGTCACCGAGCCCCCGTTGTTGTTGCACGACAGCTGCACGGCGGGCAGCGGGCTGGGCGGGTTGGACCCGTTGTAGGCGCTTGCTCCGGTCCCGGTGAAGGTCGGGGGCGAGCTCTGGAAGCACCAGTCCAGCGGCATGAGCGCCTGGCCGTTGTAGGTGCCGCCGCTCGTGGTGATGGTGCCGTAGACATACAGGTTGCTGTCGGTCTTGGCGTCGATGGCGTCGTCCCACTCGTAGCCGTAGTCCGACGACGTCCAGGGCTGCTCGTTCACCTCGCTGTTCAAGAAGATGGCCCCGGAGACCACGAACGACCCGGTGCCCCCGCCCAGGATCTCGTGGGGACCCACCTTGTTGAGCGCCAGGATGCCGATGGGACTGCCCGTGGGCGTCTCCGACACCTTGCCCGAGGCGAAGCCCTGCAGCTGGTGGACCCCGAAGATGCCGGCGAAGAACGGCGCCCACACGGGCTTGGCCGAGATGCTCACGCCGCAGGCACCGGGCGGGGGCGTGCCCGAGTCGCTGTTGGGCGTGAAGGTGTCGGGCTGCGATGGGTTGCCCGGGCTGGGGATGGCGTTCCCGTTCTCGTCCACGTACTCCGCCGTCCAGTTCGCCCCCACGCTGGCGTCGTTGTCGTGGACGATCTGCTCGATGATCCCGGCGATGTCCTGGGTGGAGGGGGCGGAGGTGCCGTTGCAGTAGGTGGAGGTGTCGAGCTGCTGGGCGGCGGCGAAGGCGGCGAAGTCGGTGGCGTTCTGCGCCCGGCGGTTCTGGACGAACCCGAAGCTCCCGTCGACGGCGATGGCGGCGATGCCGATGAGCGCCACCATGGCCATGGCGAACAGGACGAGGATGACGCCGTCCTCTCCGGCGTCGCGCCTGCCGACGAGGCCCGTCAGTCGTGGGCCGATCCGCGTCATGAGTACCTCGCAGTCGCTTTGGCGTTCACGGAGAGGTTGCGGACCAGGGGCACCAGGGTGGCCGAGGTCTGGGAGATCGTGACCGTCACGGTGTGGATCACGATGCCCGTCGCCGTGGTCTCCGCCGTCGTGGTCATGCCCACGTAGTTCGGGGCCGACGCGTTCGTGTTCTGGTAGGTGGTGGTGTCGCCCTCCTCGGCGTTGACGGCGGTGGTGGCGTCGTTCCACGCCGTCTGCTGCGAGTCGCCGGTGGCGAGGTCGTTGACGGCCTGGATGGCACCGGCACGTGCCGCGCTGGTCAGGCGGATGTCGAGCTGCATTGCGTTCCACCCGTTGAAGGCCACGCCCATGATGAGCGCCACCACGGGCAGGACGAGGACGAATTCGATGAGGGCCTGGCCCGACTCGTCACGTCCCGGCCCGCGCCGGTGTCCCGCCGTCCGGATGGGGCGGCGGGGCGAGACAGCCGACGACCGGCGGTCAGGGCGTGTCACCGTGCTGCGCCCTGTTCGGCCCCGAGCTGTTGTTCGAGGCGGTGGTGCCCGACGACGTCGAGCCGGTGCCCCCGGTGGTGCCCGAGCCCGTCGAGCCCGAGCCCGTCGAGCCCGAGGTGTTCGACGGGTTCGCCGTGTTCGAGACGGGGCCCGAGGTGCTGCCCTGGCCGAGGCTCAGGTGGATGCCGGGGATGAGGGTGGTGCCGTTGATGACCGTCATCGAGGCCAGCTGGGCGCCCGGTCCGTCGAGCGCCAGGTAGACGCCCTGGGTGTAGGCGCTGCCGTCGCTGTGGGTGGGCGGGATGTGGGCGGCGGCCGCCGGGGTCATGGAGAAGGTGATGAGCGTGGCCGCTTGGTCGACGTCGGTCGACGGAGCCTCGCCCGACGTGGTGTCGGGAACGGCCACGAGCGTGTGGTTCACGGCCAGTACCGGCACGCTCTGGTAGAGGGTGGCCTCCTCGTTGCTGTCGATGTCGACGAGGATGTCGACGGTGTCGCCGGGCTGGATGAACCCGGCCACGCCGGCAGACGAGTCCACCGACACGGTGACGGCGACGTGTCCCTTGGGAACAGCGTCCGACGGACGGCTCGGATTGGTGGCGGCGTCGACGAACATGCCGTGCACCACGACCTCCCCCGTCCCGAGCCGGCTCCCGGCAACCTGGGTGCCGAGGGCGCCAAGGTCGGTGACAGCCCCCACGGGGACGTACCGCGTGGGCATCTCCACCGAGGTGATGAGGCCCGCCGAGTAGGCGCTCTGGGCGCTCTCGTCCACCGGCACCGTGCCGTGGACGACGTAGACAGAGGTGAGCTTCTCCGACTTGAAGGCATTCTGCTCGGTCGAATGGGCCTCGATGTACGCGGTCGCGCCAGCCACAACGCCCAGCGTTACGGCGGCGAGAACCGTTAGGCCTCTGCTCGGCACCATTTTCTCCGTATCTGTTCCGTGTGGCACCGGCGGTCCGGACGACGCGCCCGGGTGCCCCGTGCCGGGGCTTCCACCAGTTGTCGGCCGGGTGGCCGCTTTCGTTGAGGTGGGAGCACCCCCGCCTACCGGGGGCCCGCCCCCCACACCTCTCCCCACTGATCATCCACAGAGAAGTATCCGTGGGGGTGCCCGGTGGTGGCCATAGGTCGGCCGACCCAAAAGGCCGCGCCGGGAGCCCGGACGTGTCCCGCCGATGGCGCCACGCGGCCGGTGGCACGCATGAAAACAGGCACTAGGACCTCCGACTCATTTGGCCTCTGGCGCATTGTCAAGGGCCGTCTCGGTCGCGCACACTGGCCATCCAACCAATCCATCGCAGCACATCGGACGGCGCCTGAACCCGGCTCGTAGGTCGGAGGCGGCCCCGGTATGCGAACAGGGGGGACACGGGATGACACCCAAGCGGACGGTCGTGGTCGCCGTCGCCGTCGCCGTCGGGGTTCTGGCCTCGGTGCTGAGCTACGTCTTTTTGAACGGCGCCCAGCAGCGCGCCTACCACAACGCCAAGCTCGTACCCGCCTACGTGGTGGCCAAGCCCATCCCGAGGGCACTGACGTGGTCGCAGGCGGTGAGCGGTGGCTACATCACGCAGAAGAACGTGCCGGCGGAGTTCCGTCCGTCGACCGCCATCACCAGCCTGAACAAGCTCACGGGCAAGGAGGCAGACGCCCCCTTCTCGGTGGGCCAGGTGGTCGTGACGTCGATGTTCGTGAGCGCCACCGAGGCGGCCAACACCTTCTCCCAGACCATCCAGCCCGGTGACGTGGCCGTCACCGTGTCGGTCGACCAGGTGCACGGCGTGGCCAACCTGCCCGTGCCCGGTGACAAGGTGGACCTGCTCATCAACCTCAACAACACCGAGAGCTCGCTGCTCCAGAACGTCAACATCCTGGCCATCGGGCAGAGCACCACGGCCAACACCAACACGAGCGCCCAGAGCGCAACGGAGACGGCGTCGACCAGCGCCAGCTCGAGCCCGAGCTCGTCGAGCGGGCTGTTCACCTTCGAGGTGACGCCCACCGACGCGGCCCGCATCGCGCTGGCCCAGCAGGAGTCCCTCGGCATCTACATGCTGCTGACGCCGCCGGGGAGCCCGGCCGTCCCCATCCCGCAGGTCACGCCGAGCAACATCCTCAACGGCTCGCAGAACGCAGGCTGATCCCATGACCGACGCCCTGACCGCAGACAAGGCGCTCATCGACCAGGACGTGATCATCAGTGTGGTCGACCCCGACGACGTCGTCCGGGACGTCCTCGCCGACCACGTGCGGGACCTCGAAAGCGAGGTCTCGGCCTACGGGAGCCTCAACGCCTTCACCGACGCCACCGACCCGGCGCTGGCCGGGGTCGTGATCATCGGTCCCTCCGAGGGGCCGGACGTGGTCATCCCCCGGGTGGCCGGCATCGTGTCCAACCGGTCGCGGTGCGCGGTAATCATGGTCGTCTACGACCTGACGGCCGATGTGCTCCAGCGCGCCCTGCGGGCCGGGGTCAACGACGTGGTGGCGGTGTCGGCCGAGGACGCCGAGCTTCTCGACGCCATCCGCCGTGCCACGGCACGCGTGGCGGCCCGGCCTCCGGCGGACTCCTCGAGCCCCGTGGCCACCGGCGGCGCCGGCACTCCCGGCAAGATCGTGACGGTGTTCTGCACCAAGGGCGGGGCGGGCAAGTCGGTGGTGGCCACCAACCTGGCCGTCACCCTGGCCAAGCGCACCATCCAGCCCGTCGTGCTGGTCGACGCCGACCTGCAGTTCGGCGACGTGGCCCTCATGCTCCAGCTCCAGCCCACCCACACCATCGCCGAGGCGGCCCAGGCCGGTGACCGTCTCGACGGCACCCTGCTCGAGAACCTCCTGCTGCGCCATCCGGCCAGCGGGCTGCTCGTCCTGGCCGCACCCACCGAGCCGAGCTCCGCCGACCAGATCGGCCGGGCCGACCTGACACGGATCCTGTCGGTGCTGCGCGAGCGGTGCGCCTACGTCGTGGTGGACACGTCCGCCAACTTCGCCGAGGTCACCCTGGCCGCCCTCGAGGCCGCCGACGACATCCTGGTCCTCGCCGGCCTGGACGTCATGAGCCTCAAGAGCGCCCGCATCGGGCTCCAGACCATGCGGGTCCTCGGGATCCCCTTCACCCGCACCAAGTTCGTCCTCAACCGGGCCAACACCCGGGTGGGGCTGACCGAGGCCGACGCCGAGCGGGCGGTGCAGCTCAAGGTGGACACGGCCCTGCCGAGCGACATCCTCGTGGCCGAGTCGGTCAACCGCGGCGTCCCCGTGGTGACCAGTGCCCCGCGTTCGAAGTTCGCCAAGAGCATCGACGGCTTGGCGGACTCCCTGATGGCCCCTGCGCCGGCAGCGACGCAAACCCGACAAACCGTGTGAGGCGAACGTCATGACCCTTTCCGACCACCTGCGGCAAGCCGGAACCTTCCTCACCACGGAGGAGGCACGGGCGCGCCTGCTCGAGGACGTCCACCAGCGCGTGCACCAGCGGCTCATCGAGGAGCTGGGGCCGGCGCTGTCACAGGGACGCCTCACGGCCAAGGACCTGCGGCCCCGGGTCAACGCCCACCTCCAGGCGGCCCTGGCCGACGAGACCACCCCCCTGTCGCTGGCCGACAAGGCCCGCCTGGGCGAGGACATCGCCAACGACATCCTCGGCTACGGGCCGATCCAGCGCTACCTCGAGGACCCCGAGGTCTCCGAGGTCATGGTGAACGGGCCCGACAACGTCTACGTGGAGCGCGGCGGCAAGATCGAGCGCACGCCCACCAACTTCATCGACGAGACCCACCTGCGCCGGGTGATCGACAAGATCGTGGGCGAGGTGTCCCGGCGCGTGGACGAGGCGTCGCCCATGGTGGACGCCCGCCTGCCCGACGGCTCCCGGGTGAACGCCGTCATCCACCCGCTCGCCATCGGCGGCCCGTTCCTCACCGTGCGGAAGTTCTCCAAGGACCCGCTGCAGGTCGAGGACCTGGTCACCAACATGACCTTCTCCCCCGCGCTGGCCCGCTTCATCGAGGCCTGCGTGGTGGGGCGCATGAACATCATCGTGTCGGGAGGGACCGACGCCGGGAAGACGACGATGCTGAACGTCCTGTCGTCGTTCGTGCCCGACGACGAGCGCATCGTGACCGTGGAGGACTCCAAGGAGCTCCAGCTCCGCCAGACCCACGTGGTCTCCCTCGAGGCCCGGCCCCCCAACATCGAGGGCCGGGGCGAGGTCACCATCCGCGACCTGGTCCGCAACTGCCTCCGGATGCGGCCCGACCGGATCATCGTGGGTGAGTGCCGTGGCGGCGAGGCCCTCGACATGCTCCAGGCCATGAACACCGGCCACGACGGCTCGCTCACCACCATCCACTCCAACGGCCCCCGCGACACCCTGTCGCGTATCGAGACCATGACGCTCATGTCGGGGTTCGACCTGCCCATCCGGGTGATCCGCGAGCAGATGTCCTCCGCCATCGACCTGGTCGTCCACCTGTCGCGCCTCCGCGACGGCACCCGGCACGTCACCCACGTGTCGGAGGTGCAGCACATGGAGGGCGACGTCATCATCATGCAGGACCTCTTCATGTTCGACTTCTCCATGGGCCTCGACGAGCACGGCCGCTACCGCGGGTCGCTCAAGTCGCTCGGCATCCGCCCCGCCTTCGCCGACAAGCTCGAGGACTTCGGCATCAAGCTCGACCCCGAGCTGTTCTCGGCCGAGGAGTTCACCCGTGCCCGGGGGGCCCGGCGATGACGCTCATCATCTCCCTGCTAGTGCTTCCCCTCGGCGCCGTGGTGGCGTGGGGCATCATCACGCTGGCGACGCGCGAGCGCACCCGCCCGCTGCACGAGGCGCTGGCGCCGTATTCGGTGGGTGCGCCCTCCGAGGCCGTCGTGGGGACGATCGCTGGCCCCGGTGGCGATCTGGTCGAGACCCCGTTCCTGCAGCGCTACGTGGCCGCCGTGGCCGAGATGGCGTCGCGGCGGGGGGTGCTGCAGTACCTGAAGCGGCTCCTCGACCAGGCCGACCTGCCCATCCGTCCGGCCGAGGCCCTGTTCGTCTACGTGGCCGGCGTGCTCCTGGGCGGCTCCATCGGGCTGCTCGTGGCCAACGCCTTCGTGGGGCTCGTCGGCCTCGCCTGCCTGGCCGTGCTCCCGTGGATGGCGCTGCAGGCCGCGGCGGCGCGGCGCACCAAGGCCTTCACCACCCAGCTGCCCGACATGCTGCAGCTCCTCGGCACCACCCTGCGATCGGGCTTCTCGATCCTGCAGGGCCTCGACACGGTGTCCCAGCAGCTGAAGGACCCCATCGGCAAGGAGATCCGCCACGTGTGCGCCGAGGCCCGCCTGGGCCGGCCGCTCGTCGAGGCGCTCACCGAGGTGGCCCAGCGGGTGCGCAGCGAGGACTTCCAGTGGGTCGTGACCTCCATCGGGATCCAGCGCGAGGTCGGGGGCAACCTGGCCGAGCTGCTCGACATCGTGGCCGACACCATGAACTCCCGGGCCCGTCTGCGCCGCGAGGCGAGCACCCTCACCGCCGAAGGCCGTATCGGGGCGGTCGTGATCTCCATCCTGCCCGTCGCCATCGGGCTGTTCGTCTACAGCGTGAACCCCGGGTACCTGCGCCCCCTGCTGCACGAGGCGTTCGGCGAGATCCTCTTCTACGGGTCGATCATCATGGCCGTGCTGGGGATCTTCTGGCTGCGCAAGCTCGTGAACATCGAGGTCTGACATGCTGATCATCACCGCCGTCACCACCTTCCTCACGGCCTCGCTGCTCGTCTACGCGGCCGCCATGAAGGCCGAGGAACGCCTCAGCGTCCACGCCGCGCGCATCAGGCTGGGCGACTACGAGTCCCCCGGCATCAAGCACGAGGAGGACCTCCGCCAGCCCTTCGCCGAGCGCGTGCTGGCCCCGGTGGGCGTCGCCCTGCTCGACACCCTCAAGCACCTCCTGCCCTCGGACTACCTCGACAAGCTCCGGCACAAGCTCGTGCTCGCCGGGCGGGGCCAGCCCGACGAGGTGGACCGTTTCCTGGTGGTGCGCCTGCTGTCGCTCGTGGCCATCCCCGTGCTGTGGCTCGTGGTGTGGAAGGCGACGTCGCTCACGGGCACGACCCTGCTGGCCGTGATCGTGTTCGTGGGTGTGGCCGGCGGGGTGGGGCCCGACGCATGGCTCAACCGCGAGGTGGAGGCCCGTCGCTTCCTCATCCGTCGCAAGCTCCCCGACGTGCTCGACCTCCTCACCATCAGCGTCGAGGCCGGCCTCGGTTTCGAGCAGGCCCTGGCCCGCACCGTGACCATGGTCCCCGGCCCGCTGTCGGAGGAGTTCGCCCGCATGCTCGGCGAGATGCGTGCCGGATCCAGTCGCGCCGACGCCCTCACCGCCCTCGACGCCCGCACCGAGATCCCCGAGCTGCGCTCCTTCGTGCTGGCGCTCCTTCAGGCCGACACCTTCGGCGTGTCGGTGGGCGGCATCCTGCGCAGCCAGGCGGCCGAGATGCGCGTGCGCCGCCACCAGCTCGCCCAGGAGCAGGCGCAGAAGGCACCGGTGAAGATGCTCTTCCCCATGGTGTTCTGCATCATGCCGGCCCTGTTCATCATCATCGCCGGCCCGGCCGTCCTGGGCATCTATCAGGCGTTCCGCGGGCACTGACGCCGGCTCCCGGAGCCGTGCGCCCCCCGCCGCTCCCCACCGAGGTCTCACCGACGGCCGTGGCGTCGACCGCCACGTCGCCCGAGCGCGCCGAGCACCCCGTACGGTCGCACCCTGTGTCGTCACACCCTGGGCCGGCCCACACCGGGCCAACACTCGCCGGGCCACCACTCGCCGGGCCGCCACACGCCGGGCCGTCCCGCCGAGGGCCGCGGCTGACGAGCGCCATCGGGGCGGCGGCGGTGCTGTGGGGCCTCGCCATCGGGCTCGAGCGCCTGCACGACAACTCGTTCCTGACGCACCTCGCCACCGGTCGCCTGATCCTGGCCCACGGCGTCCCCACCACCGACCCCTACACCTTCACCGCCCACGGGCACCCCTGGGTGGTCGAGTCGTGGCTGGCGTCGGTGCTCTACGCGCTGGTGGAGCGGGCCGGGGCGGGACACGGCCTGCAGGTGCTGCACGGCGCGCTGTGCGCCGCGCTGGCCCTCGTGACGTGGGTCCTCACCCGGCCCGCCCGACAGCTGGCGGGGCGGGTGGTGGCCGTCGCCGCCGTCCTGGCCGTGGGTTCGGGCTACTGGTCGCCGCGCCCGCTGCTCATCGCCCTCGTCCTGTTCGGGGTGCTGGTGGCGATGGTGGAGACGGGGCGGGGATCCCCGTGGCTGGCGGTGCCGCTTCTGTGGGTGTGGGTGAACGTGCACGGGAGCTGGCCCTTCGCTCTCGTCTACCTGGCCCTGCGCCTCGTCGGGCGGCGCCTCGACGGACGAGACGGGGGCCGGCTCCCCCGCCTGGCCGGGGCGGCCGTGGTGGGGATCGTGCTGGCCGCCGCCAACCCCCAGGGCCCCCGCCTGCTCGCCTACCCCCTGGCGCTTCTCACCCGTCATCAGGCCTTCGCCCACGTGGCCGAGTGGCAGTCGCCCAGCTTCTCCGACCCCACAAACGCCGTGTTCCTGGCCGCCGCGGTGCTGGCCCTCGTCCTCGCCTTCGCCCGCCACGGCACGGCCGAGGACGTCCTTGTGACCTTGGCCTTCGGCGCCGCCGCGCTGGTGGCGGCCCGCAACGTGCCGGTGGCCGCCCTCGTGCTCACCCCCGTCCTGGCCCGGGGCCTGGCCGGACTGGGCTCCCTCGAGGGGGCGCGGCGGGGACCGGTTCCCGCCCTCGCCCTCGTTGCCCTGGCCGGGCTCGGGGCCGTGCTCGTGACGGGAGCGCTGCAGCGCCCCGCCTACGACCTTTCGTCGTACCCGGTGGGCGAGGTGACGTGGATGCAGCAGCACGGGCTCGTGCCCGGGCGCGTGGCCACCCCGGACTACGTCGGCAACTACCTCGAGTTCCGCTACGGGGCCCGGGCGCAGGCCTTCTTCGACGACCGGGTGGACATGTTCCCCCTGCCGCTCGTGCACGACTACGAGACCCTGCTGGCCGGGCGCAGCGGCTGGCAGGCGGTCCTCGGCCGCTACCACGTGGACGCCGTGCTGTGGCCCCGGTCCGATCCCCTCGCCGGGCTGCTGGCCAGGAGCCACGCCTGGACGATCCGGCTCCGCGACCGCCACTGGGTGGTGGCCGTGCCCCGGGCTCCGGCCCCTTCGTCGGCCGGCGCCGTCGCTTCCTGAGCCCTCCGGGGCGAGCGCCGGGGCGCCGCCCCCTCCCCCCGACCCGTCTCGGGTCGCCCGTCGGTGTACCCCCCATTTGGGGGTACATCCGAGGGCTCTCCTCCCGGGCACTACGGGCGCCCCCCTAGGCCTTTCGGCCTACAGGTCGGAGGACCTGCGGCCGAAGTTTCAGCGGGGAATCCCAAGGTTCCCCCGGTTGAGACCACTTTTTGTGATCAAACTCTGACTCTCCGTAGTAAAATGCGCCCGGAGCGGCCCACACGAAATGGGGGTGGACGCCGCAGTGCAGGTCATGGAGCCACTTCCCGAGAGGACGCCGCAGCACGCGGCCCGATCGTGGCGGGCCGAGCTCGGCTGGCGGAACCTTCCGCCCGCCTCCCCCGACCTGCTGGCCGGGTTCGCCCCCATGCTGAGCGCCCTGCGGTGGGCGACGGTGTGCCTGGGCCTGGCCCTCGCCTGGGTCGAACACCTCGGCCCCCACGTGGCCGTGGCCGGCGGTGCCCTGGTGGCCTACACCGTGTGGCGCACCCTGTGGCCCATCGGCCGGGAGCGCAGCGGCTGGCACACCACAGCCGCCCTGCTCCTCGAGGTCACGGTGGGTGTGGCGGTGGTCGAGCTGAGCGGGTTCGGCGGCTCCCCCTTCCTCGTCAGCCTGGGCGTGGCCACCCTGGTGGCCGGGTTCGCCGGCGGCCTTCGTGTGGTGTCGGGACTGGCCGTCATCGCCGGCATCGCCGTGGCCCTGCCCAGCTTCCTCCTCGGCTCCCACCCCGGCGACGCCGTGGCCAGCGTGCAGTTCGGCGTGGAGCTCCTCCTCGTGGGGGTGGTCGGCGGCTTCAGCCGGTACCTGGTGGAGGAGGCCCACCAGGCCCGGGCCGGGCTGGCCGACCGCGTGGAGCACCTGTCGGAGGTGAACGACCTGCTCCTCGACCTGCACCGGGCGACCGAGCGCGAGGTCACACCCATGCACGTGGAGGGAGCGGCCCGCTGGGCCCTCGAGCGGCTCGAGGAGCTGCTGTCCCCCGACATCGCCGCCGTCGTGCTCCTCGACCCCGTGACAGGGTCCTGGCAGGTGACCGCGGCGCACGGTGTGCGGCTCACCCAGGACACCCCCTTCATCTTGCCCCGGGGCCTGGCCGAGGCGGTGAAGGGATCCGACACCGTCGTGGCCGAGGACCTCGACCAGGGACTCAGCTACCGCTCCAAGTGGGGGATGTACTGCCCCATGCGCACCCGCGACGAGGTCGTGGGGGTGCTGGCGGTGGAGGGGGAGGAACGCCAGCGCGTGTCCTCCCAGGACCGCCGGCGCATGGGCGACATGGCCCGGGCCGCCTCGCTCGCCATCGACAACGCCCGGTGGCTGGAGCGCATCCACACCCTGGGCATGGAGCAGGAGCGCAGCCGCCTGGCCCGCGAGCCTGCACGACCACATCGGCCAGTCGGTGGTGCACCTCGGCTTCGAGCTCGACCGGTTGGTCCAGCTCAACCACGGGCGGGCCGTCCAGCAGGACCTGCTGGTCCTGCGCGGCGACCTCCGCGATCTCGTCGAGGAGCTGCGCGACATGCTCGTCGACCTGCGCTGCGACGTGTCGGAGTCCCAGGGTGTCGACGGGGTCCTCGAGTCCTTCCTCGACCGGGTGAACAAGCGAAACCGGGTGGCGGTGACGCTCGTGGCCGACACCGAGGCCCGCATGCCCATCCGGTGGAGCGCAGTTCTGGCGCGTGGCGCGCGAGGCGGTCATGAACGCCGAGCGCCACGGGCGGGCGTCGCGGGTGTCGGTGCTGTGGCAGTGCAACGCCGACGGTGCGCTTCTCGAGGTGGCCGACGACGGCGTGGGGCTGTCGGCCGGCAAGGCAGTGGGTGCATCGGGCTACGGCCTGCTCGGCATGCGCGAGCGTGCCGACGCGGTCGGCGCCCAATTGGAGATCACCTCCGGGCCCGGCAAGGGCACGGTGGTGCGGATGAGAATGAGGGCAGCCTGATGGCACGTGTACTGATCGCAGACGACCACACCATGGTGCACGAGGGCCTGCGCTGGGCGCTCGAGCACGCCGGCCACGACGTCGTGGGTGAGGCGGCCGACGGCCAGCAGGCGGTGGAGATGGTCGAGCAGTACCACCCCGACGTCGTGCTCATGGACCTGTCGCTGCCCGTGCTGTCGGGCGTGGCCGCCACCAAGCGCATCCGCGGCCTCGCTCCGGACACGTCGGTGCTCGTGCTGTCGATGCTGTCCGACGAGACGGCGGTGTCCTCGGCCCTCGGCGCCGGCGCCCAGGGCTATCTGGTGAAGGACTGCACCACGGCCGAGATCGCCGACGCCGTGGGGCGTGTGGCCGACGGCGAGCGCGTCCTCGCATCCACGGTGGCGCGGGCCGGGCCGCCGTCGACCCCGGCGGCCACGTGCGCCCCGACGCACCGCACTCCACCCGCCCCCTCATCTCCAAGCACGAGGAGGAGGTGCTGCGCCTCGTGGCCACGGGCGTCTCCATCCCCGAGGCAGCCCGGCGGCTGTACATCAGCGTCAAGACGGTGAAGAACCACCTGTCGTCGATCTACCAGAAGCTCGACTCCCACGACCGCGCCCAGGCCGTGCTGAAGGCCGTGCGCATGGGGCTCATCACCTTGGACTGACCGCCGCGACCTAGGTCCTGCGACCCACGTCGTACCTGCCCAGGGGCACGATTTGGGCCTCCTGACCTATGGCGGTGGAAGCCCGTTTCCCCGATAGTGGGTCCATGGTCGAACGTGCGGGCAGCCGATGCCCGACCGTTCCAGACACCACGAAGGGGGGGAAACCGTGAACATCGTCTCGCTTGTCATGAGCGTGGTCGACCCGATCCGCCGCACGTGGAACCGCAGGGACGAGGTCGGGGCCAGCCTTGTCGAGTACGCGCTGCTCCTCGCTCTCATCGCCGTGATCGCACTCGTGGCGCTGCACTTCCTGGGTGGATCAGTGTCCAACACCCTCAACAACGTGGGTAGCTCGATCAGCAACCCCTGACCGACGCGTCAGGACAGCAACGGCTCAGCCCGATGACACGGGCTGAGCCGTTTGCACGTCAGCCCACGGACCGGAACACCACCGCCGTCGGCGAGCGCCACACCGTGCGCCACCGCGCGTCGTGGCCCAGGTACACCGACAGCGCCTGGCCGGGCGGCCACAGCACGTAGGCCACGTGGTAGGCGCGCAGCAGCGCATCGGGGTCGACGTCGAGCTCGTCGACGGCCAGGTACCGCGCCAGCACGCCGTCGTCGGTGTAGAGCTCGGTGCGCCCGTCGACGAACACGCGCCGGCCCGTCCAGTCCAGGTAGTCGTTCCACAGATAGGTCGAGAAGATCCGCCCCGGGTGGTGCTGGAGGTAGGCGACCGCCGCCACCGGCACGCTCGGGGCCGGCTTCCCCGCCGGGTACCACGGGCCCTGGAGCATCGACAGCCCGAGGAGGGCGGTGAGGGGCCACACGAGCAGGCTCGGGCGCAGCCGCTCCTCCCCGATGGGAGAGCAGCGGGCCGCCAGGGCGCACCACGCCACGGCGAAGTAGGGGATGAAGCGTTCGGCCTCGAGGCTCGACACGAGCAGGAAGCCGGCCAGCACGAGCTCGACGGCGGGAAGGGACCCCTTCGACAGCACGACGTAGGCACCCGTGACGATCAGGGGCACCACCACAACGGCCAGGATCCCGAGGTCGTGGAAGTCCGGCGACTGCCACTCGGTCACGAGGGCGCGCACGGTGGTGTTGAAGGTGACGCCCAGGGCGCTCGCGTACACCCCGATGACGAAGGGGTTCACGAGCGTGGCCGCGCCCGAGGCCACGAAGGTGAGCACCACGGGCACGCGGCCGAGCGGCTCGATGGCGAGCCTGCCCCGGCTCGAGCCGACGCAGGCCGCCACCACTTCGAGCAGGAGCACGCCCAGCCCGAGCAGGAAGCTGCCGTGAAGATTGGCCCACAGCACGAAGAGGACGGGCACGGTCAACAGCCAGGCCCGCCGCGACCGGGCCAGGGTGAGCAGCAGGAGGAGCAGCGCCAGGAAGAAGTAGCTGAACATCTGGGGACGGTCGTCGAGGAACAGCGTCACCGCCGCGCCCA
Organism: uncultured Acidimicrobiales bacterium; assembly: GCA_963839605.1. Taxonomy (GTDB): domain Bacteria; phylum Actinomycetota; class Acidimicrobiia; order Acidimicrobiales; family UBA8190; genus JBEKVE01. The sequence continues at coordinate 45,456 of CAWIWK010000046.1, read as the reverse complement.
CCTCGACGCAAAGAAGCCCCGTCCACGTCCACCCCGCCCCGACCAGTCGCGATCGCACCGCCACCGTCAGCACGGTGAGCGACGCCAGGCCGGCCGACAGCAACCAGAACGCCACCGGCCCGACGCTGCGCACCGACTGGGCCAGCACCACGTCGTAGCCCCACTCCGGTGAGATCCACGACCTCCCCGCCACGGTGTAGGAGAAGACGTCGTGGGTGATGACCCGGTGGTGGTCGAGCATCCACACCCCGGCGGCCCGGTGCCAGAAGGTGTCGTCGACCACGCCGCTGCGCAACGCGTCGCGCCACGCCAGGAGGCACCCGGCCACCACTCCCACGATCCCCACGGGCAGCGCCAGGCGGCGGAGGGCGGAGCCGCCCCGGGAGCCGCCGGTGCGCCGGGCGTGGCGCGCCACGTGGCGCGGCGCCGGGGTCGGGGTGGCGCCGGCGGCGTCGCCGGGATCGGGAGCGCCCGAGGCGTGGTCGGAACCGCCGACCGGCGCAGAGGGGGTCGGCGCCTGGGTCCAACGGCCTGGCGGCACCTGTGGCCTCCTTGGGCGGACCGGCGGCGCTGTGGGCGCGCGCCGCCCGACCGCGGTGACGATCCGGCCTGCGGCCGGGCCCGACCATGATCGCGTGCAGGGCGCGCCGACCGGCGCATCCACGGGACGCCGTCGGCGGCGGGCCCCGGGGCGGGGGCCGAAGGAGCGGGGCCGAAGGAGCGGGTGCCTACACTCGGCGCCGATGGAGCCCGGGCCCGTCCTGTTCGCCGCGGTACACGTATCCCCCCAACGCTCTCGGCTACTGCGGGCCGGAGGATCCCGGCGGCCTCCTGGGCGCGGCCGGGCGCGGCGAGCTGGTCGAGCTGGCGCAGCGGGCGGCGGCCTTCACGGGGGCCTGGCCCTACCTGCGGGCCATCGCCGGCGCCAACGGCATCGCCGATCCCCTGGACCGGCGGGTGGTCGACGCCTACTGGGTGGGAAACGGCCTACTCGATGCGGTGGGGGCGGGGGCGCTCGCCGCCGCCGCCGCCTCGGCGGGAGCGGGTGCGGCCTCGCCCACCGACCCGGCGTGGGCCGCCGCCGGTGAGAACGGCGCCATGGCGCACCACAGCTTCCACGTCTTCGCCGTCTATCCGTGGCTGGGCCTGCTGCACGGCGGGCGGGAGGAGCCGGCGCTCACCGTCCTCGACCGGTGCCGCATCCGGTGGGGGACCGTCGACGCCGTCGATGGAGACGCCGTGCGGGTGCGAAGCGCCTCACTGTGCTTCCACCGGGGCCGGCTGGCGCTCGGCCCGGAGCGCAGCGATGAGGTCCGTCGCAGCGTCGACGGTGTCGGGCTCGTGGACGCCCTGGCACCGGGCGACCGGGTCTCGATGCACTGGGACTGGGTGTGCGAGCGGATCGACGCGGCGCGGGCTGCGTCGCTCGAGTCCTACACCCTCCACAACCTGGCGGTGGTGAACGACTCCTGACGTGGTGACGCCGGCGCTCGTGCGCCGGGGCGTGCGACCTTGGACGGCAACGAGCCGCCCAGCCCCCGGGGGCCGGGGAAACCGGCAGACCGGGAACGAACCTGTGCAACGGCGGCCCGGGGCGGGACCGGGACCGGGACCGGCCGCCATGCGGGGAGCGACACGACGACGGCGAGGGCCACCACCACCATCAGGCTCGTGCCCAGGACCACCGCCTCCATGCCCATGCTCGTCACGCCGACCTCCGTTGCTCTTCACATCAGTGTCGGCGCGCCCCGCCCGGGGGAGCAGGGTCGAAGGTCATGCGCCGCCGGGCCGACCGGCCGGTTCGGGGACCCCGCGCCGCCGCGCCGTCCGGTCGGGCGGGCGCAGGACGGCCAGGGCCTCTTCCACCGCCCGCGTCGGCGACGCCCCGGTGGTGTCGAGGGGGACCGCCCCGGACCAGGGCCGGGCACCGCCGGCCATGGCCAGGGCCACCGTTTCGTCGGCACCCGAGACGTCCTCGCCGAGCATGGCGCGCGCCCGCAGGCGGGGCACGGTGGTGTCGAGGTCCGCTCTGCACTCCATCACCACCAGGTCGCTCACCGTGGCCCGGGCCATGTCCTCCACGGCTCGCCGCCACCGGGGATCGGAGAACGTGGCGTCGAGGACGACGGGCTGTCCCAGGCCGAGCGCCACGGCGGCGCGCTCGAGCAGGGTGCCGTAGGTGCGGGCGTGCATCTCGGGGGTGTACGCCGCGGTGGCGAAGGGCGCCCGCGGGGCCCGGCCCGCTCCGCCCGTGAGCTCGACGCGGACCTCGTCGGAACGCAGCACCGGCCAGCGCAGCCGGTCCCCGACCGCCGCCGCCACGCTCGACTTCCCGGTCCCCGGTTGCCCCGACACCACCGCCAGCACCACCCGCCCCTCCTCGAGGTGCCCGAGCGCCAGGTCGAGCAGGTCGCGCACGGCGCCGGCACCGCCACCACCGCCGGCACCGTCACCACCGGCCTGGGCGGCACGGATGCACCCCACCTCGGCCCGCACCACCGCCCGCTCGGCGCAGTAGTGGTGCAGCAGCGTCGGAGGGAAGACGTCACCGGCCGACTCCTCGTACAGACGCAAGAACGTCGCCGCCGCCGCGGACGCCCCCAGACGCTCGAGGTCCATGGCCAGGAAGGCCACGTCGGCGATGACGTCGACGTGGCGCAGGCGGGGATCGAACTCGATGCAGTCGAGGACCCGCGGCCCGTCGTCGAGGAGGAACACGTCCGAGGCGAGCAGGTCGCCGTGGCCGTCGCACACCCGACCGTGGCCGGCCCGGGCCGCCAGCAACGGGCGCGCCCCGCCAGGTAGCGCTGGCTCAGCACGTCGATGCGGCCGAGGGCGTCGGGTGCGAGGGCCCGGCCGCCGAAGCGGTCCAGCGTGTCGAGGCACGTCCGCCAGGTTCGGGCCAGGACGTCGGGGGACGCCGCGGCGGCGATCTCGGGACTGCGCTCGGCCCCGGCGTGGAAGTCGGCGAGCACCGCCGCCAACCGGTGGAGGTGGCCGTCGAGGGCGGCGTCGTGCGTGACGGCGAGCCGGGCCAGGCTGCGGGCGGCCGGCAACCGGCGCATGACCACGGCGTGGTCGAGCACCCGGTCCCCGAGCACCACGTCGGCGACCCCCAGGTACACGTCGGGACTGAGACGCCGGTTGGCGGCCACCTCCTGCTCGCACGCCGCGCCCGGCGCCGCCACGTCGGTGAAGTCCACGAACGGCAGGCGGAGGGGCTTCTTGTACTTGAGCACGACGTCGTCCAGGAAGACGAGCACCGACACGTGCGTCTCCAAGACGACGGGGTCCATCACGTGTCCGATGGTCGATGAGCGGCGTCATCCGGCGGGGTCCGTCCGGGCTCGCCCGGCTCGGTCGGGGCCAGCCCGGTGGTCATGAGCTCGCGTCCCACTCGCGGGAGCGTCGCCACCCAGGCAAGCGGCACGAGGAGGTGGGGCACGGCGATCCCCCGCCGCAGCATGGAGCGCAACAGCGGCGCCCGGCCCGAGGAAGCGTCGTGGTTCCACAGCATGATCACGAGATCAGCACCCGCCGCGAAGGTCACGAGCTCGTGTTCGGGATCGCCGGTCACCACGGTCATGGTCTCGGGCCCCGCGCCGTGTCGCCTGCGCATCTCGTCGAACCACTGGTCCGCGTTGTGGCCCGATCCGTCCCACATCCTGGGCTGGTTGTCCTCGGTGAGGACATGCAGGATGCTCGGCCGGAACCCCGCCGCGCCCAATACCTCCAGCACGACCCGGGCGGCGGTGGCCACGTCCTCGCTGGCGTCGGACACGATGAGCGCCCGGCGCGACGACGGGCGGCGGGGGGCGCTGGCACCGTCGGGCGGAGGAGGAGGAGGACCGGCCCCGGCAGCCCCGACGCCCGTGTCAGGAACTCCGTGCCGGCCTCGCCACGACGCCTGCCTGTGTGCGCGACGACGATGTCGGGGACGACGCGGAGCGCCTCCGACACCTGCACCACGAGCTCGGTCCACTCCCCGGCACCGTCGGCCGCACCGAGACCGTCGGGGAGGGGCCGGCACGGAGCGGCCAAAGGACGCGGTGACATCGGTGACGTGCTCATGGCCACGGAACGACCTCCTTCTGCGGGACGGGTTGGCGTCCCTCTCCCCGCCCCACCCACCGGCCCGGGGGCTCCACCATCACCACGGGGCCGGATCCGATGCGGACACGGACGGTCTTCGTGCTCCGGACGTGCACGCTGTCGGTCCGGCAGCGCAGCTGCAGGGCGTGCCCGTGCCACCGGAGACGGAGTCGCAGCTCGCCCCATTCCTCGGGGATGTGCGGGTCCATGACCAAGGCGTCGTCGTCCGGCCCGGTCACCCTGATCCCGGCGAAGCCCATGACGAGCGCCTGCCACAAGCCGCCCAGCGTGGCCAGATGCAGGCCACCCGCAGTGGTGCCGGTGATGTCATCGAGGTCCACCCGCTGTGCGATGTCGAGGAAGGCGACGGCCTCGTCCAGCCGGCCCAGGCGGGCCAGCAGCCCGGCGTGGATGGCGGGCGAGAGCGAGCTGCCGTGCACGGTGCGCGGGAGGTAGTGGTCCATGTCGTGAGCCAGGGTGCCGGGCGGCCCGACCTGGGGCAGCACGTGGTGGAGCATGAGCACGTCGGCCTGCTTGATGATCTGGGACCGCGACACGCGCTGGTGACCGAGCACAAGATCGGCGGCGACGGGGACCGGGCCCACGTCGTGCACCAGGAGCGGTTCGAGCATGTCGAAGCCGGTGAACTGCTCGTGCCGTCCGGTGACGGGGTCGTACCCGTCCACGATGGCCGCGCCCAGAGCACGCCACCGATGGGCCTCGTCCTGCTCCTCGGGCGACCCTGCCCGCTCCACCACATCGGCGGCGCGTGCCAGGTTCCACGCCGCCATTTGGTTCGTGAAGGCGTTGTCGTTCACGTCCTCGTGGTACTCGTCGGGTCCGATCACGTGGTCGATGTGCCCTCGCCCCCGACCGTCGAGCCGCACCCGGCTTGCCCAGTAACGGGCGGTGTCGGTGAGCAGGCACCGACCGCGGCCGTCGAGAAGGCGCCAGCTGCCCGTCCAGGCAGCCAGGTGCCAGGTGGCCCAGGCCACGTCGGCGGTGATGTGCTCCTCGAGCTCACCCGTGCGGATGGCAACGAGCTCCCCCCGGTCGTCGATGCCGCTCGTGGGCGTCACGTCGTCACCGTCGTGGCCCGACTCCCACGGGAAGCGGATGCCGGCTCGGCCGCAGGCGAGCGCGGCCCGATGGGCGGCGGGAATGCGACGGATCCGGTACTCCAGCATGGCGCGCGCCGCGGTGGGGTGTGTGCCGGCCAGCACCGGCAGCACGAACATATCGGCGTCCCAGAAGACGTGGCCCGAATACGCAGGCCCTGTGAGCCCTCGGGCACCGACGCCGGCCTCGCCCCGATCCGACACCGAGCTCATGAGATGGAACAGCGCCAGCCGCACCGATTGCGTGAGCTCGTCGTCGCCCACGATCTCGACGTCGGCCTCCGACCAACGTTGCGCCCACACCGCTGTCTGCTCGGCCAGCAAGGCGACGGCCCCCGCCCGGCGGGCCCGACCGTGGGCGGTGGCGGCCGCCTTGTGACTGGGCGATCGTCGGGTGGACGCGGCGAACGTCGAGATGCGCACCAGGTGCGTCAGGCCGTCCTCCCCGCCACGCCCGGGGTGGTCACGCACCGTCTCCAGGATGGCGGTCACCCCACCTCCCGTCGCCGTACGAAGGTCGACCAGCTCGTGATCACCGGACACCTCGAGCACCCGGGAGTCCCCCTGGGCCACCAGCACGTCTGTACCGGGACGCCCGAGACAGGCCCACCGGGCGGTGCGCAGTGTCGTGCCGTCGTCCGCCGTGACGTCGCGCCACAGCACACCCCGGCGCAGGTCGAGCACGCGCAGACCGCCCAGTGGACCGGCGTGCTCGCCCAACGTGGCCCAGCTGCGCAGCACGAGCAGCGACTCGCCGCCGTCGGCCCGGTCGTAGACACCCGCCACGTAGACACCCGGCCTGCCATCGGCGCCGTCCTCCTCGAGACTGCCGCGGGTCCCGGTCACCCCGTCTGAGAGGCTGAGGAGGCTCTCGTACACTCGCAGCATCCCGGGGGGGCCGTCCGGTACCACCAGGTACCACGGAGACGCTCTTTCGACCTGGTCCGGGTGGGGCTGCTCGGACAGCACACCCCGCACCTCGTCGGCCACCCAATCGGGGGCGGCGCCGTCCTCCGTCGGCGGCGTGCCCAACGGCGCGCCCTCGTCGGCCTCCACGGGCTCCGCCCTCACGACTGGGCGCGGACGGCTGTACCTTGCACGGCCCCAGGGGCGTGCTTGTCGCCCCGGTGCGTCGCCGGCGCGCGGTCCTCGAGACGGGCACCCTGCGGCGGCGGGCGGAGTCGGAAGCGCCGCCCGGTCACGACATCGAGCCGGATGGCCAGCACGGTGTCACCTGGGCTCGGTACCAGGGGGATCGGTGCCACGTGGACGCTCGCCAGGCGTTCGGGCTCGCCGAGCGGCACCGCGAGACCCCGGACGAGGACGCTCCACGCCCGGCCGGCATCCCGGTCGAGGTCGTCGATCTCGAAGGCCACCAGTCCTCCGGCGGCCGCCGACACCATGGCGCCCGGGCCCAGCCGCACCAGCACGCGTCGTTCCTTGAAGGAGAAATTGACGGGCTGGATGAGCGGCGCCTGCTGGCGGGACACCGCCAGCCGACCCACCGTCCCCTGCTTGGCCGACACGGCCAGGAGCCGCAGGCACTCGTTGAGAGGGATGATCTCCGATCCACGCTGGTCCACCCACATATGGACAGGGTGTCAGGATCGGGCGCCGCCACCTAGGGCCGTTCGTCCCTCTCCGCACCCGCCACACGGGCCAACAACTCGCCCAGGTCGCCCACCACCACGTCGGCGCCGGCCCCGGCGAGCACGGCAGGGTCCGCGCCGCGGGCCACGCCCACCACCAACCCGAAGCCGCCGGCGCGCCCCGCCGCCACGCCGGCCAGGGCGTCCTCCACCACGGCGGCACGCCCCGGGGCCACACCCAACTCGGCCGCGGCCCACAGGTACGTGTCGGGGGCCGGCTTGCCGGCGAGGCGGCGCTCGGATGCCACCTTGCCGTCGACCACGGTGTCGAAGAGGTCCTCGATGCCCGCCGAGCGCAGCACGGCTTTGCAGTTCTCGCTGGCCGAGACCACCGCCGTAGGGGTGCCCAGGCGCCGCAGCGCCTCGACCAGGGCCACGGACCCCTCGAACACCGTGCACGGGCCCGCCGCCAGGTGCTCCAGGACGAGCCGGTTCTTGCGGTTGCCGACGCCGCACACGGTGTCGCGCTCAGGGGGGTCGTCGGGCGCCCCTTCGGGCAGGACGACGCCCCGGGACGCCAGGAAGTCGCGCACCCCGTCGTAGCGGGGCTTGCCGTCCACGTACCGGGCGTAGTCGGCGTCGGAGAAGGCCTCGAAGGTGGAGCCGCCGGCACGCCGGCGCAGGACCTCGTCGAACGTCTCGCCCCACGCCGCGGCATGCACCACGGCGGTGTCGGTCAGGACGCCGTCGAGGTCGAACAGCCACGCGTCAGGGGACTCGACGCCGCCCCGCCTATGCACCCCGACGCCGGCCGGTCAGCCCCGCATCACGGGGACGCGGGTGACGGCGGGCTTGGTCTCCTCGCCCACCGGCAGCCGGATCTCGAGGATGCCGTCGTGGTACGTCGCCTTGACGTCACCGTCCTTGGTCCCCGACGGCAGCGGCATGCGGCGGACGAAGGACCCGTAGCGGAACTCCGAGCGGTATCCCTCCTTGCCCGTCGCCTCCGTCGTGGCCTGGCGATGGGCGCGGATGTCGAGCACGCCGTCGGAGATCGAGATCTCCACGTCCTTGTCGGGGTCGATGCCGGGGAGCTCGGTGCGGACCACGAGGTCGTCCCCTTCGACGTACTCCTCCACCCGGAGCCACGAACCATCGGTGTCCGGATCGAAGAAGCGCCTCCACAGCTCGGGGAATTCGAAGTGCTCACGTCGCACCAGTGCCATATGGCGCCTCCTTTCGTCTGAGGTCCTGCCTCTCTTCAATTACGCGCCCCGGCAGGCGCCGCCACCAGGGTCCAACGTCACCGGCACAGGCGTTCGACGATCTCGGCCGCGGGCAGGTCGAGGGCGGCCCTGTGGCCCGTGCCGGCCCACAGGCTCATGCGCCCGACGTCGCCGGCCGCGCCCGCCGCGCTCCCGCATGGGACGGGTGGCGTTGTTGATCTCGGGGTAGGCACCCGGCGCGTCGGGGTGGCGCCGGACGAAGTCGTTGATGAGCCCCCGGGCGCGGCGTCCGCTGAAGGCCCGGGTCACGGTGGTGCCGGGGAAGCGGGGATCCACGAGCGCATCTTTATGGAGGCGGTGCGCAGCGCCCTCGGGGCAGCGCAGGAACGCCGTGCCGCACACGACCGCCGCCGCCCCGGCGCGGCGCGCCGTGGCCACGCCCGGCGCCGTCATGATGCCGCCCGCTGCCAGCAGGGGAAGATCGGTCACCTGCCCGACCGAGCCCAGGAGATCGAGCACGCCGTCCCCGTCCGGGCGCGGGGCGGCGTCGGTGAAGGTGCCGCGGTGTGCCCCGGCCTCGCTGCCCTGCACGACCAGGGCGTGGGCACCCGCCGCGGCGGCGGCGACCGCCTCCGCCGCACTCGTCACCGTGACGGCCACGACCGTGCCGGCCAGGGCCAGCTCGTCGACCACCGCGGGCGCAGGGCAGCCGAAGGTGAAGCTCACCACCGCCGGCGGGTGCGCCGTCACCGCCGCCAGCTTCTCGTCGTAGTGGTCGTCGTCCCACGCGCTGTCCCCCAGGTCCACGCCCACGGCCCCGGCGTCGTCGGACAGGGACCCGAGGTAGCGGGCGAGCGCCTCGGGGTGCTCGGTGGGCGCGCCGGGCACGAAGAGGTTCACCCCGAAGGCCTCCGTCGTCGCCGCCCGGACGGCCGCCATCTCCCGGCCCAGGGCGGCCGCCGATTTGTACCCGCCGGCCAGGAACCCGAAGGTGCCGGCCCGGGCCGCCGCCACCACCAGGTCGGGGGTGGAGGGCCCGCCCGCCATGGGCGCCACCACCACGGCCCGGCGCAGGACGTCGGACAGCTTCGGGACGGCCATCGCCCGCAGCGTACGGCGCCACGCTCAGGTCGGCTCGGGCTCCATCACGATTGCACCGCACGGGCACTCCGACACGCACAGCCCGCAGCCCTTGCAGTAGTCGTAGTCGAAGGCGTAGCGCAGGCCCGCCCCCAGCTTGATCACGGCGTTGTCGGGCACACCCCGAAGCAGTTGTCGCACTCGAAGCAGTTGCCGCACGACATGCAGCGCCGGGCCTCGAACAGGGCGTTGCTCCGGTCGAGCCCGGACACGACCTCGTCGAACGTGGTGGTGCGGCGGGCCAGGTCGAGCTGGGGACGCACCGTCTTGGGGGCATCGGCGTAGTACCACGTGTTGAGCGTCCCCGGACCGGCCAGGTCGTGGCGATGGGCGGGCCGGTACTCGGTCCCCCGCAGCCAGGCGTCGATGTGGCGGGCGGCCTGCTTGCCGTGGCCGATGGCCACGGTCACGGTGCGCTCCGCCGGCACCATGTCCCCGCCGGCGAACACGCCGGGGTGCGTCGTCATCATGTCCGGTCCCACCTGCACCACGCCGTCCTCGACGGTGATGTCGCCCGCCTCCTTCACGAGCGACAGGTCCGACTCCTGGCCCAGGGCCAGCACGAGGGAGTCGGCCTCGAGCTCCTCGAGCTCCCCGGTGGGCTGGGGAAGCCGCTCTCGTCGAGCGCCATCTTCTCGAGCACGAGCTTCCCGCCCTCGACCGCCTTGATGGTCGAGAGCCACTTCATCTGCACGCCTTCCTCGGTGGCCTCCTCGACCTCGATGTCGTGGGCCGGCATGCGGTCACGGGTGCGCCGGTAGACGACAACGGCGTCGGTGGCGCCCAGGCGCCGGGCGGTGCGCGCCGCGTCCATGGCGGTGTTGCCCCCTCCGTACACCGCCACCCGGCGGCCGAGCTGGGGCGGGCCCTCTCCCTCCATGCTGCGCAAGAGCGACACGGCGTCGAAGACCCGGGCCGAGTCGCCGGCCGGGATGTAGGCGCGCTTGCCGATCTCGGCCCCCACGGCCAGGAAGGCGGCGTCGAACCGGTCGTCCTCCATGGTCTTCACCACGTCGGTCACGGTGCGGTCGAGCTCCATGGTCACCCCGAGCGCCACGATGCGCTCGATCTCCGCCTCCATCACGGCGCGGGCAGGCGGTAGCGGGGTATCCCGAAGCGCATCATGCCCCCCGCCACGTGCGCCGACTCGTAGATGGTCACGGCGTGTCCGAAGCGCCGAAGGTGGTACGCGGCCGACAGGCCCGCCGGCCCCGACCCGACGACCAGCACCCGTCGGCCCGTGTCGGGGAGCCCGGCGTCGAGCTGCCACCCGTGGGCGATGGCCTCGTCGCCGAGGAAGCGCTCCACGGCGTTGATGCCCACCGCCTCGTCCACCTGGACCCGGTTGCACGCCGTTTCGCACGGGTGGTAGCAGACCCGTCCCATGACGGCCGGCAGGGGGTTGTCCTGCACCAGGGCCCGCCACGCCTCCTCGTAGTGCCCCGCCTCGGCGTGGTAGAGCCACCCTTGGATGTTCTCGCCCGCGGGGCAGGCGTTGTTGCACGGCGGGAGCCGGTCGACGTAGACGGGACGCTCCACGCGCCACGACCCGGTCTTGTTGGCCAGGCTCGAGCCGACGTCGAGGGTGATGGCGAAGGGCTTTTCCATGGTCACGCCCCCCCTGCCGGGTGCAGCCCGTCCACGGCGGCCAGCGCGTCCGGTGCAGCCGGTCCGCCCGGTGCGCCGCCAGCCTCGTCGTCCTCGTCGAGCAATCCGAACCGCCGGATGTTGCGATCGGCCATGGCTTGCAGGCGCGCCACGATGTCGGGCCGGGGCGAGGCACCGAAGAGGTGGCGGTACCGGCCCTGGAGCTGCAGGTAGTCCTCCACCGGGACCTGGCGGCGGATCTTCGACACCCCCGTGATCTCGCCGTGCTCCGCCTCGAACACGGGGAAGACCCCGGACTCCTTGGCCAGGCGGGCGAGCCGGACGGTGTCGCACGACGCGGCCTGCCAGCCGAGCGGGCACGGCACGAGAACGTGGATGTAGCGCCCCCGTGCATGGTCATGGCCCGGCGCACCTTGTACTCGAGGTCCCGCAGCTCCGACACCGTGGCGGTGGCCACGTAGGGGATCTCGTGCGCCACCGCCAGGAGGGGCACGCTCTTGCCCTGGCCGAACACGTTGCCCGGCTCGGGGCCGAGGGCCTCGGTGGTGGCGGTGCGGCCGCCGGCGGGGTGGCGCTCGAGCGCTGCACGCCGGTGTTCATGTAGCCCTCGTTGTCGTAGCAGACGAACAGCACGTCGTCGTTGCGCTCGAACATCCCCGACAGGCACCCGAACCCGATGTCCACGGTGCCGCCGTCTCCGGCCTGTGCCACCACCCGTACGTCGCCTCGGCCCTTGGCCTTGAGCGCGGCCGCCACCCCGGTCGCCACGGCGGGGGCGTTGCCGAACAGCGAGTGCAGCCACGGCACCCGCCACGAGGTCTCGGGGTACGGGGTGGAGAACACCTCGAGACAGCCCGTGGCGTTGACGGCGACCATCCGGCCGCGGGTGGCCTGCATCGCCGCGTCGAGGGCGTAGCGGCCCCGAGCGCCTCACCGCAGCCCTGGCAGGCGCGATGGCCCGAGTTGAGCGAGTTGGTCCGGGTGGCATCGGCCTGCACGGACCGCTGTTCCAGGGGCAGCAGGCGGTTCCCGACGGCGAAACTGCCGGTTTGGTAGAACTTCACCGGGTGCAGGGGCATCGTCAGTTCCTCACGTGGCCCGCGCCGCAACCACGCCGACGTCGCGCAGCAGGTTCTCCGCCGTCGGTCCCGACCGCCGCCGCACGCCCATGCGTTCGAGCTCGCGCTCGACGAGGGCGTGGTCGAGGTCGAGGAACGTCAGGTCGCCGAGGTGCCCCGTCCGCCTCCGCGAACAGGGCGTCGAGCGAGCGCATGGTGATGGGGCGCCCTCCGAGGCCGGCGATGACGGTGTGGATGCGCTGGGCCGTGCCCGCCATGGCCATGGACACGTCCTGGGCCAGGATGCCACCGGCGCCGGGGGCGAGGGCCTTCTCCACCACCACGACCCGGTGCGCCCCTGGAGCGCGGCGCGCACCGCCGCCGTCGGGAATGGCCGGAACGACCCGATGCCGAGGGCACCGATGCTGTCGCCCCCGTCGGCGCCCGTCCACCACGTCCTTGATCGTGCCGAGGACCGAGCCGAGCGCCACCACCACGGTCTCGGCGTCCTCGCTGCGGTAGGGGTGCACCAGGCCACCCGACGCCCGCCCGAAAGTCCCGGCGAACTCCGCCGCGATCTCGGGGATGCGGTCGAGCGCCTGCAGCTGCTTGACGTGCGCCAGGTAGCGCACCTCCTCGAAGGCCTCGGGCCCCACCATGGCGCCGATGGACACGGGGTCGAGGGGGTCGAGCACCTGGCGCGGCTCGTAGGGCGGCAGAAAGACGTCCACCTGCTCCTGGGTGGGGATCTCGACCGCCTCGACGGCGTGGGTGAGGATGAACCCGTCCATGCACACCATGACGGCACCGACAGCTCCTCGGCCAGCCGGAAGGCCTGGACGTGCAGGTCGGCGGCCTCCTGGTTGGTCTCGGCGAAGAGCTGGATCCATCCCGCGTCGCGCACCGCCATGGCGTCGCTGTGGTCGTTCCAGATGTTGATCGGCGCGCCGATGGCGCGGTTGGCGAGCGTCATGACGATGGGGAGCCCGAGCCCCGATGCGTTGTACACGGCCTCGATCATGAACAGCAGACCCTGGCTGGCCGTGGCCGTATAGGAGCGTGCCCCGGTGGCCGACGCCCCGATGCACACCGACATGGCGGCGAACTCCGACTCCACGTTGATGAACTCGCAGTGCTCGAGGGCACCGGACTTCACGAGCGCCCCCACGCCCTCGATGATGTGGGTCTGGGGCGAGATCGGATAGGCGCAGACCACCTCGGGCGGCACAGCGCCACCGTCTCGGCCACGGCCCGCGATCCCTCAATCTGGCGAAGCACGGACGAGCACCCCCTTCGGCCGGGACACGAAGCGGTACGCCTCGTCGGCCGCCGCCACGTTGCCCTCGGCCACCTGCGCCCCGAAGCGCTCCCGGATGGCATCGAACACCGATCCGAGCGACACCACTCCGCTCAGCGCCGCGAACCCGCCGAGGAGCACGGCGTTGGGCACGGGACGCCCGGTGTGGGCGAGCGCCAGCTCCGTGGCGGGCACGGTCAACAGGCGGCGGTTGCCGCCCGTCTCCACCAGCTCCGACAGGCCGAGCTCCTCGATCGAGCGCGCCGAGTTGATGAGCACGATGCCGTCTTGCCGCAGGCCGCTGAACAGGTCCACCTGGTGCAGCAGCGTGGCGTCCTGGACGAGCAGCGCGTCCGGCTCCACGATGGGCTCGCGGGTCCGGATGGCAGCGGCGTCGATCCGGCAGAAGGCCGTCACCGGCGCGCCGGTGCGCTCGGACCCGAAGCTCGGGAACGCCTGGGCGTAGTGGCCGTCGTGGAAGGCGGCCACCGACAGCATCTCGGCTGCCGTCACCACGCCCTGACCACCGCGCCCGTGGATGCGGACCTGGAACATGAGATGTCGGTCCGGCGCGACTACGGCCGGGTGCCGCGCCGACCAGGGCGGCCAGCTCGGCCAAGCGGTTGGCGTAGCCCCATTCGTTGTCGTACCACCCGATGACCTTGACGAGCCGTCCGTGCGCCATGGTGAGGCCGGCGTCGTAGACGCACGAGGCGGGCGACCCGACGATGTCGGTGGAGACGAGCGGGTCCTCGGAGTACTCGAGCCTGCCCACGAGCGATCCCGCCGATGCGGCGTCGCGGTATGCCTGACGGACGCTGTCGGGGGTCACCTCGGACCGCAGGTTGGCGACCAGGTCCGTGACCGATCCGTCGGGCACGGGGACCCGCAGCGAGAAGCCGTCGAGGCGTCCCTCGACCGAGGGGAGGACGAGGCCCGTGGCCCGGGCCGCCCCGGTCGTGGTGGGAACGATGTTGATGGCTGCCGCCCGGGCCCGGCGGGGGTCCTTGTGCACGGAGTCCACCAGCCGCTGGTCACCGGTGTAGGCGTGCACCGTGGTCATGAACCCGTCCTCGATGCCGAAGGCGTCGTCGAGCACCTTGGCCAGCACGGCCAGGCAGTTCGTGGTGCACGAGGCGTTCGACACCACGATGTGGCGGGCCGGGTCGAAGTCGCCGTCGTTGACACCCAGGACGAAGGTGGCGTCGGCCCCCTTCGACGGAGCCGACACCACCACGCGGGGAGCGCCGGCGTCGAGGTGGGCGGCGGCGAGGTCGCGGGCGGTGAACCTGCCCGTGGCCTCGATCACGACGTCCACGCCGAGCTCGTCCCAGGGCAGCGCCTTGATCTCTGGCTCGGCCATGAGTCGGATCCGGGCCTCTCCCACCAGCATGTCGGCGCCGTCGGTGGTGACCGGCACGTCCATGCGACCGAACACCGAGTCCCGGGCGAGGAGGCGCGCGAGGGCTTCCGGCGGCGCCAGGTCGTTCACCCCGACGACCTCGATGCCCAGCTCCGGGCGCCGGGCGATGCGCACGAGCGCCCGTCCCATCCGTCCGAATCCGTTGATTCCCACCCGTACCGACATGTACCGCTCCCTTGTCACCGATGGCTCGCCCACAGGGCGGCGACGCCGCCTGTCGCGCCGTACCTCCAAGGTCGCGCCGACGGCCCCGGCCGGGGCAGGGACGAAGGTCCCCAATGTGCCCGCACCCGGCCCTACCGGCCCGGGACCCCCCGGTCCGAGATCAGTCCGAGCACACCGTGCCCGGGGCGGGCAGCGCCCCCGCCACCAGGTAGGCCTGGTCGACGGCTCTGACGCAGGCGCTGTAGTAGTAGGCCACGTGGTCGTCGCCCTTCCACGTGACGAGCACCCCGTGCTGGAGCTCCGAGGCGAGGCTCTGGGCCCATTGGTAGGGCGTGGCCGGGTCGCCCGTGGCCCCGGTCACGATGATGGGCGGCGCCCCCACGGCGGTGGTGGGGGCCGGGGTCCGGGTGGGCGCCACGGGCCACACCGCGCACCCCGCCAGTCCCCACACGAACAGGGGGCCGAACACCGGGGCCTGCACCGCGGCCTGCAGGGCGAGCGACGGGTAGGTCGACAGGTCCGTGGACACGGGGTGGTCGAGGCAGTCGATGGCGGTCTCGGCGTCGCCGGCGTTGCTGCCGTTGAAGGTCAGGTAGCCGTTGGTGATGGCCACCACCGGGGCCCCGTTGCCCGCCGTCGCCGCCGCCAGCGCGCCCGCCAGCGACGGCCACGACGAGGTCGAGTAGAGCGAGCCGAGCACGGCGTCGTAGAGCTCCCCCGGCCCCGCCGTGCGGCCGCTGCCGGCCGGCACGGGGTCCTGGCGGGTGTGGTCGATGAGGGCCAGGAGGGTGCTCGTGGGGTCACTTCCTTCCTGCCATGCGCAATGGGTCGGACGCGCACCAGGTGAAGAACTGGCCGAGGACGTTCTCGAACCCCTGCGCCTGCTCGATCGCCATCTGGTCGGTGGGCAGGGCGGGGTCGATGGCGCCGTCGAGGACCATGGCCCGCACGTGGGTGGGGAACAGCTGGGCGTAGGTGGCGCCGAGGAGGGTGCCGTAGGAGTGGCCGATGTAGGTCAGCTGGGCGTCCCCGAGCGCCTGGCGGATCCGGTCGAGGTCCCGCGCCGCGTCCACCGTGCCGACGAAGGGCAGCACGCGGCCGCTGTGCGCCTCGCACTGCTGGGCGTAGTCCCGGTCGTTGGTGATGAGCGCCTGCTGGGCGGCGGCGGTGGTGGGCACGGGGTCGGGAAGCGGGCCCGGCGGCGGCGCTCGAATCGGGGGTGCTGCCGGTGCTGCACAGCACCGGGCTGCTGCGCTCCACCCCCCGGGGGTCGAACGACACGATGTCGAAGCGCTCGAGCAGCTCGGGTGTCAGCACCTCGAGCTCGTCGGGGAGGTCGTCGACGCCCGAACCGCCCGGGCCGCCGGGGTTGATGACGAGGGACCCGATGCGTTGCGCCGGGATCGTTGGCGGGATGGCGGGCCAGCGCGAGCTGGATGGTCCCCATGGCGGGATCGGCGTAGTCGAGCGGCACGGCCACCGTGCCGCACTGCAGGGCGCCGCATGGCGACCACTGCACCGGCGTCACGGGGGGAGCGCCACCGTCGTGGTCGTGGTGGGGGCGGCGGTGGAGGTCGTGGCGCGGACGGGGGGCCTGGTGCCGGCCACGGTGGCGCCGGTCCGGGCGGGCCCCGAGGGCGAGCAGGCGCTCAGCAGCGCGGCGACCAGCACCACCAACCCGCCCGGCACCGCTTTGCGCACCGGGCCACTGTGGCACGGAGGCCGTGGTGCGCAGCGTCGGCCCGGCTCGTGCGTGGGAGGATCGGGGCGTGCCCGAACTGCCCGAGGTGGAAGCCCTGGCCCGGTTCCTGGACGGCCGGCTGGCCGGCCTGCACGTCCAACGGTGCGAGCTCGCCGCCATCGCCGCCCTCAAGACCGTGGAGCCACCCTTGTCGTCACTGGTGGGCCGCGAGGTGCTGACGTGCACACGGCGGGGCAAGTACCTGTGCGTCGGGCTCGACGGCGTGTGGCTGGTCGTGCACCTGGCCCGGGGTGGCTGGGTGCGCTGGCGCGACAAGCTGTCGGCCGACCGGGCCCGGCCGGGTCGGGGCCCGCTGGCGCTGCGCATGGGCTTCGAGGGCGGCGCCGGGCTCGAGATCACCGAGATGGGCACGGAGAAGCGATTGGCGCTGTGGGTGGTGGGCGACCCTGCCGAGGTGGAGGGGCTGGCGACCCTCGGGCCCGATCCCCTCGGCGCCGGCTTCGACGTCGAGGCACTGGCGGCGGTGCTGGCCGGTGCGTCGGGGAACATCAAGACCGTGCTGGCCTCGCAGTCCCTCATCGCCGGCATCGGCAACGCCTATTCCGACGAGATCCTCCACGTGGCACGCCTGTCGCCGTACAAGCCGGCGCGCAACCTCGACGACGGGGAGCTCCGCCGCCTCCACGGTGCCGTGGTGGGGGTGCTCGGCGACGCCGTGTCCGTGCCGTCGGACAGGAGGCGTCCGAGCTCAAGGGGGACAAGAAGCGCTGCCATGCGCGTGCACGGCCGGACCGGGGAGCGCTGTCCCGAGTGCGGGGACGTCGTGCGCGAGGTGTCCTTCGCCTCCAAGTCGCTGCAGTACTGCGCCACGTGCCAGACCGGGGGGAAGCCCCTCGCCGACCGGCGGCTGTCGAAGCTGCTTCGCTAACGCAAGGACAGACACAGCCCACGAGAAAGGGAGAAAGACGATGGACGACGAAGCGATCGTGGCCGAGATCACGCGGCTGGCCGAAGAGGAGCACCGCCTCGAGGCGACCCACACCGGGGAGGGT
Source organism: uncultured Acidimicrobiales bacterium (assembly GCA_963839605.1). Lineage (GTDB taxonomy): Bacteria > Actinomycetota > Acidimicrobiia > Acidimicrobiales > UBA8190 > JBEKVE01. The sequence goes on along the minus strand of CAWIWK010000046.1, from coordinate 27,986 downwards.
CTGACCCCCGGTGAGTCGGAGAAGCTCCGCGGCATCGAGATCGCCCTCGACCGGTGCTGGGACCTGCTGCGCCAGCGCCGGGCCCGGCGCGATGCCGGACAGGACCCCGATCAGGCGGCGGAGCGCCCCGCACCGGTGGTGGAGAACTACCAGCAGTAGCGCCGGCCGGTCCTCGGACCGTCGTGCCCCGATAGCATGCGGCCCGACCGCCGGCAGGTCGCACGTGGTCTTCGGCCGGCGCAGGGCAACGCTCGACAGGGGGAGGAGCCGGTGAGCGGCGAGCAGTTCAACCTGGGACGGGTCGTGGACACCGTCGCCGACGCCATTCCCGAGCGCGAGGCCATCGTCTTCGGTGACCGGCGCTACACCTACGCGCAGCTCCAGGACCGGTCCCGGCGTCTCGCCTCGTATCTCTACGGCCGCGGTTTCGGACCCGCACCGAGCGCACGCTGGCCGGCTACGAATCGGGCCAGGACCACGTGGGCCTGTACCTCTACAACGGCAACGAGTTCGTCGAGGGGATGGTCGGCTCGTACCTGGCCCGTGTGGTCCCCTTCAACGTCAACTACCGCTACGTCGAGGAGGAACTCACCTACCTCCTTACCGACGCCGGGGCACGCGGCCTCGTCTACCACGCCAGCTTCGCCCCGGTGCTGGCCGGGTGCTGCCCACCCTTCCCCACGTGGAGGTCCTGCTCCAGGTGGCCGACGAGTCCGGCAACGACCTCATCCCCGGGGCGGTCGACTACGAGGAGGCCCTGGCCCGTCGCCCGCCCAGGCGCCCGCCCTCGAGCTGCGCCCCGACGACCTCTACATGCTGTACACCGGTGGCACCACCGGGATGCCCAAGGGCGTGCTGTGGCGCCAGCACGACATCTTCCGGGCCGCCATGGGGGGCCGCACCTACGGGACGTGGGAGCTGGTCGAGAGCTACGACCACCTCGTGGCGCGGCTGCTGCCCGGCGACGAGGTGCGGGTCATGTCCATCCCGCCGCTCATGCACGGGGCGGCGCAGTGGGCGAGCTTCTACTACATGACCATGGGGGCGACCCTCGTCTTCCCGAGCAACACCCGGTCCCTCGACCCCGTCGACGTGTGGCGCACGGTCGAGCGCGAGCGCGTCATCGGCATCTCCGTGGTGGGCGACGCCATGGCCCGTCCCGTGGTGGAGGAGCTCGAGCGCGGCGACTACGAGCCCAAGTCCCTCCTCGCCTTCGGCAGCGGCGGCGCGACGCTGAGCGTCGGGCTCAAAGAGCGCCTCGTGGCCCGGCTGCCCTCCATCATCATCTCCGACGTGGCGGGGGCATCGGAGACCGGGGTGCAGATGGGTGTGGCGTCCGGCGCCGGCTCGGTGTCGACGGGGACTTTCGTGGCCGGCCCGGGCACGGTGGTGGTGAGCGCCGATCTGACGCAGTCCTCGAGCCCGGCGATCCCGACGTGGGCTGGCTGGCCCAGCACGGGGCCGTCCCCTCGGCTACCTGAACGACCCGGCCAAGACCGAGCGCACCTTCCCCGTCATCGACGGGACGCGCTACTCGGTGCCCGGCGACCGGGCCCGCATCCTCGCCGACGGGCAGATCGAGCTGCTCGGCCGGGACTCGGTCACCATCAATTCCGGCGGGGAGAAGATCTTCGCCGAGGAGGTCGAGCAAGCCATCATCGGTCACCCGGCCGTGGCCGACGTGGTGGTGGCGGGTCGCCCGAGCGAGCGCTGGGGCCAGGAGGTGGTGGCCCTGGTGCAGGTGGCACCCGGCCACGAGGTCACCGAGGCCGAGCTCCTGGCGGAGGCGGGCCGGCACCTGGCGCGCTACAAGCTCCCAAGGCCATTGCCTTCCTCCCCCACATCGTGCGCTCCCCGGCCGGCAAGGCGGACTACCGCTGGGCCAAAGAGCGCGCCCTCGAGGCCTGAGCTCGGTCCTGGCCATGGAGGACCGCACCACCGCCGGGCTCTATCTCGAGCTCGGGAACCTCGACCCCGGGACTACGCCGCCCGGCGCGCCCCTGCGCTCCTGGCCCGGCCCGGGGTGCAGCGGGTCAGCTGGTGGCGCACCAACGTCCCCGGGCGCGACGAGCTGCCCATGACGGTGCCCGACGGCACGTTGCTGGGTGTGGCCGAGGTGGACGACGGGTTCTGTGCCCCCGACCCCCTCCCGGACACGACCGCCCGTCACTTCGCCCGCCACCCCCGTCCGAGCCAAGGGATCCTGACCGGCACGCCTACCACCGGCCTGCTGGTGGTGTGGATCAGCCCCCGTCCCCCGGAGCTGGCGACGGCGCTGCGCGACTGGGGGGACTTCGTCCACATCCGCCACATCGCCGCAGCGGCGGTGCCGGGATTCACCCAGATCGCGGTGTACGAGAACACGGCCGCGTCCGGGCCCCGCTACATGCACTTCTACGAGCTCGACACCGACGACCCCGAAGAGGCGTACATGGAAATGGCGCGCCACATGGCCCGCCACTTCGGCGGCTCGTGCACCGACGCCTTCCGCGTCTGGGCCGACTTCGAGGCGCCGGGTGGCGCCGTGCAGTACTGCAACACCTTCACGTTGCTCGGCAGCACCGGGCGAAAGGCGGCATGACGTGACCTTCGTCCTGGTGGACAAGCCCCGGCCGCATGTGACCGTGGTGACCCTCAACCGCCCCGATCGCATGAACGCCATGGCCTTCGACGTCATGATCCCCTTCCGCCAGGCCCTCGCAGGAGGTGAGCGACGACAACGACACGCGGGTGGTGGTCCTCACCGGTGCCGGTGGCGCCTTCTGCTCGGGTGCGGACCTCGAGGACGCCGGCCGGGTGCCCAACATCGCCGGCCTCACCCGCACCACCATCGCCCAGCGCTCCATGGAGCTGCTCGACGACGTCATCCGGACCCTGCGGGCCATGCACCAGCCCGTCATCGGGGCCGTCAACGGGCCCGCCGTCGGGGGTGGGTTCTGCCTGAGCGTCGCCACCGACATCCGGATCGCGTCGGAGCACGCCTTCTTCCGCGCCGCCGGTGTCAACAACGGGCTCACCTCGACCGAGCTCGGGCTCAGCTACCTGCTTCCCCGCGCCATCGGCTCGTCGTGGGCGTTCGAGATCATGCTGACCGGGCGCGACGTCGACGCGGCGGAGGCGCAGCGCATCGGGCTCGTGCTCGCACGGTCGCCCCCGACGCGGCTCCTCGACACCGCCTACGAGGTTGCCGAGCGCATCATCGGCTTCTCGCGGGTGGGCATCGAGCTCACCAAGCGCCTGCTGCGGTCGAGCCTCGACGCCGCCAGCCTTCACGGTCACATGGACCACGAGGGCACGGCCCAGCTGTACGTCCGGCTCACCACCGAGAACTTCGAGGAGGCGGTGCGGGCCCGGCGCGAGCGCCGGGCCCCCGACTTTCCGCGACTGACCGGTCCTACGAGATCAGCGGTCGTCCTGATCGATCTCGGTCCCGCTCCTCGGGGGCGTCAGCCGGGCAGGAAGTCGAGCAGCAGCTCGTTCACCGCGTCCGGCGCGTCGAGCTGCATCCAGTGACCGGGGCCCTCCATGCGCTCGTACCGCCACGGGCCCGCCACGTGCCCGGCGGAGTCGGTCATCTGCTCCTCGGTCAGGGCGAAGTCGCCCGTGCTCCACACGCCCATGGTGGGCGGCCTGCACGGGCGGGAGCTCGCAGGCGGCGGCTCGCCCAGGACGCGGGGCGGCATGTTGGCCCGGTACCAGTTGAGGCCGGGGGTGAGCGACCCGTTCGCCTCCAGGTCGGCGATCACCCCCTCGGTGTCGGGGTGCGCGGCCCCAGTCCCGCAAGTTCGCCCAGTCGTCGTCGGACAGCCACCGCTCGGCGACGCCGGGGAACTGGAACAGCAGCATGTACCACGACTTCTCCCGCTGCTCGAGGCCGGCGGAGGAAGGTGGCCGGATGGCCCACCGACAGCACCACCAGGTGGTCGACCCGGCCGGGAGCCAGCGAGGCGAGCGCCCAGGCCAGCGCCGCCCCCCAGTCGTGGCCCACCACGTGGGCCCGGGCGAGGCCGAGTCGGCCAGGACGGCCACGCACGTCCCCGGCCAGCAGCGGCAGCGAGTAGGCCTCGACCTCCGTCGGGCTTGTCCGGACGCCCGTAGCCGCGGAGATCGGGCACGATGACCTGAACCCGGCCTCGACGAGCGCCGGGACCTGGTGGCGCCACAGCCGGCCCGAGTCGGGGAAGCCGTGCAGCAGCACCACCGGGCGGCCCCTCCCCGCGTCACCTCGAACTCGATGCCCACCCCGTTCACGTCGACGCGCATGGCGACTTCCTTCCTTCTCCGGCCCTCAGGAACCCACGATGGACAGCAGGTCGGCTCGGCTGGGCCCGAAGAGCGGAGCATCGCGCCATTGCCCACCGAGGGCGACGATCTTGTCGAACAATCCCGGTCGGGCGAGCACCTCGTCGGGCAGATCCACAGCTCGGCGATCGCCACCCTGGCCCGCAGGCAGTCAGGATCCTGTCCGGCCCGCCACATTGAGGGCGTTGAACGATCGTCCCACTCTGGACTGTCGGGCCGGTACGGCTCGCCGCTGATCTCGCCGTCGATCTCGGCCAGCCGGTGGCGGTCGAAGGTCACCGTGGACCGGTACCAGGGCTCCACGGTGGTGGCGGTGGCCTCGGTCCACGCAGAGAAGAAGGCGGAGGGGTCGTCGAGCGCCGTGGTAGCGCAGCCGTGTCGCGCAGGGCGAGCACGCGCAGCATGCCCGATCGACGCGCCCCGGCCCACCGAGGGGTTGGTGCACGCCCAGGCGTCGGCCACGGCCACCACGCCCGTCGCCACCGTTTCGACCGTCGACCTCGAACGAGCGGTGGCGGTCCTCGACTTGGCCATGACGGCCACCTTGTCGTCGAGGGGTTCGCCGTCGAGCCAGTGCGCCGCCAGGGGCAGCGACTTCACCACCGCAGTCCACTTGTCGACGTCGGTCAGCCGCCGCATGGCGGCGTCACGTGAGCTCGTGATCACGCCGATGGCCCACGTGCCGTTGTCGGCCGGCAGCGTCAGGACCGACACACTCCCGTAGGCCTGGAGCAACGGCCCGATGATGGGCGGGGTGGCGCCGTCGGGAGCCCGGAAGTGGCGTCCGAAGTACACGAAGCCGGCGTCGTCGAGCTCCTCCACCGGTGGCCGCGACCCCACCGCCGCCAGCCAGCCCGGCAAGGGGGAGCGCCGGCCCGTGGCGTCCACCACGAGGTCGGCGGCGATCTCCTCTCCTCCGGCGGCACGCACCCCGGTCACGTGCGGGACGCTCGGGCAGCGCCGACGGACCGGTGCGAAGGCCTTCGACCGCCACCCCCCGCCGCACCTTGACCCCGGCCGTGGCGTTCGCCGTTGCCGCCAGGACCGCCTCGACCACCGGCCGCCGGCCCGTCAGGGCCTCGAATCCTCGTCCCCCGGGCGCCGCCCACCGGTGAGCTCGTCGGGGGCGCCGGCAAGGGGTCGAGCGCGGGCTCCGCCCGCGTCCAGCGCCTCCACCACCCGGGGCAGCCGCGTTCGAGCTCACGTCGGAACCGGGGCAGGAAGAAGTGCACGATGCCGGAATTGGTTCACGCCCCGGCGCTCCCAGGCCTCCCACGCCCCGTCGGGCGAGGGGGCTCGGCCGGATCCCGCTCGATCACGGTGACCTCGTGGCCGTCGTCGGCCAGGACCATGGCTCCGCACAGGCCGCCCACTCCCCCACCGGTGATCACGATCGATGCCATGCGCTCCGTTCACCGCTCGCCCGCCGTCTGCCCGGCCGGCACCCACCGGCAGGTCGACGCCGGACGCCGGGAGCCGGACGCCGGGGACAGGTGCAGCTACCAGCCGCCCCGGCGGCGTCCCTTCCTACGATGAGGCGAGGGCTCGCTCCGATGCCACGACGGACCCGGCCCGACGACAGGAGGGGCACCACATGCGCGTACCGCTCACGATCGGGGACTTCCTCCGCAGGGCCGCCCTCGTCCACGGGGAGCGTGGCTGGCCATCGTCGACGAGCCCGGACGTCGCCGGTCGCTGGGCCGCATCACCTACGCCGAGCTGCACGCCCGGGCCCGGGGCATGGCCCTGGCCTCGACGCCCTGGGGGTCGGCGCACGGCGAGCGGGTGGCCATCGTCAGCCCCAACTCGGGCCGGCTTCCTGCCTCGTTCTTCGGGGTCAGCGGCTTCGGCCGGGTGCTCGTCCCCGATCAACTTCCGGCTTAAGGCCGAGGAGATCGTCTACATCGTCGAGCACTCAGGGGCCACCGTGCTGCTCGTGACCCCGAGCTCGACGACGCCCTGGCCGGCGTCGTCGGCACCGGTCCGTGCTCGACGGCGCCGACGACGCCGAGCTGTTCGCCGCCGGCGGCGGCCGGGCCGAGCCGGCGCCGTGGGCGGCCGACGAGGACGCCACCTGCTCGATCAACTACACGTCGGGCACCACGGCCCGGCCCAAGGGGGTCCAGCTCACCCACCGCAACTGCTGGCTCAACGCCACCACCTTCGGCTGGCACACCACCGTGTCGGCGACGCGACGTGTTCCTGCACACGCTGCCCATGTTCCACTGCAACGGCTGGGGCATGCCCTACGCCGTCACGGCCATGGGCGGCGCCACGTGGTGCTGCGCAAGATCGACGGCGAGGAGATCCTGCGCGCGGATCGAGGCCGAGGGCGTGACCCTGCTGTGCGGGGCGCCGGCGGTGGTGGCCGCCGTCCTGGACGCCGCCGCCGCCCGCCGGAGCCGGGGCGGCCGTGCCCGGCCGCGGGACGGGTCCGCATCGTGGTGGCCGGCGCCCCGCCGCCCTCGAAGACCATCGAGCGGGTCGAGACCGAGCTCGGCTGGGAGTTCATCCAGATCTACGGCCTGACCGAGACCGCCCCCCTGCTCACCGTCAACCGGGCCCGGCCGAGTGGGACGGCCTCGACCCCGCCGAGCGGGCGCGCCTGCTGGCCGGGCCGGCGTCCCGGCCGTCGGGCGTGCAGCATCCGCATCGACGACGAGGGCGAGATCCTGGCCCGGTCCAACCACGTCTTCGCCGGCTACTGGCAACAGCCCGAGGACACGGCCGCGGCCCTCGCGGGCGGCTGGTTCCACACCGGCGACGGGGGCCACCTCGACGGGCCCTACACCGTGATCTCCGACCGCAAGAAGGACGTCATCATCACCGGCGGCGAGAACGTGTCGTCCATCGAGGTGGAGGACTGCCTCTACCAGCACCCCGCGGTGGCCGAGGCGGCGGTGATCGGCGTCCCCGACGACAAGTGGGGCGAGACGGTCAAGGCCCTGGTGGTGCTGGGACACGGGCGCGGCCACCGAGGCCGAGCTCATCGAGCACTGCCGGGCCCGCATGGCCCACTTCAAGGCACCCACCCGGTCGAGCTCGCGCCACGCTGGTGCGCACGGCCACCGGCAAGCTCCAGAAGTACAAGCTCCGCCAGCCCTACTGGGAGGGTCGCCGGCGGTGTGCCGTCAACTGACCGTGACCTGGCCGGGCGGCCGGCCACCCGGCGGTCGTAGGGTCCCCGAGCATGGACGCACGTCATTTCCTCGGGCTCGAAGCCCACCGACGATCCTTGCGGTGGCGGCTGCCCGTCACGCCGGCCGTGTCCACCCCGGGCCGTTTCCTCTACGGCGGGTGCGGTCTGGCGGCCGGCATCGTGGCCCAGGAGGCCGCCGGCCGGCCGGCCCACGGTGTGGGCCACCGCCCAGTACCTAACCTACGCCCCCACCGGCACCGTCCTCGATTGGGAGGTGCCCTCGCCGCCGTGGGCGCGGCACCACCCAGGCCCGCGCCATCGGCCGCCTGGGCGACCAGGAGGTCCTCACCGTCAACGCCGCCCTCGGGCCTTCGACCTCGAGGTTCCGGGCACCTGGGTCGAGCCCCCGCCCGTGCCCGCCCCCCGCGACTGCCCCCTGCAGGAGATTCCCGCCCATGTTCGCCGACACCGTCCTCGTCCGTGTCGAACACCGGATGGCCCGGGGACGCACCATTCAGTGCCTCGACGGGCGCCCCGGCGACGCCCACTCCGCCTTCTGGGCCCGTGTGCCCGGGCACCTCGAACCGTCGGCCGCCACCCTGGCCGTCATCGGCGACTACGTCTCGGGCGGCGTGCGACGTCGACCTGGGGCTGGTGGCCCGGGGCACGCCGGGGATGAGCGGTGCCGACCTCTCCAACCTGGTGAACGAGGCGGCCCTCCACGCCGTGCGCCGGGGCAGCGCGGTGATCGAGAACGCCGACTTCGACGCCTGACGCGACCGTGTGCTGATGGGGCAGCGCCGCGAGAGCCTGGTGCTCTCCGACGAGGAGAAGGAGCGGGTGGCCTTCCACGAGGGCGGACACGCCGTGCTGGCCTACGTGCTCCCGGCCGCCGACCCGGTCCACAAGGTGACCATCCTCCCGACGGGCATGGCCCTCGGCGTGACCATGCAGCTCCCGGTGTCCGAGCGGCACATCCATCCGCGGGTGGCCATCGAGGACTCCCTGGCCGTCCGCATGGGCGGGCGGGCCGCCGAGCTGCTCGTCTACGGCGACCTCTCCACCGGGGCCAGCAACGACCTGGTGGGCAACACGGAGCTGGCCCGCAAGATGGTTCGCGAAATGGGGCATGAGCGACAAGATCGGCCCGATGGCCTGGGGTTCACAGGGCCAGGTGTTCCTCGGCGAGGACCTCATGCACACCCGGGACTACTCGGAGCACACCAGCCAGGTCATCGATGACGAGGTGGAGATGATCCTGCGGGCGCAGGAGGAACGGGCCCTCGAGGTCCTGTCCCGCCACCGGGGCGGCCTCGACGCCGTGGCCCGGGCCCTACTGGACGAGGAGACCATCGACGGCGAGACGGTCGGCCGGCTGGTGGACACCGCCTACGGACGGCCGGTGCACGAGCACGGCGTGAAGTCCGTGCCCCCGATCTTCGTGGCCTCGGAACACGGCCCGACCGGCTCCGCCGACGCCGACCGGGTCCCCGGCCCGGCGGCTGACGGTTCCGTTCCGCCGGCCACCGACCCGGCCACCGGCGGTGCACCGGACGGAGCACCCGAGCCCGAGGTGGCCGGATCGGCGGCGCAGGGGAGCGTCCACGCCGCCGACGGGCCGACCGCCGACCCGGCCGACCCCGGGGCCGGCCAGGAGCCGTGGCCCCCTCCCCCGCCGCCCGCCCACTGGCCCCAGGCCCCCTCGCCGTGGCCGGCACCCGGATCGGGGAACTGGCCCCACCAGGCGCCCTGGCCCCCTCCCCCGCCGCCCGCCGCGCCCTGACCGTCCGGGTCCGGTCGCACCCGGCGGCGGTCGGTCCCCGACGACGGGGAGGACGCCTCCTGCGCCGGGCTCAACCGGCCATCGGCAGCCCGGCCGAGGACACCACGCCGGGTGCCCCCGAGGGGACGCTGTCCTCCTCCACGGTCACCGGCAGCGACGAGCGGACGACGAACGTGCGCAGACCGGAGATCCCCGGACCCGAGAGCACCACCAGCGACCGGGCCGGCACCGTGACCCTCGCCAGCGGCCGGCCACCGGACAGGGCCGTCACCACCACCTGCGCCGCCTGACCTCCCGGGTCGGCCACGGCCAGACTGGTCACGGCGGCCCCGGCGATCCCCGGGTCACCCGGGACCCCCGGGGCCGGCACCAGCCACCCGGCGGCGGTGAACGGTGTGCCCATCGACGCACCCCATCGCTGGGGTCGGTGCCTGTGGGCCGGCCTGGACCGTCCGGGCCACGACCAGCGTGCCCGCCGAGCCGGCGACGCCGATGGCGTACGGGGTGCCCTTCGGGAACGACGGCTGGCCCGACACCACCACGTCGGCCACGCCGTCGGAGGGGACCTGCACCGTCACGGGCTGGACGGTGATCGACGCCACCTCGACGCTCACCGTGGCCGTGACCGCCGTGGTCCCGGTGTCGGCCAGGTGGAGCAGCACGGTCGACCCGGCCGTCACGGTGGTCTGGGGGAACTGCCAGTCGGCGCCGGTCTGCGGGGAGCCGAGCAACAGGGCGATCCCCACCGTCGGCGGCGCCTGCCACTGCTGCAGCTGGTAGGCCACCACCCGGCCCGCCTGTGCCTGGACCACGGTGGCGATCTCCCCGAGGTTCTGCACGTAGTCCCCGACGTTCTCCGACACCACCTGGCCGGCGGGCACCACGAGGCCCTGGTAGTTCTGCGGTTGGATCACGCCACCGCTGGTCAGGAAGGTCACGTTCACCGCGGCGTCGGTCGACGTGGGGTTGTAGACGGTCAGGGTCTGGGTGGCCCCCGCGGTCGTCGACCCGGCCGTGAGGTACCACTGGGCCGCCGTGGAGGAGGCGCACGGCGCGGTGGTCCATCCGGCCGGGCCGGCCAGCACCTGGCTCACCCCGATCCCTCCGCCGGCGAAGGTGAACGACGAGGCCACGGCACCGGCCGGGGCCCCGGTCCCGGGGTCGACGGAGGCGGTCCCCCCGGCGGGCACCGCGACGGCCCGGCGGGGAAGGGTCACCGAACCGGCCGACCCCCGGTCGACGGTGACGGTCATCACCCCCGCCACGGGCCTCGCGGTGGAGTTGGACAGGTAGACGGTCGGTGAGGCCGCGGCCCCGGCCCCCACGCCGCCGCCGGCGCAGAACCACGAGATCCGAGACGGCGTCGGCCACCGGGACGACGGACGCCCCCTGTGCCGCCGGACCCGGCGGGGCCGCGGGCGGGGTGGCCACGGCCCCGACCACGGCCACCAGCAGGATCACCGCGGCCACGGCCACCACCGCGGCGAGCCGGCCCGGCGTCGGTCCGGGGACCGCCTGGTGGGACCGCCTCCCACGACGGGTCGGGTGCGGCGGACGGACCGTCACCCGTCCCTCCGGGGTCACGCCCCCGGCGTCGTCACCAGCGGTGCCGTCAGCCACGGAGGTGCTCCGGACCGCGGGTGCGACGGAGCCGCCGGGCCCTGACCGGCCGGCGACCCACCGACACGAGGAGGACGGCCAGCACCGCCAACCACATCACCACCTGCCACACCACGCCGAGCGGGGCCCACGGGCCCCCGTGGAAGGCCAGGGTCGCCGTGCCTCCCCGGGGCACCGTGTACCGGGCCGCCCAGCCGAAGGACGGCGACCGCGGCGACGGTGGCGCCGAGCCCACCGTGAGCTCCCAGTCCCCGGCCGGCGCCACGGCGGCGAGGACGTCGCCCGGCCTGACCGGGCCCGTGTAGGAGGACGCGCCGGCGGGGCCCGGGCAGGACCGGGGTGGCCCCGGCCACCGCCGGGAGACCGGGCCGGGTGGTCAGGGGGTCGGGCGCCCCCGCGGGTACCGGCCGCCGCCGCCGAGGCGGTCACGCCGGCCCGCTGCGGGATCCAGTCGGTGTTCTCGTAGACCGTAGCCCGCCCTGGGTCAAGACCACCGGAGTCGAGCTGTCGGGCCAGCCCGGGGTCAGGTCGGCCGGCACCGGGTAGGGGGTGGGGTCTGGTCGCGGGGATCACCGGGGCCAGGGCGGTCAGCACCACCACGTACCGGACCCCGGCCGGGGCCAGCAGGGCGCCCAGCCGGTCGGTGGCCCGTCGCGGGCCGGTTGACGGCGACGCCAGCCCGGCGGCCGGGCCGGGGGCGGTGCCGTTCCACAGCCACGTGGCGTCGGGCGTCCCGTCCTGGGAGGTGGCGTAGGCCAGCCCGTCGCCGGCGCTCCAGAGCCCTGGTTGACCGCGGGGGTCGCCGAGCCACAGCACCCGGAAGGCTCCGGCCGGCGGTCTCGCCGTGCATCCACGCCAGCGTCTCGGCGAAGTCGTTCTGGGGCATCTGCCACCGGCCGGGGACGGCGGAGACCAGCGTCGGCACGTGCCCAGCGCCAGGGCCCCCACGCGCCACCGCCGTGGCGATCTGCCGCCACCCGAAGGCGGCGGCCCGCAGGTCCACCTCGAAGGCGGCGATCCCCAGGCCGACCGCCATCGGCCACGGCGGCGGCGGCCGGGGCCAGCAGCACCATCGGGTCGACCGCCAGGCCGCCGGTCCACCCCCGTCCCACCGATCCAGGCCAGCACCCAGGACACCAGGGCGATCGACCAGCACCGGCCCGCCCACCGGAACCGCGGGCCCCGGGCCGAGCAGCAGCGGCAGCGCGGCGGCGAGGGCGAAGCCCCAGGCCAGCGGCGACACGCCGATGGGCCCCACCGAGAAGCGCAGGAGCGTCCCCCACGAGGCCGCCCCCGACGCCGGGGTCGCCACCCCGAACACGTCGACGGCGAAGTGCCCGGCCAGGACCACGCCGACGAGCCACGGCAGGCAGAGGACGCCGGCCACTGCGGTGGCCCCGAGTGCCGTGGCCAGTGCGCCGCCGGTCGGCCGGCAGCCCACCGAGGACGGCCGACGAGAGGACCAGGGCCAGGGCCACCAGCACCACCACGACGGCCGCAGCCGGGACGAACGAGACCAGCACGGCCTCGACGACCCCGAGGGCGAGGATCCGGCGGAGGTGCGGATGGTCGGCGGCGACGGCGGCGGAGGCGGCCCGGGGCCGCGCCCCCCGGGGCCGCCGGCCGGGACCGGCGGGCGGAACGGGGCCGAGCCCCGTCGCCCGGAAGAGGTGGCCCAGCACCCACGGGCTCCCGGCGTAGGCGAGCAGGGCGCCCCAGCCGCCCGAGCGCCAGCGCGTCGTAGGCCAGGGGGAGGGCCAGGTAGGCCACGCCGCCCACCAGGGCGGCCCTCGGCGACCGAACGGCCGGAGCAGCCGGACCACGCCCCAGGCCCCGACCGGGATGCACCCGAGGACGCAGGACCTTCTGGGTGAGCCCCATGGCCCCGAGGAGCACCGTCCCGACCACGCCCGATCAGGGCCAAGGCCGGCGACGCGGGGGCGGTGGTCCCGACCCCGGAGGGGTGCCACCCGGCGGCGAACTGGTGGAAGGTGGAGGCGCAGCCCGGGGAACGGCGACGAACTGCCCGACCGACGGGAGCGCCCACCGAGCAGCTGGCGGCTGCCGACCAGCACCACCACGGCCACGGCCGCCCAGGCGATCAGCCGGGTCCGGCCCGACAGCCGACCCCGGCCGGACCGCGCCGGCGCCCGTCCCCGCCCGGCGGTGGTCCCGCCCCGACCGCCGGGGCACCGCCGCACGTCCCCGCCGTCCCCGGCGCCCCCGTCGAGCCCGCGGCCCCCACGCCCCGCCAGCGCCGGCCGCCTCCACGGCCTCGAGCTCCTCGGCGTGGGCGCCGTGGAAGCCGGGACTGGAAGACCCGGCGCCCGTAGGCGGCGAGCCGGGCGCTCCCCGCCACCTGGAGCAGCCGGACCTCCTTGTCGCGGCAGGCGGCGGTGGGCCGCCAGCTCCTTGCGCTGACGGCGGATCGTCCCCAGCCGGGGAGGTTCCACCGCCAGGCGCCGCACCACGGCCCGGGCCCGCACCCGGTTGCCGGCCAGCTCCGCCACCAGTACCTCGCCCACCGACAGCAGGAGGATCTGGGGCAGCACCCGCAGGCAGGTGGAACGGTCCGTAGCACTTGAGGACGGCCAGCAGCTCGTGGCGCCGCTGGAGCTCCTGGAGGGTGGCCGGCCGTGGTCCGCCGACGCGCGGCTCCACCGACGACCGGCGGGACGGAGCCGCGAAGGGGCCGACAGGCCGGGTCGAGCCGCCGCCCGGCCAGCTCCTCGAGGTGGCGGACCCTGGCGTCGGGAGCCACGATCACCCGGGCGCCGGCGACCTGGGCCCGCCAGCAGAAGTCCAGGTCCTCGCCCATGGCCACGATCTCCGGGTCGAACCCGCCGAGCTCGGCGAACAGGTCGCCCCGCACGAGCGTGCACCCGCCCGGCGCCACGAAGACGTCGCGGACGGCGTCGTGCTGGCCGTGGTCGACCTCGCCGGGTTGGAGGCGGTCGACCACCGATCCTCCCTTGTCGGCCGTCATCCCCACGTGGAGGAGCCGGTCGGGGTCGTCCCAGCCGACGACCTTGGGCGAGACGATCGCCGGCGTTGGACCGGAACGCCTCCTCCACCAGCAGGTGGACGGCGTCGGGCAACGGGGCCACGTCGTCGTGGCAGAAGAGGAAGTACGCCGCCCCGTCGACCATGGCGAGGACCTCGTTGCCGTCGCCCCGTAGCCGGCTCGGTCCTCGAACCGGCGCACGAAGGCGGTGGGCAGCACCGCCGCCACCCGGGCCGTCAGGTCCTCCCGGCCGGCCTTGTCGAGCACCAGGACGGACAGCTCGCGCGTAGTCCTGCGCTGCCAGCGCGGCCAGCGACTCCTCGAACCAGGGCCCGGGATCGTGGGCGACGACGACTGCCACGACCGGCGGTGCCAGGGAATCCATCAGGCCCTGAGGCTATCGGCCCGGAGCCGCCAGTTGGGAAATCCCAGGTCAGTGCCCGCCGCCGACGGGGATCCGGGCCCCGGGGTGCTTGCAAATGTTTATGACCTCGTATACACTTGTATCCATCAGGACAGCACGGGACCCCCCACCGACCCGCACCATCTCGCGCGACAACGGAGGCAGACACCATGCCAGACATCAAGATCCCCAAGTTCAGCCCGACATCACCAACGCAGCCAAGGACCTGACCAACGTCGCCAAGGACGCCACCTACGTGGCCATCGGGATCGGCGTCATCGGGGTGCAGAAGGCCCAGGTGCAGCGCCAGGAGCTCCAGAAGCGCCTCTCGAGCCGAACACCGGCCTCACCGGCCACCTGACCAGCGTCCGGGGCGACGTGCCCGACGCCGTGCAGTCGGTCGACGCCAAGGTCGAGGACCTGATCGCCCGAGGTCGAGGCGGTGTTCGTCCCCTTCGAGGACCGGCTCCCCGGCCAGGCCCGGGACCTGGCCCGCCAGGTGCACGCCCAGGTCTCCGAGGCCCGCGGCCAGATCCGCACCCTCATCCTCTCCACGGTCAGCGCCTGAGCCGACCGTCAGATCCCGGCGACGTTCTGCCCTCCCCCCCGGGGGCCGTCGCCGATACGGCCACCGCCCTCGGGACGTGGAGGCCATGGTGGACCGGACCCCCCCTTCCGGTCCACCGAGGAACGGCCCGCTCCGGCGGGCCGTTCTTCGCGCCCGGAACCCGGCCGCTCAGTCGCCCGGGTGCTCGCGCCAGTATGCCAGGACGTCGGCCAGCGTCCGGTCCAGCGGGACCTCGGGCCGCCACCCGGTGGCCCGCTGGAGCCGGCCCGGGTCCCCCCGGAGGACGGGGACCTCGACCGGCCGCAGGGCCGGGGTCGACCTCGAAGGCCAGTGACGTGCCCGCCAGGTCTGCCAGCCGCTGTGGCGATGTCCTCGATCGCCACGTCGACCCGGAGCAGATGTTGTAGACGCCGCCCGGGCGTACCGGACTCCACCAGCAGGCGGTAGGCCCGAACCACGTCGCGCACGTCGGTGAAGTCCCGGCGGGCCGAGAGGTTGCCCACGGGGATGGCGCGGTCGCCGCGCCGGTCGGCCTCGACGATGCGGCGGGCCAGCGCCGAGACGGCGAAGTTGGGCGACTGCCCGGGGCCGATGTGGTTGAAGGGCCGGACCGTGATCACCTGCTGCCCGTAGCCCCGCACGGCCTGGCCGATCAGGGCCTCGGCCGCCAGCTTGCTGGCCGCGTACGGGGTGAGCGGCGCCGTCGGCGACGCCTCGGTCAGGGGCAGCTCCGCCGGGTCGGTCACCGCGCCGTAGACCTCGGCCGAGCTGGTCACGAGGATCCGGGGGTCCCGGCCCCCCTGGCGGGCCGCGGCCAGCAGCGCCGCCGTCCCCAGCACGTTCACCTCGAGCACCCGCAGGGGCTCCTTCCACGAGTCGCCCACGTGGGCCATGGCCGCCAGGTGGTAGATGGCGTCGGGACCGGCCTCGTGCACCGCGGCCAGGAGGGCCACCGGATCGGTGACGTCGACCTCGACGTCGATGACGGCGACCTCGTCACCGAGGTCACGGAGGTGGGCGGCCAGCCAGGTTCCGACGAACCCCCGGCCACCGGTGATGAGCGAACGCACGCCGGCACCCTACCGTCTCCGTCGGGCCGGGGCCCCGTCAGTTCCGCCGGTGGCTCGGTGCGGCCCCCGTGGGCGACGGAATGACGGTAGGCCACCAGGTGGCGGACGGCCGAGGCCTCCCAGGTGTGCCGGCCGGCGATCTCGAGACCCCGCGCGCCGCCGTCGGCGTCGGGCCCGCCGACCCCGACCCGGCCAGCACGGCGTCGAGGACGTCGGTCAGCGCCGCCAGGTCCCCCGGCGGCACCAGCACGGCGGCGTCGCCCGCCACCTCCTCCATGGCCGTCCCCGAGGTCGTCACCAGGGGCGTCCCACAGGACAGCGCCTCCAGCGCCGGCAGCCCGAACCCCTCGTAGAGCGCCGGGTAGACCGCGGCGGTGGCCCGCCGGAGCAGGGCGGGGACGGCGTCGTCGTCCACGTAGCCCGTGCGGACGATCCGGTCGGCGGCATGCGCGGACCGGCCACCGCCCGGGCCACGTCGTCCGCCCCCCACCCGGCGCCACCGGCCAGCACCAGCAGGGCCTCGGGGTGGCGACCGGCCACCCGGTCGAACGCCCGGACCAGGGTGGGCACGTCCTTGCGGGGCTCCAGGGTCCCCACGAACACGAGCACGGTACGGCGCCGCCCGCCGTCGACCAGCCGGTCGTCCACGCCGGCCAACACGGCGACGTCGGATCCCTCGGCCCGCTCGTCCGGCCGGAACCGCCCGGCGTCCACGCCGTGGTGGGCCACGAATACCTCGGCTCGACACCGTGCACCACCGCGCGAGCTCGGCCGCCGTGGCCCGGCTCGGGCACACCACGGCGGAGGCCCGGCGCGGCCACCCTGATGGCCCGGCGGAAGAACAGCGCCTTCGAGCGCTCGTGCCACTGCGGCTCCTCGAAGAAGCTGAGGTCGTGGACCGTCACCACCGACGGCACCCGGGACCGCTCAGGCATCGTGTAGTGGGGCCCGTGGTGGACGCCGACCCCCGCGGTCGCGGAGGAGGCAGGGCAACCGGACCTGCTCCCAGGCCAGGCGGAGCGGCCGGGCCTCGGGGGCGGCGCGTGACGAGCCCGGCCGCCGGGTACGAGGGTCCGCCACCGCTCCCCGTCGGCCCGCCGCGACACCAGGAGCAGGTCGACGTCACCCCGGGCGGCGAGGGCCTGGGCCAGCTTGATGGTGTACTGGCCGGCGCCGACCGGGCCGACCGGGACGGCGGTCACGTCGAGCGAGGGACGGCCCCGGCGGCGGGACAGCCGCGGCCGGCCCGGTCCGGGAGCGACCGGTCAGCCAGGCCACCTCCTCCCAGAGGTCCACGTGCCGGCGGGCGATGGCCGACCACCGGAGCTCGGCGACCGCCCGGCCCGCCGGCCGCAGCCGGTCCCGCAGCGCCTCGTCGGCGGCCACCCGGCAGCAGGCCGGCGGCGATGGCGTCGGTGTCGTGCGGGTCGACCTCGAGCGCGGCGCCCCCGTGCACGGGAGCGGGCTGGTCAGCACCGGCGTCCCGAGGACCATGGCCTCCACCGGTGGCAGACCGAAGCCCTCGATGAGCGGGCACGTAGGCCAGAAGGCGGGCCCGGGCGTAGAGGGCGGCGAGCTCGGCGGCGCCACCATGCCGGCCAAGACCACGCCCTCCTGCTCGGGGAGCTGCTCGCCCCACCCGGTCGGGCCCACCATGACCAGCGGCCAGGGCTCGGGGAGCTCGCCGCGTACCGGCCGGTAGGCGTCGAGCAGGCGGGCGCAGGTTCTTCCGGGGCTCCAGGGTGCCCACGCTGAGCAGGAACGGGCCCGTCACGCCGAGCCGGGCCAGCAGCGCCGCCCCGCCGGCGTCGTCGGGTGGCGGGCAGGTGGTCGCACCCCATGGGGATGACGGTGACGGCGACTCGGGGGCGCCGGCCTCGACCAGGTCGTGGGCCACGACGTCGGCCGGGACCACCAACCGGACGGCCCGCCGGAGGGCCCGGCCGAGCGCCGCCTCGTGCCAGGCCCTGCCCCGGGCCGGGTAGGCGTCGGGCAGCCGGCGCCACAGCAGGTCGTGGACCGTCGAGACCAACGGTCGGCCCGTCGGTCTCCAGGGTGGCCAGGGAGACGGCATGGACCACGTCGAACCCCGACGGTGCGCTCACCAACCCCCGGTCCCACGGCCGGGTCAGGACCGGGCCGGGGAGCACCGAGGCGTGGACGGGATGGCCCAGCCCGACCAGGGGGTCGGGCCGGCGGGGTGGCCGGCTGGCCAGCAGTTCGACGTCGGGGGCGCCGTCGGCCAGCTCGCCCGAGGCCCTGGAGGAGGCCCAGGGCGTAGGTCCCGATCCCCCCCGGCGGTGTCCGCCGGAGCTGCTCGACCACGACCAGGACCCGCAGGCGCCGGCGGTCACCGGCCGCCCCGCGCACGGTCGGGGCGTCGGCGTCGGCCGCGGCGTCCCGGTACAGGTCGGCCAGCCCCAGGCGCAGGCCTCCCACGTGAACGCCCGGCCCGGTCCCGTCCCCGGGCCACCAGCCCCTCGACCTCGGTCCCCCCGTCCAGCACCCGGCCGAGCGCCTCGGCCAGGGCGTCGGGGTCGCCCGGGGCGACCAGCACGGCGGCGTCCCCGACCACCTCGGGGATGGCCCCGACCGCGGTGGTCACCACCGGGCACCCGGCCGCCATGGCCTGGAGCGGGGGGAGCCCGAACCCCTCGTAGACCGACGGGAAGGCCAGCACCGCCGCCCCGGCCAGCGCCGCGGCCACGTCCCGGCCCGTCGAGGTAGCCGGGCCGCACGATCCGTCGCCGGCGCCGGCGACGCCGCCGATGGCCCGGCGCACGGCGTCGGCCCCCCAACCGTCGGCGCCCACGACGACCAGGGCCACGTCGGGGTGCTCCGCCGGCCACCGCGGTCGAAGGCCGCGCACCAGCAGGGGTAGTCCTTGCGGGGCTCGACCGTGCCGACGGCCAGCACGTAACGGTCGGTCCCGTCGGGCAGGCGGAGCGGCGGCACGGCGGACCGTCCCCGTCGAGGTCGGGGTCGGGCAGGGCGGGCACCCCGTGGTGCACGGCCCGCACCCGCGTCGGGATCGGCGCCGAAGGCCTCGACCACCTCGGCCGGCCACGTACGCCGAGGGCGTGTGGACCCAGGCCCCGTCGGCCACGGCCCGGCGGATGAGGCCGGGATAGGCCAGGGTGGGCCCGTCGCACAGCTCGGGGAACCGCACGACGGTCAGGTCGTGGACGGTGGCCACCCGGGCCGCCCGGCCGGTGGGCGGCACCACGAAGTTGGTGCCGTGGACGACGTCGTGGTGGCCGATGAACCAGTCCACCGGCGGGAGCGTGCCCCGCCCCCAGGCCCGGTGCAGGGGTCGGGCCGGCATGGCCCGCTGCCGCACGCGACACCCCGGGCGGGACCAGGCCCGCGAGCCCGTGCCGCCGGCGCCAGCTGACGGCGAAGGCCGAGACCGCCACGTCGGGTCGCCGGGCCAGCCCGGCCAGCGCCCCGGCGCAGAAGACCCCCACCCCGGTGGGCCGGCCCAGCAACGGCGTGGCGTCGAGGGCCACCGCCAGGGGCACGGACCCGCGGGCACCGGTGGCGGAACGCTCCGACGGCATCGCTGGAGCCTTACACATCCTCCGGCGCCCGGACGCACGGGACGGCCGTCCCGCCGGGACCGGGGCGGCACTAACCTGCCGACGTGCTCACCACCCTCGCCGGCGGCGTCGGCGCCGCCCGCCTGCTCCGCGGGCATGGTCCGGGTGGTCCCCCCCGCCGGCGATCACCGCCGTGGTCAACACCGGCGACGACACCGTCCTCCACGGCCTGCACATCTCCCCCGACCTCGACACGGTGATGTACACCCTGGCGGGGCCGATCAACGAGGAGACCGGGTGGGGGCTGGCCGGCGAGACCTGGGAGGTCATGGCGGCCCTGCGGCGGCTGGGCGGGGTGACCTGGTTCAACCTCGGCGACCGGGACCTGGCCACCCACTGCTACCGGACCCAGCGCCTGTCCGAGGGCGCGACCCTGGGCGGGGTCACGGCCGAGCTGTGCCGGTCCTTCGGGGTCGACGTGCGGCTACTGCCGGTGACCGACGACCCCGTGGCCACGCGCCTGCAGCTCCTCGACGGTCCCGAGGTGGCCTTCCAGGAGTACTTCGTCCGACCTCCGCCACGACGTGGCCGTCTCCGGCGTCCGCTTCGACGGGGTCGAGCCGGCGCCCGGCCGGGCCCGGGCGTCCTGGCTGCCCTCGAGGAGGCCGAGACCGTGGTGGTCTGCCCCTCCAACCCCGTGGTGTCCATCGGTCCCGTGCTGGCCGTGCCCGGGGTCCGTGACACCCTGGTGGCCCGCCGGGACCGGGTGGTCGGCGTCTCCCCCATCATCGCCGGCGCCGCCCTGAAGGGCCCGGCCGACCGGCTGCTCACCGAGCTGGGCTTCGAGTCCTCGGCCGTCGGGATCGCCCGGTGGTACGCCGCGTGGGTCGGGACCCTGGTGATCGACGAGCGCGACGCCGACCTGGCCGGCGCCGTCGAGGCCGAGGGGGTCCGCTGCGTGGTGGCCCCGACCGTCATGTCGACGCCGGAGGACGCCGCGGCCCTGGCCCGGGTGGTGCTCGATGCCGCCGGGTGACCCTGACGGCCGCCGGGCGGGGCCCCGGCCCGCTCACCGTCATCCCGGTCACCGGCCTGGGCGAGGTCCGCACCGGGCCGGGACCTGGCCGACCTGCTGGTCCACCACCTGTCGTCCTCCCACCCGCTCGCTCGACGGCGACGTCCTGGTGGTGACCCAGAAGATCGTCTCCAAGGCCGAGGGCCGGATCGTGCCCGTCGGCCCGGACGACCCCGCCGACAAGCGGCGGGCTGGTGGAGTCCGAGTCGGTCCGGGTGGTCCGGCGGCGGGGCGACCTGCTGATCACCGAGACCCGGCACGGGTTCGTCTGCGCCAACGCCGGCGTCGACCTGTCCAACGTGGCGGCCGGCACGGCCGCCCTGCTGCCGGTCGACCCCGACCGGTCGGCCCGGCGGATCCGCGAGGTCCTCCGCCACCGCCTCGGCGTGACGGTCGGCGTGGTGGTCTCCGACACCTTCGGTCGCACCTGGCGACGGGGGGTGACCGACGTGGCCATCGGCGTCGCCGGCATCGCCGGCGTGGTGGACCTCCGGGGCACGCCCGACGCCACCGGCCGGGTGCTCGAGGCCACCGAGGTCTGCGTGGCCGACGAGGTGGCCGCGGCGGCCGAACTGGTCATGGGCAAGGACCGGGGCATCCCCGTGGCCATCGTCCGCGGGGTCGACCCGTCGTGGCTGCGCCCGGCGTCGGTGGCCGCGGAGATCGTGCGCCCCCCCGCCGAGGACCTCTTCCGCTGACCGCCGGGGGTCAGGCTCAGCCGACCCCGACGAGGTCGACCACGAAGACCAGGGTCTCGTTCGGGCCGATGACGCCGCCGGCGCCCCGGGCCCCGTAGCCCAGCTCCGGCGGGATGGTGAGCCGTCGGCGCCCGCCGACCCGCATCCCCTGGACGCCCCGGTCCCAGCCCTGGATCACGTGCCCGGCCCCGAGCGGGAAACCGAAGGTCTCGCTGCGGCTCCACGACGAGTCGAACTCGTCGCCCGTGGACCACGAGACGCCGACGTAGTGCACCTCCACGTTGGTGCCGGCCACGGCCTCGGCACCGCTGCCACCTCGAGGTCCTCGATGGTCAGTTCGGCGGGCGGCGCCCCCTCGGGGATGGTCACGGTCGGCTTGGTCTTGTCCGTCATGGCCGAGACTCTACGCCGTGCGGCCCGGGTCAGCGACCGGTACGCGCCGCGTGGCCGGCGGGCCCTTGTTCGGGCCGGCGAACCCGGCCGGGCCGCCGTGACGGCCCGGGTGCTTGGCACCGCTCCGCTCCGTCGCCCCGCCGGCCGCCGCCGGCTTGCCGGTGCCCGAGCCGCTTGGGGGCGCCGCGGCCGTCGGCGACGTCCCGACGGGGGCCCTTTCCGGGCTTGCCCGGGCCGTGCCGGGCCGCCCGGCGCGGCGCCCGGGGCTTGGACGGCTTGCGAGGGCCCGGTGGCACCGTCGGTGCGGAACCGGCGTGTCGCCGTCGCCGTCGTTCCGGGACCGGCCCCGGGCCGGACCCGGCGAAGCTCGCGACCCGCCGGCTTGGGCCCGCCGTGGCGGGCCCGTGGCCCGACCCTCCGGCACGCTCGGTGCGGCCCTGGCCCTGGCCCTCGCCGGCCGGCGGCGGTCCTGCGGGGCGGCGGGTCGCCGAGGACGGCGTGGATGGCCCGGATGTCGGGGTGGGTGATCCCGACGGTGACGTGGAGCTCCCGCTGGAGCTTCTTCACCGCGCCCTGCTTCTCCGGCGTCACCAGGCTCACCACGACACCGGTGGCCCCGGCCCGGGCGGTACGGCCCGAACGGTGGACGTAGTCCTTGGCGTCGGCCGGCGGGTCGAAGTGGACCACGGCGTTCACGCCGTCGACGTGGATGCCCCGGGCGGCCACGTCGGTGGCCACCAGGGCGTCGACGCTGCCGCGGACGAACGAGTCCAGCGCCCGCTCGCGCTGCTTCTGGCTCCGGTCGCCGTGGATGGCCGCGGCCCGGACCCCGGCTGCTCGAGCTGGCGGGCGATCCGGTCGGTGGCGTGCTTGGTCCGGCAGAAGATGATGGTCGGTCCCGAGGCGGCGGCGATGTCGGCGGTGAGCTCCACCCGGTCCCCGGACGGGCACTTCCAGAAGAGGTGCACGGCGGCGTTGGCGTCGTCCTTGTCGGACTCGATCTCGTGGCGGACCGGGTCATGCTGGTAGGTGCGCACCAGCACGTCGATGTCCCCGTCGAGGGTGGCCGAGAACAGCAGGGTCTGCCGGTCGGCCGGCGTCCGGTCGAGCAGCCGGCGGACGTCGGGGAGGAACCCCATGTCGGCCATGCGGTCCGCCTCGTCGATGACCACGATCTCCACCTCGTCGAGTCGGACGCTGCCCCGTTCGATCAGGTCACCGAGGCGGCCCGGGCAGGCCACGGCGATGTCCACGCCCCGGGCGAGGGCCTTGAGCTGCGGGCCGTAGCCCACGCCGCCGTAGAACGACTCCACCGTGAGCTTCCGGCTCGTGGCCAGGGACAGCAGCTCCGAGGCCACCTGGGCGCACAGCTCGCGGGTCGGGGTCAGGACCAGCACGCGGGGGTGCTTCGGCCGGGCCCGCTCCCCGGTGAGCCGGGCGACGGCGATGATGCCGAAGGCCAGGGTCTTGCCCGACCCGGTCGGGGCCTTGCCGCAGACGTCACGGCCGGCCATGCCGTCGACGACGGTGGCGGCCTGGATCGGGAACGGCTCGATGATCGACCGGCGGCCAGCGCGGCGACGATGTCAGAGGGGACGCCGAGATCGGCGAAGGAGGGAGGGGGGCATGGAAGCGCTTTCGTGCGACAGAGAGGGGTACACGGGATGCGTACCGGGCGGTGGCCTGTCGCGAAGTTGAAGCAGCGCATCAGGACCCGCCCATCCTACGGCTTCCCCCGCCGTCCGGACCGGGACCGGGGGTGCCCCGCGGCGGTGCCGCCCCGGACCGGGCGTCAGCCGTCCGGCGTCCAGCTGCCGGCGATGAAGTCGAGCACCGCCGCCGTGCCCTCGGGGAGGCCGGTCCACGACGTCCAGCCGAGCTGGATGCCCGCCCGGCCCGGGTCGAGGCTGCTGCGCAGCAGCTCGCCCGGCCGCAGCGGGGCGAACTCGGCTCGGACGCGTCGACCCCGGCCTGGGCGGCCATGGTCGGCAGCAGCTCGTTCACCGAGGTCTCGCGTCCGGTGCCGATGTTGCAGACCAGGCCGCCGCCCCGGGTGGCCGCCCGCACGAAGGCGTCGACCACGTCGTCCACGATAGATGAAGTCCCGGGTCTGCTCGCCGTCGCCGAAGACGGTGACCGGCTCGCCCCGGAGCAGCCGCTCGGCGAAGATGGCCACCACGCCCGGCCTCGCCGTGCGGATCCTGGCGGGGGCCGTAGACGTTGGCCAGGGCCAGGGCGCAGAACTCCAGCGCGTGCAGCTCCCGGTAGGCCACCAGGTAGTCGATGGCCGCCTTCTTCGAGACGCCGTAGGGGGACAGCGGCCGGTGGGGCAGCGACTCGGGCACCGGCAGGTCGGCGACGTCCGGCTCGCCGTAGAGGGTCCCGCCGCTGGCGGCGAACACCACCCGCTCGGATCCGGCGGCCCGGGCGGCCTCCAGGACCCGCAGGGTGCCCGAGCACGTTCACGTCGGCGTCGAAGACCGGGTCGGCCACCGAGACCCGGACGTCGGCCTGGGCGGCCAGGTGGAACACCACCTCGGGCCGGCGCCGGACCATGAGGTCCACCACGCTCGGCCGAGCGGACGTCCACGTTGTGGATGGTCAGCTGGCGGCCGGCCGAGGCCCGGGCGTCGGCCAGGTTGGCCAGCGATCCGGTCGACAGGTTGTCGACCACGTCGACGGTGTGGCCCTCGGCCAGCAGCCGGTCGACCAGCGTCGAGCCGATGAACCCGGCGCCCCCGGTGACCACCGCCCGCACGGCTCAGGCCCCGGTCCCGACCCGTTCGCCGTCGACGACCGTGCCCGAGGCCGTCACCACGGCCGGCCCCGATCACCGAGAGCGGACGGATCTCGCACCGCTGGCCGATGGTGGCGCCGGGACCGACGATCGAGCCCGTCCACCCGGCCCGCGACGCCACCCGGGCCCCGGGCAGCAGCACCGAGCCGGTCACCGAGGCCCCCTCCTCCACGACCGAGCCCCGGCCCGATCACCGACCGTCGACGCCGCGCCGACTTCGACGACGGCACCCGGCCCGAGCAGGGTCCGGGTCACCGCCGCCGTCCCCTCGGAGCCGTCGACCGTCGCCGATGCGCCAGACCCCGTCGCCGATCGAGCCGTCCCGCACGGCCCCGGGCGCCGGGGGCCGCGGCGCCGGCCGAGCAGCAGGTCGCGGTGGGCCCGCAGGTAGGCGTCCGGCGTCCCGGTGTCGAGCCAGTAGACGTCGTAGCCCAGGGCGTAGAGCGTCCTGGCCTCGACCAGGGCCGGGAACGTCTCCCGTTCGATCGACACCCGCCGCCCGTCGGGATCCGGTCCAGCACCGAGGGCTCGAGCACGTAGGTCCCGGCGTTGATGAGGTTGGTGGGCGCCTCGTCCCGCGGCGGCTTCTCGATGAAGGCCTCGACCCGGCCCGTCGGCGTCGGTGGGGACCACGCCGAAGGACGACGGGTCCTCGACGGGGGTCAGGCTGATGGTGGCCTCGGCCCCGCGGCGCGGTGGAAGGCGACCAGGCCGGTGATGTCCAGGTCGGTGAGGACGTCGCCGTTGACCACCACGAAGGTGTCGTCGATCCCGGCGTGGCCGGCGGCGAACCGGATGGCCCCGGCCGTGTCGAGCGGCGTGGGCTCGACGGCGTAGGTCAGGCGCACCCCGGCGATGGTGCCCGCCGGGGTAGGCGTTGATGAAGGCGTCGGGCCGGTACCCGAGGGAGAGGACGGCCTCGTCGATCCCGTGGCTGGCCAGGTGGCCGAGCACCCGCTCGATCATCGGCTCCTCCACGATCGGGAGCATCTGCTTCGGCGTGGTCAGGGTGAGGGGCCGGAGTCGCGTGCCTTCGCCGCCCACCAGGACGACGGCCCTCACTTGGTGGTGCCGCCGGAGCCGCCGGTGGTGGCCGTGGTGGTCGGCGCGGAGGTGGCGGCGTGGTGGTGATCGGCACGGTCGAGGAGGTGGTGGGGGCCGTGGTGCGGTCGTGGTCCCGGTCTGGACGGCGTTGATCAGGGCGGTGATGGCGGTGGCCGGCGGCTTGGGCACGGTGGAGCGTGGCCGGGATGAACGCCATGGTGATCGAGCTGGCCGTTGCTGAAGAGCAGCGAGCGTGGGGTCGCCGCTACCTCGGTGCCCGTCTTGGACACGTAGCTGGGCCAGTTCTCCACCGTGACGTAGCCCGCCTTGCCGGCGTCCGGCGTGCCCTTGGGGCAGTTCTCACCGTTGGTCATCAGGCGCCTTCCCCGGGTACTGGACCGTGCTCGCGGATCAGCTCGAGGCCCGTACCCCTCGACGAACTTCCCCAGGGTGGCGTTGCCGCCGGACTGCGAGGAGTTCTTCGGGTGCGATGGTCACCACGCCGGTGCCGTTGGTGGTGAATCCGACCTTCGACCCGTTGGGGCTGGCCGGCAGGTTCGGCTCCATGGTGCCGCAGACGTCGATGCCCAGGGCGGCGTACCAGGTCTGCGAGGTGGTCGGGGTGCCCGGCCGACGAGCCGTCGGTGGGTCAGCTCGTACCGGCTGTAGCCCGACCAGCAGCAGGCCCACGATGCAGATGAGCAGCCAGGCTGGCGTACCAGTTGACCGGCATCTGCCCGCGGTAGGTCTTGCCTCCGCCGGTGGACGCCGCCCGGGTCACCCATTTCCCTGTCGAGTTGCTGGCCATGATCGGAGGACACCCTACAGCGTGGCGCCGCCCCTCCGGTCAGGCCCGGGGCCCGGCCCG
Organism: uncultured Acidimicrobiales bacterium; assembly: GCA_963839605.1. Taxonomy (GTDB): domain Bacteria; phylum Actinomycetota; class Acidimicrobiia; order Acidimicrobiales; family UBA8190; genus JBEKVE01. Next base: position 1,683 of record CAWIWK010000046.1, on the reverse strand, counting down.
TCGGGAGCCCGCCAGGGCCGCAGCCGCGGCCAGGCACGGCCCGGACGCCGATCCCCACGCGCCACCAGGGGCAGCAGCAGCCGGCGCCAGCCGGTGGTGGACCGCCCGGCGAAGCGCAGGAGCGAGCGGTGGTGCTCGAGGATCATCCGGTAGGGGTGCCGGTCGGTGGAGACCCCCTGGAGGTGGGTGACCTCGGCGGCGGGGACGTAGAGCCACCGACCACCCGGCCCGGCCAGGCGCCAGCACAGGTCGACGTCCTCGGCGTACATGAAGTAGGCCTCGTCGAACCCCCCGACCGCCTCGAAGGCCGTGCGGCGGGCGAGGAAGCACGCCCCCGACACCCAGTCCACCGGCGCCGGGCCCCCGGCGGCGCCCGGGTCGCGAGGTCGGCCTGCTGGTAGCGCCGGGTGAAGCGGTTGTCGGGGGCGAACATCCCGAGCAGGGCGTGGCCGGCCGCGTCCACCAGGGAGGGGAACCGCCGGGCCGACGGGTAGCGCTCACCCTCCGGCGTCCGGACCAGGGGCCCGACGATGCCGAGCGCCGGGTCGTCGTCCAGGGCCTCGACCAGGGCGTCGACCGCCCCGGGGGGGACCACCAGGTCGGGGTTGCACACGAGGAGGTACTCGGACGGGGTGGCCGCCGCGCCGCGGTTGGCCGCCGCCCCGTACCCACGTTCGCGCCCGGGGCGACCACCGTCGACCCGGCCGGCCGCCGGACCCAGCCCGGCCACCGACCCGTCGGTCGAGCCGTTGTCCACCACCACGATCTCGGCGGCCCCTCGGCCGCCAGGTCGTCGACGCAGCGCGCGCAGGCGCCCCCCCGGCCTCGTAGTTGACCACCACGGCGGCCACGGCGGCCGCCCCGGGGCCGCCCGCGGCCCGGGGCGCGCCGGTCACGGGTCGAGCCGGGTGAACCGGAACTTGACCAGCGCCCGGAGGGCGGCGATCCCGTCCCGCCAGGTGATCTTCTTGCCCTCGGCGGCCTCGCGTCCGGCGTAGGAGATCGGCACCTCGTAGATGCGGTGCCCCCGCCGGAGCACCTTGGCGGTGATCTCGGGCTCGAAGTCGAACCGGTCCGACTCGATGGTGATGCCCTCGAGGACCCGCCGGTCGAACAGCTTGTAGCAGGTCTCCATGTCCGAGAGGGTGGACGAGTACAGGATGTTGGTGACCAGCGAGAGGAAGCGGTTGCCGATCCAGTGCAGCGGCAGCATGTTCTTCCGCTCGCCGGTGAAGCGGCTGCCGTAGACCACCCGGGCCTTCCCCCGCAGGATCGGGTCGAGGAGCTTGGCCAGTCCTCGGGGTCGTACTCGAGGTCGGCGTCCTGGATGAGGACCAGGTCGCCGCGGGCCACGCCGAGGCCGGTCCGGATGGCCGCCCCCTTGCCCTGGTTGACCGGGTGGCTAGCACCCGGACCGTGGAGTCGGCGATGGCCGTGAGCACCTTGTCGGTCCCGTCCGAGGACCCGTCGTCGACGACCACGATCTCCACGGCCAGCGGGATGTCGACGGCCCGGATGCGCCGGATGATCTCGGCCACCGTGGTCCGCTCGTTGTAGACGGGGACGATGACCGAGAGCAGACGGTAGGCGTGCTCGTCCTGCTGCTGCTCGTTGCCGGCGTCGGCCATTGCCAGGTCCTCTCCACGGGTCGTCGGTCGCAGGGTGTGCGGGGTCCGACGGAGG
>CAWIWK010000045.1:0-36836 GCA_963839605.1 uncultured Acidimicrobiales bacterium | reverse complement strand
GCCGGGTGCAGCGACGGGCTGCGGGCCAGCTGGAACGACGACACCTCGGCCACCACCACGTCGGCGTCGCCGGTCACGGCGTCGAGCAGCGGCGTGCCGATGTTGCCCCCCGCCACGGCCTTGCGCCCCGACGCCTCGAGCATGGCGCACACGAGGGTGGTGACGGTGGTCTTGCCGTTGGTGCCGGTGACAGCGACGATCGGGCACCGGGCCCGGCGCGCCGCCAGCTCGACCTCGCCGATGACGGGCACGTCGGGACCGAGGCTGAACACGAGGTGGCCGGGGGCGATGCCCGGGCTCACCACGATCTCGTCCACCGTGGCGGCCAGGACGGCCAGGGCGTCGGCGTCGGGAGCGTCTGCGAACTCGACGCCGAGGTCGCGAGCCCGCCGGCGGGGCCCGTCGCCGGGGCGTCGTCCACCACCACCACCTCCACCCCCTCGGCCAGCAGGTGGGTGGCCGTGGCCAGGCCGCTCACGCCCAGGCCGTACACGAGGATGCGACCGCGTCCCACCGCCGGCCTCAGCGGATGCCGGTGGCGGAGAGGAAGTCGGCGTAGAAGATGCCGAGGCCGAGCGCGGTGAAGAGCCCGCCCAGGATCCAGAAACGCACGATCACGGTCGTCTCGGGCCATCCGAGCAGCTCGAAGTGGTGGTGGATGGGGGCCATGCGGAACACGCGGCGTCCGAACACCCGGAAACTCACCACCTGGATGACCACCGACAGCGTCTCCAGGACGAAGAGGCCGCCGATCACCGCCAGGAGCAGCTGGAGGTTCATCTGCAGGCACAGCGCGGCCAGGCCCGACCCGATGGCGAGGGACCCCGTGTCCCCCATGAAGATGCGCCGGGGCGGCGTTCCACCACAGGAAGCCGAGACAGGCGCCGGCCAGCGCCACCGAGGACAGGGCCAGGTCGAGGGCCGAGGTGACGTGGTACAGCGAGTAGTGGCGGAACTGCCAGTAGCCGATGACGGCCAGGCAGGCGAAGCAGAACGTGGCCGAGCCCGAGGCGAGACCGTCGAGACCGTCGGTGAAGTTCACGGCGTTGGCCGTCCCCACCATGATGAAGACGGCCCACACGACCCACACCACGCTGCCCAGGGCGATGCCGGGCAGGTTGTAGCGGGTGAACGACAGGTGGGTGTTGATGCCCGCCCAGTGCTCGGCGGCCACGGCGAAGCCCACGGCCACGAGGATCTGGGCGCCGAACTTGGCCCGCTTGTTGAGGCCCAGGCTGCGGCGGTGCCGCACCTTGATCCAGTCGTCGACGAAGCCGATGACCGCCGCCGCCGCCGTCACCAGGATCACGAGCACGCCCGACCGGGTGAAGGCCACGTGGGTGCCGGCGTGGCCCATGAGGTAGCCGACGATGGCCGCGGCCACGAGCGCCACCCCGCCCATGGTGGGCGTCCCCGCCTTGGCCAGGTGCATGAAGGGGCCGTCCTCGCGGATCTGCTGGCCGATGCGCTTGCGCGCCAGCCAGCGGATGAGAATCGGTGTCCCCAGGGCTGCCGCCCACAGGGCGATGCCGCCCGAGGTCATGAGGCTGATCACCGCGACGCCCCCGGGGTGGCGCCTGCCGGACCGAAGCGCCGCTCGAGGGCGGCGCCGGCCACGGCGGCGTCGTCGAAGGGGACGCGGTGGTCGCCGAAGTCGATCACCGTCTCGTGGCCCTTGCCCGCCACCAGCACCACGTCACCGGGACGGGCCAGGTCGACGGCCAGGTCGATGGCCTCGCGCGCGCTCAGGCCGTACGACGACGCGGAACGGTCGGAAACGCCCGCCAGCACCTCGGCGATGATGGCGCCGGGATCCTCGTGGCGGGGGTTGTCGGACGTGAGCACGGCCACGTCGGCCAGGGTGGCGGCGACCGCCCCCATGACGGGACGCTTGTCGTGGTCGCGGCCACCCCCGCACCCGAACACGCACAGCACCCTGTGCGCACCTGCCAGGCGGCGGGCGCTGTCGAGCGCGGTGCGCAGCCCGTCGGGCGTGTGGGCGTAGTCCACCACCACCGTGACGTCGCCCGCGCCCGGCAGGACCTCGAAGCGTCCCGTCACCGGACGCGCCGTTCCCAGCCCGGCGGCCACGACGGGCGCCGCGATGCCGAGGGCGGTGGCCGTGGTGGCGGCGGCCAGGGCGTTGGCGACGTGCAGCGATCCGGCCAGTGCCAGCTCGACGCGCAGGCCCCGCCACGTGAACGACGTGTGGTCGGGGGCGCTGTCGATGTCGTCGACCTCGTCCATGGTGAACGCCACCGTGGGCACCGACGCCTGCTCGAGGAGCCGTCGGCCCCAGGGGTCATCGGCGTTGACCACGCCCAGGGCGGCGTGCTCGGGCGTGAACAGCGTCGCCTTGGCCGCGAAGTAGGCCTCGAGGGTGCCGTGGTAGTCGAGGTGGTCGTGCGACAGGTTGGTGAACACCGCCGCGTCGAAGACGATGCCGTCGGTGCGCGCCTGGACGAGCGCGTGCGAGGACACCTCCATCGCCACCGCCCGCCCTCCCCCGTCGCGCGCCTCGGCCAGCAGGCGCTGCAGCACCGGGGACTCAGGGGTGGTGCGCGCCCCGTCGAGCGTGCCGATGACCGTGGTCCGCCACCGGTGCGCCTCGAAGATGGCGGCGAGCAGATGGGTCACGGTCGTCTTGCCGTCGTCCCCGTCACCCCCACGCGTGACCAGTGAACGGGCCGGGAAGTCGTAGAAGGCACACGACAGGCGGGCCATGGCGGCGCGCGCCGTGCCCGGGGCCACCACCGCCTGGGTCACGTCGAGATCGAGCCGGCGCTCGGCCAGCAGGGCCACAGCCCCGCGGCCACGGCCTGCGCGGCGTGGTCGTGACCGTCCCCGGCCCGGCCCACCAGGCAGCAGAACAGGGCGCCGGCACCGACGTGGCGGCTGTCGAATTCGATGGCGGTGACCTCGGTGGAGGCGAGATCCCCCTGTGCTTCGACGACCTCGACCTCCTCGAGCAACCGGTCCATGCGCACAGTCGGGGACCCGCGGGGGCGGTCACGGGCCTTCCGTGGACTTCCCGGCGGAAGCGACGATCGTACTCGGCGTGGTGGTGGTGCTCGGGACACTGGTCGCCGGCGGAACCTGCGGGAACGGCACCGGATGGGCCGAGCCGCCCGTCGTGCCGCCCTGCGGGGAGGTGGGGATGCCGTAGCGGTGCAGTGCGTACTGCATGATCTGGGAGAACACCGGAGCAGCCACGATGCCGCCGTAGATGGGCGTGGGCTGCTGGAGCACCACGATGGCCGACAGCGCCGGGTTCTCGGCCGGTGCGAAGCCGGCGAACGTGGCCATGTAGGCGCCCGGGATGTACCCACCGTGCACGGGGTCGGGGATCTGGGCCGTGCCCGTCTTGCCCGCCACGGTGTACCCCGGCACGCCGGCGGTCACCGCCGTGCCGTCCTGGACCACCTGCTCCATCATGGTGGTGAGCTCCGCCGTGACGGTGCGCGACAGCACGCGATGCGTCGGCGCGGCGCGGACGTCGGTGACGGCGCCGTCGCTCGCCACGGTGGCCCGGACGACGCGGCGGCACGAAGACGCCGCCGGTGGCCACCGAGTTGACCATGTCGAGCACCTGCTGGGCGGTGACGGCGTCGTCCTGGCCGATGGGGGTGGAGCCGATGTCGGACACGTGCCACGTCGCCGGGTCGCTCTTGACCAGGCCCGGCGACTCGGCCGGGAAGTCGAGCCCCGTGGGCCGGCCGAATCCGAGGGTGGCGATCTGCGCCGCCAGGCGGCCCTCGCCCAGCTGCTGGGCGATCTCGATGGTGCCGATGTTCGACGACTGGGCCAGGATCTGCGTTGCCGTGAGCTGCTCGGTGGGGTGGCTCTCGGCGTCGTGGAACACCCAACCGTCGATGGTGAGCGAGTTGGGGACGGTGAAGAGCTCGTCCGGGGTGATGATGCCGTCCTGGAGGGCGGCCGAGAAGGTCACCAGCTTGAACACCGATCCCGGTTCGTACACCTGGGTGAGCGCCAGGTTCTGCGCCGCCTCGTGCAGCGTGGTCACCGGGGGCGGCGGGGCGGCGCGGTGGTGGTCGTGGTGGTCGCCCCCGGCACCGTCGTCGACGTGGGGGTGGGCGCGGGGGCGGGCGGTGCCTTGCCGGGCACGGTGGTGGCGATCACGTTCGCCATGGAGAGGATCTCGCCCGTGTGGGTGTTCATGACGATGGCGATCCCGCTCTTGGCGTGCGAGGCCAGGACCTCGGCCCGCAGGGACTGCTCGGTGACGTACTGCAGCGGCTCGTCGAGGGTGAGCTCGAGCGCCCTTGCCCGCCACGGTGGGGGTGCTCGCCGACGTGCGCCCCGGCAGCGGTATCCCCGTGGGCGACGTCTCGAGCGTGGCGGAGCCGCTCCGGCCCGCCAGGAGCGAGTTGTACTGGTACTCGAGGCCCGACTGCCCCGACCCCTGCCCCCCCACCTGGCCCAGGAGAGGGCCGGCGACGGTGCCGTCGGGGTCGACGCGCTCGGTGGTGGGCTCGGCGTTGATCCCGGGCAGCTCAAGGGCCAGGACCTTCTTCTCCACCGTGTCGTTGACCTGCTGGGCCAGGGTGACGAAGCCGGTGTGCTGCTCGGACAGCTCGGCGCGCAGGCGGGCCGCACGTACGCCCAGCGCGCCGCTCAGCGCCCTCGCCACGGGGGCGGGGTGCGGATGAGAAACGGGTCGCCGATGATCGTCCAGCGGGGCACCGACAGCGCCAGCGTGGCGCCGCTGCGGTCGTAGATGCCACCCCGCACGGCGGGGACCGACACCGTGGTCTTCACCTGCTTGGTGCCGATGGCGGCGTAGCGGGAGCTCCCGAAGACCTGCACGTCCACCAGGCGCAGGGCCAGCCCGACGAACAGCACGACGACCACCACCCGCATGACGTGCACTCGCCGGCGCGACACGCCGCGCACGGCGGCGGCCGTGGCGCCGCGCTCGCGACGCGACGAGGGCAGGGTGGGACGGCGGCGCTCGTAGCCGCGCAGACGCCGGGAGGCGGGGGGTGCCGACCGCTCCGCACGCGTCGAGCTCGTGACCCGCAGGGTGGCGTCGTCGCGCTCGGGCGGCGGGGTCGGGCGTCGCACTCGGACCGGACGGTTGGGGCGCACCGTGCGCGTCACGCCCGTGCGTGTCACGCCGGTGCGGGGTCGCGCCGGTTCTCGCCGACGCGGACGCACGCTTTGCGCCGGTCCCGGCGGTGGTGGTGCGGCGAGAGGAGGTGGCTGCCCGTGTGGCGCTCGTGGCAACGGGGCGCACCGTGCTCACGCGCCGTGCCGTTCGCCTCGGTCCGGTGGCGCTCTCGGTGGCGCGTCCCGTGCGTGGCGCGCCCGGGAGCGGCGCGCCCGCGACGCCACAGGGCGTGCGCCGCTTCGCCCTTTGTCCTTCGGCGGGCCGCTCACCGGCTGGTGGTGGACCCGGTGGAGGTGCCTGGCGTTCCGGCCGATGTGGTGGCGGTGACGCCGCCCGTGGACGGCTGCGTGGTGGGAGGGGGCACCGTGACCTCGGGAAGGTCGGTGACGGCGCTCGGCGCGCTCAGCCCGTCGTGCTCGGCCTGGGAGATGACGGTGTTGGGGCTGACGAGACGTGCCACCCGTGCCTCGAGGTCGCGGTGCGTGCCCGATGCCGACGTCAGCTGCTGCTGCAGCTGCGTCAGCCGGACCTGGCCCTGGGTGAGATAGGCGTCGGCCGCCACCACCGCCAGGAGGCTCGCCACGACCAGGGTGGCACCCACGGCGATGGCCCGCAGGGGCAGGGTGCCTCCACGGGGACGGCCGGCGGCGGGACGGGGCCTCGCCTGCGCCGGGGACGGCGTCGGCGCGGGGATCGCCTCCGCCGTGTCGGCACGCGGCATCCGCTCGGGAGCGGCCACGGCGGGCATCAGGCCGCCTCGCGCTCGAAGGCGCGCAGGCGGGCGCTCTCGGCCCGGCGGTTGCCCGCCACCTCGGCTTCGCTCGGCCGGTGCGCACCGCGGAACACGAGGTGGCCGAGCGACACGGCGCCGCACCCGCACGGCAGTCCCGGAGGGCAGGTGCAGCCGCCGGTGACAGCCTGGGTGAACGCCGCCTTCACGATGCGGTCCTCCCCCGAGTGGTACGCCAGGGCCACGCAGCGTCCGGCGGGGGCGAGCAGGTCGATGGCGTCGGGCAGGGCGGTGCTGAGGACGTCGAGCTCGTCGTTCACGGCCACCCGCACGGCCTGGAACACCCGACGTGCCGGGTGGCCGCCGTGACGGCGCGCGCCGGCGGCGGGGATGGCGGAGCGCACGACCTCGGCCAGCTCGGTGGTGGTGCGAAGCGGACGGGCGCCGACGACGGCGCGGGCGATGCGGCGGGAGAAGCGGCCCTCTCCGTTGTCGGCGAACAGGCGGGTGAGGTCGTCCTCGGGGAAGGTGTTGACGAGCTCGGCCGCGGTCAGGGTCTGGCCTCGGTCCATGCGCATGTCCAGAGGAGCCTCGAGCCGGTAGGAGAAGCCCCGCTCCCCCTGGTCGAGCTGCGGTGAGCTCACACCCAGGTCGAACAGGACCCCGCTCGCCGAACCCGGTCCGACGCCCACCGAGGCGGCCACGTCTCCCACACGGTCGAAGCGGGCGTGGCGGACGACGGCGGGTTCCCGTAGGCCGACAGGCGCGCCGCCGTGGTGGCCACGGCGTCGGCGTCGCGGTCGAGGCACAGCACGCGCAGGTGGGGATGGGCATCGAGGACGGCGGCGGCGTGCCCCCCGGCGCCGGCCGTGGCGTCCACCACGACGCCGGCAGGGACCGGGGCGAACAACGCCACCACCTCGTCGACCATGACCGGCTCGTGCGGGTACACCTGGGGCATCCGCAGCCCCTCGACTGGCGGGATGCCGTCGGGAGGGTTGCTCCTGCGACTCGGTTGGAAGCGGGCGGAGGAGGAGTCTTCCACCGAACCAGCCGAGGGGCTGCGCATGCACCTGGTGTCGTCGTGTGCCGTGTCACGTGTCTGTGCGTCGTGCGGTCCTTTCCTGTCGCTCATTGCGGGCGCACCCGCGATCAGTCGTCGGCCCCCTCGGTCAGGCGTTGCTCCTCGGGTCCGACCTTCTCCTGCCAGCGGCCGGGTTCCACAGCTCCACCCGGTCGATGACCCCCACCACGACCACCTCGGTGTCGAGCTCGGCGTACTCGCGCATCCGGGCCGGCAGCACCATCCGGCCCTGACGGTCGACCTCCAGCTCGCGACTGGCCGACGCCCAGTACCGCGCCATGTTGCGGTTGGCCCGACTGGCGGCCGCCCGCTCCTGCATCTCTTCCATCTGCCGTCGAACTCCTCGGGAGTCCACAGCGCCAGGCACCCGTCGCGGGCCTCGGTGAGATAGCCGCCGTGCTCGAAGGCGGCCCTGAATTTGGACGGCAGGATGACCCGCCCCTTGCTGTCGAGCGAATGCTCGTACGTCCCGAAGAACCGTGCCACCGATGTGAGCTCCCACGCCGCTCCCCCCGCATCGCGGGCTCCTCCCCTTTACTCCACTTCGCGCCACTTTAGACCCCTTCACCCCACAGGTCAATCCTCTCCCCCACCTCCTCCCACGTCTCCCCGCCCGGGCGCGACCGATTCGGGACGGTCCGGGTCCGGAGGTGGGTGCCGGAGCAGGGGAAGAGCTGGACGGCAACGGCACGACGGCACCGCGCCGCACCGCCGCGCCGCGCCCCGCGGCGCGGCGCACCGCGCCGGTGCGGGCGCGCGTCAGTGCAACGCGGTAGTGCAACGCTGCAGTGCAACGCGTCAGTGCAACGCCTCGTCAGCGAACGCGTCGACGAGCGCGTCGCCCACCAGCGCCACGAGCTGCGCGTCGGAGTGCTCGGTAGAGAACGGCAGCACATCACGCAGCCCCGTGGCCACCGCGGCGAGATCATCGGCGCCGCCGACCGCTCGGCGCTCCGTCGGCGCCAGCAGGTCCACAACGGCAGCGGGATCCCACGACAGCAACGCCACGGAGCTGAAACGTGCGCCCGTGGCGCGTGCGGCGTTGCGACACGCCCACGAGCTTCGCTCCCCCGGTGGTGAGCTCCCCGGGCCCGAGACCGGCGAAACACACAGGCGCGACGATGCGCTCGTGGTGGCGCGTCCGGTGTGGAGCTCGAGGGCGCTGCGCCCCGAGGGCGTGGAGAGCCTCCGACCACAGGCGCCCGAGCCACGCCGACGACCGGACCACGTCGTCCTCCCACAACCCGTCGCGGCGCGAGATCCACGCGTCGAGCCACACCTGGGCATCGGGAGCGACACGCACGGCACCACCGCCCGAGCCACGGCGCACCACGTCGACACCGAGGGCGCCGGGCGCGCTCGGTGTCGGCGGTGGCGGGGTCCTGCGTGCTGCCGAGCACGAGGGCGGGACGCGTCACGCTGCACAGCGCAGCACGTCGGCCGGCCAGGGCGTCGGTGGTGACGTCGGCGGCGGGCCAGGGTTCGTGCAGCTGCCCGGCCGTCCCGGTGCGGTGCTCGACCGTCCAGCCGCCCCGTGGGGCGGGGCTCACGCCGTCAGGGACTGCTCGCCCAGATACGGGGCCCACTCGTCGCGTGCCCCGCCGCTCATGGCGAGCAGCCACACCCGCTGGCGCGGTGCGCTCGGTTGCGTGCGCAGGACCAGGCCGACCTCGTGGGGCAGGCGGTCCTCCTTGCGCGGTGTTGCACCGCCGGCAGGCGGCCACCACGTTGTCCCAGGCGTGCAACCCGCCGCGGCTTCGAGGCATGACGTGGTCGATGCTCTCGGCGGCCAGGCCGCAGTACTGGCAGCGGTGGCCGTCCCGGGCGAAGACCGTCCGCCGGTTCACCGCCACCGTGCGGTCGTGCGGCACACGGACATGACGCGGCCAGACGGACCACCGACGGCTCGGGGAAGGCGCTGCGCTCGGACCGGAAGATGCTCTCGGTGGCGTGGACCAGCTCGGCCTTGGTGGCGAGCACGAGCAGCAGCGCCCGCCGGGTCGATACCGACCGAGCGGCTCGAAGGTGGCGTTGAGGACGAGCGCACGACCCACCCCTCTGGCACCGGCCTCCCGGTCCCCCACCAACATCACAGAAAGGGTACTCCCGGGGTCCGGGGCCGGCCCGGGCAGCGCGGGCACGGTCCGGCTCGGACCGCAGCCGACGGGGGTCAGCCGACCCCAGCGCCGCATGGCGCCGCACCAGGCAAGGAAGGACACGACGTCCTCGGGGTCGGGCGTGGCGTCTCCGGACCCCCCGTAGGCCGTCTCCATGCGGAAGCGCCACAGCGCACCGTCGGGCAAGGGCAGCGGGGGCCACCGGCGCCACCACCGGGGTGGGGCCAGGCGCGCCACCTCGGCCACCGCCGCCGGCCACAGCCAGGGCCGCACCCCCACCGCCACGGCCGCCCCCACCAGCGCGCCGGGCGAGGGGGGCGGGGGCGAGCCGCCGGCGCCGCTCACGGGGTCGGCACCAGGCCGCCGGCCGGGTCTGCCATCCGAGCACGCCGGCACCCACCAGTGGTCCCGCCGCGCCGAGACCCGACGCCACGATGCGGGCCGAGGTCGACGACAACCGGGCGCGGGCGTGCAGCTCCTCGTTGGCGGCGGCGAGGAACGGGGCGCCGAACCCGAGGGCGACGGAGCCCCCCACCACCGCCAACCGATGTCGAGCACGTTGGCGACCGACGCCACGGCCCGCCCGACGAGGCGGCCGGTGCGGCGACGACGTCGTCGCGGGCCTCGGCCGCCGGCCGCCGGTCACCGCGGCGATGGCCGTCCCCGAGCTTCGGCCTCGAGGCGCCCCGCGGGCGCCGCAGGCGCACGGCGGCCTTCGGGCTCGACCATCGACGTGGCCGATGTGGCCGGCGTTGCCCCAGCGCCATGCAGCAGGCGGCCGTCGAGCACGATGCCGCCGCCCACGCCGGTGGACACCACCATGGCCAGGTAGTTGCGCAGTCCGGCGGCCGCGCCCATCCACCCCTCGCCCAGGGCCAGCGCCTTGGCGTCGTTGTCGACGGCGGCGGGCAAGCCCGGCCAGCTCGTCCAGCCGGTCGCCGGAGGGGGAAGGCGCGCCAGGCCGGGATGTTGAGCGGCGACACGTCTCCGCGGCCGGGTCCATGGGACCGCCGCAGCCCACGCCGCACACCATCGGGTCCGGGGCCGGCCGAGCGGCACCGCGTCGATCAAGACGCCAGCGCGCCGAAGAGGGTTCCGGTCGTCGGTGCCGGGGCGGTCGTGCGGGTCCGGCGCCAGGACGGCCCGCACGGCTCGACTAGGCCGACGGCCAACTTCGTGCCCGCCGACATCGATGGCAAGGCAGAGCTCCACCGTGCGGCTCAGCGCCGAGTCGTCGCCCGACCGGGCACGGTAAGGTCGAGGTCGGGGGCGTCGTGGCGAGGAGCGCCCGTCCGCGGCGTCGCGCACGGCGTTGCCGATGCCGTGGTGTGCGCAGCGAGCGGCGATGTCGTGATGCCGGCCTTGCCCATGCGCCGGACGTTGGTCCAGAAGATGACGAGCGAGCCGAACATGATCAGCACGCCCAGGAAGCCGAGGAACACGTGGTGGTGAAGAAGGCGAGCATCAGGGCCAGGCCCGCCACGAAGCCGAGGACGGACCAGCTCATGTAGCGGCCGGCGAAGCGGTACACGCTCTCCGAGCGGACGCGCTCGGCGAATGCCGGGTCGTGCTGGTACAGCGCCTGCTCCAACTCGTGCAGGACCCGCTGTTCGTGCTCAGAGAGCGGCACGCTCACCCCCTTCCCACTGTCGGTTCGACGTGGCGTGCGCGACCTCAATCTTAGGCACGGTGGCACGCTGAAGACAACGGCGGCCCACGGGGATCGGTTTCTCTCCAAACGAGCTCCGGGGGGACAAACACCTGGTGGCAGCGCTTGGATGCCTCCCCAGCGGGTGGTCCGGCGCCAGGCCGCGGGCGCCCGGCGTGGTCATGTCCGGTCACGCTCTGCGTCGTCGGGAGCGGCAGGCCCCCACTGGCGCGTCGCCCCGCTCCTTCACCCGCAGGCCCTCCCGGTCCACCAGGGCGGCGGGACCCACCGAGGCGTGCCCGTACCGGGCGCCGGACGGCGCGACACGGCCGCCTCGACCTCGTCCCATGCGGGCTGGACCGGGCGCCGGGTGGGTGGCTGCGGGCCTTTCGGGCGGCCCCCTCCCCGTCGGGCCTGGTCCCCCACCGTCGCCCGTGACGCCGGGCCCCGGCCCCGGGCGCCCGCCACGGACGGGGCGGGCTGTTCCTCTTCGTCGACGCGAGAGCTGCTGGCGTCGCCGGTGCCGCCCGGGCCAGGCCGAGATCGAGACCCCGAGGAGGCGCACGCCCGGCGACACGTCGACGGCGTCGAGCAGCGCCGCCGGCCACCGCCCCGATGGCCCGGGGCGAATCGGCCGGTGCCGGGCCACGGTGTGCGAGCGGGTGATGGTGGTGAGGTCGCCGAAGCGGACCTTACCGTGACGGTGCGGCCCCGAGGCGCGGCCTCGCGCAGCCGCGTCCCGACGGCGTCGGCCATGCGCACGAGATGACGGTGCAGCTCGGCGGTGGCTGCGGAGGTCGACGGCGAAGGTCTCCTCGTGGCCGACCGACTTGGCCTCGCGGTCGGCCTCCACCGGACGCGGGTCGTCGCCCCGGGCCAGAGCGGCCAGGTGCGCGCCGTTGGCCGTCCCGAGCGGGCGGCACAGCACGTCGGGCGGGGCGGGCCAGGTCGCCCACGCTCGCCACGCCCGAGGCCCTGCGAGCCGTCGGGCGGTGGCGGGGCCCGACGCCCCACAGGGCCCGCACCGGCAGGGGGTGGAGGAAGGCCAGCTCTTCGGCCGGGCGCGACCACCACGACCCCGGGCCCCGGACGGGGCCCGACCGGGGCGGCCACGGGCTTGGCCGCCCTGGACGCCAGCTTGGCCAGGAGCTTGCGTGCGGGCCACCCCCACCGCGCAGTCGAGGCGCAGCTCCGCCGCGCACCGCGCCGCGGACGGCGCGGGCGATGGCCGGGGCCGAGCCCGAGCAGGCGGCGGCCGCCGGCCACGTCGACGAACGCCTCGTCGAGGCCGATGCCCTCGACCACCGGGGTGAAGCGTGAAGACGGCGTGCAGCTGCTCGCTCGTCTCCGCATAGCGCTCGAAGCGGCCGGCCACGAACACGGCGTCGGGGCACCGCCGCCGGGCCTCCACCGACGGCATGGCCGAGTGGACCCCGAAGGCGCGGGCCTCGTAGGTGCACGGCGCCACCACCCCCCGCATGCCCGTGCCCCCGACGATCACGGGCCGCCCGGCCAGGGAGGGGTCGTCGAGGACCTCGACGGCGGCGAAGAAGGCGTCCATGTCCACGTGGAGCACCGTGCAGGCGTCGACCCCGGCACTCCGGGCCCGCACCGGGACGGCCCGACCGCGGTCTCAGCCACCGAGCCGCAGGCGGCGGAAGCCCTCGGCGTAGGCCACCCCGGCCGCGCCGGCCGTCCTGTGCGGCCCGGTCCCGAACGGCCGTCGCCGGCCCATTCGCCGCCGTCGGCGAACTGGCTGCGGTGGCACGACACGGCCGCCGCCTTGTCCTCGATGCGTCGCCGTCACGTCGACCCAGACGTCGGGCTCGAGGGTGCCCGACAGCAGCGCCGTCTGCACCTGGTGGGCGGGCCCGGCCTCGGGGAAGTAGTGCGGGCAGCGCAGCGGCCGGCGACACGGCGTCGAGCAGGGCGAAGCCCGTGGTCCGGTGGTCGCGGTGGTTGAAGTAGTCCTCGCCGAAGAACACCGCGGTGGGATCGGGGCCGAGCACGGTCGACGGGCCGCAGCTGCGCACCCACGCACCAGCGCGCCCCGGAGCTCGGCGTCGTCCTCGAGCTCGCCGTCGGGGTAGCCGAGCAAGTGCTGGCCGGCCAGCCCGAGCACGGCCGGCCGCCTCGGCCGCCTCCCGACCGCGCCCGGCCGCCAGCGCGGCGGGATCGATCGTCGGGATCGGTGGTCCCCTTGTCGCCGTCGGTGCAGATGCAGCACGTGCACCTCGGCTCCAGCACGCGCCCACGGGCCAGGGTCCCGCCGCACGACACGTCGGGGTCGTCGGGGTGGGCGTAGATGGCGAGCACCCGTCCGGGGATGCTCGTCGAGCAGCTCCGCCACGCCGTCAGCCCTTGCGCTTGGGCTCGGTCGTCTTGGTGAGCAGGCCGACCTCGCGCTGGAAGTCCCCGAGATCCTCGAAGCCCTTGTACACCGAGGCGAAGCGGAGATAGGCGACGTCGTCGACGTCGCGCAGGCGCTCCAGGACGGCAACGCCGATCTGCTGGCTCGTCGACCTCGGCACCCTCGCCGCGGAGCGACTCCTCCACCTGCTGGGCGATCTCCTCGAGGGTCTCCTCGGTCGACGGGCCGGTTCTTGGTGGCGGCCCGGACACCGGCCACCACCTTGGCGCGGTCGAAGGGCTCGCGCAGGCCGACGCGCTTCACGACCCACAGCGGAGCCTCCTCCAGACGCTCGTAGGTGGTGAATCGGCGGGCGCACGACAGGCACTCGCGGCGACGCCGGATGGCGACGCCGTCCTCGGCCAGTCGCGGAGTCGACGACCTGGTCCTCGAGACTCTGACACCACGGAGCACCGCACCGGTCCCACCGTAGTGCCCGTGCCCGAGACGCTCAGGGAAGGGCAGCGTGCTCCCCGGGACGACGGTGTCGCCGCCGACCTCCGCCTCGGCTGGGCCACGACAGGCCGGGGGTCGCCCGCCGGGTCGAGCCGCTCGGCGATCGACCACAGGGTGTCGCCGGGCTGGACCACGTAGGCGGCGTGCGGCGTGACAGGGTCCCCCGCCAGAGCGGAACCGGGGGTGGCGAGGGAATGGCCCCCGGCACCGCTCCACGGCAGGGCGAGGACGGCGAGCAGGGCTGCCGCCACGGTACCGAGCACGACCCGGCGCCGGCGCACGGCGGCGCTGGCCCCGGGGCGCCTCGAGCCGCACGCGGCGGGCGTGGGGCGCGCCGGACGGCATCGGGGTTCGGGCTCGGGGGTGCAGAGAGGACGCCACGGCCCCGTGGGCACCGGGGCACGGGGCGACGTGTCGGGGACGAGGCCGAGCGGCCGGGCCGAAGGCCGGTGGTCACCGGGTCGAGCGACAGCGCCGTCATGGCCACAGCGAGGCCCCCCTTGTCGAACACGTGTTCGCCACAACTCCATGTGACCACGAACAGGTGTTCGTGTCAAGGGGCCTCGTGACCCCTGTGGGCGGCCGGATACGCACCACGCCAGCGTCGCGCCGGGGTGTGACAGCGGTCCCCGGCAGGCCGAACAGGTGTTTGCCTCGTGCCCCCCGGAGGGGTACCTTGGACGAACTGGTGTTCGCCCCCGCCCGGGACCACCGGCGCCCACGGGGCGGGTCCCGGGGTCGGGTGCGGGGGTGATCGAGCGTGGAGGAGCGTGGCATGGCGGAGGCGTTGACGGGCAAGCGGCTCGAGATCCTCGAGTTCATCGGCGACAGCCTGCGCGAGCGGGGCTACCCCCCCTCGGTGCGGGAGATCGGCGAGGCCGTGGGGCTCACCTCCTCGTCGACCGTCCACGCCCACCTGGCCGTGCTCCAGCGCGAGGGCTACCTGCGCCGCGACCCCACCAAGCCCCGGGCCATGGAGGTCCGCTACGACCCCTCGTCGACGGCGGCCATGGCGGCCCGGCCCGTACGCCACGTCCCGCTGCGTCGGCGACGTCGCCGCCGGCATCGGCGTGCTCGCCAGGAGAACGTCGAGGAGCTGCTCCCCCTGCCCGAGGACTTCACGGGCACGGGGTCGGTGTTCATGCTGCGGGTGCGCGGCGACTCGATGATCGAGGCGGGCATCTTCGACGGCGACTTCGTCGTGGTGCGCTCGCAGCCCGACGCCGACAACGGCGACGTGGTCGTGGCCGGGCATCCCCGGCGACGAGGCCACGGTGAAGACCTTCGCCCGACGACGGGGAAAGGTGGTCCTCACCCCGGCCAACAGCGCCATGGAGCCCATGGAGTTCGCCGGCGACGAGGTGACGATCTACGGCAAGGTCGTCACCGTGCTGCGCCGGCTCTGACGCGCTCGCCGACGTCGTTCCCCGGCCGGGGCCGGCGCCACGACGCGGTGACGGCGCCGATCAGGCGAGCTGCACCGAGCGAGCCCAGCACGCCGCGTAGGCGTGCTCGAGCTCCGCCCCGCGACACGTGCTCGTCGGGGGTGTGGGACAGCAGCGGGTCGCCGGGGCCGAAGTTGGTGGCGGGCACGCCCGCCGCGGCCAGGGTGGCCACGTCGGTCCACCCCACCTTGGCCCGGGCCGGGGCGCCGGTGGCGGCCGACCAGGGCGGC
The DNA here is from genome assembly GCA_963839605.1 of uncultured Acidimicrobiales bacterium. Taxonomy (GTDB): domain Bacteria; phylum Actinomycetota; class Acidimicrobiia; order Acidimicrobiales; family UBA8190; genus JBEKVE01. Next base: position 21,585 of record CAWIWK010000045.1, on the reverse strand, counting down.
GAGAGCGGGTCGCCGAGCGACGGTAGGGCGGCGGGAGCGCGTCGACCACCACCAGCGGTCGCCCGTCGGCCGGGTCGAGCGATCCGCCGAGCGTCAACCGCAGCTCGTCCTCGGCCTCGTCCGGCGTGCGGTCGGGGGCGAAGCGGTAGTTGACCGTCACCGTGGCCCGGTCGGGGACCACGTTGCCGGCCACCCCTCCCTCGACCCCCACGGCCTGGAGCTGCTCGGTGTACTCGCACCCGTCGACCACCGCCCGGCGGCCCGTAGGAGGCCGAGCGCGCCGAGGACGCGGGCCAGGCGGTGCACGGCGTTCACCCCGGCGAAGGGACGGGCCGTGTGGGCCCGGCGGCCCACCAGGGTCACCACGGCGCGCATGGTCCCCTGGCAGCCCGCCTCCACCACGCCGCCGGTCGGCTCCCCGAGCACCGCGGCGTCGGCCCGAGCAGGTCGGGCCGGGCCTCGACCAGATGGACCAGGCCGTTGTGGCGGCGCGCCACCTCCTCGCAGGCGTACAGCACGTAGGTGACGTCCACGGCCGGGCGACGCCACGGTGCGGGCCACGTCGAGCAGCACCGCCAGCCCGCCCTTCATGTCCGCCGCCCCCAGGCCCCACAGGTGTCGCCCTCGACCCGGCCGGGGCGATCGTTGCCGACGGGGGGCACCGTGTCGAGGTGGCCGGCCAGGAGCATGCGGCGCGGCCGGCCGAGCTGGGTCCGGGCGACCACCTTGTCGCCCACGCGTTCCACCGCCAGGTGCGCCGCGCCCCGCAGGTCGGCCTCGACCGCGGTCGGCCAGGGCCGCTTCGTGGTGGCTCACGGAGGGCACGGCCACGAGCTCGGCGGTGAGCGCCAGCAGGTCGGTCACGGCATGCGCCGGCGGCCGGCTCAGCGGGGGCCGTGCTGGTCGCGCAGCACGGCCTCCAGCGCGGCCTTGTCGTGGCGCTCGCCCGGCTCGAGCCGCTTGATGACGAGCACGCACGGCAGGAAGAACTCCCCCCCGGGGAACACCCGGCGACGCGACGCGCCGCACCGCCACGCTCCACGCCGGCACCACGCCCCGGCCGAGCTCCTCGCCCGTCTGGGCGTCGACCACGGGGATGCCGGGATTGAGGATGACCCCTTCGGCCAGCACCGCCCCCTCCCCCACCCGGGCCCCCTGGGTGACCATGCACCGGCTCCCGATGTTGGCGTCGTCGCCGATCATGACCGGTGCGGCGTTGGGCGGCTCGAGCACGCCGCCGATGCCCACGCCCGCCGGCCAGGTGCACCCGCTCGCCGATCTGGGCGCACGACCCCACCGTGGCCCAGGTGTCCACCATGGTGTCGGCCCCGACCCGGGCCCCGATGTTGACGTAGCTCGGCATGAGGATGACGCCCCGGCCGAGGAACGATCCCCACCGGGCCGATGAGCCGGGCACGGCCCGCACCCCGGCCTCGGCGTAGCCGGTCTTCAGGGGCAGCTTGTCGGCGTACTCGAAGGGCCCGAGCTCGATGGTCTGCATGGCCCGCAGGCGGAACAGCAGGAGGATGGCCGTCTTCAGCCAGGTGTGCACGACCACGGCGCCGGTGCCGTCCACCTCGGCCACGCGCGCCTCGCCCGAATCGAGGAGGTCCACGGCCTGGGTCACGACCGCCAGGGCGTCGGTGTCGGCGGGGCCGAGCTCGCCGGCGCGTGCCCACAGCTCTTCTATCTGCGATGCGAGGTCCGCCATCGCGCCGAGGTTACCGGTCGCGCCCTTCGTCGCCGGAGACGCCGGCGCCGCGCCGCGTCGCACGGCCCCCCAGGTGGGGGTGGTCCGAGGCGGCCAGGCGCTGCGCCACCAGCTCGATGCGCTCGTCGGGCTGCACCGCCGCCACCCGCACGAAGCGGGCCGCCGCCTCGCCGTAGAACTCCCCCGGGCTCACGAGCACCCCGGCCGCCTGGGCCAGGGCCTCGGTCAGCACCCAGGCCCCGGGGCGACCCTCCTCCACCCCCCGCTCGTGCGCCCAGGCCGGCACCGGCACCCACAGGTAGAAGGCACCGGCCGGCATGGCGGCGTCGAGCCCCGCCCCCCCGAGCACCTGCACCAGGCGCTCGAGGCGGTGCCGGTAGCGGCGCCGTTGCTGCTCCACGTGGGCGTCGTCGGCGAAGGCCACGGCCGCAGCGGCCTGGACCGGCCCCGGCACCATGAGTCCGGCGTGCTTGCGCAGCTCCGACAGGTACCCGACGAGCTCGGCGTCCCCGGCGTAGGCGCCCACCCGCACGCCCGCCAGGTTGGAGCGCTTGGACAACGAGTGCAGGGCCAGCACCCCCTCGGTGCCGTGCTGCACGATGCTCTTCGGCTCGCCCTCCCACGTGAACTCGGCGTAGCACTCGTCGGACACCACGGGCACGTCCCGGGCCCGGCCCCAGGCCGCCGCCGCCCCCAGGTCCGAGCACGTGCCGGTGGGGTTGGCCGGGCTGTTCACCCACAGGCACAGGGCCCGCTCGGCGTCGGCGTCGTCGATGGCCCCGAGGTCGAGGCCCCCGGCCGCCGCCTCGGGCACCTCCACCACCCGGCAACCGGCCAGACGCGCCCCCATGGCGTAGGTGGGGTAGGCCACGGCGGGGGCGAGGACGGTGTCGCGCCCCGGCGTGCGCAGCCGCAGGAACCACGCCGCCGTGGCCACGAACTCCTTGGTCCCCACGCAGGCGGCGACCACCGACGGGTCGAGCGACACGCCGAAGCGCCGCGCCATCCACGCCGCGGCGGCGCCGCGGAGCGCCACGCTGCCCACCGAGGGCGGGTAGCCGCGCTCGGCGCCCGAGGACCCGAGGGCCACCACCACGGCCGGGGGGGCGCGTCGCACGGCGTGCCCACCGACAGGTCCACCACGCCGCCGTCGTGGGCGGCGGCCACACCGGCGGCGGCGTCCAGGCGGTCGTAGGGGTAGGGCGGCGGGGTGAAGCCCCCGGGCGCGCCCACGACGCCACGAACTGGCGGAAGCGGGCCCGCCCCGCCTCGTCCAGCACCACGTGCACGACGGTGGCACCCTCGCCGTGCTCCTCGTCGACCACCTCGCCCTCGCGGTGCACCGCCGCCAGCACGTCGCCGCGCTCGAAGGGCACGAGCAGCTCGACCACGCGATCCGCGCCGCGCAGGCGGTCGCCCATGGCCCGCAACAGGTCGCCGATGCCGGCGCCGGTGAGGGCGGAGACCACGACCGCCCCGGGATGGTCGGCCACGAGGCGCGCCTCGCGGCCCCGCGGGGCGCGGTCGACCTTGTTGACCACGAGCAGCTCGGGGACCGAGGCGGCGTCGATCTCCTCCAACACGGCGCGCACGGCGTCGATCTCGAGCTCGGGCTCGGGTGCCGAGCCGTCCACCACGTGGAGGAGCAGGTCGGCCTCGCGCACCACCTCGAGGGTGGAGCGGAAGGCCTCGACCAGCTGGTGGGGCAGCTTGCGCACGAACCCCACGGTGTCGGACACGAGGACGGTCTCGCCCCCCGGCAGCGCCAGGCGCCGGGTCCGGGGGTCGAGGGTGGAGAAGAGGCGGTCCTCCACGACCACCCCGGCGTCGGTGAGGCGGTTGAGCAGCGTCGACTTCCCGGCGTTGGTGTAGCCCACCAGGCTGACCACGTGCTGGCGCGAGCGCTGGCGCGAGCGGCGCTGGGTGCGGCGTGTGGCCGTCACCTGTCGCAGGTCGGCCTCGAGGCGCGTCATGCGCCGCAGCAGGCGGCGGCGATCCACCTCGAGCTGGGTCTCGCCCGGGCCCCGGGTGCCGATGCCGCCGGCCTGTTGGGAGAAGGCCCGGCCCCGGCCCCGCAGGCGGGGCAACCGGTAGCGCAGCAGCGCCAGCTCGACCTGGGCCTTGCCCTCCTGGGACCGGGCGTTCTGAGCGAAGATGTCGAGGATCACCGCCGTGCGGTCGATGGCGGTCCGGCCGAGCAGCTTCTCCAGGTTGCGTTGCTGGGCCGGGGACAGCTCGTCGTCGAACACCACCGTGTCGGCGTCGACGGTCTCCGACAGCTCGTGCAGCTCCATGGCCTTGCCCCGCCCCACGAAGGTCGCCGGGTCGGGCCGGTCGCGGCGCTGCACCACCCGGCCCACCACCACGGCCCCGGCCGTGGCCACGAGCAGGGCCAGCTCGTCGAGATCGGTCTCCACCGTGGCGGCCGAGGTCCAGGGGAAGACCGTCCCCACGAGCACGATGCGCTCCTGGAAGCTGCGCTCGATGAGGGTCACGGGGTCGCCGCCACCTCCGGTGCCCCGGGCACGGCCCGCGCCCCGTCGGCGCCGCCGAGCGCCGCCACCAGGGCGGCGAGCACCGCCTCGTCCACCACCACCTCGCCCACCCGCTGCGTCGGGCCGGCCAGCGAGATGCCCTCGGCGCAGAGCTCCACGTCGAGGGGCCCGCCCGGGTTGTGCACCCGCACGCGCCGCCCGGCGTCACCTTGGTCGTGTGCCGCCGCCGCCGCCGCGCACGCACCCTGTCCCGCAGGCGAGCGTCTCGCCCACGCCGCGTTCCCACACCCGCAGGACGAGCTCGCCGGGGACGGGACCGGGCCACACGAATTCGACGTTGGCGCCCCCGGGTACGGAGCGACCGAGGCGTCCCCCACGCCGCGCACCGTGTCGTCGTCGACGGCCGCGCCGAACAGCACCACGTGCGGGTTGCCCATGTCCACCAGGCGCGCCCACCGGTGGCCGGCGGCTCGTCGAGGCGCAGCTCCCCGCCGAGCAACGCCGGGCCCATGTCGACGCGACCCCACCCGAGACCGGGCCGTCCGCCGCCTGGTACCGCACCGTGCGGCCCCCCGCGGTGTGCACCGTGACGTCGCCCGCCGACACGAGCGACGCGTCCACCGCCGCCTGCACCAGGCAGCGGATGCCGTTGCCGCTCATCTCGGCCGGCCCGCCGTCGGCGTTGCGCAGGTCCATGGTGAGCGCCGCCTCGGGGCGCCGCAACGTGGCCCGCAGCACGCCGTCGGCCCCGATCCCCCGGCGGCGGTCGCACAGGGCGCGGGCCGCTCGGCCCCCGACAGGGGCCGGCGGTCGTCGGGGTCCAGCAGCACGAGGAAGTCGTTGCCGGCGCCGTGGTGCTTGGTGAGGCGCAACGCGGGGCCGTGGGTGGGGTCCGCCATCCCCGTCATTGTCCCACCTGAGAGCGGTCCCAGACCCCGAGCAGCTGGGCCAGGAGGTCCCCGCCGGGATCGAGCCAGCAGATCCGCGGGTCGCGGCGGAACCACGCCCACTGGCGGCGGGCGAAGGCCCGGGTGCGGCGCAGCGCCTCGGACACCGCCGCGTCGAGGGCGACGCCCTGCTCCACGTGGGCCAGCAGCTCGCGGTAGCCGAGCGCCTGGCGCGCCGTGCGCGACAGGCCGGCGGGGCGCGCCGCCAGGGCCCGCACCTCCTCCACCAGGCCGCGCCGGAGCAGGCACCCGAAGCGCTCCTCGATACGCCGGTCGAGCGCGGCCGGTCGAGGGGGATGCCCACCATGGTGAACGGCGAAGGCGGGTAGGCCTCGAGCCCGGGCCCGAAGGAGGAGAAGGGCCGGCCCGAGCCGAGCGTGACCTCGAGGGCCCGCACCACACGGCGCCGGTTGGTGGGGGTGGTCCGGGAGCCGGCCACGGGATCGAGGGCGGCAGTCGCCCGTGGAGCCGCTCCACGCCGCCGGGACCATCCGCCTCGGCCTCGAGCGGCGGCGGCCACCTCGGGCCAGCGGCCCGGCATCGAGCCCGTCCACCACGGCCCGCAGGTACAGCCCGGTCCCCCCCACGAGCAGGGCGCGATGTCCGCGCTCCTCGATGCCGGCCACGGTCCCGGCGGCGGCGGCCTGGAAGCGCTGCACGGTGAACTCCTCGTCGGGGTCGACGAGGTCGAGGAGGTGGTAGGGCACCGCGGCCGCGTCCGCCGCGCCGGGCTTGGCCGTGCCGATGTCCATGCCCCGGTACACCGCCATGGAGTCCACCGACACGAGCTCCGCCTCGGGACGGACCTGGGCCAGGGCGAAGGCGAGCGCCGACTTGCCCGATGCGGTGGGACCCACGAGCGCCACGTGACCCCGGCCGGGGCCGGGGCCGGGGACGCCCCACCTCCGCTACCGGACCGCGACGGGATGCGCCGGCGCGGCGGCCGGGCGGTCACGGCCATGAGCTCCCCCCGCAGGTGGTGCGGGGCGGCCTCGAGCACGTGCACCGTCGGCGTAGGCGCCGGGCCCGGGGGCGTCCCCGGCGGGGGGGCGAAGTGCACGAGCTTGTTCTGGCGGGTCCGGCCCGTGAGCACCCCCGGTCGCGCTTGCTCGGGCCCTCCACGACCACCTCCTCCACCCGGCCCACCCGGGCGCGGTGGCGGGCCAGGGCGGAGCGCTCGACCACCACCCGCAGCTGCTCGAAGCGCTCGGCCACCACCTCGTCGGGGACGAAGTGCGCGGCCATGTCCGCCGCCCGGGTCCCGGGACGGGGCGAGAAGATGAAGGTGTAGGCGCTGTCGAACGCCGCCTCGGCCGCCACCTCGAGCGTGCGGGCGAAGTCCTCGTCGGTCTCACCGGGGAACCCCACGATGATGTCGGTGGTGACGGCCAGGTCCTCGACCGCAGCGCGGGCGGCGGCCAGGCGGTCGAGGTAGCGCCGGGCGCTGTAGCCGCGCCGCATGGCCGACAGGACGCGGTCGCTGCCCGATTGCAGGGGCAGGTGCAGGTGCTCGCACACCGCGGGCGTCTCGGCCATGGCGGCGATGGTCTCGGGCCGCAGGTCCTTCGGGTGCGGGCTCGTGTAGCGCACCCGGCGCACGCCCTCCACCGCCCCCACGGCGCGCAGCAGCTCGGCGAAGAGCGGACGGCGGCGGGTGAGGTCGCGCCCGTAGGAGTTGACGTTCTGCCCGAGCAGCGTCACCTCGGTCACGCCGCGCCCCGACAGGGCGCGCACCTCGGCCACCAGGTCGTCGAAGGGCCGGCTGATCTCGCCCCCGCGCACCTGGGGGACGATGCAGAAGGCGCACGAGTTGTCGCACCCGGTCTGGATGGTGACCCACGCCGCGTAGGGAAGCTCGCGCTCGGCCGACAGTGCCTGGGGCAGCGACGAGGCGTCCTCGGGGTCGGGGGCGTCGAGGATCTCGACCACGGGACCGGTCTGCGCCGCCTGGCGCAACAGGGCGGGCGCACGGGCTAGGTTGTGGGTGCCGAACACCACGTCGACGTGGGTGGCGCGCCCCAGCATGGCGTCACGGTCCTTCTGGGCCAGGCACCCCCCCACCGCCACCTGCATCCCGGGACGGCGGTCGCGGAGCTCCTTCAGCGCCCCGAGCTGGCCGTAGAAGCGGTTGTCGGCGTTCTCGCGGATGCAGCAGGTGTTGAACACCACGACGTCGGCCGCCTCGACGTCGTCGGTGGGCTCGAGCCCGTCGGCGATCAACAGGCCGGCCAGGCGCTCGGAGTCGTGCTCGTTCATCTGGCAGCCGAAGGTGCGGATGTGGAAGGTGCGCGCCATCAGCCTCCGTAGGGCGACGAGTGGCGCGACGGCGAGTGGGGCGAACCCTCCACGATGAGCCCCTCGACGTCGGCGTGCAGCATCGCCACCCGGCCCGGCACGCCGATCTCCTCCATGGCCGCCACCGCCCCGGTGCGCACCCGCTCGGCGTCTTCGCCGTCGCAGATCCCGAGGAGCGCGGGGCCGGCACCGGACCAGCACGACGCCAGCGCCCCCGCCGCCACCAGCCGGGCCAGCAGCTGCGGGGCCTCGGGGAACAGGGGGCTTCGGTAGTCCTGGTGGAGGCGGTCCTCGGTCGCCTCCCGGATGAGCAGCGACCGGTCGGCCAGGCCGGCCAGCAGCAGCGACATGCGCCCCAGGTTGTAGGTGGCGTCGGCCCGCCCCACCTGTTGCGGCAGCGCCTGGCGGGCCCGCGCCGTGGGCAGGGGACGGTCGGGGATCATGGCCACGAACACGAGGCCGCCGTCGAGCGGCATGCGCACGGCCCGCACCGCACCGCGCACCATCGTCGCCGCCACCAGACCGCCCACCACCGACGCCGCCGCGTTCTCGGGATGGCCGTCGACCCGGGCGGCCACGCCCAGGGGATCCTTGGACCCCGCCGCCGCGGCGGAGGCCACGGCCAGGGCGGCCGAGGAGCCGAGCCCCCGGGCCACGGGAATGCTCGAGCGCACCGTGATGGCCATGTGGTCGTGCCCGGCCACGTCGATGGCGACCCGGGCCGCCATGTGCATGGCGTCCTCCTCGAGGTCGGCGCCCTCCCCCTCGGTCCGCACCACCAGGCGCGGCGACGGCTCGATCTCCACCTCCACGTAGAGGTCGAGCGCCACGGCCAGGACGTCGAAGCCCGGTCCCAGGTTGGCAGCCGACGCAGGAGCCCGGGCACGCATGGCTGCCAGGGTACTTTCCCCGGACCGGGGCACGTGCCCCGGTCAGTGCCTCCCCAGGCGCCAGCTGACGGGGGCGGTCTCGACGTGGCCCGCCAGGCGGACCGGCACCTGCACCCGCTCACTGCCGGCCTGCACCGTCACCGTGCCCACGCGCGTGCCGCTCCAGGCACCGGCGCGCACCGTCGCACCCGACATGGTGGCCCGCACCACGGTTCCCGGCCACACCACCAGCGAGGCACCCCCGGCGGTGACGACGGGCACGGCGTGGTGGGACCAGGGCACGGTCACGGTGCCCACGCGCGTGCCGGGCGTCATCACCGGAACGACGCGCAGGGCCGCGCCCAGGGCGTCCACCAGGCGGAGGTCTGCCTGGTTGGCCACGCTCAGGGGATCGAGCCCCGGCTGGCCCGTCACCGCCGCCAGGACGAGGACGCTGTGGCCGTCCACGGTCCGCTCCGCCGCCATCACCAGGCAGCCCATGGCGGCCTGGGTGAATCCCGACTTGACGCCGACCACGCCGTCGGTCCCCACCGACGACACGTAGTTGGGGAGGGTGCCGGCGATGGGCAGGGTCACCGACGGCTCCGCCACCACCTGGGCGAAGGCGGGGATGGCCATGGCCGCCTGGGCCAGGCGCATCTGATCACCCGGGGTCCCGGTCGTGGCCGTGCTGAGGCCGTTGCTGTCGGCGTAGTGGGTGTGGGTCATGCCCAGCGCCGACGCGGTGGTGTTCATGTCGGCCACGAAGGCGGGCACGGTGCCGGCATCCCAGCGCGCCAGGGCGTCGGCCAGGTTGTTGGCCGAGTGCACCATGAGCCCCTCGAGCAGCTGTCGTTCGGTCAGGTGCTCTCCGGGCTGGACGGGGACGTCGGTGGCTCCCACCTCCTCGTCCTCGACGGCCTCCGCCTCGTCGGTGGCCGTCATGGACAGCGACGGGCCCTGGGCACCGGGGGCGAGGGGGTGGTCCTTCAAGGTGAGGTAGGCGGTCATGATCTTGGCCAGGCTGGCGATGGGCACGGGTGCCTCGGGGCCCGACTGGAGCGCGACCCCGAGCGACGGCACCGCCACCGCCGCCTCGCCCGTCGTGGGCCAGGGCAGGGCGGGGGCCGTTCCCGGCACGGGGGACGCCACGTCCAGGGTGCCGTGCACCACGGGGGCGGGCACGGTGCGCCCCAGCTGGACGAGCACCAACGCCACCAGCACCGCCGCCACCACCACGACGACGCCCCCCGACCACCGCAGCGCCCGGTGGCGCCGGGGCGGCGCATCCATGGGAAGGGCGGGGACCACCACGCGTGCCACGGCCGCCGTGCCGGGGACGGCACCGGGCACGGTGGAAGCCACGAGCGTGGTCCCCGGCGACGTGCCGGGGACGCGCCCGACGGCGTCGACGCCCTCCGATGCCCCGTCGTCGGCGCCCTTCGCACCGTGGGACGCATCGTCGGGCGATGCGTCGGGGACGGCCACGGTGCCGATGACGCCGGCCACGACTCCTGCGTCTCCCTCGACGCGGGGCGCCAGGTGGGCCTCGACGTGGGCCTCGACGTGGGCCTCCACCACCGTGCCGGTGCCGGCGTCGATCTCGACGCTCACGCCCATGGCGACGTCCACCGCCGCGTCCACCTCGTCACGGTGCTCCACCACACGCACCAGACCGCTGTGGCGCACGTCGTCGGCCACGAGCTCGGCGGGCGTGAGGTCGCGCTGCAGGAACTGGGTGGCGGGCACGACGGGGGCGGCGGGGCGAGCGCCACCCCCACGGGGAAGGGGTCGTCGGGCGCCTCGGTGCGGTCCACGCCTGCGTGGCGCGTCAGCCGGGACGTCGGTGCCGGTGCCGGTGCCGGTGCCGGTGCCGGCGGGATCGGCGCCGCAGTCCTCATCGGGATCGTCGTCGGGGGGGGCGACGCCTGAACGCGACAGCGCCCCCGACCCGGGCTCGAGCCCCCGGACGTGGCGGCCGTTGTGGCGATCCACGAGCTACCGGACGGAAAGCTGCTCGAGCTCGTCGATGGTCATCAACACGGCGCGCGCCTTCGACCCCTCGGACGGCCCGACCACTCCCCGCCGCTCCATGAGGTCCATGAGCCTCCCCGCCCGGGAGAAGCCGACGCGGAGCTTGCGCTGCAACATCGACGTGGACCCTAGCTGAGATCGAACGACCAGCTCCATGGCGGCGGGGAGCAGGTCGTCGTCGTCGTCGAGGGCGTCGCCACCCACCGCCGGGCCGTCGTCGCCGGCGATGCCGGCCACGTACTCCACGTTGCGCTGGCGCTGCCAGTGGGCCACCACCGACCGCACCTCGGTCTCGGCCACCCAGGGGCCCTGGATCCGCCGGGGCACGGAGGAGGACGCCGTGAGCAGGAGCATGTCGCCCTTGCCGATGAGGCGCTCGGCGCCGGGCTGGTCGAGGATGACCCGGCTGTCGGCCAGGGAGGAGACCGAGAAGGCGAGGCGCGACGGCACGTTCGCCTTGATCACCCCGGTGATCACGTCCACCGAGGGGCGCTGGGTGGCGAGCACGAGGTGGATGCCCACGGCCCTCGCCATCTGGGCGATGCGGCACACCGACTCCTCGACGTCGCGTGCCGCCACCATCATGAGGTCGTTGAGCTCGTCCACCACCACGAGCACGAAGGGGAGGCGCTCCTTGCGCACCGCCGGTGCCAGCGCGGCGCGGCTCTCCGCCACCCGCGCCGCGGCGCGGGCCGCCGATCCGAGGTCACCGGTGCCGCGGTCGGGCCCGCCGTCGGCGAGGTCGCCGTCCTCGACGGCGGTGACGTCGAAGGGCCCGTCGTCGAGGGCGGCGTCGCCCACCTCGTCCTCGTCCGCCTCGTCGCCGTCGTCGTCGTGGGCCCGGGGCGCGTCGCTCAGCTCGGAGCTCGTCTCGTCCCCTTCGTCGTCGCCGGTGGCACCGGGCTCGTCGTCGTCGAACTCGCCCCGGTCGATGGCGGCGTTGTAGCCCGTGATGTCGCGCATGCCCGCCTCGGCCAGCACGTCGTAGCGGCGCTCCATCTCGGTGACGGCCCACGACAGGGCGTTGGCCGCCTTCTTCGGGTCCACCACCACCTGGGTGAGCAGGTGCGGCAAGCCGTTGTACTGCCCGAGCTCCACCCGCTTGGGGTCGACCAGGATGAGGCGGACCTCCTCGGGCGTGGCCCGCATGAGGATCGAGGTCAGCACGGAGTTGATGCACGACGACTTGCCGGCGCCGGTCGCCCCCGAGATGAGGATGTGGGGCATGTCGGCCAGGTTGGCCATGACCGGCCGCCCCGCGATGTCGCGGCCCAGTGCCACCTCGAGGGGGTGCACGGCCTTGCGCGCCTCCTCCGAGGCGAGCACGTCGCCCAGCGTGACGAGCTGGCGCCGCCGGTTGGGCACCTCCACGCCGATGGCCGACTTGCCCGGGATGGGGGCGAGGATGCGGACGTCGGGTGATGCCATGGCGTAGGCGATGTCCTTGGCCAGGCTGGTGACGCGGGCCACCTTCACGCCCGGCCCGAGCTCGAGCTCGAAGCGGGTGACGGTCGGCCCCACCGTGTACCCCACGAGCCGCGTCTCCACGCCGTGGGCGGCGAGCGACGCCACGAGGGCGCGACCTGCCGCCGCCACCTCGGAACGGTCCAGCTCCTGGGGCTTGGACCGCGACAGCAGCTTGCGGGGGGGAAGGCGCCACTCCCCCACGGCCGCTTCGGCCTCCATGCGCAGCAACGGTTCCGGTGCCGGAGCTGCGGGGGCGGGCACCACCGCCTCGAGCACCGGCTCGGGCTCGGGCACGACCACGGGCGCGGCGACCCGGGGACCCTCTTCGAGCGCGGCGGCGTCGTGCTCGGCGTTGGGGTCGGGCACGGACCCGGCCGCGCCCCCGAGCAGCGCGTCGATGTCGAACAGCTGGCGTCCAGCGGCGCCCCGTCCCCGGCCCCGACCGGTGGCGGGGACCTCGTCGTGCGCATCGGGGACCGCCGCGCCCGTGCCCCGGGGGGCGACGTCGGTGGCGGCGGTGACGTCGTCCTCGTCCTCGAACTCGTCGCCGGCGTCCATGTCGTCCTCGTCGGGAACGGCCAGGTGCCACAGCGAGGCGGCGGCCCGCCCCACGCTGCGGCACGCGTCGCGGACGGTGACGCCGGTGAACAGCACGAGCGCCAGCGTGGCCAGGGCCACGAGCACCACCGCCGCCCCCCAGTCCCCGAGCCCGGCCCGCAGCGGGTTGCCCATGGCGGCGCCGATCCATCCCCCTGCGTTGTCGAGACGGCGGCGGCGGCGCTGATGCCGCGGCGCCCCACCGGCCAGGCCGGCGAGCCCCGCCACCGCCGCCAGGGCGAGCACGAATCCGAGGGCGGTGCGGGCCGGTTCGTGGCGGGGTCGGCCCGCCACGAGCATGGCACCGGCCACCCCGCACGCCGGGGGAACGAGGAAGCGCCCCACGCCGAGGAGGGCACCGGTCGCGGCCCGCACCCCGTTGCCGGCCGGCCCGAGGGCGTCGGCGTAGAGGGCGAGCACACCGAGCACGCCCACGGTGACGAGGGCGATGCCCCACACGTCCTCGGCGTGGCCCTCCAGCACGGCCAGGGCCGAGCGCAGCCAGGCAGGACGCTGGCGCCGACGCGTGGCCGCCCGTTTGCCGCGGGCGGCGGGACGGCGGGTGGCGGAGCCGGCCCGGGGCCGGGTGGTGGCGCGCGCCTTCTTGCGCGTCCCGGCCGATGGACGGGATGTCGGGCGCGAAGCAGCCGGACGGCGCTTGGTCGTCACCACAGTGGCCCCAACGCTAACAGCCGCCCCAGCGGCCCCCGGGGACCGCGTCCCGCCCGCGCCGCGCCTCCCGACCCCGACGCCGCCGGCCGGGGGGGTCCGAACGACCAGGTCAGACGGTGACGACGACGGGAACGATCATGGGGCGGCGGCGGGTGCGCTCCCCCACGAACCGGCCGAGCGCCCGCCGGGCGTGCCGGCTCAGGGACTCGTGATCGGTGGCCCCGTCGGACAGGGCCTTCTCGAGCGCCACGCGCACGGCGTCGCTGGCCTCGCCCAGGAGGGCTTCGGCCTCGGGGGCGTGCACCCACCCCCGGGTGACGATCTCGGGCGGGCTCACCACCTCGCGGGCGTGGAGGTCGATGGTGGCCACCACCACGACCACGCCCTCCTCGGCCAGCACGCGCCGGTCGCGCAGCACGCCGTGGCCCACGTCGCCCACGGTGCCGTCGACGTAGAGAAAGCCCGCCGGGACCGAGTCGGTGCGCCGCACACCGTCGTCTGTGACGAGCACCGAGTCGCCGTCCTCGCACAGAAGCACGTTGTCCTCGCCCACCCCCATCTGGGTGGCCAGGCGGCAGTGGTTCACCAGGTGGCGGTACTCGCCGTGCACGGGGATGAACCACTCGGGGCTCGCCACCGACAACAGCACCTTCAGCTCCCCCTGCCGGGCGTGCCCGCTCACGTGCACCGGCTCCACGCCGGTGTGGATCACCCGGCGCCGCGTCGGTGCAGGGCGTCGATGACCTTGCCCACGGCCCACTCGTTGCCGGGGATGGGGTGGGCGCTGATGATCACCACGTCGTCGGGGCGCAGGTGAGCCACTTGCTCTCCCCCGCCGCCATGAGCGACAGGGCGGACAGGGGCTCGCCCTGTGAGCCGGTCGACATCACGCACACCGAGCCCGGGTCGCAGCTCGTCCACGTGCTCGACGTCCACGAGGGCGTCGGCGGGGATGTCGAGGAGGCCGAGGCGCCGGGCGAGCTCCACGTTCTTGGCCATCGAGCGACCGAGGGTGGCGACCTTGCGGCCGTGGCGAGGGCGGCGTCGACGACCTGCTGCACGCGATGGATGTGGCTGGCGAAGCACGTCACCACGATCCGCCGGCCGGCGCTCGACTCGAAGAGCCGCAGCAGCACCGCCCCCACCGAGCGCTCGGACTCGGTGAAGCCGGGTTCCTCGGCGTTGGTCGAGTCGCCAGCAGCAGGCGGATGCCGGGGTCCTGGGCCAGGGCGCCGATGCGCCCAGATCGGTCGAGCCGGCCGTCCACCGGCGTGAGGTCGAGCTTGAAGTCGCCCGAATGCAGGATCACCCCCTGCGGGGTGTGGAAGGCGGTGGCGAACCCGTGGGGCACGGAGTGGGTGACGGGGATGAACTCCACCTCGAAGGGTCCGACGGGCGACGCGCACCGTCGGAGACCTCGACGAACGTCGCACGCGGTCCTCGAGCCCCGCCTCCTCGACCCGGTTGCGGGCCAGGCCCAGCGTGAGGGCCGAGCCGTAGACGGGGACCGACATGTCGCGCAGCAGGAAGGCGAGGCCGCCGGTGTGGTCCTCGTGGCCGTGGGTGAGCACCACCGCCTCGACCGCCTCGGCGTGGTCGCGCAGGTAGGTGAGGTCGGGCAGCACCAGGTCGATGCCGGGCATGTCCGGATCGGGGAACATGACGCCGCAGTCCAGGACCACGATGCGCCCGTCGATCTCGACGCACGGCGCAGTTGCGCCCGATCTCCCCGAGGCCGCCGAGAAAGGTGATGCGGACCGGGTCAGGCAACCGGACCGCCCACGGTCGGCCGCGCCCGGCAGGTGACGGCCGAGCCGGCCCACCACGGCGCGGGCCGGCCTCGTCGAGCTCCGCCGGCGCCTCACCGATCGGGAGCCGGCACTGTCCGCCGGGCAGGCCCAGGGCGCGGCACGCCGCCTTGGCCGGCATGGGGTTCGGGGACGTCTCGCTCGTCTCGAACTCGTAGGACTCGAGCAGGCGGGCGTTCAGGGCCCGTGCCCCCTCGACGTCGCCCTTGGCAAAGGCGGCCACGCACTCGCCCATCTCCTCGCCCGCCCAGTGGGCGGCCACGCTCACCACGCCCACCGCCCCCACCGCCAGCAGGGGAAGGGTGAGGTCGTCGTCACCGCTGTAGAGCTCGAAGCCGTCGGGGGCCTCGGCCACCACCCGGGCCGAGGCCAGCCGGATCACCGGCGGCGTCCTTCACCGCCACGATGTTGCGCACCTGGCGGGCCAGGCCGAGCAAGGTGGCGGTGGCGATCTTGCGCCCGGCGCGCACCGGGATGTCGTAGAGCACCACGGGCAGGGCGGTGGCGCCGGCCACGGCGGTGAAGTG
This sequence comes from uncultured Acidimicrobiales bacterium, assembly GCA_963839605.1. GTDB lineage: Bacteria > Actinomycetota > Acidimicrobiia > Acidimicrobiales > UBA8190 > JBEKVE01. The sequence goes on along the minus strand of CAWIWK010000045.1, from coordinate 6,163 downwards.
GGCGGCCAGGCCGGCCTGCGAGGGACGGCTGTAGTAGGGGGTGACGACGAGCATCGGCGTCCACGCCGGCTTCGGTGGCGGCCTTGGTGCAGCTCGATCGAATGCCGGCGTGTCGTTCGTGCCCGTGCCGGCGATGACCGGGACGGTCACCGCCTCGGCCACCGCCCGCCACAGATCGGCCTGCTCGGCGTCGGACAGCACCGGCGCCTCCCCGGTCGTGCCCGTCACCACCAGCCCGTCGCTGCCGTGGGACGTGCCAGCCACCGGGCCAGGGTGACGGCCCCATCGAGGTCGAGGGCGCCGGTGTCGTCGAAGGGGGTGACCATGGCGGTCACCACGGCGCCGAACCGACCGGCTCCCGGGGGGTGTCACGCCGTCAGGCTATCTCGGCCGCGGTCCCGGCGCCGCCGGAAGGCGGTCCCGTGTCGCCGGCCGTGACTCGGCTCGGTGCCGGCCGAGGCGGCGTCAGGCGACGGCGTCGGTGGTGCCGGTGGCCTGGAGGCCGTCGTACTCCTCGCCGGTGTCGGCCCAGTCCTCGAAGGCGATGACGCCCAGCTCGGTGAAGCGTCTGGCGCAGCCAGCCGTCGGCGGCGTCGAGCAGCCCCAGCTTCTTGCAGTTGGGGACGATCTTGGAGAACAGCAGGGTCTGGAAGACCTGGCGGTCGGGGACCTGCATGAGCAGCGGCACGACCTCCTTGGGGTCCACCCCCATGCGCGTCCACACCTCCTGCTGGAGGAACCGGTCCCGCATGCGCACGGCCGCCTCGAAGGCGAACTCCTGGCGCTCGCGGATCTCGGCCGCGACAGCTGCGCGTAGTACTCCTGCAGGCTCAGCACACCGAAGGCGACGTGGCGCGACCTCGTCGGACATCACGTAGCGCAGCAGCTGCTTGAGCAGCGGCTCGGTGGTCATCTGGTGCATGAACCCGAAGGCGGCCAGCGCCAGGCCCTCCACCATGATCTGCATGCCCGAGGTAGGTCATGTCCCAGCGGCTGTCGGCGATGATGTCGTCGAGCAGCAGGCGCAGGTGGGCGTTGATCGGGTAGTGCCCCGACAACTTGTCGTCGAGGTACTTGGCGAACACCTCGACGTGGCGGGCCTCGTCCATGACCTGGGTGGCGGCGTAGTACTTGGCGTCGATCCACGGCACCGACTCGACGATCTTGGCCGTGCACACGAGGGCCCCCTGCTCGCCGTGCATGAACTGCGACAGCGTCCAGTTCTGGCCCTCCACGCCGAACTGGATCCACTCCTTTCGCCCCAGCGCTCGAGCGACGTGCCGCTCACGTCGAGGCCCTGGGCGAAGCCGCCGTTGGCCACGGCGTTGGCCACCACCAGCTTCTCCTGGTCGACGTCGGTGTCCCAGGGGAGGTCGGTCTGCCCGTTCCACTGGGCCCGCTTGGCCTTCTCGTAGAGCTTCTCGAGCTTGGGCCGCTGACCCTTTTCGTAGTCCCATGTGAAGATGGTGTCGTACACCGAATGGACGCCGTGCTGCTTCTCGTCGGTGTCGGTGTTCACGACCGACAGGATGGCCTCGAGGTCGTTGATCGTCGTCGCGGCCGATGATGTCGGCCGTGTCGCGCATCTGGTCGGTCATGACACTTCCCCCTTGATGGGCTCGTACGGGTCGGATGCGATGGGACGAACGGCGCGCCGTCGGCGCCACCGGCGTGGTGTGCGGCATCGCCGTCGGCGCCGCGGCGGGGCCCGGATGCCGGGCAGGACGAAGAGTGCGCACGAGCCGGCGTGCCTGGGCCGCGTCGGTGAGGTCCACACCGTCGGCCGGGCACGCGAGGTGCGACACCACGATGCGCGCCGCCCATTCGGCCACGCGCCGGGCTTCGGCGGCGTCGAGCCAGCGTCCGAGGAAGGGCGCGGTGAAGGTCGCACGTCAGGGCCAGCGCTCGTCCATGCGGGCGAAGGTCGAGCTGCGGACAGCACCGTCTCGGGCTCGTGGGCCAGGAGATGGGCCAGGGCGGGGTGCTGCGTGACGCGCGACGGCCGCCTCGCACATCCCGGCCACGAGCACGTCCTCGATGTCGGCGGCCTCCCCCATGCGCACGCCAGGGCGCTGAAGAAACGGGAGACCTCGGTGTCCACCACAGCCGCCAGCAGCGCCGTCCTTGCCCCCGGGGAAGGCCCGGTAGACCGTGGCCCGGCTGCACCCGGCCTGGCCGGGCCACGTCGTCGAGGGTGGTGCTGGCCACGCCGGTGCCGGGCGATGCAGGCCAGGGCGCCGTCGGCACGATGCGCACCCGGGTGGGGGTCGCCTCGGCGGCGGGCGTGTGGTCGGCGGTGCCTGACCACGGCACGCCGGGCGTGCCGTCCCCTGCACCAGCTCGAGCCGCACCGCGCCCACCGTGAGACAGTATGGCTCCCCATGTCTCATTGTCAATGACCCCGAGGGGGCCCGACCGGGTCGGAGCCCGGCCCCCTGTCACCGATCGGGTGCGCCCCGGTCCGCCACCACGCCGGCCAGCAGCTCGGTGCGCACCAGGGTGGCCACCTGGTCCGGATCGCCCAGGTCCCAGTGCCCCGGGGACGAGATGTAGGACAGGATCATCCGGGCCACGAAGTCGGCCGCCTCGTCGACCTCGACACCGTCGGCCAGGCCGTGCTCGAGCAGGTAGGGGACGAGGAAGCCGCTGATGAGGCCGACCGTGCGGTTCGACTCCACCGTCAGCTTGGGCATGAGCACCTCGGGCTCGGACTCGAGGATCTTCTGGAGCACCTCGTGCTCGAGCAGCGAGCGCCGGGCGAAGGCGAGGCCGCGCTCGAGGACCTCCTCGATGGTCGCCGCCCCCTGCACCTCCTCGTAGAGGAGCCCGAAGAAGATCAGGTACTGCCACGCCACCACGGCGTCGACGAGCTCGTCGCGCCCGCCGGGGAAGTAGCGGTACACCGTGGCCCGCGACAGTCCCGCCTCGCGCGCCGCGTCCTCCACCGTGGTCTTGGACAGGCCCCACCGGGCCACGCACGCGTAGGTGGCCTCCAGGATCCGCTGGCGCGGCCCGTCCACGGGGAAAGGATACGGCGCGGCGCGGCGTCGGCCCGGGAACCCGGGCCGGATCAGAACCCGAGCAGGGCGTCGAGCCCGACGGTGAGGCCGGGGCGACCCGCCACCGCCTTCACGGCCAGGATCATGCCGGGCATGAACGAGGTGCGGTCGTAGGCGTCGTGGCGGATGGTGAGGCTCTGGCCCCCCGCCCCGAACAGGACCTCCTGGTGGGCCACGAGGCCCGGAAGCCGCACGGAGTGGATGCGCACCCCGCCCGGTCCCTCGGCGCCCCGCGCCCCGGCCAGGGTGTGGGTGGTGGTGGCGTCGGCCGGCCACGGCCCGGTGCGCGCCTGGCGGGCGCGGGTGACGCGCTCGGCGGTCTGCAGGGCCGTGCCCGACGGCGCGTCGACCTTGCCGTCGTGATGGAGCTCCACGATCTCGGCCCCGTCCATGAACGGGGCCGCCAGCTCGGCGAAGCGCATCATGAGGACGGCGCCGATGGCGAAGTTGGCGGCGATCACGCAGTTGGCGGAGGAGGCGGCGAAGGCGGCGGTCAGCTCCGACAGCACGGGCTCGGTGATGCCGGTGGTCCCCACCACGGCGTGCACGCCGTGCGCCGCGCACCAGCGCATGTGCTCCACCGCCGCGTCCGCCACGGTGAAGTCCACCGCCACCTCGGCCCCCGAGCGCTCGAGCGCCTCGACGCCCTGCGCCACGAGCAGGCCCGCCGCGTCCACCCCCGCCACCTGGCGCAGGTCGATGCCGGCCAGGCGGGGGTCGACCGCCGCCACCAGCTCGAGCTCGGGGTCAGCGGCGATGGCCTGGCACACCTGTTGCCCCATGCGGCCCCCGGCACCGAGCACTCCGACGCGCACCATGGGCACGACCCTACCGACGTCAGGCGCCGTCTGGTTCATGGCCGTCTGGTTCATGGCCGTCTGGGTCATAGGGGCCCACCACCGACAGGGTCCGGGTCTCGCCCGCCAGGGCGGCCGCCACGCCGGCGACGTCCTCGACGGTGACGGCGTCGACCTTGGCCAGCACCTCGTCGACCTCGAGCACGCGGCCGTGCAGCAGCAGGCCCGAGCCGATCCGGCTCATGCGCGCCCCGGAGTCCTCGAGTGAGAGCAGCGTCTCGGCCCGCAGGTGGCCCTTGGCCACGGCCAGCTCGCGCGACGTGATGCCGCTGTGGCCCAGCCGGTCGAGCTCGCCGTGCACGAGGGCGAGGACCTCGCTGGCGTTCTCGGGCGCGGTCCCCACGTTCACCGTCAGGGTGCCCACCTCGTCGTAGTGGGTCCGCTCCGACCAGATGGAGTAGGCGAGCCCCCGCCGCTCGCGCACCTCCTGGAACAGCCGGCTCGAGATGCCGCCGCCGAGCACGTGGTTGAGGACGGCGAGCGCCCAGCGCTCCGGCGTCGTGGCGGCCGACGCAGCGCATGCCCACCACCAGGTGGACCTGCTCGGTGGGGCGACGGTGGACGGTGAGGATCTCCCCCGGCGCGCTCGGGGCATGGCGCACCGGCGCCGTCCCGCCCGTGCGGCCCGACAGGCGCTCGTCGATGGCGCTCGCCAGGCGGGCGTGGTCGAGGTCCCCGGCCGCCGCCACCACCAGGTTGCCGGCCCGGTAGTGGGTCTCGAAGAAGGCCCGGATGTCGTCCTGGCCCAGGGCGGCCACGCTGTCGGCGGCGCCGAGGACCTCGCGCCCGAGCGGATGGTGGGGGAAGAGGGCGGCGGTGCACTGCTCGGCGGCGAAGTCCGAGGGCTCGTCGGCGTGCATGAGGATCTCGTCCAGGATCACCTGGCGCTCGGCGTCGATGTCGGTCGCCCGCAGGGCGGGCTCGGTCATGATGGCGCCCAGCACGTCGAGCCCGAGCGGCAGGTGCTCGGCCAGCAGGCGGATGTAGAACGCCGTGTACTCCTTGGTGGTGAAGGCGTTCATGTCGCCGCCCACCTCGTCCACCGACTCGGCGATGTCGGCCGCGCTCCACGTGGGCGTGCCCTTGAACAGCAGGTGCTCGAGGAAGTGCGACGAGCCGGCGTGGGCGTCGTCCTCGTCGCGCGACCCGGTGCCCACCCACATCCCGACCGTGACCGAGCGCACGTCGGCCATGGGCTCGGTGACGAGCCGCGCCCCGCACCCGAGGACCTCGGTGCAGATCACCCCGTCGCCATGTGGTGAGAAGCGGCTGCGGTCACGGCCCGGCGGTCGGACCCCGGCGACCGCCCGGCACGGTGTGCACCGGGCGACCGTCCGGGACGAACCGGGCCGTGCGCCGTGCGATCACCGCCGGCGAGGACGACGTCCGCCGCGGTCCCCCCCGCGGTCACGGTCCCCGCCGCGCTCGCCGCCGCCCGAGGAGCCCGGTCCGGGGCCGAGGTCCCCGAGCTCGTTCACGAGCTCGGCCTCGAACGCCGCCTCGAAGGAGGCCACGGGTGCGCCCGATCCGCCGCTGTCGCGCGAGCCGCCCTCGCGCGAGCCGCTGTCGCGCGAGCCGCCCTCGCGCTGGACCACGGTCACGGCCGCCGTTGCGCTGACCCGCCGTTGCGCGACCCCGACTCGGCCGGGGCGCCGCCGCCGGTGGGGGCGGGGGGCTCGCCCACGAGCGAGAGCGACACCTTGCCCTGGGGATCGATGTCGTCCACCTTGACCTCGAGGTCCTGCCCGAGCGACAGCACGTCCTCGACCCGGTCGACACGCTTGCCCCCGCCCACCTTGGAGATGTGCAGCAGCCCGTCGCGCCCGGGGAGGATGTTCACGAACGCACCGAACTTGGTGATGTTGACCACCTTGCCCGGATACGTGGCGCCCACCTCGGCCTCGGGCGGGTCGACGATGAGGAAGATGCGCCGCTTGGCCTCCGACACCGCCCCGCCGTCCTTGGCGCCGATGGTGACGATGCCGTACATGCCGTCGTCGTCGACGGCGATGTCGGTGCCCGTCTCGGCCTGCAGGGCGTTGATGACCTTCCCCTTGGGCCCGATGACCTCGCCGATCCGGTCCACCGGGATCTGGAACGACACGATCTTCGGCGCGTTCTCCGACACCTCGTCGCGCGGCCCGGCGATGGCGCCGGCCATGACGTCGAGGATGAGCAGGCGGGCGTCACGGGCCTGGTGCAGCGCTGCGGCCAGCACGTCGGCGGGCAGGCCGTCGATCTTGGTGT